>CAVXYP010000009.1:0-167524 GCA_963766035.1 uncultured Actinomycetota bacterium | reverse complement strand
AGGCGTCCGAGAAATTATCCTCATCGCACAAGACCTTGGCGACTACGGCAAAGATCGCGGTTCCAAAAGACTATCCGCTTTGATCGAATTGATCAAATCGATGCTGGAAGTGAAAAAAGATTTCTGGTTGCGCCTGTTGTATTTGTATCCAGATGAAATCACCGATGAGTTGATTGCCCTTGTCAAGAGCGACAATAGGATTTGCCGTTATCTTGATATGCCCATCCAGCATATCAACAACCAAGTGTTGAAAGCTATGCACCGCGCTACTTCGCGTGAAGATATCATCGATACAATCACCAAGTTACGTCGCGAGATGCCTGATGTTGTCATCCGCACCAGCTTAATTGTAGGATTCCCTGGCGAAACCGAAGAACAATTCAATGAACTTTGCGAATTCGTCCAACAGTACCCTCTAGATAATATTGGAATATTCCAGTTTTCGAGAGAACCCGGATCCCATGCATACGATCTTCCAGACCAGTTGCCAGAAGCAACAAAGAAAAAGCGCTATGAAAAATTGATGAAGATTCAACAAAAAGTGCTGGCAAAATCAAATAAGAAATGGATTGGCAAAAAAGTGCAAGTTGTCGTCGAAACATACCATCCCGAAACCAAACTGCTGATGGTTGGGCGACATTATGGACAATGCCCTGAAATCGATGGTCAAGTCCTCATCAATGACGGCAGGTCCGTGACAGGGTTTGGACAAGTATACGAAGTAGAGATCACCGATGTCGCCGAATACGACCTCGTCGGCCGCGTTGTAGGATAATGTCAAGTATGCTACAAATATCTTGATCAACATGTGAGGTCAAGATGTTTAGATGGTTAAAACTTTACAGCAACGCTAGCTCCCAGACAAGGTGGTTCGTCCTCAACTGGCTGGTATACGGTCTTGCGCTTTTCATCACAACCGCCTACTGCTACGCCAGACTCGATTTTGTTCGCAGTTATAGGACTCCAGGAACAATTGAAATGGAACAGAAGCATCAAATAAATCAACAGAAATAAAAACGAGCGAAACATGTCCGACACCACTCCAGAATATCATCAACATGAAGAATTTCAACTCCGCAGCAACAAACTGGCGGAACTACGCAAGCTAGGCGTCGAACCTTATCCTCATAAATTCACCCCGACACATACTGCAAAAGAACTTCAAGAAAAATATGGATCCGCCTCAATAGGACACAGCGATGATGGCGCTGCTGGCACCACCCCTCCCGTTACCGTCGCCGGACGCCTCGTTCTTTTCCGCTCCATGGGGAAAGTTGTTCTGGTCATATCCAAGATGCCACCGGCCGCATACAGATAATGTTTAACAAAGAAACGACAAAAGTTGCCGGTCATAATGGGGCTGATGGCGGCGACCCAGAGGCACTGACGCCGATGAAGCTGATCGAAAAGAAAATCGATCTGGGAGATATCATCGGCATTGAAGGTTTCCTTTTCCATACCAACAAGGGCGAACTCACTGTCTTTGCCCATACTGTAACATTATTGTGCAAAACGTTGCTTCCACTCGCCGACAAACACGGTGGACTGGCAGATAAAGAGCTGCGTTACAGAAAACGGTGGTTGGATTTGATCACACACACCGACGTAGCTGATGTTTTCCGCACACGCACAAAAATCTTGCGATTGATCCGCGATTATTTCGAAGAACAAAACTTTTTGGAAGTGGAAAAGAAAACTCCTGTTTTACAAGAGATCGACGGCGGAGCCGAAGCACGACCATTTTTGACAAAATTGAACGCTTTAGATCAAGAAATGTTCATGCGTATCTCTCGAAATTCCGCTGAAAAAGTTGATTGTCGGCGGCATGGACCGCGTCTATGAAATCGGCCGCGTTTTCCGTAATGAAGGGATCGACCGCACACACAATCCAGAGTTTACCATGCTCGAAGCCTATGCGTCATATTGGGACTACAACGATATGATGAAATTTGTGGAGAACCTTTTCGAGATGTTGGCATTGGCAATTCATGGCAAAACAACGATAATGATCGGCAATGCAGAAGAAGGTGAAGAGGTTGTCGAACTCGACCTAAAAGCCCCATGGAAGCGGATGACGATGAAAGGAAGTTTGAAGACATACGCAAATATAGACGTGGATACTTTGAGCGACGACCAGATGCGCACCATGTTAAGAGAAAGTGGAGAAATTGAGCTCAAAAAGCTTCCAGGGCTATCACGCGGATTGCTTATTGCAGCGATGTTTGAGGTATATGCAGAGAAACATTTGATCCAGCCGCACCATATTATCGACCACCCGCAAGAGACAACGCCTTTATGCAAGTTGCACCGAAATGCGAAAGAAAAGGAAGAGGGTTTAGTCGAACGTTTTGAAAGCTTTATTTTGACGCGTGAGATCTGCAATTCTTATATCCGAACTGAACGATCCTGAGATCCAAGAAGGCTCCTCGTCGACCAGAGTCATCGCCGCGATGCCGGCGACGAAGAGGCCAGCCCTCTCGATGAAGAATTCATCGAAGCCATTTGCCAAAGGCATGCCACCTACCGGCGGCTTGGGCATCGGCATTGACCGCCTTGTCATGATCATGACAAATACCCATTCCATCCGCGACGTCCTCTTCTTCCCCTGGATGAAACCCCAAGGGTAATGCAGAATGAGGAATGCTGAATGAGGAATACGGCTAAGGCTTAATGAACTTGGTGTAAAAGAGAGCGCTTATAAGAACTTTTGCCGCTCACACCAGAGGTGTGGTGCATTATAGCCCCGGCTGAGCGTACCCCCAGAGGGGGATAGCGAAGCCGGGGTAAAACAAGTTAAAAAATCGAGCCCCGGTAGGGGCGACACTCATGAGGGACCAAAGTGACCCAAGGGTCATAAGGTGACGCCTTCTGCAGTTAGGCCCGACGGGCCGGTACATTATAGCCCCGGCTGAGCGTACCCCCAGGGGGGGCTAGCGAAGCCGGGGGGTAACAAATTAAAAAATCTAGCCCCAGAGGGGCGACACTCATGACGCATTCCATCAACAACCAATATGTCCATATCCTTTGGCCAACCAAAAATTTAAAACCATTGATTGTTCAAGACACACAAAATGCCTTGCTAGGATATATCTCGGGGACAATAAAATCATTAGGTGGTGTCTTATTTTCATCGGCAGCAACACCAAATCACATACATTTATTGGTAAAAATCCCCACAGATATTTCAATGTCCGATTTTCTAAATAGATTAAAATCTACTTCGTCAAAGTGGTATCGTGAAGCATATCCTAATAATTCAGATTTTTATTGGAATACAGGATATTGTGCCTTCACAGTTAGCCCAAGTTCTTTTGAAGCCGTAAACATATATTTTTCAAGGAAACAATTCGACACATCAACCAATCCTATGAAGATGAGCTCTCCTCATTTTTAAAACTCCATGAAATCGAATATAACCCTCTTTATTTGACTACAAACACGTTTACGAAATTAATTTACCATCTTGTTTGGTCTGTAAAAGATCGAAATCCAGTTCTAATTCCCAGTTTAAAAGAAGGTCTAAATAATTGCATAAGGGAGGAAATTCAAAAGAGTGAAAGTAAGGTACTTGCCATAGGCAATATTTCTATGCCATATTCACATACTTTTGGAATCTTCTAGCAAACAGCAATGTCGGCGTTGGTTCAAAGTTTGAAAACGAAAACGACATATTTGATAAGGTCGACGGATAAACAATTATCTTCCTTTGGTTGGCAAGAAGGATTTGGTGTTTTTAGTGTAGGGATGCCCGCATTGATTGCCGTTGTAAATTATGTAAATAATCAAGAGGCTCATCATTTAGAAAGATCATTTGAACAGGAATGGACGGCATTTCAGAAAAATATGGTGTTTAAATAAGTGTCGCCCCTCTGGGGCTAGATTTTTCAACTTGTTTTCCCACCCCGGCTTCGCTAGCCCCCTCTGGGGGTACGCTCAGCCGGGGCTATAATGCACCACACCTCTGGTGTGAGCGGCAATTTCCTTTTTCAGAAAAATACGATGTTCGTATGATGTGTCGCCCCTCTGGGGCTACATTTTTTAATTGATCTTACCCCCCACCCCGGCTTCGCTAGCCTCCTCTGGGGGTACGCTCAGCCCGGGGCTATAATGCACCACACCTCTGGTGTGAGCGGCAATTTCCTTTTTCAGAAAAATACGATGTTCGTATGATGTGTCGCCCCTCTGGGGCTAGATTTTTTAATTGATCTTACCCCCCACCCCGGCTTCGCTAGCCTCCTCTGGGGGTACGCTCAGCCGGGGCTATAATGCACCACACCTCCGGTGTGAGCGGCAATTTCCTTTTTCAGAAAAATACGATGTTCGTATGATGTGTCGCCCCTCTGGGGCTAGATTTTTTAATTAATCTTACCCTCCACCCCGGCTTCGCTAGCCCCCTCTGGGGGTACGCTCAGCCGGGGCTATAATGCACCACACCTCTGGTGTGAGCGGCAATTTCCTTTTTCAGAAAAAATACCGATGTTCGAATGATGTGTCCCCGCTCTGGGGGTACGCTCAGCCGGGGCTATAATGCACCGGCCCCCTTTGGGCCGAGCTGTATGTGGGGAGAAAACGACTTGCGTAGAGTCATTGCGGCTCACACCAGAGGTGTGGTGCATTATAGCCCCGGCTGAACGTGCCCCCGGAGGGGGATAGCGAAGCCGGGGGGCTGGGCGACACTCACTTTTATTCGAGGCGGAGGCTTTCGACTAGCTTGATGCCGTGTGGGGTGATGTAGATTTCATTCTCCCCTGCTTTTTTAATGAAATTGGCTTGGATGAGCAGCCTACAGATAGCATTGACAGCTTTTTCGCTCACATTCGCGGCTTCGCCGACACGATAGCGATCCAATACTGCTTGAACATCTCCGGTTTTTTCTGCTTCTTCATAAAGAGAGAGCATGAAATTTTCATCTTTGGTTCTATTATACTTCGACATATTATCCTTTCTTCAAACGCGCGCCCTGAGGGGTATCCTCAATGACATAACCGCGGCTAATAATGAAATCACGGAGGCTGTCGGAAAGCGCCCAATTTTTTTGCTGACGCGCTTCGATGCGTTTTGCAAGGGCCTCTTCAAGCTCCTGAGGAACGATTTCATCTGGTTTATTAAATGTAAGAACGCCCAACACCTGATTGAACTGCTGTAACAATGCCAAAGCACGCTCGGCCTCTGCCTTACCTACCTTGCCGGCATCACACAACACATTCATCTCGCGCACAAATTCAAAAATTGCCGCTAATGCTAACGAGATATTCAAATCGTCAGCAAGGGCTGCGGAAAATCCTGTGTAGGCGCGATCGATCTCTGATTCAATGCTTCCGGCATGACTTGTTTCTTTGATCTCTTGCAAACGCAAGATGAAGTCTTGAAGGCGTTGTATTGATCCTTTTACCGTTCCTCGCCGCCAGCTCTACGGACGACTTCGTGACCCTCGGCCACGAGTTCACCCACGGCTTGTCCAACCGGCTCGTCGTCAACTCGAGCAACCACTCGACGCTCAGCAGCTACCAGGCCCGTGGCATGGGCGAGGGATGGAGCAACTTCTACGCCCTCGAATACCTGGTCACCCGGGGCTATACCACCAACACTCCCGGCCCCGGCGAGCTGACCCTGGACCTCTACCTGGCCAAGAACAGGGCGGGGTACGCCCGCACCGAGGCGACCGACTGCGGGCTCGGCGAAGTCGACCCCAACTGCGTGCAGATCGGCACCGGCGACCCCGGCGGCTACACCTACGACGACGTGGGCGACGGCCAGCTCGGCACCGAGGTGCACGACGCCGGCGAGGTGTGGGGACAGACCATGTTCGACATCTGGGAGGAGCTCGGTCACCGGGTGACGATGGCGGTGACCACCGAGGGCATGCGCCTGTCCACCGACGACCCGTCGATGCTCGACATGCGCGACGCGATGTTCGCGGCCGACGAGGCGATCTACGGCGGCGCCCACTACGACGCGCTCTGGGAGAGGTTCGCCGCTCGCGGCTTCGGCTTCTATGCCGGCTCGGACGACGGTGAGGACGCCGCGCCAGAGGCCGACTTCAACACGCCACCCCCGCCCGGGGACCCGAAGGGAAAGATCGCCGGCACCGTGACCGATCACGCGGGCAACCCGTTGCGCGGCGTCGTCGTCCGGATCGCCGGGCACAGCGAGTTCGCCGACGTGACCGACTCGAACGGTCACTACAAGTTTGGCGGCGTGCCGGCCGGCACCTGGACCAAGGTGGTCGCCTCCAAGACCGGCTATGAATCCGATTCCGACGCCGTCACCGTCACGGGAGGTGAGAAGGCGATCTTCGACGCCTCGCTGCGGCGGGACTGGGCGTCAGCCGACGGCGGCGCCAGCATCGACAGCTTCACCGGCCCCGACTACACGCCGTACGGCTGCGGTCCCGGCGGCGCGATCGACCTTTCGCACGCCTCCGGCTGGGGCAGCGCCACCACCGTGGACGAGACGCCGGCCGACAGCGAGGACGACGTCGATCCCAAGGAGATCGTGATCGAGCTGCCGGCGACCATCACCGTGACCGGGTTCGGGGTCAACCCGTCCAACACGTGCGGCGACCCCGGCAGCTCCTCGACCGCCGGATACGAGCTCTACGTCGCGGCGACGCCGACCGGCCCGTGGGGATCGCCCGTGGCCGAAGGCACGTTCGACGTCGACGACCGGAACACCCTGGTGGACATTCCGCTCGGGTCTCCGGCGGCAGGCGTGGGCGCGATCAAGTACGTGATTCTCTCCCCGCAGGTCCCCGACTGGAGCGGCTGTCCGACGGATTACCTCGGCTGCCAGTACATGGACACCACGGAGGTAGCGGCGTACTCCGACTAATCAGCCGCGGGGTCGAGGGCGCCCGTCACACGCTCTCGACCGCGGCCAGCTCGGCCTTCCACTCGCGGAAGGCCTCCTCGGTGCGCCCCTGGCGCCAGTAACCGGAGATCGAGACATCGGCGCGAGGGATGTTGCGCTCACGCAGCAGGTACGGGCGGATCTCGTGCATCACGGCCTGGGCCTCCCCGTGGACGAAAGCGTGCACCCGACCCTCGCGCCAGGGCGGCGCGCGAGGGACTGTCGGATCGCGGGGATCGCCGCCTCGTCGCCGGCGAACAGGTGCCAGTCGGCGGTCGGGTCCGGGGCGTAGGCGCCACTGGGGCCGCGCACCGCGATGCTGTCGCCCGGCAGCGCGGTCGACGCCCAGGGGCCGGCGATCCCCTCGGCTCCGTGCACGACGAAGTCGATCGCGAGGGTGCCGGTCACCGGGTCGGGATCGATCACGGTGTAGGTGCGCATCGTCGGCCGCTGCCCCTCCTCGAGCAGGGCGGGGTCGCCGAAGATGGTCAGGCGCGTGATCGGCTTGGGCACGCGGTCGAGCGTAGCTACGCGCCGTACCGGCGCTCGCGGAGGGCATAGGCACGGATCGCGCGCAGGAAGTCGACCCGGCGGAAGTCCGGCCAGTAGGCCTCGCAGAAGTAGAACTCCGACTTCGCGCTCTGCCACAGCAGGAATCCCCCGAGCCGCTGCTCGCCAGACGTGCGGATCACGAGGTCGGGGTCGGGCTGGCCCTTGGTGTAGAGGTGGTCGGCGATGTGCTCGACGTCGATGATCTGGGCGAGCTCCTCGAGCGAGGTGCCCTTGGCGGCGTGCTCGTGGAGCAGGGAGCGTACGGCGTCCGCGATCTCGCGGCGGCCGCCGTAGCCGACGGCGACGTTGACGATCATTCCGTCGACATCGGCCGTCAGCTCGGCGGCCGTCTTGAGCCGGGCCGCCGTCTGGTCGGGGAGCAGGTCGAGCGCGCCCACCGGGTTGAGCCGCCAGCGGCGCTGGTCGGCCAGGCTGTCCACGGCCTCCTCGATGATCTCGAGCAGCTGGGTGAGCTCCTGGGCCGGACGGTTCAGGTTGTCGGTGGAGAGCAGCCACAGGGTGACCACCTCGATGCCGATCTCCTCGCACCAGCTGAGCAGCGGCTCGATGTTGGCCGCGCCGGCGCGGTGACCGTGCTCCGTGTCGCGCCCGACCGCCTTCGCCCATCGACGGTTGCCGTCGAGCATCACGCCGACGTGCTTGGGCAGGTTGTCGGGCATCCGGCGCAGGACGCGGTTCTCGTAGGCGGGGTAGAGCACCCGGCGCAAGCCCCGCTTCCAGTCGACCACCCGATGATCGTAGCCACTGGGACGATCGGGTCGGGGTTCTTCCGCGGCGGTTGCGCGGACTGACACGATGGTGGCGAGGACGCCGACCTGACCCTTGAGAGGAACCGACGATGACCGCCGCAGCATGGCACCCGGACCCCACTGGCCGACACGAGCTTCGCTACTGGGACGGGACCCAGTGGACCGAGCACGTCTCTGACGGCGGGGTGCAGTCGGTGTCCCCCCTCTCCCCGCCCGAGGAGCCGACCTCCCAGTCGAGCCAGTCCGGCGCCACCTCGACAGCGGACGCGTCGATGGCCGAGGAGCCGACCGGAATGGACCGCCCCGAGGGTGCGATGGACCAGTCCCCCACCGAGGACGCGTTCATGATGGAGACCCGCGTCGTCGGGTCGCCGCCGGCCACCGCGCAGATGGCGCAGCCCGCGGAGGAGACCCCGGCGCCCGCGTTCGTCGCCGCGGACCCGGTGACGGTCCCGGAGCCGCAGCCTCCGGCGTTCCAGGAGCCGATGGTGCCGACGCCCGTGGCGCCCGTCGCCGCTCCCGCCCAGGCCGCAGCGCCGGTGGCCCAGGCCGGCCACTCCCCGATGCCGGGGATCTCCGGTGACCTCATCGACGGCCGCTTCTCCGAGAAGGAGACCGGCGTCGGGCCCTCGCTGCAGAACGGCAAGCTGCTGCGCGTGCGGATCGCCGAGCCGTTCATGGCCCGCCAGGGCGCGATGGTCGCCTACCAGGGCCAGGTCACGTTCGCCTACCAGGGCGGCGGCGCCGGCAAGTTCCTCAAGAAGGCGCTGACCGGCGAGGGCCTGTCGCTGATGCGGGTCGAAGGTCAGGGCGACGTGTTCCTGGCCAACGCGGCCGAGCACATCCACATCCTGCATCTCACCAACAGCGGCATCTCGATCAACGGCGCCCACGTGCTGGCGTTCTCCGCCGGGCTCGACTGGAACATCGAGCGGGTCAAGGGCGGCAGCATCGCCGCGGGCGGACTGTTCAACACGACCCTCCGCGGCAGCGGGTGGGTCGCGATCACGACGGACGGCGAGCCGGTCGTGCTCAACGCCGCCGAGGCACCGACCTTCGCCGACATCCAGGCGATCGTGGCCTGGTCGATCGAGCTGCAGACGTCGATCAACAAGTCCTTCACCGCGGGCGCGCTCATCGGCCGGGGCTCGGGCGAGGCCTTCCAGGTCACCTTCGGCGGCCAGGGCTTCGTCATCGTGCAGCCATCCGAGGGCGCCATCGTCCCGCCCCACACGCACTAACAGGAGCCGGATAGCCTGCTGTCATGAGTCAGGCCATCCAGCACGCGAACGAGCGGGTGCGCGCCGGTCTGGAGCAGATCACCGAGAAGGTCGCTGACGTCAAGCCCAAGCTGCGGGGGTGGCAGCACGCCGGCTCGGTGCCGCTGATCGTGGCGGCCGGCATCGTGCTCATCTGTCTCTCGCCGACGGCGACCACGCGGGTCGGCTCCACGCTCTACGCCTCCACGGCCATGCTGTTGTTCGGAACGTCCGCGGTCTATCACCGCGGCACCTGGTCACCGAGGACGTGGCGGTTCCTCAACCGGTTGGACCACGCGAACATCTTCTTGCTGATCGCCGGCTCCTACACGCCGTTCAGCCTGATCCTGCTCGACGGCATGAACCGGGTCCTGCTGCTGTCGGTCGTGTGGACGGCGGCCGTGCTCGGGATCGTCTTCAAGGTGTTCTGGCCGTCCGCACCGCGGTGGTTGTCGGCGCCGATCTACATCGCGATGGGATGGGCCGCGGTGTTCTTCATCCCCGCGTTCTTCGACGGCGCGGTCGCCCTCGGCCTCGGCATCGGCATCGCGATCTTCGTGCTGATCGCGGTCGGCGGCGCCCTCTACACGGTCGGCGGCCTCGTCTACGGCTTCCAGTGGCCGAACCCGTCACCCCGCGTGTTCGGGTTCCACGAGGTGTTCCACTCGTTCACGATCGTCGCCTTCGTGACCCACTACGTCGGCGTCTCGCTGGCGACCTACTCGTTGCGCTAGGTGTTCGTGACGCTCGCTAGCGCGAGCTCCTCGACCAACGGGAGAGCAGCACCAGCACCTCGAGGTGCGCGGTCTGCGGGAACATGTCGAGCACCTGGGCCCGCACCGGCCGGTAGGACCGCATCGTCGCGAGGTCACGGGCCAGCGACGAAGGGGCGCAGCTGGAGTAGAGGACCGTGGCCGGACCGGTCTCCTCGAGTCGGGTGGCCAGCTCGGGGCCGAGGCCGCGGCGCGGTGGGTTGACCACCACCAGGTCGGCGCGCTCGTCAACGAGGTACGACGTCGCGTCACCGGCCACGAACCGCACCCGGTCGGGCGCCAGCCCGGCGTCGTCGCGACCGCGCTCGGCGGCGGCTACCGCATCGGCGCTGATCTCGATGCCGGTCACGGTCCGGCCCGGGGCGGCGAGATGGAGCGCGAAGCCGCCGACGCCGCAGTAGAGGTCGTGCACGGTGGCCGGCGCGAGCTCGCCGACCCAGCCCCGGGCCGCGCGATAGAGCGCGGCGGCCACCTCGGTGTTGGTCTGGAAGAAGCTGCGCGGTCCGAGGTGCAGGGTCAGTCCGTTGACCTCCATCGGCAGTGTCGTCTGCTCGGTCAGCACCAGCTCGCGCTCGCCCTCCAGCACCGCGGCGTGCCTGGGCTGGATGTTGAGGGTCACCACCCGCAGTGCCGGCAGCGCCTCGAGCAGCCGCGGAAGGTGCTTGCGGATCCGCGCCTCCCCCTCGGTCGAGCGCAGCACCCAGCGCACCATCAGCTCACCGGCCGGAGACTCGGTGACGAGCACGTGCTTGAGCTCGCCGCTGCGCGCCGGCACGTCGTACGGCGCCAGCGCGGTCCTGGCCGATGAACTCCGCGAGCACCGGGAGCGCGGCCCGGATCCCGGCCGAGTGGAGCGCGCAGTCGCGGATGTCGACGAAGCCGCGCGCGGGGCTCCACAGCCCGAGTGTCGGCTGGTCGACTGTCCCGCCGACCACCATCTTCGCCTTGGTGCGGAACCCCTCCGGCGCGCTCGGCACGGGTGGCAGCCAGTCCGGCTGCGGCCGGTCGCCGAGAACCGCGCGGACGGCGGCCTCTGTCGACGCCTGCTTGGCGGCGAGCTGCTCGTCGTACGGCCGCTCCAGCCAGGTGCACGACCGGCACCGGCCGGCGGTGTAGTGCGAGCAGTCCAGCACGGGCAACGGCATGCCACTAGTGTGCGGCCGTGGCCATCGCACTGGAGCGGCTCGAGGCAGAGCCGGTGCTCAGCACGCTCGCCCAGCTCCGTGACCGGATCGGCGCGCGGTTCCCTCAGCGCGGGCTCTACGGCGCCGCCGCGGACCTGCTGACGCTGGCCGGGACCGTGGCCGAGAGCTCGGAGACCAACCGCGGCCGGCTGCGCGTCATCCGGCTCGCCTCACGAGCGCTTATCCTGCTGGTCGTCGTCCTCATCCTGGTGGCGTTCGGGTTCGCGCTGCGGTCGGCCGCGATCGAAGGCGGCCCGGAGCACGACATCGAGTGGCTGTCGCTGGCGGAGAGCGCGGTCAACGACCTGATCTTCGCCGCGATCGCGATCTGGTTCCTGTTCACGGTGCCGGAGCGGCTGCGCCGGGCGGAGAGCCTCAAGCTGCTCCACGAGCTGCGCTCGATGGCCCACATCATCGACATGCACCAGCTCAACAAGGACCCCGAGCGGCTGCGGGCGTCGTTCACGCCGACGGCAGCGAGCCCGACGATCGGTCTGAGCTTCGAGGAGCTCGAGCACTACCTCGACTACTGCTCGGAGCTGCTCAGCCTGGTCGGCAAGACGGCCGCGCTGTGCGCCGAGGAGTCCCGGGACGCGATCGTGCTCGACACGGTGTCGACGATCGAGACGCTCACCACCGGCATGTCGCGCAAGATCTGGCAGAAGATCTCGATCCTCAACGAGGTCCGGCGCTCGGCCGGCTAGCGCCGTCGTACGCCAGGCGTCAGCCCTTCTTCTTGTTGCCCCTGCCGTAGAGCGCGTTGACGAGCTTGCCGGCCCGCTGCTCGTCCTTCTCGGTGCGACCGAACGTGGTCAGGGCGATCGCCGGCTTGAACCGCTGGCGGGTGATCGCGTGGGAGTAGGTGAACTCCTTGAGCCCGTCCGGCCCGTGGATCCGGCCGAACCCGGACTCGCCGATGCCCCCGAACGGCAGCGAGGGAACGCCGGCGAAGGTCAGCATGCCGTTGATCGCGGTCATCCCGGCCCGGAGCCGCTCGGCGGTCTCGACCGCCCGCGCCTTGCCGAACACGGTCGAGCCCAGGCCGTAGTTGGTGGCGTTGGCCTTGGCGACCGCCTCGTCCATGTCGCGGACCTTGGTCACGGTGACCGTCGGGCCGAACGTTTCCTCGGTCATCGCCGTCGAGTCGTCGGGGACGTCGACGAGCACGGTCGGCTGGACGTAGCGCTCCCCCACCGATCCCGGACCGCCGACGACGGCGCGACCCCCGCGCGCGATGGCGTCGTCGATGTGGCTGCGGATGATCTCGATCTGCGACGGCATCGTGATCGGGCCGATCTTGCCGTCCGGATCGGCGGAGAGCGCGCTGGCCTGCTCGGTCACCTGGCGCAGGAAGTCGTCGTAGACCCGCTCGTGGACGTAGACCCGCTCGACGCCGGCACAGGTCTGGCCGGCGTTGGCGGTCGCTCCCCAGACGGCGGCATCGGCGGCCGCCTCGAGGTCGGCGTCCTCGTCGACGATCATCGCGTCCTTGCCGCCGGCCTCCATGAGCACGGGCGTCAGGGTCTCGGCGCAGGCCGCCATGACCCGGCGGGCGGTGCCCGGCGACCCGGTGAAGGCGACCTTGCCGACACCGGCAGCGCAGAGCGCGCCACCCGTCTCGCCGTGGCCCGTCACGGTCTGGAGGACCGGCCGTCCGACCGCCTCGAGGAACGACCGGGCGAGCCACACGCCGATGCCCGGGGTGTGCTCGCTCGGCTTGAAGACGACCGCGTTGCCGGCTGCGAGGGCGTAGGCGATCGAGCCCATCGGCGTGAAGACGGGGTAGTTCCACGGCCCGATCACCGCCACCACCCCGAGCGGGCGGTAGGCGACGCTGGCCGCGTTGTTGGCCATCAGCAGGCCGGGCGCGACGCTCCGCCGCTTGAGGACCTTCTCGGCGTGGCCGGCCGCCCAGTGCAGGTGGTCGATCGCGAGCGTGATCTCGAGCGCGGCGTCGCCGTTGGGCTTGCCGTTCTCGCGGTGCATCAGGTCGATCAGCTCGTCCATGTGCCGGACGACGTACTTCTGCCAGAGGATCAGCCGCTCCTTGCGGCCCTTGAACCCCAGTCCCTCCCACCAGGCAGCCTCGATCCGGGCGCGGTCGACGACCGCCTTGACCTGATCGGCGTCGTGGATCGGGTGCGTGCCCACCACCTCGCCGGTCGCTGGGTCGAGCGAGTCGAACGTGGCAGTCGTGGGCGCAACGGTGGTCATGGGTCGAAATTACTGCCCCCACGGATTTCCCGCATCCGCCCCAGGTCGCACCCCGCCTCCCCCTACCCTGGGCGCCATGACCGGGGGCGACGGAACCGAGGGCATCACCAGGCTGCTGCGCGCCGTGCAGGAGCTGTCGATGGCCGCGCAGCTCAGCGAGGTCCAGCGCGTCGTCCGGACCGCTGCCCGCGACCTCGCCGGGTGCGACGGCGCCACGTTCGTGCTGCGCGACGGCGACCTCTGCTACTACGCAGACGAGGACGCGATCGAGCCGCTGTGGAAGGGCCTGCGGTTCCCGACGGAGACGTGAAGGGCGGACTACCGCGAACGCCGCCATCGCCGACATCTACGACGACCCGCGGATCCCGCACGAGGCCTACCGCCCGACGTTCGTGAAGAGCCTGGTGATGACCCCGGTGCGGACGATGGCGCCGGTCGGCGCGATCGGCGCCTACTGGGCCGACCACCACGAGGCGACCGACCAGGAGATCGCGCTGCTGCGGGGTCTGGCCGACGCCACGTCCCTCGCCCTGGAGAAGGTGTCCATCCACCAGGAGCTGGAGCAAGAGGTCGCCCTCGCCCAGGAGGCACAGCGGCTCTCCCTCACCGACGAGCTGACCGGCCTGCTCAACCGCCGTGGCTTCACCGACCTGGTCACGCAGACGTTTTCTGCTGACGGAGTCGTCGCGGGCGCTATTGCGTTCATCGACATCGACGGGCTCAAGCAGGTCAACGACCTCGAGGGCCACCCCGCCGGCGACCTCCTGATCGCCTCTGTAGCCCAGACGCTGCGCTCGGCCGTGCGTCCCGACGACATCGTCGGCCGGCTCGGCGGCGACGAGTTCGCCGTCTTCGCCGCCGACCTCGATCCGACCGCCTTGGGCGACCGGCTCACCGCCGTGCTCGGCCGACGCGGCAGCGTCGGCACTGCCGCCCTCGGCGCCGCCGACGAGCTCCAGGACGCACTGCTCGCGGCCGATGCTGAGATGTACGCCGTCAAGCGCGGCCGGCTCGCCACGCCTTCCTGAGCCGCGGCCTCGAGCTGCGAGCGCAGCGAGCCTCGAACCCACCCGCGGCATGCCGATGGCCCCGCCGAGGCGGCGGGTTCGGGGCGGGACAGCTACCGTCGGTGGGCTGGTTGAGGTCGTGGGTGCCGGTGGGGTCGACCAGCCATTGCCGGCCGCTGGTCCTGTCCACAGGTAGGTGCCCGGCGTGAGGACCCGGCAGGTCATCTGGCCAGAGGTCTTGAACCGGTGATGGCCACGACAATCCGGGGCCAGATTGCACGCACACGTCGGCCCTCCGTCGCCGTGCGGGACGACGTGGTCCAGGTCGCAGCGTTCGGCGGGTTTGGTGCAGTGCGGGAACACGCAGTGGTGGTCACGGAGCGTGACTTGGCGTCGGATCCGGTCGGGGATCTCGTAGGAGTCGACCGGCTGGTGGCCGGCAGGTCGAGGACCGGGCGGATGATCACCGTGGAGCCGGGGGTGTTGATCCAGGTCTTGACCTGCTCCGGGCTGATCGGGGTGCGGGTGTTGCCCGAGCGCCCGACGGTCTGATCAGCAGCGGACAGGTGCAGGATCAGCTCGGTCTTGCGGCCGGGGACGGTGCGGGTGATCTCCCCGGTCTCCGGGTCCACGATGTCGAGGTCCAGGGCGAGGTCTTGTGCGGGCCAGCTCGCCGGCCGCGATCGAGCGTCGGACATCGAGAGATTCCGCGCTGCCGAGCTCATCCGAGAGCCTTCGCTCTGCGGGCGATCGCGTTCTCGAGGTCGAGGGCGTCAGCAGCATCCAGGGTTCCGGACACGTGCGCGATCCCATTGAACCCGGTCTGGTCCAGGTCGATGTCGAAGCGCCGGTAGTCCTGTGCTTCGCGGCGTTTGGCTTCGGCGGCTTCGGGGTCGAAGCGGACGAGGGCTTCCTCGACCAGCCGGTCGATCTGGACCCAGGTCATGCCGTGGGCGAAGGGGGCGAGCTGTCGGTCCACGAACGCCGCGGCGTCGGCGGAGAGGATCCGAGTGGCGTCGGCCATCCGGAGGGCTTTCCACACCGGCACCCGCCCCTGGAGGACTCGGTCCCAGGTCTCGGGGAGCCGGTAGGCCAGCTCGATGACCTGCCCGACGTAGTTGCGGCCGGAGTCCAGGGTGCGGCCGAGGAGCGCACTGAGTTCCATGACCGCGAAGTCGCTGATGAGCGGGGCACCGGGTCCGGCCAGCGGCAGCCCGGTATCCAGCCCGCGTTCGGTCAACGTGGACGCGTCGGCTTCGTCGGCCACGACGTGGTGGCCGGCCCATTCGGCGATCCGGCGGACCTTGGAGATTTCGTGTTCGGCGATCGTGTTCTGGTCATCACGGATCTCGGCGAGCAGCTCCTGCGAGCGCGACAACGGAACCGGCTCGAGGCTCTCCTCGACCTCGTCCGCCGGGGCGGTGAGGTCGAAGAGCGGCAACGTTCCGAGGTCCATGAGGCATATTCAACCAACCGCCACCGACATCGCGATGATGCTCAGAACCCGCCTGTGGACAAGGGATTCGCGATCGGGGCCTGGGGACGGATGGTGGCTCGCGGGGTGGTTTCGAGGCTCGCTTCGCTCGCACCTCAACCACCGGGCAACCACCGGTCCCGGCCGTCGACCGTGTCCACCCGTCTTCCCTCCTCCGACCGCAGGGCAGGGAGCACCTCAAGCCTCCGGAAACGGAGCGCAGGGCTATGGGGAACAGCCACGCAACCAACGACGGCGAGCAACCACGTCATCCAAAATCCCGGGACCCGCCGCCCGCCCAAGACGGCCGCGAGCCGCCGCGAGACGGGAACGTCGAGGCTCGCTTCGCTCGCACCTCAACCACCGGCGGTGCCGATGAGCAGCACGGTGAGCAACAGGCTGGCCGCCAACACGAGGCCGGTCGCGACCAGACCGGCGATCGGCGTACGCCGGGCCACGCGCTCGGACAGCTGGTAGAGGGCGGTCAGAAGGAGCAACACCACAGTGACGTGCAGCAGCACGGCGAGCGCGATGCCGGTCACCGCGCCGGCGATGGCGAACCGCCCCCAAGTGAGGCCGAGCAGCAACGGGATGACGATCGCGCCGGCGAGCCCGCCGACCAGCTCCAGCACGAAGCCGCGGTCGTCACCCATCCACGGCAGCCACGCGACGACGTCGAACAGGTCGAGGGTCGCCGCGACCCCGAGAGCGGCGACGATCGCCAGGGTGCCGATGGCGACGAGCAGGTAGCGGAGGTGCTCGCGGCGGGACCAGCGCCCGGAGCCGTGCAGGATCGTGCCGAGCGTCACGGCCGACCAGACCAACCAGCGGCGGATGATCGGGATCAGGCTGTCGCGCATCGCTCGGCGGAACACCAGGTCCGCCGCCACCCGGTCGATCGGGTCGTCGCCGGGAGGGTAGGAAGTGGCGACGTAGTCCCTACGGCCGACCAGGCCGTCGTGGATGAGCGCGGCGGGAAGGTGCGCGCCGGTCTTCGGCACCAGCCAAGTGAGGAGCCCGGGCACCGACGCGAAGTCCGTCTCGAACGTCTCGAGGTCAGCAGGGACGAGGATCTCGCCCCACTCCTCGTCGTGGTAGGCGATCCGCCGCAGCATCCGGAAGGACTCGCGGGCTCTGCCGCCCGCGTCCGTCTCGATCCGCTCGAGCATCACTTTGGCCGGGAGCTCGGGATGCGAGTCGCCGGGCGGCAGGCCACCGTCGTAGAACGCCGTCGGACGAGGGGTGGTGGGCGCGAGCTCCATACCGGAGATTGTGGCGCTGCGGAGGCCGCCGGCCGGTCAGGCGCACCTGCCCTTGCCGAGACGCACCAGCCCGTTGAGGTCGCCGGTGCCGAAGTCCCGCTTGCCGATGTTGTCGGCGAACATCAGCTCGTCGGTCGAGTCGACGTGGTCGAGCCCGACCAGGTGGCCGAGCTCGTGCAGCAGGATCGCGCGACCTTCGTCGTCATCGCTGAAGAACGAGTAGAAGTCCTCGAACGCATCACTGTCGAGGGTCACCCCGCCGGTGACGTAGCGGAGCCAGCCACCCGGCCGCACCTCGACCGCCACCGCTCCACCGACGCCGGCCACGTTCCCGTCGAGCTGGTGCACCTCGTCCTCCGTCGCCCACGAGATGAGCACCGGCTCGTGCGCGCCGAGGGAGGGCACGAACTGCCGGTCCCACTCCGGCCGGCGATCGGTGAGGCCGTCGTACACGAACTTGAGGCCGGTGTAGTTGGCGACCACCTCGATGCCGTCGGCGACGAACTCCTCGGTGTCCTCGGTGTCGTACGACGAGTCGTCGGGATTGATCTCGTAGTGGATCTCGTCGCACGGGTCCCACGCGACCGGTTCGTCCGAGTCGAGCGGCTGGGTCTCGAGGAATGCGTAGGTCCCGCCCGGCGGCACGTCCGCGGGGTCGCCGAGCCGGTCGTCCGCGATGCCGAGCACCCGGCGCAGCGCGGCCGGACCGTCGGACGGCGCGAACAGGATGATCGCGCCGAGCACGACGATGCTGATCACCAGCGCCAGTCCCGACCGCCAGCGCTCGCCCATCGGCTTGCTCATGGGCGTCTCACCCGAGCTCGTCCGGCGTGGTCACCGGCCGCTCGCACACGAAGCCACGGCAGACGTACGCCGCCGCGCGGCCGTCGACGGCGCTGCGCCCGACCAGCAGGGGTACGTCGTCGCGCGGGCCGTCCGCCACCACCACGACCGCGCCGGGGAGGCGGCGGGCGCGGATGGCGAGCGCGTCGCGGTCCGGGCCGGCGGGACCGACGACCGCGACCTCGAGCGGCCCGTCCAGCATCGTGTGGGCCGCGGCGAGCGACCAGCCGGCGAAGCGGGGTGCCCGGTCGGCGAGCCCCGCGGCCGTGGCCAGCGCCTGCTCGGCGGCATCGCGGTAGCGGCCCTCCCCCGTCAGCGCGTGCGCCGTCGTCAGCGCGTGGACCATGCTGCTGAAGCCGCTGGGCGACGCGTTGTCGCCCGGGTCGCGCGGTCGAGCGACCAAGGCCTCGGCATCGGCGTGGGTGTCGAAGAACCCGCCGTCCGGTGCCCGGAAGCCGGTGAGGGCGTGGTCGAGCAGGCCGGTCGCGAGCGTGAGCCATCGACCTTCGCCGGTCGCCTGCACGAGCGAGAGGAACCCCGACGCGACGCAGCCATAGTCCTCGAGCACGCCGGCGTGCGGCCCGGCCACACCGTCCCGGGAGACCCGCAGCAGTCCCTCGTCGACGATGTGGATGCGGGCGATCAGCTCGGCCGCGGCGATCGCCGCGTCGACGTACTCCTGCTCGCCGAGGAGCAGCCCGGCGTCGCAGAGGCCACTGATGGCGAGACCGTTCCAGGCGGCGACAACCTTGTCATCGATGCCAGGGCGCGGTCGCTCGTCGCGGGCCGCCAGGAGTCGGGCTCGAACGTGCGCCAACCGAGTGCGGTCGAGATCGGTCGCCGGGTAGTGCCGCAGCTGCAGCGTCGACATGCCGTGCTCGAACGTGCCGGCCTCGGTCACCGAGAACAGCTCGGCGGCCCAGGTGCCGTGCTCCTCGCCGAGCACCTCGATCAGCTGGGCCGGGGTCCACGCGTAGTAGGCACCCTCGACGCTCTTCCCGGTCGCCGGGTCGGGGCTGTCGGCGTCGAGCGCGGAGGCGAACCCGCCCTCAGGGGTGCGCAGCTCGCGGAGGAGGAAGTCTGCGGTCTCACGGGCGACCCGATCGCCGGCCTCGGTGCCGAGCCGGGCGTAGAGCCCGACCAGCTGCGCGTTGTCGTAGAGCATCTTCTCGAAGTGCGGCACCACCCAGCCGCGGTCGACGGCGTACCTCGCGAAGCCGCCCCCGAGCTGGTCGTACATCCCTCCGCCCGCCATCGCCGCCGTCGTCCGATGAAGCATGTGTGCCGCCTCCGTTGGTCGAGGAGGTTGCGCAGCAACCGTCACGAGACCCTCGCCCGCTGGTTGAGGTGCGAGCTCGGAGTCGCCCGCTGGTTGAGGTGCGAGCTCGGAGTCGCCCGCTGGTTGAGGTGCGAGCTCGGAGTCGCCCGCTGGTTGAGGTGCGAGCTTGCGAGCCTCGAAACCAAGGGCGTACCGCCGCAGGAACTCGAGCACCATCGTCGGCGGGAACTTCGGGGCGTTGCCGAACCCGCCGGCCATCGGGTCGAACTCCTCGGCGAGCTTCGCTACGGCGCCGTCGAGCAGCTCCTGACCGACCGCCCCGGAGGGTAGGTCTCCCGTCATCGCGAGGTGCTCGCGCAGCTGGTCCGCGACCCGCCGCACCTCGTCGCCGCGGTCCCGCCAGGCCTCGGCGAGCGAGGCGAGCACCTGGCGGAAGGACGGGCTGCCGTGGCGCGGCTGGTCCGGGAAGTAGGTGCCGGCGAAGAACGGCGCGCCGTCGTGGTCGAGCACCACCGTCATCGGCCAGCCGCCGTGCCCGGTCATCGCCGTCGTGGCCTGCATGTAGACCGCGTCGACATCGGGCCGCTCCTCGCGGTCGACCTTGATGTTGACGTAGTGCTCGTTCATGTACGCCGCGGTCGCGTCGTCCTCGAACGACTCGTGCGCCATCACGTGGCACCAGTGGCAGGCGGCGTACCCGACGCTGAGCAGCACCGGGACGTTGCGCGCCCGCGCATCGGCGAACGCCTCCGGGCTCCACTCCCACCAGTCGACCGGGTTGTCGGCGTGCTGGAGGAGGTACGGCGACGTCGCGGACGCCAGGCGATTGGGCACACACCCACGCTAGTCCGTGATCCCCCGGCGCCACCGCGTCGCGGGTCGTACATTGCCCCCATGGAGAGAGCGCGGCTGGCCGAGCTCCCCACGGGCGCGGTGACCCTCCTGTTCTCCGACATCGAGGGTTCGACGCGCATGCTGCACCAACTGGGCGACGCCTACGGTGACGTGCTCGCGACCACCACCAGGTCCTGCGGACGGTGTGGGACGAGTTCGGCGGCGTCGAGGTCAACACCGAGGGCGACTCGTTCTTCATGGCGTTCAGCGAGGCGGCGGCGGCCGTCGACGCTGCGACGGCCGCGCAGCGCGTTCTCGCGCAACAGGTGTGGCCGGACGGTCACGAAGTGCGCGTCCGGCTGGGTGTGCACACGGGCTCGCCGCGCGTCCGCGGCCGCGACTACTGGGGCATCGACGTGCACTACGCCGCGCGGCTCTGCTCGGCCGCGAACGGGGGCCAGGTCCTCGTCAGCGAGGCAACGGCAGCGCTGGTTGATGCCCACCAGCTCGAGGACCTCGGCGAGCACGCGCTGAAGGACTTCCCGGCCCCGAGGCGCGTCTACCACCTGGTGGTCGGCGGGCTTGGGAGCGACCGGTTCGCCCAAGTGCGGACCCTTCGTGCCGGCCGCACCAACCTCCCTGATCAGCTCTCGAGCTTCCTCGGCCGGGAGCAGGAGCTCGCGGAGGTATGCAGGCTTCTCGAGACCCACCGCCTCGTGACGCTTGCCGGCCCCGGAGGCGCCGGCAAGACACGGCTTGCCCTTGCCGCGGCGGCGCGACTGCTCGACGGGAGCGGGGACGGCGTGTGGCTGGTCGAGCTCGCACCGCTGCACGACCCCCACCTGGTGACGACGTCGGTCGCCGCTGCGCTCGGTGTCGAGCCGGGCCTGGGCGTGAGCACGACGGAGGCGATCGCAGCCGCCGTAGCCAGCAAGAGCATGTTGCTCGTCATCGACAACTGTGAGCACCTGGTCGGGACAGTTGCGCAGCTCGCTGCCCAGATCGTGCCGCGCTGCCCCGGGCTGATGGTCCTGGCTACGAGCCGCGAGAGTCTTGGTGTCGAGGGCGAACACGTCTACCGGGTGCCACCACTCGTCGAGGCGGAGGCGGTCAACCTCTTCGCTGAGCGCGCCGCCGCGCAGCGGCCCGGCTTCGTGGTCGACGACACGAACGCGGCCGATGTCGCGGCCCTGGTCGCGCGCCTCGATGCCCTGCCACTGGCGCTGGAGCTCGCGGCGGCGCGGCTCCGGTCGCTGGACGTGGCAGAGCTGCGCGCGCGGCTCGAGGGAGGGTTCCGGCTGCTGGCCAAAGGCCCGCGCACCGCGTCGCGGCGCCAGCAGACGCTCGAGGCGCTGATCGCCTGGTCCTACGACCTGCTCCCTGACCTGGAACGGACCATGTTCTCGCGGCTCTCGGTGTTCGTGGGCGGCTTCGACCTCGGGGCGGCAGAAGCGGTCTGCGGTGATGACGACATCGACGACATCGACGTGGTCGACCTACTGGACTCGCTCGTGGACAAGAGCCTGGTCCACGTCGACGACGCCAGCGGGCAGCTGCGCTACCGAATGCTCGAGACGGTTCGCGCGTTTGCTGCCGACCGTCTCGATACCGCCGAGCCGGAACGGAGCGCGTACCGCGCCCAAGACCTCGCACCGGCGGCACGCCGCCATTTCGACTACTTCCTCGCCCTCGCCGAGTCGGCGAACATGACGGCAGAGGCTGAGCAGGGCCGACGACCGGAGCTCGTGCAGCCGGAGACGGACAATCTCCGGGCCGCTCTGGAGAGGGTGGTGTCGGCCGGCGCAGTCGAAGACGGCTACAGGCTCGCGATCGCGCTCGAGAACTTCTGGGTGACGCTCGATCCCTTCGAAGGCATCATGCGATTCGAGACGCTCTTCTCCGCGGGCGGAGACGTGCAGCCGATCCTGCGAGCCCGCGCGCTGCGCTGTTATGGCGGATCGAGCGACATGGCCGGTCGACACGAGCAAGCGGACCGCGCGTACCAGGAGAGTCTGGCTCTGTTCCGAGACGTCGGTGGCGAGCGCGACGTCGCCGTACTCCTGCATCGGATCGGGACCTGCCTGCTGAACCAGCGGCGCCCGGATGAAGCGCGCACGTATCTCGACGAGAGTCTGGAGATCTTCCGGCGCGTGGGATCAGCGCGTGGGGTGGCGCAAGTAGTCGGATCGATGGGCTGGCTCGCTGTGGCCGAGGAAGACCTCGCGCGCGCCGCGGAACTGTTCCAAGAGAGCCTCGACCTGGTTCGTGGCCGAGGGTGGGCGTGGTGGGAGACCAACATGCTCGACGGGCTGACCGATGTCTCCCGGCGTCTCGGCAGGTTCGACGAGGCGGCGGGATGGGCCCGTGAGGCACTCGTCCTTGCCGAACAGCTGTCCGACCGCCAGTCCATGGTCTTCGCCCTCGCTTCCCTCGCTCAGGCTGCAGCCGAGACCGGCGACACCGTCCAGGCGGGCCGTCTCTGGGGCGCAGTCGAGGCCGAGGAGTCGCAAGCCAGGCTCGGACAGTGGGAGTCGGAGCGTCAGGTGTATGAGGCTGCGGTGGCGGCTCTCGCGGACGAGGGGTTCGAGCGAGGCCGAGCGGAAGGGAGTCGACTCACGTTGAAGCAGGCCGTCGTCGCTGCCCTGGGTTGAGCCCCGTCCCGCGGACTGCTCGTTGACAACCATCGTCGGTCATTCATACATTCATCCAGACGTTGTATGAATGAATGGAGCACGCATGAGCCTGGGCCGGACCGCGGTCGTACTCGGCGGGAGCATGGCGGGCTTGTGCGCCGCCGGTGCTCTCGCTCCACACTTCGACGAGGTGCTGGTCCTCGAGCGCGATGAGCTACCTGCCGATGCTGAGCACCGGCGCGGCGTACCACAGAGCAAGCACCCGCACTTCTTGCTCAACTCCGGGCGGCGCGCGATCGGCGAGCTGTTTCCCGGGTTCGAGGACGACCTGATCGCGGCTGGCGGGCTGCACCTGATGCCGTCGATGGACGCGGCCTACCTCGAGCGCACCGGCTGGGCGTCGCGCAAGCGGTCGTCGATGACGATGGTCTACAGCTCGCGGATCCTGATCGAGCGGGTGCTCCGCGACAAGGTGCGCGAGCTCAGCAACGTCATCATCCGCGAGGGCGTCTCGGTGCGCGGCATCGAAGCTGCGGACGGCGGCACGGCCCGGGGTCGGGTCACGGGCGTCGCGTTCTCGACGCCGGCGGCAGGCGACGAGCGGATCGATGCCGACCTGGTCGTCGATGCGATGGGTCGCGGTTCGTCGGTGTCCGACTGGCTGGTCGCCGCCGGGTGGCCGGAGACGCCGGTGCAGACGCTCGACGCCAAGGTCACCTACACGTCGCGGTGGTACGACCTCCCGGCTCCCCAGGACCGCCCGTCGTCCTGGTGGTGGCAGCACATCGTGGTCATGCCGACGCAGGACAAGGGTGAGCACCCGCCCGAGCACGAGTTCCTGGTCAACTTCTTCCCCATCGAGGGCGGCCGGACGATCGCCTGCATGGGGTCGTGGGGCATCGACATGCCGCGTACGACGGACGACTTCGTGGCGTCGGCCGAGCGGATCCGGACTCCGCTGTTCGCGGCCGCCATGGCCCAGTGCGACCCGGTCTCCGAAGTCCACCTGACCCGCTCGACCGGGAACAAATGGCGCCGCTACGACCGGCTCCCCCACGTGCCGGTCGGCATCGTCTTCATCGGCGACGCGATCTGCGCGTTCAACCCGTTCTACGCCCAGGGCATCAGCGCGGCGTCCGGCTCGGCGCTGATCCTGCGGTCGCACCTGCAGGCGGCCAACGATGCGGGCCAGCAGCTCGACCAGAGGTTCTTCAAGCGGTTCCTCGCCGAACAGCGCAAGGGGCTCAAGGTGCCCTGGGGCATGGCGATGGCGCGCGACCGCGGGTACGAGTGCGCAACGGGCACCGAGACCCTGCCGACGTGGCAGCGCAGGATCCTCGCCTCGATGACCTGGCCGGCGTTCAACCTGATCACCGGCGCGGCCCGCGAGGACGCGGTCATCGACGAGCACTTCGCGAAGGTCTTCAACCTCGACGAGTCGCTGGGCGACATGATGCGGAGCCCGCGGGTGCTCGGCGGACTCCTGCGCTTCAAGGCGAAGTCGTTGCTCGGCCGCACCACGGTGCCTTTCGGCTTCGACGCTCACCAGGATCCGCCCGGGACCGACTGGACCCCCGGCGCCGAGAACCACCCGACCGAGCTGGCAGGCACCCGATGAGCGCCGTGTGCGAAGAGGCGGCGGAGCAGGTCACCCGGAACCTCGGGTTCGACTGCCACGACGTCAGCCCGGTCGTCTCGCTGCACAACCCGTTCGACCTGGCCAACGGCACGATGCCGGTCCTCGAGCTGGTCATCGTCGCGGGAGCGGTGTGGGCGCTGGTGCACGCCGTACGACGGCTGCGCGCGGGTGATCCGATCACCCTCGCGATCTGGTGCGCGTCGCTGATCTACCTGTTCGTCACCGAGCCGCCGCTGTACTTCCCCGAGTGGTTCGGGCTGGACCAGCAGTACGGCTTCATCTTCGCCCACAACATCTTCACCGTGCAGTTCATGTGGGACCGGCTGCCGCTCTACATCATCGCGATCTACCCCGCGCTGAGTGTGCTGGTCTACGAGGTCGTGCGGGTGCTGGGAGTGTTCAAGCACCGCGGCGCGCTGGTCGGCTCGATCCTGGTCGCGTTCGTCTGCCAGGTCTTCTACGAGATCTTCGACCAGCTCGGCCCGCAGCTGAAGTGGTGGGGCTGGAACGACGCCAACGTCGAGGTCAACCATCCGTCCCTGGCCTCGGTGCCGATGAACAGCATGCTGCTCTTCGCCTCCGTGTCGTTCGGGGTGATGACGTTCCTTGCCATCAAGCTCGCCGGGTCCACGGCGCCCGACGGCGGACCACGTCGCGGCTGGTCGCTGACCTGGCGGATCGCCGTCGCCGGCGTGCTGACGCCGCCCTCGATGGCGCTGTTCGGCATCCCGTCCGGGATCTTCGGCGGCGAGACGCCGAACATCACAGCGCAGGCCTGGGTCCTCGGCATCGAGCTCGGCCTGGTGTGGGCGGCCGGCATCTGGATCCTCGTCAGCCACCTTCGACGTCGGGACGCCGAGGAGCCCGAACCGATGACGCCGTTCGCGCGGATCTACCCCGCGGTCTACCTGGCCACGATGGCACTTCTCTGGATCTCCGCACTCCCCGGCTTCATCGACGCTGACAACGGCATCACCGGCGACGGCGCCCCGATCGGCAACGGCTGGTACACACTCGCCTGCTTCGCCGGCGCGATCGGGGTCCTGGGCGTGCTGCACACCGCGCGTCGCCGTATCCCCGTCGCCCCCGTCGAGGTCGGCTGAACCATGGGCCACCACGGCTGGCAGGGCAACCCGCCCCGGACCGAGGACGAGGCGCGGCAGCGGATCGTCGCCGCCGCCGAGACCTGCGTCGAGAGGTTCGGGCCGGCCAAGACGACGCTTTCCGACGTCGCGAGCGAGCTGGGGGTGACCCGGCAGACCGTGTATCGGTACTACGCGAACCTCGCCGAGCTCCTCGCCGCCGTCGCCCAGGCCGGGCTCGAGGACTTCGTCGACCGCATGCAGCGACACCTCGCGACCTTCAGCACTCCGGCCGAGGCCGCGATCGAGGCCGTCGTCTTCGCAGTCCAGGCGATCCCGCAGGAGGGTCGCATCGGCTTGCTGTTCCAGGCCGGGGAGACCGAGGTCTTCAGTCGCGACGTCACGTCCACGACGGCCTTCGGGCTGGGGGCCGACATCCTGCGCCGGATCCCCGTCGACTGGTCGGACATCGGCGTCGCGGACGCCGAGCTCGAGGGTCTCGCCGAGATCCTGATGCGCCTGTTCGTGTCGTTCCTGCAGTCCCCGGCGGATCCGCCGCGGTCCGAGGACGAGCTGCGCGCGTTCGTACGACGCTGGCTCGGGCCGGCTCTTCAGGCCTAGCCTCCTACGCCTATGAGGACCTGGCCGTCCGTCCCGACCCCAGGCGAGCCTCGAGCCCGGCTCGCCGAGGTTGGTGCCGGACGGCGTCCTCAGGCCGCCGGCGATCAGGGGCTGGAGGACGCGGAACGCCCCACAGAGTCGCGTGCAGTTCGAGGCGCGCGCGATAGAGACTCGCTGATGGGCAGGGCTCCGCAGCCCGCTCGAGCCTCGTTAGGAGGCCTCGAGCGGCCATCCGCCCGAGGTCGCCTCGAAGGCCACGTACCGGTCAGGCTCGAACGGGGTGTACTCGGTCTCCCCCGACATCCGTCGTCCCATCATCGTGCGTACGAACTCGTGCCTCGTCCCGACTCCGATCGGGCCGCCCCCGATCATCCGGACCGAATCGAGCCCACGTTGCCAGCGCGGGGCGTTGGTCTGGTCGCCGACGAACGCGAAGACCTCCGCTGCGGTTCTGTTGATGCTGATGCCCTCTTCAACGTTGATCATCTGGCACCGCCCGGGACTACGACATTTGTACAGTTGTCCACCAGGACTTCCACTAGTGAACGATCCGTAAGGTATGCGCCGTGAAGGACGAGGTCAAGGGCACGCCGCAACCGACGGCGGCGCTGTAGCCGCGATTCCGCTCCTCGCGCTCCCACACCGGGTCGGTGGTCGCGGTCCCCTCGGCGCGGAGTGCCCGCTTGAGCACCTTGTTCGTCGCCGTCGTGGGGACGCGGTCGGCGATCCGGACGTAACGCGGCCACGCCTTCGGTGACAGGTCGGCCTGCTCGGCGAGGAAGGCTTCGAAACCCGCGGGGTCGAGCTCGGCGTCGTCGCGGAGCACCAGGGTCGCCATCAGCTGGTCGCCGACGAGCGGGTCCGGTACGGCGTACACGCACGCCTGGCTGATCGCCGGGTGCCGAAGCAGCAGCGCCTCGATCGGCGCGGCGGCGAGGTTCTCGCCGTCGACGCGCAGCCAGTCGTCGGTGCGGCCCGCCAGGTAGACGAAGCCGTTCTCGTCGCGGTAGCCGAGGTCGCCCGACCAGTACATCCCGCCGTCGAGGCGCGCCGCGGTGGCGGCCTCGTCGTTGTAGTAGCCGCCGAAGAAGCCGGCGCCGGTCGTGTTGACCAGCTCGCCGACACACTCGTCCAGGTTGGCTACCGCACCGGTGTCGTCGAACACGGCCCGCGGGCACTCGGTCCGGGTCTCGCGGTCGTAGACCGCGACGCCGTCGAACGGCTGGCCGATGGAGCCCAGCGGGGTGTCGTCGGTGCGGGTGATGATCACCGCCGTCTCGGTCGACCCGAAGCCGTCCCAGACGGTGCACCCGAACCGGCGGCCGAACTCCGCGATGTCGCGGTCGGACGCCTCGTTGCCGAACGCCACCCGCAGCGGGTTGTCGGCGTCGTCGGGCTGCTCCTGGGTGGCCAGCACGTAGGCGAGCGGCTTGCCGACGTAGTTCATGTACGTCGCGCCGTACCTGCGGATGTCGGCCAGGAAGCCGGTCGCGCTGAACTTCCGGGCCAGTGCGATGGTGGAGCCGCCGCAGAGCGCCGGGGCGAGCGAGGCCATGATCGCGTTGGAGTGGAAGAGCGGCATCGCGCAGTAGCAGACGTCGTCGGGGGTGAGCGCGTACTTCTCCGACAGCACGCTGCCCGACATCACCACCATGAAGTTGCTGACCCGGACCGCCTTCGGGTCCCCGCTCGTGCCCGAGGTGAAGATCAGCATGAAGGTGTCCATCGCGCCGACCTCCTCGCTGTGCCCATCGAACGGGCGATCGACGCTGCGGGACGCGGCGGCGGTGAGCTCGGCCCACTCGGCGCCATCGGTGTCGACGACGCGGGCGCCCCCGAGGTCGAGGCCGTCGAGGAGCGGCAGGTGCTCGGCATCGCTGAGCAGCACCTGGCAGTCGGCACGGCGTACGTCGGCCGCCAGTGCCGCACCACGTCGGGTCGCGTTGATGCCCGCCGTGACGTGGGCCCCGATCGCGCCGGCGAGCAGCGCGCGCACCATCTCCGGCGTGTTCTCCATGAGCACGCCGACGTGCAGCGGCCGGTCGGGCTCGGCCCAGGCGCGCAGGACCCGAGCCCGGGCTGCGGCATCGCCGACCGTCTCGGCCCAGGTCCAGCTCTCGTCGCCGAAGGCGAGGCCGACGCTCTCGCTGTCCGCCAATGCGCGGACCAGCTGCTGCACGGTCTCAGGCATCGGCGGCCTCGACCTCTGGGGTCTGGTCTCGTGACGGTTGCTGCGCAACCTCCTCGACCAACGACGGCGCAACCTTCTCGACCGACGAAGGCGCCGGCGTGAGGTGGCGGGTCAGGAACGCGACCGCGTGGTCGCGAGCGGAATCGTGGAACGGCTTGCCGGGGAACGCGTCGAAGTGGTCGCAGGGATAGTGGCGGACCTCGGCCTTGCCCTTGAAGGCCGCCCTGGCCGATGCCTGGGGCGGCGCGCTCTGGTCGAAGTCGGCGATCTGCACGAGCAGCGGGGCCAAGATCTTGGCAGCCGCGGCGGTCGGCTTGCGGGTGCCGAGCTCGAGGGTGACGTCGGCAAAGATCTCGTTGCGCCAGGTCGGTCCGGCGATCGACAGGTAGTCCTCGAGCGCGCCGGGCAGCGTGAGCGCACCGATCTCGCCCGGTCGCGCGACGATCGGCATCATCACCGGCGCCCGGCCGGCCTTGGACGCCATCCGGCCGCGAATGCCGCGGAAAGTCGAGCGCAGCAGCTGGCCGGGAGTGTGGGTCGCCGTCGCGTGCACGGCGGCGGCAAGGCCATCGACCATCGGGACCAGGGCGACCACCGCAGCCACGTCGGACCGATCGGCGGCCGCGCGCAGCACGTGCCCGCCCGCCAGCGAGATGCCCCACAACACCAGCCGCGATCCGTCCACGCCGGGCACCCCGGCGGCGGCCTGCATGGCCGCCTGGAAGTCCACCAGCTGGCCGTCGAGGCTGACCCGCTGGCGCGGCTCGCCGGCACTGCCGCCGAACCCGCGGTAGTCGAACGCGACCACGTCCAGGCCGGCAGCGGCGAACGCCCGGGCGAACGGCTCGAGGCCGGAGTCCTTGGTGCCACCGAGACCGTTCCCCATCACGACCACCGGCCGACCGGCCGCGGTCGCGAGCCCGTCGTGCTCGGCGACGAAGTGCCACGCCTCGCAGGTCGTGCCGGCCGAGTCGAAGGTGATCGTCTGCGGAGTCATGACTTGCCCCTCGTGCCGTAGATGGTGCGCAGCCAGATGCTGACCAGCGCCTCGATGTGCTGCTCCCGCGGCGGGCCTGAGCCCAGCGCGTGCCGTTCGAGCGCGTGGTTGTTGAGATCGAGGAGGACCGCGGCGACCGCGTGGGCGTCGGGCTCCTCGACCGCCCGGCCGGCGGCGCGCTCGGTCTCGATCATCCCCGCGATGACCGCGGCGAAGTCGGCCAGTCCCGCGTCCCACATCTGCCGGACGTCCGGGTTGGAGCCCCGGGCCTCGAGCAGTGCGCGATAGGTGTGCGGGCTGCTGTCGACGGTGTCGAAGAGCAGCGCGATGGCCGCCCGGATCCGCGGCTCCGGGTCCCCCTCGGCCTTGACCAGCATCTCGTTGGCGTCGGCCGCGGCGTCGTACAGCTCCTGCATGAGCGCCATGACCGCGAGGGCCTTGCTCTCGAAGTAGAAGTAGAAGGCGGAGCGGGTCACGCCGGCGCGCCGGGAGATCTCGGCGACGTTGATGTCGTCGAGCGACTGCTCGCGCAGCAGCTCGTCGAAGGCGGACAGCAGGGCGTCGCGTCGCGCGTCGCCCTTGTGGGTGCCGCGCCGGTCGACGAGGCGGTTCCAGGGTCCGCTGGTCATCGCCGACCGCTCCCGGCCAGGGCCCGCTTGCGGCCCGCCGGGATCTCGCGGGCACGGATGTCGTGCTCGTAGATGAAGTAGTCGACCTGTTGGGTGTGCCGCGGGGTGTGCAGGACGTGGCCGATGTACTTCGCCTCGTCCTCCTTGATCACCCGCTCCATCTCCGCGATGCCGGGCAGCGCGTAGGCGCCGACGAGGTGCGCCGCCACCAGCCGGGCCTGGGACTCGACGAACGGGAACAGCGTCGGCGTGGCCTGGGCGAAGCCGACGAAGGTGAGGTCGTCGATGCCGGGCTTGTACATGCGCTTGTAGAGCGGGAACTGGTTGGCCGGCGCGCTGAGGAAGTCGGGGTCGAAGAACGGGAACGTGATGTTGTAGCCCGTCGCCCACACGATGATGTCGAAGTCGTCGCTGGTGCCGTCGTCGAAGTGCACCGTCGAGCCGTCGAGCCGCGCGATGTTGGGCTTGGGCACGACGTCGCCGGACCCGAGCCGCAGCGGCAGCTCGACGGACTGGGTCGGGTGGGCCTCGAAGAACTTGTGGTTCGGCTCGGGCAGGCCGTAGAGCGCGCCGTTGGAGCCGTTGAAGACCTGGCCCCACTGCATGATCTTTCGCTGCCACTTCAGTGGCAGGTGGGGCGTGGTGCGGTACATCGTGTCGGCCGGCCGGCCGGCGACGTACTTCGGGACGATCCACGCGCCCGACCGCGTCGACAGCGTGACCTTGGTCTGCAGCGACTTCGAGGACAGCTCGACCGCGATGTCGGCCGCGCTGTTGCCGAGGCCGACGACGAGGATCCGGGCGCCGAAGAAGTCCATCGGCGTCTGCGGGTCGATGTAGTGGTGCGAGTGAATGGTCCGCCCCGTGAACTCGCCGGGGAAGTCGGGGTAGCGCGGGTCCCAGTGGTGGCCGTTGGCGACCACGAGATGGCCGAAGCGTCGTACGGCGCCTGCCTGGTCGGTGATCTCCCAGCCGCCCTCGTCGAGGTGACGGGCGTGCCGCACGCCGTTCTGGAACTCGATGTGCTCCTTGAGGCCGAAAGCCTCGGCGTAGGACTCGAGGTAGTCCTTGATCTGGGTGTGGTGCGGGAAGTCGGGATAGGCGTCCGGCATCGGGAAGTCCCGGAAGGAGAGCCGTTCCTTGGAGGTGTCGATGTGCAGCGAGCGGTAGGCGCTGCTGTGCCCGTTGGGGTTGCCGAACGCCCAGTTGCCACCGATCCGGTCGGACGACTCGAAGCAGGTGTAGGGCACTCCGTAGTCGCTCAGCATCTTGCCGGTCGTGAGGCCGCTGATGCCGGCGCCGATGATCGCGGTGGTGGGGTTCACAGCACCCACCGTATGGGCTACTTTTGACACGTGTCAACTAATTCAGACAAGCGTCAGAACCCCGTCACCGTGGTGATCGGAGGTGCGTCGGGCATCGGCGCGGCGACGGTCAGCGACCTCCGCGCCCACGGGCACGAGGTGGTGGTCGCGGACCTCGCCCCGCCCAGCGACGGGATCGCCGTCGACGTCGCCGACGAGGCCTCGGTGGCCGCGCTCTTCGAGGCCGTCGTCGAGCGGCACGGCAGCTTCACCGGGGTGGTCAACTGCGCCGGCGTCAGCACGCTCGGCCTGATCGTCGAGCACGACGCCGCGGAGTTCCGCAGGGTGGTCGACGTCTGCCTGACGGGCGCGTTCCTGGTGCTCAAGCACGGCGGCGCCCGGATCGCCGACGGCGGCGCGCTGGTCTCGCTGTCCTCACTGAACGCCCGGCAGCCCGGCACCGGGATGGCGGCGTACTGCTCCGCGAAGGCCGGCCTCGTGATGCTCACCCAGGTCGCCGCACTCGAGCTCGCGCCGCGGCGGATCCGCGTCAACGCGGTCTCCCCCGGGCTGGTGGTCACGCCGTTGACCGCCCCGGCGATGGACATCCCTGGCGTGCGCGACGCCTACCTGGAGAACACCCCGCTCGCCCGCAGCGGCGAGCCCGCCGAGATCGCGGCCCTGCTGCGGTTCCTGCTGTCCGACGACGCCGCCTGGATCACCGGAGAGAACATCGACATCAACGGCGGCGCGCACCTGCAGCGCTACCCCGACCTGCACGGCCTCGTGACGAAGGCGTTCTCGTGAGCCGGGCGAAGCAGCACCCCGAGGGCTGGTACGACGGCAAGGTCGCCATCGTCACCGGCGGCGGATCGGGCATCGGGGCCGCCCTCGTCGCGGCCCTGCGCGCGGCCGGCGCCACGGCGATCGCGGCCGACCTCGAGCCGCCCCTGGGCGGGGCGAATCAAGCTCGACGTGACCGACGCGGGTGGGGTGCAGGCGCTCGTCGACGAGGTCGTCGCCGAGCGCGGCCGGCTGGACCTGATGTTCAACAACGCCGGCATCAGCCTGATCGGCGAGACCCAGGACCTGACCCTGGCGCAGTGGGACTCGATCATCGACGTCAACATCCGCGGAGTCGTGCACGGGGTCGCGGCCGCCTACCCACACCTGATCCGGCAGGGCGGCGGCCACATCGTCAACACCGCGTCGATGGGCGGTCTGATGGCGGCAGGCCTGCTGACGTCGTACGTGATGACGAAGCATGCGGTCGTCGGTCTCTCGCTCGCGCTCCGCTCGGAGGCGGCCGCGCACGGTGTCGGCGTCACGGCGATCTGTCCGGCGGCGGTGAACACGCCGATCCTGGACAAGGGCGAGTTCGGCGCCGTGCGCGGCCGGGACTACTTCCTGAAGGGACAGGGGATCCGCCGGCCCGTCGACCCGGATGCGCTCGCAACGCGAGTGCTCGCCGCCGTCGCCGCCAACGAGGCGATCGTGATCGAGCCGGTGCAGGCGCGGATCGCGCACCGATTGCAGCGGCTCGCGCCGGGCTTCACCCAGCGGGCGTCGATCCGGTTCGTCGACAAGCAGCGGCGTCGCGCCGCGCGGACTTCGTAGGGCCTGGTGCGGAGACCTCAGCCGCGCTTCAAGGCGCCGGGGAGGCGTCGGGCGGCAGCCTGGGCGGCAGCCTTCTCGCTGCGGCCGTCCGGCAGGATGATCGCGCCGTGCCCGCTCGCCCACCAGTAGCGGCGGGGGCCGAAGTCCACGTTGCGGAGGAACCGGCGCTGCTGGGCCGCGCTCTTGAAGGTGATGATGCCGACGCGTTCGTGGCGGATGGTGCACTTCCCGCCGTCGTAGTAGCCCGTGAGCGCACCGAGGGCGAAGTAGTCGACGCAGTCGATCTCGCGCGAGACCCGGCGAGCCAGCTCGTGATAGTGCTGCGAGTGGCCCGCTCGCGCCGAGGCGGCCGCAGTCGGGAGGTCACGAGCAGAGGCGGAGGGCGATCCGAGGGTGGTGACGACCAGCGCGGACGCGAGGACGGCGGCCGCCCCGAGACGGATGTTCATTGGTCCATCTTCGCGGCGATCCCGGGGCCGCCAAAATCGGCGGGCCGGACACATACCCCGTCGCCGTACAGCCTGGGACGCGCGAGGCTAGCTATCGACGAGGCGCAGCGCCATCGTCGGACAGCCCCGCGCGGCGGACCGGGCCGCGGCCACCAGCTCCGGCGGGATCTCCCTGGTGATCACCGGATAGCCCCAGTCGTCGAGCTCGATGACTTCGGGGAGCAGCTCGAAGCACAGCCCCCTCGCCTGGCAGGTCGGCCAGTCGACGCGCAGTCGTCGGGTCGTCATGCCGACCTCCCGATCCCCGCCTGCACGTAGGAGCAGCCACCGCGGGCGTGCCGCCCGACCTCGTCCGGGAACCGGGTGAGCACCGAGCGGACCATCCGCGCGGTGCCGTCGGGATGGGCGCACGCGCCACGCCGCTCGACCAAGCCACACAGCCGCTCGATCTCGGCCGGGCCGGCGATGCCGGCCGCCACCCGCTCAAGCGCCTGCGCCAGTGCGGGCAGGCCGTTGAAGCACGGTCCGCAGCGGCCCGCGCTCTCGGCGGCGAGGTAGGTCGTGATCGTGGTCGCGAAGGCGAGCGGACAGCGGTCGGGCACGAGCACCACGCCGGCCCCGAGAGTCAGGTCCTCCCCGGCCAGGCCGGCCCGGGACACGGTCAGGTCGCGCAGCTCGCCCGCGTCGGCCCAAGTGCCGTGGTACCCACCGAGCAGCACCGGCCGGTCGATGCAGTCCGGCGCCAGCACGGACTCCCACTTCGACCCGAACGCGGCTTCGACCACGCGGCGGCCGAGGTCGTCGTGGACCGTCAGCAGTGTCGTGCCGGGCTCATCCGGGGTGCCGTGAGCCAGGTAGGCCTCGACCCCGTGCAGGACCAGCAGCCCCAGCTGGGCGAAGGTCTCCCCGTTCGACAGGAGGGTCGGCTTGCCGCGGTGACCACGCACCGCAGCCGGCTCCCACGAGGTCACGGGCTTGTTCGGCCGTCCCGCCATCAGCTCGAGGACGGCGGTCGCCTGCCCGGCGACGAACGCCTCATCGGCTCGGTGCACGACGATGCGGGCGCGGTCCCCCGCGCGCTCCCGCACGGCCGTCTCGATCGCGGCTCGGACCTGAAGATCGGCACCCGGGACGACCAGGTGCACCTCCTTGCTCCGCAGCACCCGGGCCGCGACGACAGCGCCGTCCAGGACCAGGTGCGGCGCGGTGAGCGCGAGCGCCGCGTCCTTGGCGCTGGCCGGCTCGCCCTCGGACAGGTTGACGACGACGTACGGCCGGCCGGACGCCTCGGCGGCGACCTGCAGCTTGCGGCCGAAGGGGAAGCCGGCGCCGCCCCGACCGCGCAGCGCGACCCGCTCGAGGTCGGCGAGCAGCGAGGCGAGCTCCGGGCGACCGGGCTCCCCGTGCCGCGACCGGTGGGCAGCCAGGGACGGTCCCGCCTCGATCGCCGCGAGGAGCGCGGGGCCGCGTTCCACGTCGACGCCGATAGGACCCTGTACTCGGGTGGTCACGCCGGTTCTCCTTCCGGTCGGAGTGCGCTGGCGGAGGCCACCCGCACCAGGACAGCGACGGCCACCACGGCCGACGCTGCCGAGTAGACGAACAGCGCCCAGGTCTCGCCGCTGTCCGTGCCGATCATCAGGCCGTGCGCGAGTCCCAGCGCCCAGGCCAGGTAGGCCAGCTGGTGCACGCGGCTCCAGGCGGTCAGCCCGAGCCGGGCCCGCACCACCGTGGTCACGAGCACCGCCAGGATCAGGTCGGTGGCCAGGGTGCCGACCGACAGCCAGAGCGGTTCGTACGCCGCGCCGTACGGGACGAACGCATGCCACCACCGGATGTCGACGAACTCGTCGAGCACCGCGGTGACGATGTGCACCGCCAGGAGCGCTGCGCCGAACAGGCTCAGGTTGCGATGCAGCGCGCGCGAGACGAAGGCCGGAACCAGGGATCCGGCCCGTCCGCGGGTGGCCAGCACTCCGAGGACCACGGTCGCGGTGAGGACGCCGAGCAGCACGAACCCCGTGCCGCGGTTGAGGAACCACAGCATCTGGTCGCTCATGCTGCTGTCACCCCCGACGACGCGGTCGGCCAGCTCCCGATCCGGCGGACCGAACCGTCGGCCAGCACCAGCCGCGCGTGCACGCCGCGCTCCGTGAGCCAGGCTTCGGCATCGGAGCCGAGCACCAGCGCGGCGGTCGACGCGACGTTGGCTCCGACCGCGGTCCTCCCCAGAGCGGTCGCCGTGCGCACGTGGCCGGCGACCGGTGCGCTGGTTCTCGGGTCGATGAGGTGGTGGGCCCAGCCGGCTTCCGTGCGCCACCGACGAGCCAGGATGGTCGAGGTCGCCATCCCCCCGCCTCGCAGGTCGACCGTCTGACCGACTGCGCGGCCCTCGGTCTCGGTGACCCGGATCGGCCAGCCGACGTCCTCCGACGACTCCACGCGTACGTCGCCGCCGAGGCTGATCAGGACGCCGATCCCGAGCTCCGCCGCCAAGGTCTCCGCGACCAGGTCGGCGGCCCAGGCCTTGGCAGTCGCCCCCAGGTCGAGGAGGCAGTCCGGGGGGATCCGGAGGGCGCCGTCGTCCCACCGGATCTCCCTCCAGTCGGCCGGCGGCTCCTGGTCGAGCACCGCGGGCGAGGGGCGCTGCACGAGCAGCTCGAGGTCGACGTCGTAGCCCCAGGTGACCAGCGCCCGACCGACGCACGGATCGACCAGCCCGTCGGTGACGCGCGCGGCCTCGACCGCGACCCGGGTGGCCTCGACCAGCAGTGGGTCCACCTCGACCCAACGGCCGGGCGCCGCGTTCAGCCGGGTGAGGTCCGAGTCGTCGCGGAAGCGGCTGCAGGTGCGGTCGATGGCGGCCAGGAGTCGCCGGGTCAGCACCTCCGCGCGGAGCAGCACCCGCTCGTCGGAGACGCACAGCTGCACGTAGGTGCTCCAGGTCCGCCACGTGCTCACGCCGTTCTCCATGGTCAGGACCCCGACGAGTCGGACGGCGGCGGGGGCGGCGGAGGCGGGGGCTGCGGTGCCGGCCCGCCGGGACCCGAGTTGGAGCTGCTCGAGCTGCTCGAGCTGTTCGAGCTGTTCGAGCTGCTCGTGCTGCTGCTGGTCGCCGAGCTCGTGGTGGAGGCCGGGGCGCTGACCTGCCCACCACCGACCGTCACCCGGACGACCCGGGTCACCACCTTGGTCTTGACCGGCCGCTCCTTGGTCACGACGCGTGGACGGCGCGGCTTGGCTGCGGCCGGCGCCGTCTGGGCGGCGTTGTTCGCGGCCGCATCCTGGGTCGTCCCGGCCTGCGCCAACCCGGTTGCGGCACCGGTCGCGCCGGCCACGGCACAGGTGGCCAACCCGGTCACTGCGGCGACCGCGAGCCGATAGCGGTCGCGGCGCTTCGCGTCGTACGTCATCTCGTTCCTCCTCCAAAGGGACGAGACGATGCTCGAGCGCGCGACGGTATGACGGCCTCAGCCCTTCGTTAAGAGCAGGTCATGCCTGATCGGCGCGGCGGCCGATCCTTGACGTGGGCTTGATGTTCTCGCGAGGTGCTCCTAGCGCTCGCGGCGCGATGGTGCAGGCATGAAGCTCACCAGCCTGGCCGTCATGGCCGTCAGCGCGGCCGCAGCCGTCACGACCGGCGTCGTTTCGTACGAGGCGTTCGCCCCGGCGGATGCACCTGCGGCAGCCGCACCCACGGACCGGCAGCAGGGGCCGGGTCGCGTGGTCCGGCTCGCCGACTGCCCCCGCGACACCGTCCTGCGCGGGAAGTTCTGCATCCGGACCGAGGAACGCACCGTCACGGAGTACGTCGCCGCGCCGGCAGCGCCGGTGCAGCAGGCCCCCGTCGCCCCGACGAGCACGACCCCCGAGCGCCGTCCCTCCGGCGATCCGGACGACCGCGACTCCGACGACAACGGTGACGACGACGATCAGTTCGACGACCACGACGACCACGACGACGACGACGGTGACGGCGATCACGACGACCACGACGACTGAGTCGTCAGGCAGTCGCGTGCTGCGCCGCCGGGAGCCTCAGGGTCACCGTCGTGCCGTCGACGGACCGGATGTCCATGGTGCCCCCGATCGCCGCGACCGTGCGCCGCGCGATCTGGAGTCCGAGCCCCGTCGACCCGGGCCGCGTGCCGGCACCCGCGGGAGCCCCGATCCCGGGTCCGGAGTCGGACACCTCCATCAGGACCTGGTCGCCGGGCGCTGCCAGCGTCACCTCGATGGCGGCGTCCTCGGGAGTGTGGGCGAACACGTTGTCGACGAGGACGTCGAGCACATCAGTCAGGTCGGCGGCATCGACCGCCACCGGCGCCGGGCCCTCCGTCAGCCGGACCCGCACCGGGCGACCCTGGTCCTCGGCCAGCGCGGACCAGAATGCCATCCGGTCGGCGACGACGGCTCGGGCGTCGCAGCCTGCCCGGATCGTGTGTCGCACCGGCCGCCGGGCGTCGCGGACGATGGCGTCCACGGTGCGCTGGAGGTGAGCGACGTGCTCCTGGAGCCGTCCAGCGACCTCGGGATCCGCCACCGTCTCGGCGTCCAGTCGCAGCGCGGTCACCGGCGTCCGGAGCCGGTGGGAGAGGTCGCCGACCGCGGCCCGCTCTGCGACCAGCAGCTCACTGATCCGGTCGGCCAGCTGGTTGAGCGCGTCGGCGAGCTCGACGGTCTCCGGTGGCCCGCTCGGCACCGCTCGGATGTCGAGCTCGCCGTCGCGCAGCCGGAGAGCGACTTCGGCGAGGCCGCTCACCGGCGTCGAGATGCGCCGGGCGAACCGATCGGCGATCACGATCGCGGCCAGCATCAGCACAAGGCCGAGCAGACCGATCGCGGTCCACGCCCGGGCGACCCCGGCAGCCAGCTGGTCGTCCCGGACCCGGGCACGGACGACGTACGTCCCCTCCGCCGTCACGACAGGCGTCAGGATCGTGATGCCGGCGTCGTCGGTGGCCGTGAACGCCTCCCCCTCGCTCGCGCGCACGACGTCGGCGTCGGTGGTCAGGTCAGCCACCTGGGTGCCCAGCACCGTCCCCTCCGGGGTCACCACGCTGGTCTCGGCGAACGTGCTCGCCGTGGCGGTGCGGACCACGTCGGCAAGTCCCGGATCGCCGTGCAGACCGGAGACGATGAGTCCTATGTCGTCGGCGTCGTCCTCCGCGCTGCTGACCGCCCGCTCGTGCGCCAGTGTCTGGACCAGCAGGCACAGCGGGATCACGAACCCGAGGATCACCGCTGATGTCGTCGCCGCGACCAGCCACCCGATCCGCCGTCTCATCCGGCTCGACTCTCGGGCGCAGCGAGCCGCACGCCGACGCCCCGCACCGTGTGCAGGTAACGCGGAGCAGCGGCCGTCTCACCGAGCTTGCGCCTCAACCAGGACAGGTGGACGTCGAGGGTGCGGTCGGCTCCTCCGTAGGGCTGCTGCCACACCTCCGAGAGAAGCTCGCGTTTCGTGACCACCTCCCCTGCTCGCACCGCCAGTGCCAGCAGCAGGTCGAACTCACGTCGAGCCAGCTCCAGCTGCCGGCCGGCCAGGCGGGCCGTGCGAGCACGGGCGTCGATCACCAGCTCGCCGATCTCGATCGGTCCGTCGTCGGCCTCCGCGGCCGAACGGCGCAGGACTGCCCGGATCCGGGCCGCGACCTGCTCGATCCCGAACGGCTTCACGACGTAGTCGTCGGCGCCCGCGTCGAGGGTGGCGACGATCGACTGGTCGTCGTCCTGCGCGGTCACCACCAGGACCGGCACGTCGGAGACGGCCCGGATCATCGCGAGCAGGCTTCGTCCGTCGATGTCGGGCAGACCGAGGTCGAGGACCACGACGTCCGGGCGCTCCTTGACGACGACCTCGAGGACCGGCAGGCCGGCGGGGTACGACGTCACGGCGTGACCGCGCTCGGTCAGGCCGCTGATCAGTGCGCGGCGGATCCCGGGGTCGTCCTCGACCACGACGACGCTCGCCATGGGTCGAAGGTACGGGAACGTGCCCACGCGCAGCGGGAGACGTGACAATGGTGGCGATGAGGAAACAGTGGTGGGTTGCCGCGGTGCTCGCGTGGGCGGGCGTCGTCGCGGTCGTCGCGCTTGTTGCCTGGTGGGTGATCGACGGCGCCGGCGAGGACGTCCTGGCCGAGCCTCCTGCCGACGTGCTCACGCCGGGTCCGGCCGATCCCGACGCGTCCTCGTCCGAGGCCGACGGTCCCGAGTCGTCGGACGGACCCACCGCCACGACGGACGACCCGACGACCGCGCCGACCACGGGCCCCACCACCGGGCCAACCTCCTCGGCGGTGCCACCCCCGTCCGAACCGCCGCCGACGTCACCACCCCCGTCCGGTGCACCCGATCAGCCGGGGCCGCAGCGACGGACCAGCTCCTGGCAGGGCGAGGCAGGCTTGCTCCGCGTCTCCTGCACGGGGCCAGCGCTGCGGCTGGAGGGCGCCAGCCCGAGCGACGGCTGGGTCGTCGACAAGAACGAGCAGAAGGGTGGCAGCGAGCTCGAGGTGCGGTTCCGGTCCGCCGACGGCGACCGGCGGGTGGAGATCGAGGTCGCCTGTGTCGACGGCGTACCGGACTTCAACGTCGAGCTCGACGACTGACCGGCGGCGGTCGAGCGGTCAGGCCAGGCCGTCGTGCCCCCACCGTGGGGTGGGTCCAGGGTCGCCGAGGTCGGTGTCGGGCGGGTCCTGCGAGACCTCCTGGGCGATCGTGGTGCCCCAGTCGAAATAGGCCATCAACGTCGAACGGAGCTCGGGCCGACCCGGCAGCACGTCGTCGACCGCCGCGCCCATCAGCTCGAGCCAGCGCTCCCGCTGCTCGTCGCTGATCCCGAGACCCAGGTGCTTCTGGAGCAGGGATTGATGGCCACCGAGGCGGGCGGTGAAGTCGGCGGGCCCGCCGAACACCTCTCCTAGCCAGACCGCGACCCGCTCGACGTGGCGCAGGTCGAAGTCCTCGAACACCGGTGCCAGCAGCTCGTCGGTGAGGACTCGCTCGTAGAACGCGGTGCTCAGCTGGCGCAGTGCCGGGAGCCCGCCGAGATCGTCGTAGAGGGAGACGTCCGCAGTCACCGCTCGATCATGGCACGCCGCACAAATGGATTATCGGCCCGAGAAAGTCGGCCGCCCCCGGTCCAGGAAGGCCGTGACAGCGGCGATGTGGTCCTCAGAGGCGCCGCACCTGGCCTGGCCGACGGCCTCCTCGCCAAGAGTGTCAGCCAGCGTCCGGTCGAGCCCGACGGCGAGGAGCCGCTTGGACTCGGCGTAGGCGAGGGTCGGGCCCGCGGCGAGCTTGGCCGCGATCGTGGCGGCCGTGGCCGCGACCTCCTCGGCGGGCACGACCTGGCCCGCGATCCCCCACGCCACGCCCTCCTCCGGTGTGAAGTTCCTGCCGAGGAGCACCAGCTCGCGGGCGCGCGCTTCGCCGACGGCGCGCGGGAGCGTGCTCGCCAGGCCGGAGTCGCAGGTCAGCCCGATCGCGGAGAACGCCGTGCCCAAGGTCGCGCCGGCGGCGAACACCCGCAGGTCGCACGCGAGCGCGAACCCGAGGCCGGCGCCGACACACGTGCCGTTGACCGCGGCGATCACTGGCTTCGGCATGGTCGCGAGCGCGGTCACGATGGGCGAGTAGTGCTCGACCACGGTGTCGAACGCGGTCGCCGGATCAGCCTCCAGCGCCGCGGCGTGCTCCCCGAGGTCCTGCCCGACGCAGAAAGCCGAACCCGACCCGGTCAGGACGACGGCCCGCACGCCGTCGTCGGTCGCCACGTCCTCGAGTGCCGCGACCAGCGCGGCCTTGAGCTCGCGGGTGAGGGCGTTGCGGCGGTCGGGGCTGTTCAGCGTGACCGTCGCGACCGCATCAGTGCGATCGACGAGTACGACGGGGTCGGTCATCGTTCCTCCTCCAAGATGGGCTGTCCGAGCGACCGGCTGCGGCCGCGGAACTCGGCGATCACGGTGTCACCGCGTCGGACCGTAACGTCATAGATACCCGACCGGCCACGCCGGACGACCTCACGCGCGTCGGCGACCAGCAGGTCGCCGAGCCGGCCGGGCTCGAGGAAGTCGACCTCGAAGCCGGCCGCGACGGTCACGACGCCGTGGGTGTTGCACGCGAACGCGAAGGCGCTGTCGGCCAGGGAGGCGATCAACCCGCCGTGGCACAACGCGTGACCGTTGACCATGTCGGGCCGGACCGTCATCGAGAGCCGCGCGCGGCCGGGCGCGACGCTCTCGATCGCCATCCCCAGCGACTGGCTCGCGTGGTCGCTCGCCCACATGGCGTCGGCGCAACCCCGGGCGAGCGCCTGAGGGTCGACGTCGTCGCTCACCATGAGTAGAAGCCCCTGCCGGACTTGCGCCCCAGCTCACCGGCCGCGACCTTGTCGCGCAGCACCTGGGGTGGAGCGAACCGCGGTCCGAGCTCCCGCTCGAGGTGCTCGGCGATCGCCAGCCGGACGTCGAGCCCGACGATGTCCGTCGTCCTGAGCGGGCCGACGGGATGCCGGTAGCCGAGGGTCATCGCGATGTCGATGTCCTCGGCGCTGGCGACGCCCTCGTCGAGCATCCGCATCGCCTCGAGCGCGATCGCCACCCCGAGCCGGCTGCTCGCGAAGCCCGGCGAGTCCGTGACGGTGATGGCGGTCTTGCCGAGCGCGGCGACCCAGCGCTGCGCGTCGTCGACCAACGCAGGTGCCGTCCGCGCGCCCACGACGATCTCGACGAGATCACTGACGGGGACCGGGTTGAAGAAGTGCAGGCCGATCAGGCGGGACGGATCCGGCAGCGCGTCGGCGAGCGAGTCGATCGACAACGAGCTGGTGTTGCTGCCGATGGCCGCGTGCGGAGCGGCGCCGGCGATCGTTGCCAGCACCTGGTGCTTGAGGTCGACCAGCTCGGGGACGGCCTCGACGACCAACCGGCACGCGGCCAGCGCGCCGGGATCGGTCACGACGACAGCCGAGCCGGCCGCGTCGATGCCCAAGGCCCCGGCCTTCGCGAGGCTCGCCGCGATCCGGTCGCGCGCGGTGACGGCCGCCTGCTCGTCGCTCTCGACCACGGTGACGGCGGCGCCGGCCACAGCGAAGGCATGGGCGATGCCGGCACCCATCCGGCCGCCGCCGTAGACGCCGATCTCCTGCGGCAGCGCGCTCATGGCCGCTCCAGCAGGAGCGCCGAGCCCTGGCCGACGCCGACGCACATGGTGGCGAGACCCCGCCGGGCGCCGGCGCGCTCGAGCCGGTTGAGAAGGGTGACGGTGATCCGCGTCCCCGAGCAGCCGAGCGGGTGACCCAGTGCGATCGCGCCGCCATCGGCGTTGACGATCTCCTCGTCGAGGCCGAGGTCTCGGATGCAGGCAAGGGACTGGGAGGCGAAGGCCTCGTTGAGCTCGACGGCGTCGAGGTCGTCGACCGTCCAGCCGGCGCGAGCGAGCGCCTTGCGGGTCGCCGGCACCGGCCCGATCCCCATGATGTCCGGCGCCACCCCGGCGTTCGCCCCGGCCACGACCCGCGCTCGAGGCCGCAGCCCCTTGGCTTCGGCGTAACGCTCACTGACGAGTACGACGGCTGCCGCACCGTCGTTGAGCGAGCTCGAGTTGCCGGCGGTGATCACGCCGTCCGGCCCATGGATCGGGCGCAGCTGCGCCAGCTTCTCGGCGGTCGTGTCGGGGCGGGGCCCCTCGTCGAGATCCCGGTCCCCGACCGGCACGATCTCGGCGTCGAACCGCCCGTTCTTCTGGGCGTCGAGCGCGCGCAGGTGCGACCGCAACGCGAACGCGTCGAGCTCTTCACGGGGGAGCCGCCACTGCTGGGCCACCCGCTCGGCCGTCTCGGGCATCGACAGCGTGGTGTCGGCGCCGAAGGCGGGGTTGGTGAACCGCCACCCGATCGAGGTGTCCCAGCTCCGGCCGGGCTTGGCCCAGGCCCGGCTCGGCTTCTCCGTCACCCACGGCGCTCGGGTCATCGACTCGACACCACCGGCGACGACGACGTCGGCGTCGCCGGCCACGATCATCTGGCGCGCCGTGGTGATCGCGGTGAGTCCCGAGGCACACAGCCGGTTGACGGTGAACCCCGGGACGGTGTCGGGCAGCCCGGCCAGCAGCGTGGCCATGCGGGCGACGTTGCGGTTGTCCTCCCCCGCCTGGTTGGCGGCTCCGAGGACGACCTCGTCGATGTCGGACGGGTCGACGCCGCTGCGGTCGACGACGGCCCGAATGACGATCGCGGCGAGGTCGTCGGGGCGGACGCCGGCCAGCGCGCCGCCGTGGCGGCCGATGGGGGTCCGGACGCCGTCGAGGAGGAATGCCTCGGACATGGGGCTCCTTGCGGGTGAACGATCAGGCGTCGAAGTCGACGGTGACCTCGGGGCTGACGGGGTACGACTGGCAGGTGAGGATGAAGTTGCGGGCGATCTCGTCGGGCTCGAGTGCGTAGTTGCGGACCATGTCGACCTCGCCGTCGCACACCTTCGCCCGGCAGGTCCCGCAGACGCCGCCCTTGCAGGCGAAGGGCAGGTCTGCGCGCAGCTCCTGTGCGGAGTCGAGGATCGTCTTCCCGCGCTCCATCGGCGTCGTCGTCGAGCGACCGTCGATGGTGATCGTCACCTCGCTGGTGACGCCGTCGACGACGCGGTCGGCGTGCCTCAGCTGGGGCGGTGGCTCGTCGACGTAGAACAGCTCGAAGTGCACCCGCTCCGCCGGGACCCCGAGCTCGTCGAGGACACCGCGCGCGTCGGTCAACATGTCGAACGGCCCGCACAGCCAGACGTGGTCCATGTCCGCGACCGGCACCAGCAGGGTCAGCAGCCGACGGAGTCGGTCGCCGTCGAGCCGGCCGGTGAACAGCTCGACGTCCCGCGGCTCCCGGGAGAGCACGTGGATGAGGTCGAAGCGCCGGTGGTGGGCGTCCTTGAGGTCGGCAAGCTCCTCCGCGAACATCACCGACGTGGTCGTCCGGTTGCCGTAGAGGAGCGTCACGTGCGCGTCGGGGTGCGACAGCACGGACGCCGCGACGGACAGCATCGGGGTGATGCCCGAACCCGCGGCGATGCAGAGATGGCGGCCACCCTGCTGCGGATCCGCGCGGAAGCTGCCGGACGGCGCCTGCACCTCGATCCGGTCCCCCGGCAGCACCTGGTGCACCAGCCACGACGAGAACAGCCCGCCGGGGATCTCGCGTACGCCGATGCGAGGGCGATCGCCCACGGGTGCGCAGATCGAATAGGTGCGGCGGTGCTCGACCCCGTCGATGGTGCGCCGGAGCGTGAGCGACTGACCGGCGGCGAAGTCGAAGAGCGCGCGCTGCTCGTCGGGAACGTCGAACGTCACGGCGACGGCGTCGTCCGTGAGCTGCTCGACCGCGGCGACCGTCAGCACGTGGAACGCGGTGCGGCTCGCCGGCTCCGTGGTCGCGACGCTCACGTCAGATCTCCTTCACGTGGTCGAACGGCTCGAGGCACGCGCGGCACTGGTACATCGCCTTGCAGGCCGTCGATCCGAACTCCGACGTCAGCCGCACGTCGTCGGACGCGCACCGCGGGCACTGCACGGCCCGGCGGGTCGGCGCCAGCTGCAGCGCGACCGGGCCGGACCGGTGGGGCGCGGGTCCCGGCGGGGAGATCCCGGCGGCGGCGAGAGCGGCCCTGCCGTCCGGCGTGATCCAGTCGGTCGTCCAGGCCGGGTCGAGCGCGACCCGGACCCGCACGTCGGCGAAGCCGGCCTCCTGCAGCGTCCGCACCAGGTCGTCGCGCATCGTCGCCATCGCCGGGCAGCCGGAGTAGGTCGGCGTGATGGCCACGACGACCGCGCCGGTCTGGTCGACCGCCACCTCTCGCAGCACTCCGAGGTCGACGAGGGTCAGCATCGGCAGCTCGGGATCGACGACCGTCGCCGCTGCCTGCCATGCCCCGTCGACCGTTCGTCGGTCGAGGAGGTCGCTCTGGCGACCGTCACGAGACCTCACCACTGCCCCTCCGGGTGCGCGCGGGCGACGACCTGCATCTCGGCGAGCACGCGGCTGAGGTGCTCGGTGTGCCCGCCGACGGTGGAGATCGGCCGGACCGCCGGTGCGGCGACCCCGCTGGTGGTCAGCACGTGCGCGAGCACGGCCTCGGCCTCGGGGTCCTCACCGAGCTCGTGCCGGTAGGCCCAGATCCGCGCCAGCCCCGCCTCGAGGCGTCGCCGCGACTCCGACGTACCTCCGGCCAGGGTGACGAACCAGCGACCCGCGAAGTCGCGGTGGTAGGCCAGTTCCTTCACGCCCTTCGCCGCGACGGCCCGGAGCACGGCGTCCGGGTGGGACGACAGCCGCTCGAAGAGCGCGAGCCGATGGGTGGCGAACACCAGCACCCGGCACACGGTCTCGGCGAAGTCGCCGTTCGGCAGCTCGACCAGGCAGATGTTGCGGAACTCGCGGTCGTCACGGAAGAACGCGAGCCGGTCCTCGTCGGGCACCGGGGAGCCGTCGGGGAGGGCGGGTACGACGCTCGGGTCGGCCGCCGCTGCCCGGGCCAGCAGCAACCGGGCCTGCCCGAGCAGGTCCAGCGCGATGTTGGCGAGCGCGATGTCCTCCTCGAGGTCGGGTGCCCGGCTGCACCACTCCGACAGGCGCTGGGACAGGATCAGCGCATCGTCGCCGAGGGCCAGGCAGTACGACGCCAGCTCGCCCGCGTCGATCCCCTCGGGCACGGTGGTGTCGACACCCGCCAGGGGATCCTCGAAGTCGGTCCCGAAGGCCCAGTGGGCGTCGTTGACCAGCAGCCCGGCGTACGCGCTGTCGTGGGCGTCGGGCTCGTGGGTGTGAACGTCAGGCATGTCTTCCGTCCTACATGTGGGGGACGTTGTCGGGGATGTCGTAGAACGTCGGGTGGCGATAGACCTTGTCGCCGCTCGGCGCGAACAGCGGGTCCTTCTCGTCCGGGCTCGACGCCGTGATCGAGTCGGAGCGGACGACCCAGATGCTCACGCCTTCGTTGCGACGGGTGTAGACGTCGCGCGCGTGGTGCACGGCCATCTCGTGGTCAGCCGCGTGCAAGGACCCGACGTGGACATGGTTGAGGCCGCGCTTGCCGCGCACGAACACCTCGTAGAGGGGCCACTCGCCCTTGATCTCGCTCATGCCGATGCCTCCTCGTCGCCGCTGGTTGAGGTGCGAGCGGAGCGAGCCTCGAAACCAAGGCCGTTCGCGAAGGCCATGGCGGCCTCGCGGACCCAGGCACCCTCGTCCCACGCCTGCTTGCGGTGGGCGATCCGCTGGGCGTTGCACGGCCCGTTGCCCTTGACGACGTCCCAGAAGTGGTCCCAGTCCGGCTGACCGAAGTCGTGGGACTGCCGTTCCTCGTTCCACACCAGATCCGGGTCGGGGAAGGTGACGCCGAGCGCCTCGGCCTGCGGCACGGACATGTCCACGAAGCGCTGGCGCAGCTCGTCGTTGGTGTGGGTCTTGATCCCCCACGCCATCGACTGCTCCGTGTTCGGAGAGTCATCGTCCGGCGGCCCGAACATCATCAGCGCCGGCCACCAGAACCGATTGACCGACTCCTGCACCATCGCCCGCTGCTCGTCGGTGCCGCGCATCATCGTCATCAGCAGCTCGTAGCCCTGCCGCTGGTGGAAGGACTCCTCCTTGCAGATCCGGATCATCGCTCGGCCGTAGGGGCCGAACGACGTGCGGCACAGCGGCACCTGGTTGCAGATGGCCGCCCCGTCGACCAGCCACCCGATGGTGCCGACGTCGGCGTACGACAGCGTCGGGTAGTTGAAGATCGAGGAGTACTTCTGCTTCCCCGAGATCAGCATCTCGGTCAGCTCGTCCCGCGACACCCCGAGGGTCTCGGTGGCGGAGTAGAGGTAGAGGCCATGACCCGCCTCGTCCTGCACCTTCGCGAGCAGGATCGCCTTGCGGCGCAGCGACGGCGCCCGGCCGATCCAGTTGCCCTCCGGCTGCATGCCGATGATCTCGGAGTGGGCGTGCTGCGCGACCTGGCGGACCAGCGTCTTCCGGTAGGCCTCGGGCATCCAGTCACGCGGCTCGATGCGGTCCTTGCGGTCGATCGTCGCCTCGAAGCCGGCGATGAGCTCGGGCTCGGCGATTGCCGATGACATGACACCTCCAGGGCGACAGCGACTATTTACTGACCGAGCGGTCTGTATTAGCGTAGCGCAGATGAGCGCACTCTTGGAGAGCTACGTCGCCGGCCATTGGTTCCGGGCGGAGGACGAGGGCGAGCCGGTCCTCGACGCCGCCACCGGAGAGGAGGTCGCTCGGGTCTCGACCCGCGGCCTCGACTACGCGGCGATGGTCGCCCATGCGCGCGAGGTCGGCGGACCGGCGGTCCGCCGGCTGACGTTCCACGAGCGCGCCGGGCTGCTGAAGACGCTCGCCAAGCAGCTCGGGGAGCACAAGGACGAGTTCTACGCCCTCTCCTTCCGCACCGGCGCGACCCAGCGCGACTCGATGGTCGACATCGACGGAGGCATCGGGACCCTGTTCTCGTTCGCCAGCAAGGGCACCCGGGAGCTGCCCAACGACATCGTGGTGCTCGACGGAGCGACCGAGGGGCTGAGCCGGGGCGGGACGTTCGTCGGCCAGCACGTCTACACGTCGCGCACCGGCGTCGCCGTACAGATCAATGCGTTCAACTTCCCGGTCTGGGGCATGCTCGAGAAGCTGGCGCCGGCCTTCCTGGCCGGTCTGCCCAGCATCGTCAAGCCGGCCAGCCAGACCGCCTACCTGACCGAGGCCGTCGTCCGTCGCATCATCGAGTCCGGGATCCTGCCCGAGGGCAGCCTCCAGCTGGTCAGCGGCAGCGCCGGCACCCTCCTCGACGAGCTCGGCGAGCAGGACTCCGTCGCGTTCACCGGGTCCGCCCACACGGCCCAGATCCTGCGCAACCACCCCGCCGTGCTCCAGCGCGGCGTCCGCCTCGGTGTCGAGGCGGACTCTCTCAACTGCTCGATCCTCGGCCCCGACGTCACGGCCGACGCTCCCGAGTTCGAGCTCTTCGTCAAGGGCGTCGTCGCCGAGATGACCGTCAAGGCCGGCCAGAAGTGCACGGCCATCCGGCGGGCGATCGTGCCCGAGCCGCTCGCCGATGCGGTCATCGAGGCGATCAGCGGCCGGCTGGCGAAAGTCACCGTCGGCAACCCGGCGGACGAGTCGGTGCGGATGGGCGCGCTCGCCAGCCTCGGCCAGCGCGAGGAGGTGCGCAAGGCGATCGAGGCCCTGCGCAACAGCGCGGACATCGTCTACGGCGACCCCAACAGCGTCGACGTGGTCGGCGCCGACGCCGAGCGCGGCGCGTTCCTCTCCCCCGTGCTGCTGCGCGCCCATCCTGGCGCCGCCGAGCCCCACGACGTCGAGCCGTTCGGACCGGTCAGCACGGTCCTGACCTACTCCACCACCGACGAGGCGATCGCGCTCGCCGCCCGCGGCAAGGGCAGCCTGGTGGCCTCCGTGGTGACCCACGACCGCGAGGTCGCCCGGACGATCACCCTCGGGCTCGCCCCGTGGCACGGCCGGGTGCTGGTCCTCGACCGCGACGACGCCGGCGAGGCCGCGCAGGCAGGGGGGCACGGCAGCCCGCTCCCCGTGCTGGTGCACGGTGGTCCCGGCCGCGCCGGTGGCGGCGAGGAGCTGGGCGGCATCCGCGGGGTGTTGCACCACATGCAGCGCACCGCGATCCAGGCCTCTCCCGACATGATGACCGCGATCACCGGGCGTTGGACGACCGGCTCCGAGCGGGCGATCGACGACGTGCACCCGTTCCGCAAGAGCCTGGCCGACCTGCGGATCGGCGACAGCATCGTGTCGGAGCAGCGGACCGTCACGCTCGCCGACATCGACCACTTCGCGGAGTTCACCGGCGACACGTTCTACGCCCACACCGACCCCGAGGCAGCGGCCGCCAACCCGCTGTTCGGCGGCATCGTCGCCCACGGTTACCTGGTCGTCTCGCTGGCTGCCGGCCTGTTCGTCGAGCCGAACCCGGGACCGGTGCTGGCCAACTTCGGCGTCGACAACCTGCGGTTCCTCACGCCGGTGAAGGCCGAGGACACGATCCGGGTCACGCTGACGGTCAAGCAGGTCACGCCCCGCACCTCGGCCGACTACGGCGAGGTCCGGTGGGACGCGGTGGTCACCAACCAGGACGAGGCGCCGGTGGCGACGTACGACGTGCTGACCCTGGTCGCGAAGACATGGACGACCTGAGCCCCCGCCCGGACGAGCTCGAGCCGATCGAGCGCGCGTCGACCGACGAGCTGCGTGCCCTGCAGGCCGACCGGTTGCAGTGGAGTGTTCGGCACGCCTACGACAACGTGCCGCACTATCGCGCGTCCTTCGAGGCCGCGGGCGTCCACCCCGACGACATCAAGTCGCTCGACGACCTGCCGCGGCTGCCGTTCACCACCAAGGCCGACCTGCGCGAGAACTACCCCTTCGGCATGTTCGCAGTGCCCCGCGAGCAGGTGGTGCGGGTGCACGCGTCGTCCGGCACGACGGGCCGCCCGACCGTCGTCGGCTACACCCGTGACGACCTGGACATGTGGGCCTCGGTGGTGGCGCGCAGCATCCGGGCGGCCGGAGGCCGGGCCGGACACGTGCTCCACAACGCCTACGGATACGGGCTGTTCACCGGCGGTCTCGGCGCACATGCGGGCGCAGAGAGGCTGGGCTGCACCGTCGTGCCCGTCTCCGGCGGGATGACCGAGCGTCAGGTGCAGCTGATCCAGGACTTCCGGCCGGACATCATCATGGTGACGCCGTCATACATGCTCTCGATCATCGACGAGATGGAGCGGCAGGGCATCGACCCGCGGTCGACCTCGCTCAAGGTCGGCATCTTCGGCGCCGAGCCGTGGACCAACGACATGCGGCACGAGATGGAGCAGCGCCTCGACATGCACGCCGTCGACATCTACGGCCTGTCGGAGGTGATCGGTCCCGGCGTCGCCAGCGAGTGCGTCGAGACCAAGGACGGGCTCACCGTCTGGGAGGACCACTTCTACCCCGAGGTCGTCGACCCGGTGACCCTCGAGCCGCTGCCGGACGGCCAGGAGGGTGAGCTGGTCTTCACGTCACTGACGAAACAGGCGATGCCGATCATCCGCTACCGGACGCGCGACCTGACCCGGCTGCTGCCCGGCACCGCGCGCACGATGCGCCGCATCGAGAAGATCACCGGCCGCACCGACGACATGATCATCCTGCGGGGCGTCAACCTGTTTCCCACGCAGATCGAGGAGCTGATCCTGCGCCTGCCCGAGCTGTCGCCGCACTTCCAGTGCGTGCTCTCGCGGTCCGGCAACCTCGACGCGCTCACGGTGCTGGTGGAGCATCGCGATGGTGTCGCGAGCGAGGCGGCGGCCGACGCCGGCGGACAGCTGAAGCGCTTCGTGAAGAACTCCATCGGCGTCTCGGTCGACGTCGACGTGGTCGCTCCGGACACGGTGGAGCGATCGGTCGGCAAGATGCGCCGGATCGTCGACAACCGGCCGCGGCGATGACAGCCGCCCCACCCGAACGCCGACCGCGGGGGCGTCCCGGCTACAACCAGGACGCGGTGCTCCGGCGCGCGATCGAGCTGTTCATCCGGCAGGGCTACGACGCCACGTCCATCAACGACCTCGCCGCCGACCTCGGGGTGTCGAAGTCGGCGATCTACCACCACTTCGAGAGCAAGGAAGCGCTGCTCTCCGCCGCGCTCGACGAGGCCCTCGAGGGTCTCAGCTCCGCTGTGGACGCGGCGGCGGACGCGACCCGCGGCGAGTCCGCCTACGACCGGCTGCAGGCCACCGTCGGGGCCGCCGTCCGCATCCTCGTCGCGCACCTTCCGGCCGTGACCCTGTTGCTCCGGGTGCGCGGCAACAGCCCGTTGGAACAGGCGGCGCTGGATCGCCGGCGGCACATCGACGAGCAGCTGGCGCGCCTGGTCCAGCAGGCGGCCGACGAGGGCGACCTGCGCGCCGACCTCGAGCCGGAGGTCATCAGCCGGCTCGTCTTCGGCATGGTGAACTCGCTGGTCGACTGGTATCGCCCCGACGGGCCGATCTCGCCCGAGACGATCGCCGAGGCCGTCTCCGGGGTGCTGTTCCAGGGCCTGCACGCCGACTGAGCCGCCCGCGGCGAAGGGGGCTGGGCGGCCTCACCTCAGAGCAGGCCGATCCGTCGCGCGACGGCAGCCGCCTCGGTCCGGTTGCCGACGCCGAGCTTGGTCAGGATCCTCGACACGTGGACGCTGGCCGTCTTGGGCGACATGAACAGGTCGCTCGCGATCTGCTCGTTGGTCCGGCCCTCGGCCAGCAGCGCGAGCACCTCCCGCTCGCGTGCCGTCAGCGCACCGGGTCTGCCCGGTGTCTCGACCGACCGGCTGGCCAGGCGATAGCGCTTGAGGAAGTCCTCCGCGTCCCGCGCCAACGGGCCGGCGCCCAGCTCGCGGGCGGTCGCGAGCGTCGCTTCGGCGTGCCTGCGCGCGGCGTCCCGGTTCTCCCCGACCTCGGCCTCCGCCAGGCACAGCCGCGCCACCGCGGCGTCGTACGGATGACCGACGTGCTCCCACGCGACGACCGCCGTCTCGAAGAGATCCCGACCCGGCTCGCCTCGGAACCGCGCCAGCTGGGCCGCCAGTTCCGCGTGCCCAGCGTGGCCGACGTCGCCGTTCCAGTAGATCCGCTCGGCAACACCCTCGATCGTGGCGACGTGTTCCTCGGCAGCGTCCCGGTCGTCCGGGTCGGGCCGTCGTACGGCGGCGTCGCTCTCGAACCGGACCGCCGTGAGGACCGGCGACCAAAGGTCGGAAGACCCAGCCGGATCGGTCGCCACCCAGGTGGCGGCGAGGTGCTCTCGCATGGTCGTCAGATCGCCGTCGTACGCCGCGTGCCAGCCGACGACCTCAGCGCTGCGGCGCGGCGGAGGGCACCCGGGGAGCTGCGGTTGGTCGATGGCCGCCAGCCATCGGTCGGGATCAGAGAGCTGCCCTGTCCGCAGCAGCTCCAGCCCGGCCAGCCGCACATCGGCCATGCGGGTGCCCTCTCCCCAGTAGGGCTGACCGGAGCGGATGAGTCGGTCCGCGCGGGTCCACTGGCCGGTATTGACCCAGCAGAACGTGGCGCACTCCACGATGTGCTCGAAGCTCAGGCCCGCGGATATCGGGTCGAGGACCCTTCCGATCGCCCGCTCGATGGCTGTCTCGGCTTCGGCGTAGCGACCGGCGAGGCCGAGAAACCAGATCAAGACGCCGTCGACCACCCAGAGCTCGAAGGTGCCGACCTCCCGGGCAGAGTCCAGCGCCGACTCGAGGTAGCAGATCGCGGTTTCGATGTCGCCCTTGCCCTCGAATCGAAGGGCCTGCCGCGCGGCGTCCACCAACACCGCCGACTCGTCGCCCGTCACGCGGGCAATCTCCCGCATCTCGGCGAGAACCTCGTCGCCGCGAGGGTCCTCAGGGGAGCTGTACGCCGCGAGAAGGGCCAGGGCGTCCCGGGCGAGCGGATCGGGCAAGGCGGCTCGCAATGCAGGCTCGACGTCCGCGAATCGATCGCGCGGGACCGCCTCCGGGTCGTAGTAGCGCTGGTTGAGCAAGGACCGGCGGATCTCGATCGCTGCGCGCTCGAGGTCGTCGATCACTGCCTCCTCCAACCGGTCGACGCGGTGCAAGGTTTCGGGTGTCGCGCCGAGCGAGAGCGCCAGCCGAAGAATGCGAGCGACGATCAGGTGGTGGGTGATGCCGGCCGGCTCCATCACCTGGGCAGCGTGCGGCCAGAGCTCGACGAGCCGCTCCCAGGTGCGCAACTCCTCTGCCCCACCTCCCGTCCTGCGCGCGGGCTCGATCGCTGCCAACGCGGCAACCGCCTCCCGTTCGAGGTCGCCCGCGTAGTGCCAGTGGTTGGCTACTGCCATCAGGGCGGGGTCAGCGGGGAGAACACCTGGCCGGTCGGTGATCGCCTGGGCCCAACGACGGTGCCACCCGCGACGGGCGGCCGGGGGAATCGACCGGTCGGCCGCATCGCGGAGCAGCGCGTGCCGGAACCGCACGCCATCATGGGTCGGCGTCTCCTCGAGGATTCCGGCTCGCACCGCGCCGAGCACCGCCTCGTCCAGCTCCTCTGGCGCCAGATCCACGACATCCTCGAGGAGTGGCCAGACCAGCTGCCCGTCGCCGAGCGCCGCCGCCTCGACCAGCCGCCGCGCACCTGCCGACAGTGATCCGAGGCGCGCTTCGGCCACCGCCGCCAAACTGCTCAGGCCGGGTCGGCCGCGAGCCGCCGCCAGCTCCTCGACCACGAACGGGATGCCGTCGCCGATGTCGACGATCTGACTCACCACGCTCGGTGGGAGCGGGTCGTCGAGCAGGTCGGCCAGCTGACGACGTACGTCGTCGGCACCGAGCCGGTGCAAGGGGACAGGCTCGGCCGACGACAGCCGGACCAGGCTGTCGAGGTAGGTCACGAACGCCGGGTCGGCGTGCTCTTCGCCCAGCCCCCCGATGCGGACCGTTGCGACGACCAGCACCCGGCCGACCTCACGGCGGCCGAGGACGCTGACCAGGTCCCGGGTCGCGTCATCGGCCCATTGCAGGTCCTCGACCACCCAGCACACCAGCCGGTCAGTGGCGAGCCGCCCGAAGACCGACGCGGCACCGGCCAGCAGCCGGGCCGGATCCGAGCCGGCGCTGGCGGCACCGGGCAGCAGCGGGGCGAGCAGCCTGCGTTCGTCATCGCTGATGATCTCTTCGCCCTGCTTCCGCAGCAGATCAGCCAGGGTGTCCGCCAAGACCCCGAACGGCACGTCGCCGGTCGCCACATCCACGCCGTGACCCGTGATGACGAGACCGTCCTCGACGCGCGCGGCGAACTCCTGCGCCAGGCGGGTCTTGCCGATGCCCGCCTCGCCGGTCACCAAGGCCAGCCGCGGCTCGCCCCTGCGGGCCTGGGCAGCGAGGTCGAGGAGCAGACCCAGCTCGCGGTCGCGACCGATCATCTCCCGACTGCGCACCCGAGCCATGCACGGATCGTCCCAGGCAACGCCGAGTCCCGCACGCAGGTCGACGCTGATGCTCACGGCTGCTCCTCAATGGCGCCGGACGAGGTCGCAGCTCGGCTCGATGACGACGGTGCCCGTCTCGACCGTGTCGCCCTGGAAGCCGCAGGTGACGCCGTCGGCGAGCGGCATCGGACGGCGGCATGGACGGCGGCATGGACGGCGAGGACGGGGCGAGGACAGCCCGGGTCCGGAGGGAGGTTGCAGCGAGTGAGGGCGTCGGCCGGCGCAGTCGTCGTCGCGAGCACGGCGGCGACGCCGACCGCTGTGGCCGCTGCGACGGCAGCGAGGGCGAGACGGGGACTGCGGGGCCGGATCTGGACGCTCATCAGCTTCTCCGGGGAGTCACGGGGAGTGCTTGCGGACCGTGACGCTCCGGCTAAGACCCGACTTCCGCGTCAGCAATTCGCCGCATCTTGATCCCCCAGCTCACGGGCCCGGCGATTTGCTGACCGACCGGCTGGTAATACCGTTGCCGCCATGACGGAGACGAGCGGGACGGGCGGCGGCATGCCGCGGATCGGCGTGGTGGGCGGCGGCCTGATGGGATCGGGCATCGCGGAGGTCTGCGCCCGGGCCGGTCGCGACGTACTCGTCGTCGAGGCGGACACCCCCGCGGCCGACGCGGCGCGGGCGCGGATCGAGAAGTCCGTACGACGCGCGGCCGAGCGCGGCAAGATCCTCCACCCCGACGAGGTGCTGGCGCAGGTCCGCGTGGCCAGCGACTTCGACGAGCTCGCCGACCGCGACCTGGTGATCGAGGCGATCGTCGAGAACGAGGAGGCCAAGATCGACCTGTTCGCGCGGCTCGACAAGATCGCCGGCCCCGACGCGATCCTCGCGTCCAACACCTCCTCGATCCCGATCATGAAGCTGGCCGTCGCGACCCAGCGGCCGCAGCAGGTGCTCGGCATCCACTTCTTCAACCCGGTGCCCGTGCTCAAGCTGGTCGAGCTGGTGCCGAGCCTGATGACCGCAGAGGCGACGACAGCCCGGTCGCGAGCGTTCGTCGAGCAGGGACTCGGCAAGCAGGCGATCCTCTGCCAGGACCGGGCCGGCTTCGTGGTCAACGCCCTGCTGATCCCGTTCATCCTCTCGGCGATCCGGATGATGGAGTCAGGCTTCGCGACGGCCGAGGACATCGACCACGGCCTGGTGCTCGGCGCCGCCCACCCGCAGGGACCGCTCGCGCTGGCCGACCTGATCGGCCTCGACACCACCAAGGCGGTCGCGGAGTCGCTCTACGAGGAGTTCAAGGAGCCGCTCTACGCTCCCCCGCCGCTGCTCGCGCGCATGGTCGACGCGGGCCTGCTCGGTCGCAAGACCGGGCGTGGGTTCTACACCTACGGCTGACTCTGCAGGTCCGTCACGCCCCCGGCCGCTCGACCAGCGCGGCCAGCCGCTGCGGCGCCTGCAGGCAGTAGGAGTCGGTCAGCAGCTCGGTCAGCTCGGCCCAGTCGGTGTCCTCGTCCACGAGGATGCCGACGACGTTGCCGCCCCACTCGCCCTTGAAGTACGGCGCACCCAGGTGCTGGAACGCCAGCACCTCATCGGGCTCGGCCCGGAAGGTGATCCGGAAAAGCTGGTCCTCGCCGCCGAAGACGTGGGCGACCGTCGCCTGGCCCACCCGCCACCGCACGCCGGTCCACGCGGACTCCTCGCAGCACTCCGGGAACCCGTCCAGCACGGCACGCAGCCGCTCGACCCAGTCGAGTGGGACGTCGGGTCGGTCGGGCACGGGACGAATCTGCCACAGCCCGTCGACACCTCCTCGAATCGGGGGAAAATGCCTGTCGAGTCCGGCCGGTTCGCCAGGCGCTTCTTCCCGATTCGACGTCAGACCGGCAGCTCGCCGACCGCTTCGGCCTCGTCGAGGAAATGGCTGTCGAGGATGCCCTGGCTGACCCGGTCTCCCCAGGCGAGGAGCCGGCGCCGGCCCCACGCCGTCCGGCCGAGCAGGCGGTAGCGGATCGTGTTGAGGGCGACGATGTAGAGGTGGGCCCACGGTGGGCGCAGCGGGAGGCCGAGGTCGCGCATGCTGGTCGGACCGAGGAAGGTCGTCAGCATGCTGAGCAGCCGCTCCTGCTCGTAGCGCCCGCGCGCCCGCTGGAGCCGGTTCGGCCAGCCGGGGTAGCGACGCTGGCGCTGGGCCGCCACGATCGACCGGGCGAGCTGGGGTCCGGCCTCGGAGATGTCGGCCTGGGCGAGCAGCACGTGGTAGGCCTGCCGGTGCCGCTCCCACTCGTCGTCGACAAGGAAGACGGGGTCGACGCCCATGAGCCAGCCGACGTACTTCCACAGGTGCATCAGCGCTCGCGACTCTCGCCGGCTGATCCGCACCCCCAGCCCGCGGCTGCCGATGATCAGGATGCCGTCGAAGAGCATCAGGGTCGACGCCTGGTCGGCCTGGTTGATCGGCAGACCCCACCGCGCGGAGTCCCAGCGCGGCTCGAACGCGGCGTTCACGAGGGCGTGCATGGCGCGGACGTGGACGGTGAGCCGCCAGGCCTCGCCGCCGGGCCGTCCCGGCCCCTCGTGACCCGGCGGGCGCAGCGACCCGGGCCGGGTCAGCTCGACGACCCACTTCTGGGTCTCGCCGAGGCGGCGCCGGGTGCTGTCGCCGACCAGTCCGCCGGTCGCGAGGAGGAGGTCGGGCGGCCCACCGAAGCGATAGCCGCCGATCAGCGAGAGCTGGGTGAGGACGTCCGCGGCGTTCTGGCCGAGCCGCCGCGACACCAACGCACCCTCGTCCAGCAGGTCCCAGTCGACCCAGTCGGGGACCCGCTCGACCTCGGCGCAGAAGTCGGCCAGCGCCTCCGGCGGGTCGGGTACGGCGGCGATCCCGCCCGCGAGCGCCGTACGCAGCTGCTCGTGGGTGACTCGTCCCGGCTGGCCCGCTCGCATCCTGATCGCTTCCGCCAGCCTGGCGCCGGGCTCGTCGCGCTCGCCGAACGCCCGACCGATCCGGTCCATCAGGTCCTCGTCGAGGGCGCCGCGGACCCGGCCCATCACGCGCAACGGCCGACCCATCGCGGCTCCCCGCGCCTCCGCTTCCCGGAACCGGGTCGGGTAGGCGCCGACGGGGAATGCCTCGCGCTCCAGTGCCGTCATACCTCCATTGTTACGCGAGCGATCACTCGCATACAAATTCGCATCATGCGGAAGACACCCCGGCAGGCGCGCTCTCGCGACATGGTCGAGCGGATCATCGCGGCCGGTCGCGAGGTGCTGGTCACCGATGGGTACGACGCCTTCTCGACCAACCGGGTCGCCGCGGCAGCCGGCGTCAGTCCCGGGTCGCTCTACCAGTACTTCCCCGACAAGGCGGCGATCCTCGACGTGGTGGTCGACCGCTACTGGGAGACGGTGGCCGAGCAGGTCGCGGCGTCACTCTCCGACCGGATCACCGGCATCGGACCGAAGCTGGTGCGGGACATCGCCGACGCGCTGCTCGCCGCACTGGAGTCCGACCGCGCGCTCATGCGGGTGGTCGCGGAAGAGCTGCCGATCACTCGCAACCGCGCGCGGCTGAGCTCCCTGGAGCGACGGGTGCGCGACCTCTCCACGGCGTACCTCGCCGCCCGGCCGGAGACCAGCAGGCGACCGGACCCCGCGACCGCGGCGTGGATGATCGTGCTCGCGATCGAGAATCTCGCCGTCCGGTGGGTGCTCGACCAGCCGGCGATCTCAAGAGACGAGTTCCTCGACGAGATCGTCGCGCTGGTGGGCGGCTACCTGCTCTCCTGACCGGTGAGCGCCATCCCGATGCCGAGGCCGATCATCGACGTGCCGCCGATCGCGCCGAGCGCACTCCCCCGCCCCGGCGACCCCGCGAACCACTCACGGGCACGGCCGGCGACGACCGCCCACACCGTGTCGCAGGCCAGTCCCAGCACGACCGCGAGGGATCCGAGGACGAACAGCTGGACCGGCACCGCGCTGCGCTCGGGATCGACGAACGGCGGCAGCAGCGCCGCGAAGATCAAGAATCCCTTCGGATTGCTGATGCCCACCACGAAGCCCTGCCGGATCGCGGTGCGCCACGACAGCAGCGTGCGTGGCGCCGCGGTGTCGAGCTGCATCTCGCGGCGGTGCCGTAGTGCCTGGATGCCGAGCCAGACCAGGTAGGCGGCGCCGACCAGCTTGATGACCGTGAAGACGGCGATCGACTCGGCGACGATGGTGCCGAGCCCGACCGCGACCAGCGTCATCACCAGGAACAGTCCGGCGGTGTTGCCGGCGACGCTCGCCAGCGCGACCCGCTGACCGTAGGAGACGGCACGGCCGACCACGAAGACGACGCTGGGACCGGGAATCACGATCAGGATCAGCGCGGCCACGCCGAAGCCGAGGAGCTGGTCGACGCCGACCACGGCCTACTCGCTCGTGGGTTCGTCGGCGTCGGCCTTCGCGACGGCGGGCGGGTCGCCGTAGACGCCCTCGTCAGCGGCGCGGTGCGCCTTCTTGAGGTGCTTGTTGAGGCTGAAGCCGAGGAACGCGACGGCGATGCAGAGACCGATGAAGATGGCGAAGCCGATCGGACCGGCCACGACGCTGTTGTCGGCCGGCGTCTCGTCCGCGGCCGCGAGGAGGGTGGTCAGGAGATCGGCAACCATGCGGCCATTGTCCCACCCGGGGATTCAGGCCAGCACCTCGACGCCCGCGAACAGGTCGTCCTCGGGCAGCTCGGTGGGGACGTGGCTGGTCACCAGCTCGTAGTCCTCGGTCGGCCACACCGTCTGCTGCAGCTCACGCGGCACCGAGAACCAGGGGCCGTCCGGGTCGATCTGGGTCGCGTGCGCCAGCAGCGCCTGGTCACGCACCCCGAAGTAGTCGCCGCACGGCACCCGGGTCGTGATGCGGGCGTCCCACTCGGGGTCGATCTTCCACTGCTCCAGGCGATCGGCGTAGGGCGACTCCAGCCCGTGCTCCAGCATCGCCTCGTGGATCGCCATCATCCTCGGGCGGTTGAAGCCGTGGTGGTAGTAGAGCTTGCTGACCTGCCAGGCCTCTCCGAGCTCGGGGGCGTACGACGCATCACCGGCCTTCTCGAACGCGAACACCGACACCTCGTGGCACTTGATGTGGTCGGGGTGCGGATAGCCGCCGTTCTCGTCGTAGGTCGTCATCACCTGCGGTCGGAAGGTGCGCACCAGCCGGATCAGCGGCACGGCCGCCTCCTCGAGCGGCACCAGCCCGAAACAACCCTCGGGCAGCGGGGGCTTCGGGTCGCCCTCCGGCCACCCGGAGTCGATGAAGCCGAGCCAGTCCTGGGTGACCCCGAGGATGTCGCGGGCCCGCTCCATCTCCTGCCGACGGATCTCGTGGATGTTCTCCAGGATGCCCGGACGGTCCATCTTCGGATTGAGGATCGAGCCCCGCTCACCGCCGGTGCAGGTGACGACGTGGACGTCCACTCCCTCGGCGACGTAGCGCGCCGTCGAAGCCGCGCCCTTGCTCGACTCGTCGTCGGGGTGCGCATGCACATGCAGCAGGCGCAGGCCGTCGCGCCGGGGCGCTGCTGGAGTCTCGACGGTGGGCATGCGGGAAATGGTAGGAGTCCCGGCCATGCGAGCATGAACCGGTGACGGTGCACAGCCATTCCCTGCCCGAGCGGTACGGCGCGCCGCCGCGCTGGCGCCGGCCCGTGCTCCTCGGTCTGGTGGTGGTCACGGTGGTCGCCCTCGGGGCGCTGTGGACCTGGATCACGGTCGTCCAGTCGGACCCTCCGGTGTCGTCCGAGCTGATCACTTCGGAGATCGTCGACGACCACGAGGCGACCGCCGTGATCCGGGTGCACTGGGGCGACGATCCGGTCGACGCGGACTGCTCGGTGCGGGCGATCGCGTCCGACAAGGAGGTCGTCGGCGAACTGACGTTCGAGCCCGATCCTGGCGGCGGGCCCGACTACCCCGTCAAGATCGCCACCTCGCGGCGGGCGACGGCCGTCGAGAACATCGGGTGCACCGCCGAGGACCAGCCGCGTCCACGCTGAAATCGTGTGCGGCGCCCCCGATTTGGTAAACTCGGCGGTCTGTCCGGCACCGAGTCGGGGCGCCTCACCCGACCGAACGCCATCCCGGCCGAACGGGTACCCGCACCAGAGCGGGCGCGACGATCCGGACCTAGTCAGCACCCAGCACGCACGACAAGTTTCGCCTATCCAGGAGCACCCGATGACGCAGACCGACCAGACGATCTGGCTCACCCAGGACGCCTACGACAAGCTCCACGCGGAGCTTGAGGACCTCAAGGGTCCGCAGCGGGCGGAGATCGTGGCCCGGATCAGCTCGGCGCGGGACGAGGGTGACCTCAAGGAGAACGGCGGCTACCACGCCGCCAAGGACGAGCAGGGCCGGATCGAGCTCCGGATCCGCCAGCTCGAGGACATGCTGCGCAAGGCCGAGGTCGGCGAGACCCCCGCCGACGACGGCGTGGTCGAGCCCGGCATGGTCGTGACCTACAAGTTCGAGGGCGATGCCGACGACGACGCCGAGACCTTCCTCCTCGGCGCCCGCGAGATCGAGCCCGAGGGCCTCACCGTCTACTCCCCGCAGTCGCCGCTCGGCGGCGCGATCATCGGCCACAAGGTGGGCGAGACGGTCAGCTACGAGGCACCCAACGGCAAGCAGCTCGAGGTCGTCATCCTCGACGCCACACCCTTCGGCGTTTGATTGGCCGAGCGCGTCTTCGGCGACAGGTGGAGAAAGCAAGCTTTCGAAGGTCGCCTCCCGCCGCGCTGCCGGCTTGGCTGACCCCGTCAGCCGTCGCGGCTCATCCGCGGTCGACCACGGTGTAGCCGTGCTCGCGGAGCCGGGCGATGACCGCCTCCGCGTGCGGCTCGCCGCGGGTCTCCAGCTGGACGTGCACGTCGACCTCGTCGAGCATCAGGCTCGGTGAGATCCGCTCGTGCGCGACCTCGATGACGTTGGCGCCGGCTTCGCCGATCTGGGTCAGCATCTGTGCCAGGCCGCCGGGCAGGTCGGGCAACGTGACCTGCAGGTTGAGGTAGCGACGGGCGGCGGCCATGCCGTGCCGGATCACCTTGCCCAGCAGGAGCGGGTCGACGTTGCCGCCGGACAGGACCACGACGATCGGGCCGGTGAAGCGGTCGGGCTCCTCGCAGAGCGCCGCCGCGGCAGCCGCGCCGGCCGGCTCGACCACCAGCTTCTCGCGCTCGACCAGGGCGAGCAGCGCGCGCGAGAGCGACTCCTCGGAGACCGTGAGGATCTCGTCGACGTACTCCCGCACCAGGCGGTAGGTCAGCTCGCCCGGCTGGCCGACCGCGATGCCGTCGGCCATCGTCGCCATCTGGGCAAGCCGGATCGGGTGTCCCCCGGCGAGGGATGGCGGGAACGCCGCGGCACCGGCCGCCTGGACGCCGACGACCCGCACGTCCGGGCGCAGCGCCTTGACGGCGATCGCCACCCCGCCGAGCAGACCGCCGCCACCGGTGGGTACGACGACCGTCGCGGCGTCGGGCACCTGCTCGATGATCTCCAGCCCGAGGCTGCCCTGGCCCGCGACGATGTCGGTGTGGTCGAACGGGTGGATCAGGACCGCGCCGGTCTCCTCCTCGAACGTCCGCGCCGAGGCCAGGCAGTCCTCGAGCACACCCGGTGCGAACCGGACCTCGGCGCCGTAGCCGAGCGTCGCACGCACCTTGGGGATCGGCGCCCCGTCGGGCATGAAGACGGTGCAGGCGATGCCGAGCTGCTGCGCCGCCAGCGCCACGCCCTGGGCGTGGTTGCCGGCCGACGCCGCGACGACGCCGCGGGCTCGCTCCTCGTCCGAGAGCCGGGCGATCCGGACCGAGGCGCCGCGGATCTTGAAGGAGCCGGTGCGCTGGAGGTTCTCGCACTTGAGGTAGACCGGCATCCCGGCAACCCCGGAGAGCCAGCGCGACTCCAGCATCGGCGTCGGCACGGCGCTGGCGTCGACCAGCGGGCGCGCGGCCTCGATGTCGGCCAGGGTCACTGTCTGCTCAGGCATCGTCGTCCTCGTGGTGTCCGGTGTCGATCACATCGTCCTCCAGCTCCTCGGCCGCGTCCTCCATCGGCATCTGCGCGAGCTCCGCGAGATGGAGGACGACGGCGTTGCCGGCCGCGGCGAGGGGGACCGCCACCAGCGCTCCGACCACGCCGGCCACGAGCACGCCGCACCCGATCGCCAAGATGACCCCCAACGGGTGCAGCGCCACCCAGCGGCCGAGCAGGAACGGCTGGAGCACGTGACCCTCGAGCTGCTGCACGCCGATGAGGACCGCCATCATGATCAGCGCGGTCACCGGCCCCTGGTCGACGAGCGCGACCAGGACCGCCACGGTCCCGGCGATCGTGGCACCGATGAGCGGCACGAAGGCGCCGAGGAAGACCAGCACTCCGATCGCCAGGACGAACGGCACGTTGAGCACCGCGGCACCGATCATCACGCCGATCGCGTCGGTCGCCGCGACGATCACCGTCGCGCGCACGAACTGGACCAGCGAGAGCCAAGCGACCCGCCCGGAGCTGTCGACGCGCTCACGGGCAACACGGGGAGCGAGCCGCACCACCCACGCCCAGATCCGGTCGCCGTCGGCGAGGAAGAAGTAGGTCGCGAACAAGATGATGAAGAAGCCCGCCACGATGTGGCCCACGGCCGTCCCGACCTCGGTGACGCGACCGAGGATCTCACCGTCCCGGGAGCGCTCGGTGATCATGTCCTGGGCGTTCCCGATCCAGTCGTTGATCTGCGAGTCGCTGGCGTGGACGGGGCCGTCACGCAACCAGGTCCGGACCTCCTCGAGCCCCTGCACGGTGGAGTCGGCAAGGTCCGCCGCACCGCTGGCGACCTGCTGGCCGGCGAAGGTCAGCAGTGCAACGACCCCTGCGACGCCGCCGATGACGACGAGCAGCGCGGCGATCCCTTTCGGCACCTGGAGGCGGGTCAGCAGGTGGACCAGCGGCCAGGCCAGGGCGCTGATCAGAAGGGCGACCGCGAGCGGGATGGTGACCAGGGCGAAGAAGCCGACCAGCCAGAGCACCAGATAGCCGGCCGCCGCGATGACCAGCAGGCGCCAGGCCCAGGCGGCCGCCAGGTCCAGGCCCCACGGCACCTCGGCCCGGCCGAGGCGGGACGGGCCGGTCGCGAGCGGCGCCGGACCACCGCGACGCTCCTCGCGCACCAGCGCCCACTGGTGCGCGAACCGCTGCAGCACGCTCTCGACGCTCTCGTGGTCCGCGTCGTCAGCATCGTGACGGCTCTCCGTCGCCCGTTCGGCGACGCCGCGGAAAGCGGGGTCGGTGCCGATGCTCGTCCGGCTCCTGCTCGACGGGCTCGTCGACGTCCTCACCCTGCTCGTCGACGGGCGCTTCGTCAGTCACGGGGCCACCGTAGCGAGGGACATCGCCAGTCGATAGGCGACATCGGGATGGCGCCGGGCGAGCAGCCCGACCGCCACCAGGGTGTACTGCTCGTCGACGATGATCCGCGCCTGCGCCGGCAGCTGCCAGCCCTCGGGGTCGTCGGCCGTCACCAGCCCGCCGAGCACCCGCTCCGCGACCCCCGGCTGCCCGTGCCGCAGCACCCCGCCGCTGCCGATCACGAGCGCCACTTCCCGCAGGTCGACGCCGCTGCGCTCGACGACCCGCCCGTCGGGCGAGAGCACGACGCGGGACCGGCCGGCGTGGCGCCGTACGGCGGTCGCGGCCGCGGTGCGCGCGATCTCCTCGTCGGCGGCGTACTCCTCGTCGGTCATCGGGACGAACGAGCCGGGCAGTCCGGCCGACTCGCGCATGCCGAGATCGGCCTCGACGGTCCTCGTGGCCGAGGTGGGTGCGACCACCTCGTGCGCGAGCCCGTCGTCCGAGCGCTCGGCGTCCAGCGTGACCACGGAGTAGACGTCGGTGGTGGCGCCGCCGACGTCGACGACGGCGACGTCGCCGATCCCGGGGCGCGCCTCGTCGAGCCCGTAGGCCAGCATCTCGACGCCGGCGAGCACGATGTCCGGGGTCGGTCCCTGGACCAGACGCGCCAGGTCGGCGCCCCGCGCGGTGAGGCCCTTGCCCGCGATCACGTGCTGCAGGAACTGTGCGCGCACCGCCCCCCGGGCGCTCTCGGGCGCGAGCACCCCGATCCGGGGCACCGCGTTGTCCGCGAGCACGTGCGGCTGGCCGGCGAGGATCTCCGCGACCTGGTCGCGCACGTCGACGTTGCCGGCGACCACCACCGGCCCGTCGAACCCCGATCCCGCGATCGCCCGCGCGGCGTCGACGAGCGCGGCGTGGTTGCCGCCGTCGGTGCCGCCGGTCAGCAGCACCAGGTCGACGCCGGGCTGCCTTGGTTTCGAGGCTCCTCGCTGCGCTCGTCGCACCTCAACCAGCGGCTCCTCCTGCGGCTCCTCCGGTGGTTGAGGTGCGAGCGCAGCGAGCCTCGAAACCACCTCGTCGAACTCGAGCCCGGCGGCCGCGATAACCCCGACCACCTTTCCCCCGCTCGACAAGGCCACCCGGCGGCCCGCCTCGGCGGTCACGAGCGCCTCGTAGCCGACCACCGCGACCCGCAGTCCCCCACCCGCGCTCGAGCACGCCAGCACGTCGGCCTCGGCCGCTCGGGGATCGACAGCTTCGAGGTCAGCTCGGCAGCGCGCGATCGCGTCGAGGACGTCGTTCGTGCCGAACGTCGGCCGGTCGGTCGTGGCGATGACCCGGGCCTCGCCGAGGTCGACGAGCAGCGCCTTGGTGTAGGTGGAGCCGACGTCGACGCACAGAACCACGTCGGACGCGGGCTCAGTCAAGTGCTTGTTCGAGGTCCGCGATCAGGTCGTCGGCGGTCTCGATGCCGACACTGAGCCGCACCAGGTCGGCCGGGACCTCGAGGTCGGTGCCGGCGACGCTCGCATGCGTCATCCGGCCCGGGTGCTCGACGAGCGACTCGACCCCGCCGAGCGACTCGCCGAGGATGAACACCTCGGTGCGCTCGCACACCTGGAGCGCGGCCTCCTCGCCGCCGGCGCACCGGAACGACACCATCCCGCCGAAGCGCTTCATCTGCCGCTGCGCGACGGCGTGCCCGGGGTGGGTCTCGAGGCCCGGGTAGATCACTTCGCCGACCTTGGGGTGGCTGGTGAGGAAGTCGGCGACCCGCTCGGCGTTGTCGCAGTGCCGGTCCATCCGGACGGCCAGCGTCTTGAGCCCGCGGTGGGTGAGGAACGAGTCGAACGGACCGGGCACCGCACCCATCGCGTTCTGGTGGAAGCCGACCTTCTCGGCCACGTCGTGGTCACGCACGACGAGGGCGCCGCCGACGACGTCGGAGTGGCCGCCGACGTACTTGGTCGTGCTGTGCACCACGACGTCGGCTCCCAGGGTGAGCGGCTGCTGGAGGTAGGGCGACGCGAACGTGTTGTCGACGACGAGCAGGGCCCCGGCCTCGTGCGCGACGGCCGCGAGCGCCTCGATGTCCCCGATCGACAGCAGCGGGTTGGTGGGCGTCTCGACCCAGACCAGCGTCGTCACGCCCGGCCGGATCGCGGCCCGCACGGCGTCGACGTCGTCGACCGGAGCCGGGCTGTGGGTCAGGCCCCACGGCACCCCGACCTTGTCGAAGAGCCGGAAGGTGCCGCCGTACGCGTCGTCAGGGATGACCACGTGGTCGCCGGGCTTGCACAGGGCCCGCAGCAGGGTGTCCTCGGCTGCCAGGCCGGAGGCGAACGCGAACCCGCGCTCCCCCTCCTCGACCGCCGCCAACGCGCCCTCGAGAGCAGTGCGGGTCGGGTTGGCGCTGCGGCTGTACTCATAGCCGCCGCGCAGCCCACCCACCCCGTCCTGCTTGTAGGTGGAGGTCGCGTAGATGGGCGGGATGACCGCCCCTGTCGTCGGGTCCGGCTCGTAGCCCGCATGGATGGCGCGGGTCTCGAAACCGCTCTTGCTGCGGTGCTCTTGGCTCACCGGGCGAGCCTACTCACGACGCCCGCAGGGCCGGCAGGGCGCCGTACCCGTTCGTAGCCGTTGGAACTCGTTCTCGTTGGACCTCGATGTGAGCTCCTTGTATCGCGCTGCCCTCGGGTCCATCGTCGCCCTCGTGCTCGCCGTCGCGTCGTTCGCGCCGGCAGCCGCCGACGACCCGGTGCCGCCCGACCCGGACCCGATCCGCGGCCTGGTGCTGCCGCCGCTCGACACGCTCATCGGGTTGCTGCCGCCGTTGCCCGTGCCGGGCGCGGCGTACGCCGGCGACCTGTGCCGCTCCGGCAGCGGCCGTTGCATCGACCGCGTGATCGACCGGATGCGGGTGCGACTGGACGGCCTCGCGCATTCCTGCGAGCACAGCGTGATCTTCTCGCTCGCCTACCTGCGGGTGACCGAGAACGTCCGCAAGGCGGTGCGATCCGGGTACTTCGACGACCCGAAGTGGCTCAACCGGGTCGACACCGTCTTCGCGGACCTCTACTTCCAGACCACCAGCCGCTGGGAGAGCGGCCGGCGCGCCAAGATCCCAGGCGCCTGGCGGATCGCGCTCCAGGCCGAGGAGGACCGGGCGGTGAGCGGGCTCGGCAACTTCATGCTCGCTATGAACGCGCACATCAACCGTGACTTCCCCTACGTGATCGCGAAGGTCGGCCTCACGGCGCCCGACGGCACCAGCCACAAGGCCGACCACAACCGCTACAACCAGCGGCTCGACAGTCTCTACTCGCCGGTGTTCGCGGAAGAGGCCAAGCGCTTCGACCCGGCCTTCGACGACATCGATGCCGGCACCATCGAGGAGACGGCCGCGGGCCTGATCATGCGCGGCTGGCGGGAGATGGTGTGGCGGCACGCCGAGCTGCTCGCGCTGGCCAGCACCGCGGCCCAGCGGGAGGTCGCGCAGCGGCAGATCGAGACGTACGCCGCACTCCAGGCGCTGCTGATCCGACAGGTGTTCGGCATCGGCGACCCTGCCCCGCGCGACGCGTGGTGCGCCGCGCACGGCACCCAAGGTGGTTGAGGGCGCGTGGACACAACGAGGAGCCTGCAAACCCTGGTGTAACGCTTGCGCGTGGGGAGAGACTGAAAGGCATGTTCCTCTCCCGTCGCAAGTCCGAGATGGTCGACCCTGCCGAAGCTCTTCCGGGGCGCACCGAGCCCGCCTTCCACCTGCCTGAGAAGCACGCGGTGCTCAACGCGCCGCTCGTCACCGACGACGTGCCCGACGGCCTCGAGGTCGCCGAGTTCGGCCTCGGCTGCTTCTGGGGCGCGGAGGAGATCTACTGGCAGGTGCCCGGCGTCTGGTCGACGTCGGTGGGCTACGCGGGCGGCACCACGCCGAACCCGACGTACGAGGAGGTCTGCAGCGGCCGCACCGGGCACACGGAGGCGGTCCGGATCGTCTTCGACCCCGATCGGGTGTCCTTCGCCGACCTGGTCAAGAAGTTCTTCGAGGTGCACGACCCGACCCAGGGCATGCGCCAGGGCAACGACGTCGGCACCCAGTACCGCTCCGCGATCTACTTCCACTCGCCCGAGCAGGAGCAGACCGCCCGCGAGCTGACCAAGATCTACGGCGACGAGATCGCCCGCCGCGGCTACGGCGAGATCACCACGGAGATCAACCCCGCGGGGAGCTATCACTACGCCGAGGCGCACCACCAGCAGTACCTCCACAAGAACCCCTACGGCTACCGCTGCCACGCCAACACCGGCGTTCCGTTCCCCGCTGGCGAATAGGTTTCGACCCACTGTCGGATCGGGCTCTCTCCGTTCGTGGAGAAGGTGAGGCTGACCGCCGGGGTCCGCCGCGAGCAGAAGGAGCAGCCATGCCCGAGTACCTCATCTACTTCAACCAGCAGTGGGTCGGCGACCACCCCGAGGAGTGGTTCCGCGGCCGCGTCGAACCGTCGATGGCCGTCGTCAACGAGATGAGGCGGGCCGGCGTCTGGGTGTTCGGCGGAGGGCTGGAGGAGGATGCCCCCGTCTACGCCGCCGACGCGACCAGCGGCGAGATCTCCGTCACCGACGGCCCGTACGTCGAGACGAAGGAGTGGCTCGGCGGCTTCTGCGTGGTGTCCGTGTCCGACGACGAGGAAGCCAAGATGTGGGCCGGAAAGGTCGCCGAGGGCTGCGGGTGGCCGCAGGAGGTACGCCGCTTCGGGTCGCCGCCCCCTGCCGCCTGAGCCGTCCCGCGGACCACGTCGCTCCGCCGGACGTCCTTTCACAGCGATTCGACCACGCCTCGTTGGTCGCCATGCTTGAGTACGGCGGTGCGACGGCGAGTGTGGGGCCTGCTGATCCTGCTGGTGACCCTTGGTGCAGCGTCCATCGCGGGGCCCGCAGCGGCGGATGACGACAGCCGAACCTACGAGGGCACCTGGGAGGTCTCGCAGTGCAACCCAGACTTCCCGTGCCTCAACGGAACAGCCGGGTCGATCCGGGTCACCTGCAGCGGCGATGTCTGCGAGGTCAAGACTCCCCAGCTCGCGACCTTCATCAACGGTCCGAAGTCACTCACGGTCAGCGGTGAGACCGAACACATCGCGGTGAGTCCGGCGTGCCCCGGCGACATCGCCTCCACACACGGCGCCCAGTCGATCGACGTGACCTTGACCGCGACCGATCTCGTCGTGGACTGGACCCAGTCGAAGGGCTCGTTGTCCGGCTGCCGCTACAACGACGTGCACATCGTCTTCACCGGGAGCCGCCCCGCCCCGACCGAGCCGGCGCCGACGACCCCGGCCGTTCCGACGCAGGACGCGTCGCCGGACGGAGGGTCGTCTGCAGGTGACTCAGACGAGGGAGACGAGGGAGCCGAGTCGGACGAGTCAGCCGGTTCCGACGAGTCGTCCACGTCCGAGCTCTCGACCGGGCGATGGGACGCACCGAGTGTGCTCACCAGCCTCCCGGCTCCTGCGGACGTCGAACCCGGAAACGCGCTGGTCGGCATCGCTCTGACGGTGGTCCTGGTCCTGCTGGTCGCCTTCCCCACGACCCTGCTGAACTCGGCGACAGAGACCGGCGCCGACCGGTTCTCCGAGTGGTGGCAACGCCGACGGAGACGAGATCCTGAACCAACCAAGGCAACCGACGGCCGATGGTGGTTCGCCGCCGGCGGCGTGCTGGCCGCCGGGGTGATCTCGGCGTTCGTCGACCCGGAGCTAGGGCTCAACGCTGGATCCGTGCGGACGATGCTGTCCGTGATGGTCTCGTTCTTCGTCGAGGTCGTCCTGGGGTGGGCGGTCACGGTGTGGGCGGTTCGGAGATTCGCGCCCGGAGCGGCCGCGTCGTACACGTTCAAGCCCGCCACCCTGGTGATCGTGGTCCTGGCGGTGGTGTTCACCCGCGTCACCGGCTTCGAGCCCGGCATCGTCTTCGGGCTGGTTGCGGGCGTGACGTTCGCGACTCTGGCAGGGTCGGCCGGGGAGGCTCGCTCCGCACTCACGGCTCAGGGCTACGGTGCGGCCGTCGGCATCCTCGCCTGGGTGCTGTACGGGATCCTCGACCATCCCACCGGGGCCGCCGGAGTCTTCGTCTCCGAGAGCCTCGCCGCTGCCGCTGTGGCGGGTCTGGCGGCTCTTCCCATCGCCCTGTTCCCCGTGCCCGGTCTGCCGGGTGGCCATGTGTTCGAGTGGAGCAAGAGGACGTGGGCGCTGTGCTATGCCTTCGGCCTGATCGCCTTCTTCGTCGTCCTCATGCCCACTCCCTACGCCTGGGACGACGTCGGATGGAGCCTGCGGTCGTGGGTGCTCGGCTACCTCTGCTACCTGCTGCTCGCCGTGGCGCTGTGGGCGATGGTCCAGCGAAGCTCTCGAACACCAACGCCCGTCAACTGAAAGCCGGTCATCCCTAGCGCCCGGAGTCCGTCAGTCGTAGATTGCAAGAGCTAGGTGTTGCCGACCGGTCACAAGGTCGGCCGCCGGACTTGAGCCCAGACCCCGTTCAACGCCCGCAGGCCGTTGCCAGTCGGATCAGAGCGAGCCCATGGGGTCTACGGATGCCGGTCGTCATACGACTCGAACGCCGCCGGGTGGCGATCCGCGGTGTCGTGCAGGGTGTCGGCTTCCGCCCCCACGTCTACTCCCTGGCGACGACGCTGGACCTGGCGGGCGCCGTCTGGAACGACGCCAACGGTGTGGTCGCCGAGGTCGAGGGTGACCCGGCCGCGCTGGACACCTTCTGCCGGCGGGTGGTTGCCGATGCCCCGCCGCTGGCCCTCGTCGAGAGCAGCTCGTGGACCGTGGTCGACGCGGTCGGAGGGACGTCGTTCACGGTGCGCGCCTCCGAGACCGGTGCCGGCCGGACCTTCGTGTCGCCCGATGTGACGATCTGCGCCGACTGCCTGGCCGATCTCGAGGACCCGGACGACCGTCGCTACCGACACGCCTTCATCACCTGCACCAACTGCGGTCCCAGGTTCACCATCACGACCGGTCTCCCCTACGACCGGCCCTCGACCACGATGGCCGGGTTCCCGATGTGTGCCGCGTGCGCCTCGGAGTACGCCGACCCCGCCGACCGCCGGTTCCACGCCCAGACGATCTGCTGTCCTGACTGCGGGCCGGCGCTGTCCCTCGTCGGCCCGGGCCGGGAGTCCACCCATGGCGAGGCCGCCCTGGCCGAGGCGCGCAGGATGCTCGTCGAGGGCGCGGTGGTCGCGGTCAAAGGACTCGGGGGCTACCACCTGGCCTGCGATGCGACCAACGACGCCGCGGTCGAGACGCTGCGCAAGCGGAAGCGACGCGGGGACAAGCCGTTCGCCGTGATGGTGATCGGACGGAGCGCCGCCGAGAGGTTGGTCGACCTCTCGGAGGAGGAGGCAGTGCTGCTGACCGGGCGCAGCCGGCCGATCGTGCTCGCGACCCGGCGCCCTGACGCACCCGTCAGTCCGGCCGTCGCTCCCGGCAGCGCCGACCTGGGCGTGTTGCTGGCCTACACCCCGCTGCACCACCTGCTGCTCGGGCCGGGCCCCGACGGAGCCGGCGGCACCGGCGTTCTCGTGATGACCAGCGGCAATGTGGCGGGTGAGCCGATCGTGACCGATGACGGCGACGCGCTCCGTCGCCTCGCCGACCTCGCCGACGCCTGGCTGGCCCACGACCGGCCGATCCACGTGCCGTGCGACGACTCGGTCACCCGGGTGCTCGGCGGCACCGAGTCGCCGATCCGCCGGTCGCGCGGACAGGCGCCGCTGCCGCTCGACCTGCCCTTCGAGACGACCGCCATGCTGGGCGTGGGGGCAGACGTCAAGAACACCTTCTGCATCGCCGAAGGCCGGCTGGCCTGGATGTCCGCCCACGTCGGCGACATGGACGACCTGTCGACCGTGGTCGCCTTCGGCGCGGCCGAACGGCACCTCGAGATGCTCACCGGCGTCACCCCGGTCGCCCTCGCTGCGGACTGCCACCCGGGCTACCACTCACGGGGCTGGGCTCGCGACCAGGCGGACGGCCGGCCGGTCGCCGACGTCCAGCACCACCACGCCCACGTCGCCGCCACCATGGCCGACAACCGGGTCCCCGACGGGGTGCAGGTGATCGGGGTCGCGTTCGACGGCACGGGCTACGGCGAGGACGGTGCCGTGTGGGGCGGCGAGTTCCTCGTCGCCGACTACCACTCCTTCACTCGGGCCGGGCACCTCGGCTACGTCGCCCTTCCCGGCGGGGACGCCGGCGTACGCAACCCCAACCGGATGGCGCTCTCCCACCTGCGCAGCGCCGGCGTCGATTGGGACCCGGCGCTGCCCAGCGTCCGGGCGAGCGCGCCCGAGGAGCTCGCGCTGCTCAGCCGCCAGCTCGATACCGGCTTCGGATGCGTGCCCACCTCGAGCGTGGGTCGGCTCTTCGACGCGGTCGCATCGCTCGCGGGCATCTGCCACCGCGCCGGGTACGACGCCCAGGCCGCGATGGAGCTCGAAGCGGCCGCCCGTTCGGCGGGCCCGGTCCCGGGCTACCGCTTCTCCGTCCACGACGTCCGCGGCACCCTGATCGTGGATCCGGCGGCGGTGATCCGCGACGTCGTGGCCGACGTCCTGGCGGACGTGGCCCCGGAGCTCGTCGCCGCGAGGTTCCAGCAGGGCGTGGCCGACCTGGTCGGAACCGTGGCCCGCCGGCTCCGTGACCGGACCGGTCTGGACCGGGTGACGCTCAGCGGCGGCGTCTTCCTCAACCGCTTCCTCACCTCAGCCTGCGCCCGGGCACTCGGGGCCGACGGCTTCGAGGTGCTCCAACACCACCGCGTCCCCGCCAGCGATGCCGGTATCGCACTTGGTCAGGTCTCCGTCCTGGCCCACACCCTCCCCATCGATAGCTCCACCAACAGGCGGCCCGGGTCGCCGGAACAGGAGATGCCATGTGCCTAGCGGTTCCTGGCCAGGTCCTCTCGATCGCGGAACGCGACGGGACGCTGATGGCCCAGGTCGACTTCGGCGGAATCACCAAGGAGGTCTGCCTGGAGTACGTCCCTGACGTGCGGGTCGGCGAGTACACGATCGTCCACGTCGGGTTCGCCCTGCAGAAGCTCGACGAGCAGTCCGCTCTCGACACGCTCGAGGTGTTCCGCCAGATGGGCGAGCTCGACGCCGAGTTCGGCGACCACTGGGGCAAGGCGGCCGCCCAGGCCGGCATGCCCAGACCGGACCAGAGCACACCGGACCAGAGCAGGTCAGACAAGGAAGGGGAAGGCGCATGAAGTATCTCGAGGAGTTCCAGGACCCCGCTCTGGCCGAGCGGATACTCGACGACATCCACGCCACGGCGAAGAACCCGTGGGCGATGATGGAGGTCTGTGGCGGCCAGACCCACTCGATCATCCGGCACGGCCTCGACCAGCTGCTGCCCGAGGGCATCGAGCTGATCCACGGTCCGGGCTGCCCGGTCTGCGTCACGCCGCTCGAGATCATCGACAAGGCGCTGGAGATCGCGGCCCGGCCGGACGTCATCTTCTGCTCGTTCGGTGACATGCTGCGGGTGCCTGGCAGCACGCAGGACCTGTTCCGCATCAAGAGCGAGGGCGGCGACGTGCGCGTCGTCTACTCCCCGCTGGATGCCCTGCAGATCGCGCAGCAGAACCCGGACAAGCAGGTGGTGTTCTTCGGCATCGGGTTCGAGACCACCGCGCCGCCGAACGCGATGACCGTCTACCAGGCCAAGAAGCTGGGCATCCCGAACTTCAGCCTGCTGGTCAGTCACGTCCGGGTGCCACCCGCGATCGAGGCGATCATGACCTCGCCGGTGTGCCGGGTCCAGGCCTTCCTCGCCGCCGGGCATGTCTGCACGGTCATGGGGATGGAGGAGTACCCCGAGCTGTCGGAGCGGTTCCGGGTGCCGATCGTGATCACCGGCTTCGAGCCGCTCGACATCCTCGAGGGGATCCGCCGTACGGTCCATCAGCTCGAGGAGGGGCGGGCGGAGGTCGAGAACGCCTATCCGCGGGCCGTCAACCGCCAGGGCAACCCGGTCGCGCGGAAGATGCTGGAGGACGTGTTCGAGGTCGTGGACCGGTCGTGGCGCGGGATCGGGATGATCCCCCAGAGCGGCTGGCAGCTCTCGGAGCGCTACCGGGCGTTCGACGCGGAGCACCGCTTCGAGGTCCGTGGGATCCACACCGAGGAGTCGTCGGTGTGCCGCAGCGGCGAGGTCCTCCAAGGCCTGATCAAGCCGCACGAGTGCTCCGCGTTCGGCACGCTGTGCACCCCGCGCAAGCCGCTCGGCGCGACCATGGTCTCCAGCGAGGGTGCCTGTGCGGCGTACTACCTCTACCGGCGGATGCAGGCCCCCGCGGCTGCCCCCGCCCAGCGCGAGGAGGAGGTGACTCCCGTTGGCTGAGCAGCTCACCTTGACGCCGCGCGAGGAGCTGCCGACCTTCGAGGGCTGGACCTGCCCGCTGCCGCTGCGCGACAGCCCCACGGTCCAGATGGGGCACGGGGGCGGTGGCGCGATGTCGGCGGAGCTCGTCGACCACATCTTCGTGCCCGCCTTCGCCGACGTGACGCTCGAGCAGCTGGGTGACTCCGCGGTCCTGCCCTTCGGGGGAGGCCGGCTGGCGTTCTCGACGGACTCCTTCGTCGTCCGCCCGCTCTTCTTCCCGGGCGGCAGCATCGGCGACCTCGCGGTCAACGGGACGGTGAACGACCTCGCCATGAGCGGCGCCGCGCCCCTCTTCCTGTCAACGGCGTTCATCCTCGAGGAAGGCACCGACATCACCACGATCGGCGCGATCGCCAAACGGCTGGGCGAAGCGGCGGCGCGAGCCGGCGTCCGCATCGTCACCGGTGACACCAAGGTCGTGGAGAACGGACACGGCGACGGGGTCTACATCAACACCGCTGGCATCGGCGTCGTGCCCGAGGGCGTCGACCTGCGCCCGGACCGGGCACGCCTCGGCGACGTGGTCATCGTGAGCGGCGACATCGGCGTGCACGGGATCGCGATCATGAGCGTCCGCGAGGGTCTGCAGTTCGGCACCGAGGTCGAGTCCGACTGTCAGCCCCTCAACGGCCTGGTCGAGGCGATGTTGGCTGTCACCAAGGACCTGCATGTCCTCCGCGACCCCACCCGCGGCGGTGTCGCGACCTCGCTGAACGAGATCGCCAGGGCCTCGAACGTCGGGATCACGCTCGACGAACGGTCCCTGCCGATCCCCGAGGTCGTCGCGAACGCCTGCTCCTTCCTCGGCCTGGACCCGCTCCAGGTCGCCAACGAGGGCAAGCTGTTGGCGTTCGTGGCTCGCGAGGACGCCGACGCCGTGCTCGAGGCGATGCGGGCCCACCCGGCCGGCGCGGGCGCCGTCGTGATCGGCGAGTGCGTCGAGAAGCATCCGGGCATGGTCTCGACGACGACGGGTTTCGGCGCCGAACGGATCGTCGATCTCCCGATCGGCGAGCAGCTGCCGCGGATCTGCTGACCAGATGAAGTTCCTCGTCATCTGGAGCCTCGAGCAGTCTCTGCTGTCCGACGCGATGGTCCGCGCGATCGCCCGGATGCCGGACTACGGCGCCCGGATGGAGGCGCAGGGCAAGGTGCTGATGCGCTACCACATCGTCGGCGCGCACGGAGGTGCCTGGATCTACGACGTCGACTCGCACGAGGAGTTCGAGCGACTGCTGGCGGTGGCACCCGTCTTCAACTTCTCCCGCTACGCCGTCCACCCCCTCGCCGACATGACCGCGGCGACAAGACAGGAAATCGCAGATGACGACTGAGCTGACCCGCGCCGTCCCGTCGTACGACGACATCGGCGCGCACCGCCACCTGGTGGTGAGCGAGCGCCTCCGGCGGCGACGCCGCGAGCTCGGGCTCACGCAGAAGGAGGTGGTGGTCCGGCTGAGGCGGTTAGGTGTGAGCACCACCAACAAGGCGGTGTCCGGCTTCGAGCACGGCGCCGGGCTCGACCTGTGCAAGCTCCCCGAGATCGCCCGGGCCCTGGACTGCACGTTGACCTACCTGGTCGGGCTCACCGACGACCCGGCCAGGTGGGTGCCGGACGACCTGATGTGGGCGGGCAGGATGCCCACCTCCCGGACGGAGCCGGCGCGGGCGGACGCTCGCGACGGGTCGCCCTGGATCCTCGGGCCGCTCGACCTGAAGAGGCCTCGTGCATGAGCTCGCGATCGCCGAGAGCGTCGTGGCCGCGGTGATCGAGAAGACCGGCGAGCAGCGGGTCTCCACGGTGCGGCTGAGCCTCGGCCGGCTGGCGGGCGTGGTCGCGGACGCGCTCACCTTCAGCTTCGAGGTCGCGACGCTCGGCACGACCCTGGAGGGGGCGACCCTGGAGATCGACGAACAGTCGGGGCGTGCGCTGTGCCGGGACTGCGGCGCGACCTTCACCGTCGACGACTTCATCCTGCTGTGCGGCTGCGGCGGCGCCGATGTCGAGGTCGTCGGCGGCCGGGAGCTGCAGATCATGTCCGTCGAGGTGAGCTAGCCGTGTGCGCCACCTGCGGGTGCGGCACCGACGAGGTGCGGGTGACCAACGTGCCGGTCGCCGGCGTGGGTCACGGCCATACCCACGACCACGACCATGACCACCCCCACGACCACCCCCACGACCACAGCCACAGCCACGACCACAGCCACGACCACGAGCACGTGCCGATCGTGGCGCGCACCCACACGGTCGAGCTCGAGGTCAACGTGCTGGCCCGCAACGACGAGCTCGCGGCGCGCAACCGCGCCTGGCTGGCAGCGCGCGGGACCTGGGCGGTCAACCTGATGAGCTCGCCCGGCTCGGGCAAGACCTCGCTGCTCGAGCGCACGATCCGCGAGTCGGGGCTCACCCTGTCGGTGGTCGAGGGCGACCAGGAGACCCTGTTCGACGCCAACCGGATCCGCGCCGCCGGCGCCGACGCGGTGCAGGTCAACACGGGGGCGGGTTGCCACCTGGATGCGTCGATGGTCCAGCGCGCCCTCGAGGAGCTGCAGCCCCCGGCCGGCGGGGTCGTGGTGCTGGAGAACGTCGGCAACCTGGTCTGCCCCGCGCTGTTCTCCCTCGGCGAGTCGCGCAAGGTCGTCGTCATCTCGGTGACCGAGGGCGACGACAAGCCCTTGAAGTACCCCGGGATGTTCGCCGCGGCGGACCTCGTCGTGGTCAACAAGACCGATCTGCTGCCGTACGTCGACTTCGACGTCGACCGCTGCGAGACGCTCGCGCGGAGCATCAACCCCGACGTCACCTGGCTGCCGCTCTCGGTCCGGTCCGGCGAGAACCTCGAGAACTGGTACGGCTGGCTCAGGGCCGGATGACGGAGTCCGGGAATCCGGACTTCGGCGACCTCTGCCGGACTGTTGACCCTTCCCCGGGCCACTGGAATAACGGAAGGAGGAGTTGCGCAAGCGGGCCTCTCATGGGACGGGCTCCAGCAACATTTCGGGCGGCCGGTCGTGCCGCCGGAGAGTGCGGCAACGATGCCCACCGCCGAGGCGATCAAGGCCGAGCAGACCCTCATCCACGTCCTGTGGATCAACGCCGGGTTGAGCTGCGACGGCGACTCCGTCGCCCTCACCGCCGCCACCCAGCCGAGCATCGAGGAGATCGCACTCGGCGCCCTGCCCGGTCTGCCACAGATCGCCGTGCACTGGCCGCTGATCGACTTCGAGTGCGGACCCAACGGCGGCGCGGACGACTTCCTGGAGTGGTTCTTCAAGGCCGACCGCGGCGAGCTCGACCCCTTCGTCCTGGTCGTCGAGGGATCGATCCCCAACGAGCAGCTCCACGACGAGGGCTACTGGTGCGGCTTCGGCAACGACCCGATGACCGGGCAGCCGATGACCACCAGCGAGTGGCTGGACCGGCTCGCCCCGAAGGCCACCGCGATCGTGGCGGTCGGCACCTGCGCGACGTACGGCGGGATCCACGCGATGGCCGGCAACCCGACCGGAGCGATGGGGGTCCCCGACTACCTCGGGTGGGAGTGGAAGTCCAAGGCCGGCATCCCGATCGTCTGCATCCCCGGTTGCCCTGCCCACCCGGACAACATGTCCGAGACCCTCACCTACCTGCTCTACATGGCCACCGGCCAGGCGCCGATGATCCCGCTGGACGAGGAGCTCCGGCCGGCCTGGCTCTTCGGCAGCACCGTGCACGAGGGCTGCGACCGCGCCGGCTACTACGAGCAGGGCGACTTCGCGACGGAGTACGGCTCCCCCAAGTGCATCGTCAAGCTGGGCTGCTGGGGCCCGGTGGTGAAGTGCAACGTCCCCAAGCGCGGCTGGGTCAACGGCGTCGGTGGCTGCCCGAACGTCGGAGGGATCTGCATCGGCTGCACGATGCCGGGCTTCCCGGACAAGTTCATGCCGTTCATGGACGAGCCGCCCGGCGGAAAGCTCTCGACGACGGCGGTCGGCCTCTACGGCCACACCATCAGCAAGCTGCGAGGGATGACGACGAACACGCTCAACAAAGAGCCCAAGTGGCGCAAGCCCGGCACCAGCCTGACGACCGGCGCCACCCGGACCTGGTAGCTCCCTCCACCACAGATTGCGAGCGATGACATGACATCGACCATCCCCAACCCGAGCACGAAGCGGAACGTGGAGGGCAGCAAAGACCTGGTCGAGATGGCGTGGGACCCGATCACCCGCATCGTCGGCAGCCTCGGCATCTACACGAAGATCGACTTCGCCAACAAGACCGTCGCCGAGTGCCACAGCACGTCGTCGATCTTCCGCGGCTACTCCATCTTCATGAAGGGCAAGGACCCGCGCGACGCCCACTTCATCACCAGCCGGATCTGCGGGATCTGCGGTGACAACCACGCGACCTGCTCCTGCTACGCCCAGAACATGGCGTACGGCGTCAAGCCCCCGGCTCTCGGCGAGTGGATCGTGAACCTCGGCGAGGCCGCCGAGTACATGTTCGACCACAACATCTTCCAGGAGAACCTGGTCGGTGTGGACTACTGCGAGCGGATGGTGTCCGAGACCAACCCGGGAGTCCTCGAGCTGGCCAACCGCACCCAGTCCCCGCAGGCGGACGCGCACGGCTACCAGACCATCGGCGACATCATGCGCTCGCTCAACCCGTTCACGGGCGAGTTCTACCGCGAGGCACTGCAAGTCAGCCGGTGGACCCGCGAGATGTTCTGCCTCATGGAGGGCCGGCACGTCCACCCCTCGACGCTCTACCCGGGCGGGGTCGGCACGGTGGCCACGATCCAGCTGATGACCGACTACATCACCCGGCTGATGCGCTACGTCGAGTTCATGAAGAAGGTCGTGCCGATGCACGACGACCTGTTCGACTTCTTCTACGAGGCCCTGCCCGGCTATGAGCAGGTGGGCAACCGGCGCATCCTCCTCGGCTGCTGGGGATCCTTCCAGGACCCCGACCACTGCAACTTCGACTACAAGGACATGACCAACTGGGGACGCAAGATGTACGTCACCCCCGGTGTCGTCGTCGACGGCAAGCTGGTCACCACGGACCTGGTCGAGATCAACCTCGGCATCCGGATCCTCCTGGGCTCGTCGTACTACGACGACTGGGAAGGCCAGGAGATCTTCGTCGAGAAGGACCCGCTGGGGAACCCGGTCGACAGCCGCCACCCGTGGAACCAGCACACCAACCCGCGCCCGCAGAAGCGGGACATGGACGGCGGGAAGTACTCCTGGGTGATGTCCCCGCGCTGGTTCGACGGCAAGGACTATCTCGCCCTCGACACCGGCGGGGGCCCGTTGGCCCGACTCTGGGTCACCGCGCTGGCCAAGCTGGTCGACATCGGCTACGTCCAGTCCACGGGCGACTCGGTGAAGATCAACCTTCCCAAGACCGCGTTGAAGGGACCGGTCGAGTTCGAGTGGAAGGTCCCCCAGTGGAGCAACACGATCGAGCGGAACCGCGCCCGGACCTACTTCCAGGCGTACGCCGCCGCGTGCGCGCTGCACTTCGCCGAGAAGGCCCTGGTCGAGATCCGGGCCGGACGGACGAAGACCTGGGAGAAGTTCACGGTGCCCGAGACCGGGGTCGGCTGTGGCTTCACCGAGGCGGTCCGGGGCGTGCTCAGCCACCACCTGGTGATCCGGGACGGGAAGATCGCGAACTACCACCCCTATCCGCCGACGCCCTGGAACGCCAACCCGCGTGACGTCTACGGCACTCCAGGCCCCTACGAGGACGCCGTGCAGGGGCAGCCGATCTTCGAGGAGAACGACCGGGAGCACTTCAAGGGCATCGACATCATGCGCACGGTGCGCAGCTTCGATCCGTGCCTGCCGTGTGGGGTGCACATGTACCTCGGCGACGGCTACGAGCTGGAGCTGATGCACTCCCCGACCCAGTCCGTGACGGGCGGCTAGCCCGATGGGCGACCCCATCCCGCCCGAACAGCTGCGGGCAGTGGGCGAGCGCATCGACGTACTGCTCGACGCGAGCGGGTCGGGCGGCGTGGTGGCCCGGGAGCGTGCCGAGGAGCTGGTCCGGTTGGTCGCCGACCTCTACGGCGCCGGCCTCGAGCGGATCCTGGAGATCGTGCACGACTCCGGCCGGCTCGACGACGACGTGCTCGCTGCCCTGGCAGCGGACGACCTGGTCGCCAGCCTGCTGCTGGTGCACGGCCTGCACCCGTACGACGTGACGACGCGGGTCGAGCAGGCCCTCGAGGGCGTCCGTCCCTACCTGGGGTCCCACGGCGGTGACGTCGAGCTGCTCGGCGTGAGCGAGGGCGGGGTCGTGCGACTGCGCCTGCTCGGCAGCTGCGACGGGTGCCCCTCCTCCTCGGTCACCCTCAAGCTGGCGGTCGAGGGTGCGATCGAGGCCGCGGCGCCGGAGATCACCAGCATCGAGGTCGAGGACGCGCCGGCCGAGCCGGCCAGCGACGGGCTGATCGCCGTCGAGGCCCTGTGGTCGCGGGTGTCCCCGGCCTCCGCCGACCAGGTCGGCTCCTGGCACCCGTTGTCGGGGGTCGACGCCCTGGCTCCGGGTGAGGTGGTCACCGTGGACGTGGCCGGGACCGCGGTCCTGGTCTGCCGGCTCGGGACCGACCTGCTCGCCTACGTCGACCGGTGCGCCCGGTGCGAGGGCTCGTTCGCGGGCGCCGCCCTGGCCCGGCGGCTCGGTGCCGCGGTGGGTGAGGCGGTCCTGCGCTGCCCCGGCTGCCGCGCTCACTACGACGTCCGCGGTGCGGGGGCCTGCCTCGACGACGAGACGCTCCGCCTCAACCCGATCCCGCTGCTGACCACGAACGGGACGAGCCAGGTCGCCGTGACGGCCGGGGTCCCGGCGTGAGGGTGACATGACGACCGACCGCTCGGCCCTGGACACGATCCGGCGGATCACGGCGAACCGTCCGGCCGCCGTGGTGGGCGAGCGTTGCGAGATGTGCGCCGTGGACATCGGCGACGAGCACCAGCACGTGGTGAACCTCGAGAGCCGGGTGCTGATGTGCACGTGCCGCGGGTGCTACCTGTTGTTCACCGACGAGACGGCGCGGTTGCGCTACCGGGCCGTGCCCGACCGTTTCCTCTCGTTCCCTGACCTCGACCCGTCCGGCGGCGGCTGGGCCGCACTGGAGATCCCGGTCGGACTCGCCTTCCTCTTCCACAACTCCGTGCAGGAGCGGGTGGTGGCGTTCTACCCCGGCCCGGCGGGCGCCACGGAGTCCGACCTGCCCCTGGCGTCCTGGGACGAGATCGTCACCGCCAGGCCCGAGCTGGGCACGCTCCGCCCGGACGTCGAGGCGCTGCTGGTCCGCACTCCCGACCACGAGCAGCCGGGGTCGGTCCACCTGGTGCCTATCGACAGGTGCTACGAGCTGGTCGGTCGGCTGCGGACCCTCTGGCGGGGTTTCGACGGCGGGCAGGACGCACGGGCCGCCATCGACGCGTTCTTCGCGATGGTGGAGGGCAACAGCAAGGCGGTGAGCCGTCCATGAGCACCTTCGACTTCACCATCGTCGACATCTTCGCCGAGCAGTACGCCGCGACGCCGCAGCTCACTGTCCGGCTCCGGATCGCCGAGAGCACCGGCCTCAAGGTCCACGCCATCGCGCTGCGCTGCCAGGTGCGGATCGAGCCCCAGAAGCGGGCGTACGACGTCGCGGACGAGACCGGCCTGCGGGCGCTGTTCGGCGACCGGGACCGGTGGACCGACACCCTCAAGCCGTTTCTCTGGATGCAGGCCGGCGCGATGGTGCAGGGCTTCACCGACATCACCGAGGTCGACCTCCCGCTGCCCTGCACCTACGACTTCGACCTGACCGGCTCGCGCTACCTGCACGCGGTCGGCGAGGGCGAGATCCCGATCGTCCTGCTGTTCAGCGGCACCGTGTTCACCAACGGCACGAACGGCTTCGGCGTCCAGCAGGTGCCGTGGGACTGCGAGGCGGCGTACCGACTGCCGGTCAGCGTGTGGCAACAGATGATCGACTTCTACTACCCGAACACCGGCTGGCTCCGACTGGACCGGGACGTGCTGACCGCACTGGCCGACTATCGGTCGCGGCACGGGCTGACCACGTGGGAGGAGACCGTGGGCGCCCTGCTCGCGGCGAAGGACGGTGCCCCGTCATGAGCATCGACCAGGTCAAGGCGGTCGCGGACGCGGTCCTCTACGAGGGCTACCTGCTCTACCCCTACCGCGCGAGCTCCCGGAAGAACCAGTCGCGCTGGCAGTTCGGCGTGCTCGGCCCGCCGAACGCCGCACCGGGCGCCTTCGCCGAGGAGCACCGGATGGAGATGCAGTGTCTCCTCGAGCCGGACCCGGACGCTGCGGGACCCGCGTCCGTGGTGGTGCGGTTGCGCTTCCTCCGCCTCCAGGTCCGGTCGGTCGAGCGCGCGGAGGACGAGGCCTTCGTTCCCGTCGAGCGGCTGGCCGTCGACGGCACCCAGCTGTTGAGCTGGGAGGAGGCCGTCGAGGAGGAGTGCGAGCTGGACCGCTTCGTGCTGGGCGACGACGCGACCGCCCGGGCTCACACCGTGATCGAGCTCCCTGCCGGCGAGGACATCGAGCCGGTCGTCGACTCCCACGGCTCCCTGGTGGCGCGGATCGTCCGCCGCCGCGCGGCACTGCGTGCCCGCGCAACCATCGGTGCGGCTGCCGACGACGGGCTGATCCGGCTGACGATCGAGGTCGCGAACGCGCACCCCGGCACTGCCGCGGACAAGGACGCGGCGATCCGCGTCTCGCTGATCGGAGCGCACCTCCTCGTCGAGGCGACCGGCTGTGCGTTCGTGTCCCTGCTGGAGCCGCCGGAAGCGGCCGCTGCCGCTGCCGGGCGCTGCCGCCAGCACCGTTGCTACCCCGTGCTCGCCGGTGCCCCCGGCTCCCGCGACGTGGTGCTGGGCTCGCCGATCATCGTCTACGACTACCCCGAGATCGCCGAGCAGAGCGCCGGCGCGCTCTTCGACTCGACCGAGATCGACGAGATCCTCACCCTCCGGGTGATGACCATGACCGACGAGGAGAAGGCCGAGGCCCGGGCGACCGACCCCCGCGCCGCCGAGATCATCCGGCGCTGCGACGAGATGTCGCCGGAGACCCTGCAATCACTGCACGGGGTGCTGCGCGACCCGAGCTTCGACGTACCCGCCCTCGAACCGGACACCTTCGACACCGGCGACGTGCCCTGGTGGGACCCCGCCGCGGACGAGAGTGTGCGGCCGGAGACCGACAGCGTGGTCATCGACGGGGTGCGGGTCTCGAAGGGCAGCCTGGTCCGCGTCCATCCGTCCCGGAGGGCCGACGCCCAGGACCTGTTCTTCGCCGACCAGGTGGCCCGGGTGACCGCGGTGCTGTCCGACGTCGACGGCGAGACCCACGTGGCGCTGGTCCTGGTCGACGACCCCGCGGCGGACCTGCACGACTGGTACGGCCGCTACCTCTACTTCGCGCCCGAGGAGCTGGAGCCCTTGGGCGTGGACCACAGTCCCGACCCAGCACATCGAGAGGAGTCCCGGTCATGAGAGTCATCGGCATCGCGACCACGGCGGTGGTCGCTGCAGGCGCCCTGTTCGCCGTCGTCATCCTGATCATGTCGATCCCGGACATCAAGCGCTACCTGGAGATCCGCAAGATGTGACGTCGCGGGTTCGCCGTGACGAGAGAGGAGTGCAACCGGCATGAGTGAGACGACAGACGGCAACCTCGAGGAGGAGCCGCAGGAGGAGCGCGGGCCCGAGGGCTCGCGCGACGAGGGTTCGGACGAGCCGGCCGGTGGGCCGGTCGACCGCCCGGCCGGCACCGCCGACGAGGACGACGACACCTCGGTCGACCCCGAGGAGCCCATCGACCCGGAGTCGCCGGACTTGCAGTCCGGCGGCGGCTGAGGACGGGAGGACGGATGACGACTGGTTCCCGGGTGCTCGTGGCCGGGATCGGGAACCTCTTCCTCGGCGATGACGGCTTCGGGCCCGAGGTCGTGCGCGGGCTTGCGGCCTCGGGCGAGCTGCCCGAGCACGCCCGCGCCGTGGACTACGGGATCCGGGGCCTGCACCTCGCCTACGACCTGCTCGACGGCTACGACGGCCTGGTCATCGTCGACGCGCTGCCGGGCAACGGCAACGCGGGTGACGTGACGGTGCTCAAGGTCGCCGAGGAGCACCTCGGCCGAGGCGACTTCGACCCGCACGGCATGGCGCCGGTCGCCGTGCTCGCCAGCCTCGCCCAGCTCGGCGGCACCCTGCCCCCGACGTACGTCGTCGGCTGTCAGCCGGCCGACCTGGACGAGGGCATCGGGCTCTCCGAACCGGTCGCGGCCGCCATCCCGGACGCCATCCGCGCGGTCCACGCGATCCTGCGCGACGAGCTCGTCGCGAGCGAGGTCTGACATGTGCCTCGGCATCCCCGGACAGGTGGTGGAGATCCTCCCCGGCAACGCCGGCCTGCTGGCCACCGTGGACGTCCTCGGCGCGCAGCGGCCGATCAACCTCGGCATGCTGGAGGACCCCGTCGTCGCACCCGGGAGATGGGTGCTGATCCACATGGGCTTCGCGCTCGAGGTGATCACCGAGGAGAAGGCCGCGGAGGCGATGGCCGGCCTCGAGATGATGGGCCAGGCGCGTCCGGTTGAGTGACCGAGGAGCGCTCCTGTTCGCGCGGTACGCCTACCCGCCGAACGCACTGGGCTACTGCGGGCCGGCCGGCGCCGACGCCCTGCTCTCGGCGGACGCCACCGAGGAGATCGGCCGACGGGCCCGTCGGTTCGAAGGAGCGTGGGCCTACCTGCAGGTGATCGCGGAGTGGTCGCACATCGCCGACCCCCTCGACGAGCGGGTGGTCGAGGCGTACTGGCTGGGCAACGACCTGCTCGATGACGTCGACCCCGCCTGGCTGGTCGACCGGCTCCGGCATCTGTTCCGCGGCCAGCTCGGCGGTTCCTGGCAGCGAGCCTCCGCGCGGGCGCGGGCCCACCACAGCTTCCAGGTGTTCGAGGTCTACCCCTGGGCCGAGCGCTTGGGGCCAGACGCGGACGCCCCGTCGAACAAGGTCGCGGTCCGCGTCCTCGACCGGTGCCGGATCCGCACCGGCCGGGTCCTGGAGGTGGTCGGCGAGCAGGCGCTGGTCGAGTCGCGCCCGCTGGCGTGGGACGGGCGTCAGCTGACGGCGGCGGAGACCACCCAGGAGCTGGCCGCCTGGTCGGTCGGCGGCTCCACCCTGCTGGACGGGTTGTCGGCGGGCGACACGGTGGCCCTGCACTGGGACTGGGTCTGCGAGGTGCTCTCCCAGGATCAGGTAAGTCGGGTGGAGGACACCGAGCTCGGTCAGCTCCAGAGCCTGGGCCTCAGCGCGGGCGCTAGGACCCGGCGATCCGCTTCGTGAGCGATCCCTGCCTGATGGACATCTGCCGGTCGACCACCTCCCGAGCGACGTCGGCGAGTCGGCGGCGATTGTCGCGCGCGTGCTTCCGGAGGACCTGGAAGGCCGCCTCCATGTCCAGCGCACCCTGCTCGGCGAGGACGCCCTTGGCCTGCTCGATGATGACCCGGCTCGCCAGCGCACCCTCGAGCTGCGCGACGAGCTCGTCGTTGTGGTGGATGGCGCGTTCCTGGAGCAAGCCGATGGTGGCAATGTCGGCCAGCGCCTGGGCGACGTGGTGATCGTCGTCCGGCAGCGCACCGGCGTGGGTGCTGAACAGGTTGAGCGCACCGATCGTGATCTCGCGCAACCGCATCGGGAACGCGTGGACGGCGACGTACCCTTCGGCGACGGCGACCGGGGTGAACGTCGGCCAGCGCTCGGTCTCCCTCGTCAGGTCGTCGACAGCCACCGGTTCGCCGCTGCGATAGCAGTCCAGGCACGGTCCTTCGTCTGCCTGCAGCTGGAACAGCTCGAGCAGCTTGGTCTTCTCGTTGCTTGACGCCATCACGTGCAGGCCACCGCGCTGGTCGCTGAGCAACAGCCCCGCCTCGGCGGCGTCGAGGAGCCGCACGGTGTGCTCGACCAGTCGGTAGAGCAGGTCGGCGACGTCGTAGTCGGAGACCAGCGTGTCCGCCAGATCCACGAACGCTGTTGCCAGGTCTTGTTCCCGGGGCATCGTCATTCCTCCAGTCGTAGGTGCCGGGCCACGATCTGGTCGGCGATCTCGTGAATGGTCCGTCCTTCGGAGTATGCATGGGCGCGAAGCCGCGCGAATGCCTCCTCTGCGGTGACGTTGAGCTGGGCGACAAGCATCCCCGTTGCCTGGTGCACCTGCCTTGCCATGGTGCTGTCCGCGACCAGTGAGCTCGAGTCGTCGTACGTCCTGCTGCTCGATCGCAGACCCAGGAATCCCAAGGTGGCGACGTCGACAGCACGCAGGAGCCGGCGGAGGTCGGCGACCGAGAGCAGTCCTGCTCGACGACGGTAGGCCGTGCAGACTCCACCCGTGATGGCACCGATCTGCATCGGGATCGCGAACAGACCTCCGATCTCGAGGTGATCGGCCTCCGCGACGAACACCGGCCACCTGGCGGCCGCTCGCGCTTCGGCCAGGTCCGGCACCAGGACCGGGCGCCGGGTCCGGAACGCATCCTGGGTCGGGCCCTCGCCAAGGCTGTACTGGATCCGCTCGGCCTCAGCGATCAGGTCGTCGCTGGCGCACCACGGGTCACGGATCGCTTCGGAGGTCATCTCGGTGAAAGCGGCTCCATCGATCGGCGCGCTCGCCATGAAGGATCGGCACACGATCTGCACCGATCGTTGCAAGTCACGTTCTTCTTCTTCGGCGGTCACCGCCTGACTCCCTCGTCCTTCGTCGGTGGAGCAGCCGGGACGTAACGGTCTCTTCGAGGCTAGGCACGGACACCCTAGGTGTCCAGTGCCAGGAGAGCTCCCCGACGCCTCGGTTGAGTACGACGACTCAGGCGCACGGGCAGTCCGGCGCGGCAGGCTGGTCACCATGACCAAGATGACCTACGCGTTCTACCTCCAGTCAGCGATCTCGTTCGGCGCCGCGATGCTCTTCGTGCTCGGCGGGATCTACTTCCTCCCGGCCGACGGCTGGGTCCGGGCGTTCCTCGGCCTCGGCGCCCTGTTCCTGGTGAACTCCTCGTTCGCCCTCGCCAAGTGCGTCCGCGACCAGCACGAGGACCGGGCCGTCGAGGGCCGCGTTGCGACGTACCGGTAACCCAAGTTTGCCGGACCGGCGAGAATGACGCCATGGCCGATCTCCCCCGCAGCGCAGCCGCGCGCACCGCACGACTCGCCGCGCTCCCGCTCGGGTACGCCGGCCGCACGGCGCTCGGGTTCGGCAAGCGACTCGGTGGCGCTCCTGCCGAGGCGGTGATGAGCGAGATCCAACAGCGGACGGCCGAGCAGCTGTTCCGCACCCTGGGCGAGCTCAAGGGCGGGGCGATGAAGTTCGGGCAGGCGTTGTCCATCCTCGAGGCGGCGCTCCCGGAGGAGATGGCGGCGCCGTACCGGGAGCACCTGACCAGGCTGCAGGACTCGGCACCGCCGATGCCCACCCAGACCGTGCGCGACACCCTCTCCGCGGACCTGGGACCCGACTGGAAGACCAGGCTGGTCTGGCTCGACGGCGGGCCGACGGCGGCCGCCTCGATCGGGCAGGTGCACAAGGGGAAGTGGCACGACGGGCGCGAGGTCGCGGTCAAGGTGCAGTATCCCGACGCCGGGGCCGCGCTCGAGTCCGACCTGAAGACGCTCGCCCGGGCCGCGCGCACCATCGGCCCGCTCATCCCCGGCGTCGACATCAAGCCGCTGATCGAGGAGGTCCAGGCGCGGGCCAAGGAGGAGCTCGACTACGAGCTCGAGGCCGCCGCGCAGCGCGAGTTCGCGGCGGCGTTCGCCGGCGACCCGGACATCGTCGTGCCCGACGTGGTCGCGGTCGGCCCGCGGGTGCTCATCACCGAGTGGCTCGACTCGGTGTCGTCGCTGGCGACAGTGATCACCGACGGCACCCCCGAGGAGCGCGACCACTACGGCGAGCTGTACGTCCGGTTCCTGTTCTCCGGTCCGGCCCGCACCGGGCTCCTGCACGCCGACCCCCACCCGGGCAACTACCGGATCATCCCGAACGCCGACGGGACTCCCGGCCGGCTGGGCGTGCTCGACTACGGCGCGGTCGCCCGCCTGCCCGAGCGCGGACTTCCGGAGCCGCTGGGGCGGTTGGTCCGGCTGTGCGCGGATGGCGACGGCGACGCGCTCATCGCCGGTCTCCGCGAGGAAGGCTTCCTCAAGCCGCAGATCAACCTCGACCCGCAGCTCCTCATGGACTACCTGTCCCCTTTGGTGGAGCCCGGCCGGGTCGAGCGGTTCCGGTTCTCCCGGGCCTGGATGCGGGAGCAGTTCCAACGGCTCAACAACCCCAAGGACCCGACCTACACCGTCACGATCAAGCTGAACCTGCCGCCGTCGTACGTCCTCATCCACCGGACCTGGATCGGCGGCGTCGGCGTGATGAGCCAGCTCGAGGCCGAGGCTCCGTTCCGGGCGATCATGGAGGAGTTCGTGCCCGGCTTCGCCGATCCGGTCGCCTGACCACACCGCTCGGGCTCGACGCGTCAGCTGCTGCGCGAGTTGAGCTCCTCGAGCCCAGCCTGAATGTCGTCGATCAGCTGCAGCGACAGCTCCGGCTCCTCGGCCCGGAACCGCCGCCACCCCTCGCCGACCGGCCAGAACGCATCCCAGTGCCGGAGCACGGCCTCGCGATCCCACACCAGCACCTCGCGGCTCTCCCAGATCCGCCGGGGCTCCCGCGGCCGCCAACGCGCCAGGTTGGCTGCGATCGCCTCGGCGGTGGCCACCTTGTACCACCCCGAGTAGCCGTTCTCGATCCACGGGTCGGGCATCGACGACATCGTGGAGTGGACATCGGAGTGGACACGGGAGCCCATGGCCGCGAGCAGGTTGTCATCCAGCGGGGGCAGGCTCAACGGTCGGGCCACCACGCTGGTCGTGACCGTGCGCACGCCCTGCCGGCGCCGGCCGTTGCCGGTACCGAGGTCGAGGTCGAGCACTCGCTGACCGCGCAGCCGGTGGATCGTCATCGCGACGCTGACGCGCACCCACCAGCGCCGGGCGAACCTCGCGCCCGAGGCCGGCACCTCATCGCCCGTCGGGTAGGGCTGATAGCCCTCGAGCTGATCGGCGAACAGCAAGCACAGCGTCGCCGTCGAGAGCGCCGTTGCCCGCCCGGTCGCGGCGGTCACCGCAGATCCGTCACCGCCGAAGAGTCGGCGCCGCTCGGCCCGTGCCCGTTCAAAACCGTCGAGCACCTCGGTCGCTGTGGTCACCAGTGCCCCGGCGAGCTCGGGCTCGTTGCGATGGAAGTCGAGCCAACCCGTCCACCGACGTCCGAAATCGTCTTCGAGCTGTCGTAGCTGCCCGCGGTCGGGCTCGAAACCGTCGGCCTTGGAGAACAGCGACACGAGAGTGACCTCCCGATCGTCCTGGCGAGCCAGGCCGTGAGCAACCAGGTCCTTGCGGGCGAGGCCCACGATCTGGGCGTACGGCGACACGGGCGTCTCACGATCCGTGACCCATGCCGACAGGACCGCATCCACGGTGACGGCGTCCATCGCGATCGCCACCACCGTGACCTGCTCCTGGGCCGTCTGTTGCCCAGGGCCCGGACGGATCGCCACGTCGATCCGGCGGGTGCCGCCGGAGGGCTGCTCCGGCGCCAGGGTCAGGGAGAGGAGCCCCTGCTCACGCATGTCCCACAACGTCACCGCTGCGACAAGGACCGCCACGGCCCGGAGGTCCACCCGAGTCTCAGGATTGCCGCCCGGAGCGACGACGTGTGCCGCGCGACCGGCCACGACCGGCGCGATCCGATCTGCGAAGACGTAACACAGGGTGCCGGCGCTCAGCGTCATCCAGCGAGGCTATGCGGGCCCCATGTCGGTCGGGCACGAAATCGGCGGAACGGCGCCCTACTCGCCCGTCTGCCCGTCGATCGACTCTCGCAGCAGGTCGGCGTGGCCGTTGTGCCGCGCGTACTCCTCGATCATGTGCAGCATGATCCAGCGCAGCGAGAACTGCTGCGGCTCTCCCGCGCGGTTGGTGCGCTCCACCGCTGTCTCGAGACCGGCCTTCGCGAGCCCGGCGTCGATCGCGCGGTCGGCGCGGGCGACGGCGTCGTCGAAGAGCGCCAGCAGCTGCTCAGGGGCATCGGCGGCCGCGGTGTGGAACTCCCAGTCCGGGTCGTCCTCCCAGTCGACGGTGTCGAACGGCGGCATGATCGGCCCCCGACCGAGCACCACCTCGAACCAGTTCGACTCCACCAGGGCGAGGTGCTTGACCAGCCCGCCGAGGGTCAACGAGCTGGGCGCCCGGGTCTGCGCGAGCTGCTCCTGGGTGAGCCCGGCCACCTTCCAGCGCAACGTGTCTCGGTGGTAGTCGAGGAAGGCTCGAAGGGTGGTGACCTCGTCGGCCTGCAGCGGCGTGTCGATGCGGGAAGCGGCGTCCATGGCGCGACGCTAGTCCGGATCTCCTAAGAGAGCATCCCGGTTTCGGGGTCGCGGTCGGTGAGGCAGTAGCGGCGGCCCAGCGGATCGGTGAGCACGGTCCAGACCTGCCGCACGTCCTCGACGCTCGCCCCGAGTGCGGCGTGGCGGGCCGTCTCGGCCGACCGATCAGTGGTCGCCCAGTCCAGGTGGGCGCCGACCTCACCGTCGGCCTCGCCGAGTCGCTGAAGGAGAAGACGGAGCGGGTGGCCCTCGGGACGTGCCAGGGACCGGAAGTCCTCCGAGACCGCCGACGAACGGGTCTCCCAGCCGGTCACGGCCGCCCAGAACGCGCACTCGGCGTCGTACGACGCCGCGGGGATGTCGAGGCAGACCTGGTCGACCAGCGACGAGTGCCCGCCCGGCCAGATGTTGGGTCGTGACCGCGTCGATGCGCGGTGGGCGACGAAGCAGAAGGTGAACCCGCCCGGCGACGCGAGGACGACGTAGCCGTGGTCCGCCACCTCGGTCGCTCCGAGGCCTGCCGCACGGTCGGCGGCCGCGCGCGGGTCCGGCACGTGCAGGTCCAGGTGGATCCGGTCGCCGCCGTCGTCCAGTCGCTGCACGCGGAGGAAGGGATCACCGTCGCCCGGCACCAGAGTGGCGAACTCGCCGGTGGCGCCGCGGCGGGGGCTCACGTCGTACCCCGTGACCTCCGACCAGAACCGGACGCCATCCTCATAGGCGTCTGCGGCGAAGTCGAGGAACGCGGTGATCCAGACCGGGCTCACGCGACCGGCTCGCAGTCGTGCCCGCACCCGTCCGGGGGGAGCGGACCGTCGGCGTGCGCGGCCGGCCGGTGCAGGACCGCGCTCGCCGGCGTGACCACGACGTCGTCGCCGTCGGCGACTCCGGTGCCGTCGACCAGGAGCGTGTAGCCGTGCTCCTCCCTCGGCGGGAACACCACGGTGACGGCCGGGTTGACGGCCAGGTTGCCCAAGGTGCCGCGGCCCGGCGCGGTGGCCCGCAGCCCGACGCCGTCGACTGCCGGATCCACCGTGACGACCTTGACCCGCCCCTCGGTCGTGGTCAGCAGATAGCCGCTGCCGAACCGCTCCAGCGCTGACTTGAGGGTGTCGATCTCGACGGGGAGGCTCACACCGTCACGATAGGCGGCGGGTCACCAGACGCCGAACACGTCACCGCCGATCCGGACGATGAACGCGGACACGACGAGGATGAAGAAGGCACGAACGAACTTCGCACCCTTCTCGACCGCAGTCCGGGCGCCGAGGTAGCCGCCGGCGAGGTTGCACAGGCCCATGAGCAGCCCGACCTTCCAGAGCACCGCCCCGGTCGGGATGAACAGCAGGAGCGCCCCGAGGTTGGTGGCCCAGTTCGCCAGCCTGGCCTTCGCCGACGCCTCCAGGAAGTCGTAGCCGAGCAGCCCGACCAGCGCGAAGACCAAGAAGCTGCCGGTGCCCGGACCGAGGGCGCCGTCGTAGAAGCCGATCACCCCGCCCACGGCCATCGCGGCGGCCAGGTGCTGCCGGCCGGCGAACCGCAGCAGGGTCTCCTCGCCGATGTCGGGCTGAAGCACGACATAGGCACCGAGCACGACCAGCACCACGAGGACGATCGGCTCGAACGCCTCGCGCGGGATCTGCGACGCGACCAGCGCGCCGGCGAACGACCCGATCAGCGCGCACACCATCAGCGGGCCGAACGTCCTGGGATCCGGGCGGATCCGGCGGTAGTAGGTCGCCGCGGCCGCCGACGTGCCGCAGATGGATGCCACCTTGTTGGTCGCGAGGACCTGCACCGGCGACGCGCCGGGCAGGCCGATCAGCAGGGCCGGCAGCTGGATCAACCCACCGCCACCGACCACCGCGTCCACGAACCCGGCCGCGAGCGCGGCCACGCCCAGCAGGACGAGCACGGTCACGGTGGGATCCGACATCGCCTCTATTGTCACGGGTGTGCGGATCGTGTCGTTGCTGCCCTCCACCACCGAGATCCTGTTCGCGATCGGGGCAGGCGACGACGTGGTCGGCGTGACCTTCGAGTGCGACTACCCGAGCGAGGCGCGGGATCGGCGGATCGTGTCGACGTCGGCGATGCCGGAGGGGCTCGCGCCGTCCGAGATCGACGCCTATGTCGCCGCCGCGATGCGCCGGGGCGACGACCTCTACCACCTCGATGCCGGAGCGCTCAGCGGGCTGGATGCGGACTTGGTGGTCACCCAGGATCTGTGCGCGGTGTGCGCAGTCGACGTATCAGTCGTCGACGACGCCCTCGCCCACCTGGGCTGCACCGCCGACGTCCTGACCTGCGACCCGCACACCCTCGACGAGGTGCTCGCTTCGATCGAGACGCTGGGGCGGGCGACCGGCCGCGAGGCCGAAGCCGCGGCGCTGGTCACCGGGCAACGAGCACGGCTGGATGCCGTGGCGGCGCAGGTGGCGGGCCGGCCGCGGCCGCGCGTCGTACTCCTCGAGTGGACCGACCCGCCGTTCGCTCCCGGGCACTGGATCCCCGAGATGGTCACGATCGCCGGCGGCGACTGCGTGCTCGGCACGGCCGGGGAGAAGTCCTTCCGGACGACGTGGGCAGCGGTTGCCGAGGCGGAACCCGAGCTGATCGTCGTCGCCCCGTGCGGCTACGACCGGAGCGCGTCGGAAGAGCTCGCCGACGACGTCGTACGACGCGGGCTGCTGCCCGCCGGCGTCCCCGTGCACGCCGTCGACGCCAACGCATCGTGGGCCCGGCCGGGCACGCGACTGGTCGACGGCATCGAAGAGCTGGCAGCGCTCCTGCACTCCCTGACTTGCGTCGCGCTCAGCCGACCCAGAACCCCCGGCCGCCGAACCAGTCGTCGTAGGAGCCCGGGCCGTTGCGGCCGCGCGGCCCGCGGGAGCCAAGGTAGGAGCCGACGACCGCAGCGCCGAGGTCGTCGGTCTCGGGGGCGATGACGGTGCCCTCGGCACGGCGGGCCATGGAGTCGATGAACCGCGCCAGGCCGGCGTCGTCACCGAGGCGGAAGAACGTGGTCTGGGCGCCGAGCCGGCGGGCGTTGTCGAGCTCGCGGACGGCGAGGGCGATCGTCATGGGATGCGGCGGATAGCTGAAGAAGACCTCGCCGTCGGGCTCGAGATGGGAGGTCGGCTCGCCGTCGGTGACGATGAGCAGCACCGGCTGGGCGTTCGGGTGCTTGCGGAAGTGCCGGTTGGCCAGCAGCAGCGCGTGATGAAGGTTGGTGCCCTTCGCCCAGCGCGCGTCGAGGGCGGTGAGCTGCTCGATGTCCATCCGCTCGGCGTGCCGGCCGAAGCCGATCAGCTCCAGCGAGTCGCCGCGGAAGCGGGTGCCGATCAGCGTGTGCAACGCGAGCGCGGTGCGCTTCATGGGCACCCAGCGGCCGTCCATCGCCATCGAGAAGCTGGTGTCGACACAGAGCGCGACGGCCGCCTGCGTCCGGGCCTCGGTCTCCGCGATCTCGACGTCCTCGATCGAGAGGCGCGGGCCGCTCGGGTCACCGGCCCGACGCAGCACGCCGTTGAGCATCGTGCGCGGGATGTCCCACGGCTCGGTGTCGCCGAACGCCCACTCCCGGGTCGCGCCGGAGAGATCCCCGGCAGCACCTGCCTGCTGCAGCTCCCGCTGCCCCTGCCGCCCGGACAGGCGCTGGGCGACGTCCCGCAACAGCGCCTTGCCGAGCTGGCGCATCGCCTTCGGGGTGAGCCGGAGCTCGCCGTCGAAGCCGCGCTCCATCGCGCCGGTCTTCCGGAGCGCGCGCTCGAGCTCCTGCAGCCGGCGGGCGTCGACCGCGGCCTGGTCGCCGAGCTGACGGGCGAGCTTGTCGAGGTCGACGTCATCGAGCCTGGCGCCGCCGTACGACTGCGAGAGCTGGTCGGCGAGCGCGTCCAGGTCGGCGAGGTCCTGGAGCATCCCCGTGCCGTCGCCGAGACCGACACCCTGGTCGCCCCGGAACCGCTCGGACCCACCCCAGTCCTCGCCGGGCCGCAGGGCCTGCAGGGTGGCGTCCATCCGGGCGAGCTGCTGCATCAGCTGTGGCGACCCGAACGCCTGCGCCGAGAGCCGCATCAGCTCATCGCGCTGCTCGGGGCTCATCGAGTTGAGCATCCGCTGCGCCGCGGCCGACCGCTGGGCCATGGCGTCGATGAGCTCGTCGATGTTCTGCGGGTTCTCGGGAAAGAAGTCGCCGTGCTTGGCCATGAAGTCGTCGAAGGCTCTGTTGACCTCTTGCGTGTCCTCCGCGGTGTTTGCAGAAGCGTGCTTCTCGAGCAGCTGGTTGAGGTCGGACAGCATCTCCTGGATGGCCGCCCGGTCCTCGTCGGTGGCACCTTCGAGCGCCTGCTTCATCCCGGCGAACCGCTGGTCGAGCAGCTCGCGGCCGAGCAGGTCCTTGATCTGCTCGTAGGCCGCTCGCGCCTCCGGCGACTGCCAGTCGTAGTCGGACAGCTCGGTGACCGCGGCCGCGGTGGAGGACGGGAGATTGTCGAGCCGCAGCTCGCGGAACGCCCGGTCGCCGTCATCCATCATCGCGTCGCGGGCCAGCTGCTTGCGCTCCTCGAGCACGGCGCGCTCCAGCAGCTCACGCACCTCCTCGAGCGTGCCGTCGAGGTTGTGCCGCTGCAGCATCTCCCGGCGTCGCTCGGCCACTCTCCGGGCCAGGTCGTCGAGCCCGTCCCGGTCCTGCCCGCCGCGGCGCAGGAACTCCCGCATCGCCCGCTCCGGGCTGTAGCCCGCCATGACGTCCTCGCCGATGGCGTCCAGCGCCTCGGCGATGTCGACCGGCGGCGCGAGCGGGTCGCCGCCGTCGTACCGGTGGTAGCGGGACTGGTGCCTCACGGTCCCCGCCTCATTCGCACCATGGCGTGACCGAGCACCTCGGAGGTGTCTGCGTCCTCAACGACCTCGAAGCCGCGGGAACGGTAGAACCCGATCGCCCGATGGTTCTCGGCGAACACGTCGAGCCAGAGTGTTCCGTGGCCCGCCTGGAGCACCCGATCGAGAAGGACAGTTCCCAGACCCTGACCCTGGGCATCGGGGCGCAGGTAGAGCTTCCACAGCACCGTCCGATCCTCGAACCGAGCCCGATCCGAGACTCCGAGGACGCGACCGTCATCGTCCTCTGCGATCCAGTGCGGTATCCGCTCTACCCGCTCGCGCAGCACTTCCGGTGACCACCAGTTGGTCAACTGGTGCTCGGCGAGCGCGGTGTCGATCGGACCGTAGGTCGCCGGGATGGTCGCCGCTCCCAGCTCGACCAACGCATCGACGTCGGCCACCACTGCCCGTCTGATCCGGCTCGTGATCATCCGTATACCGTGTCCGTGCCGTCGGTGTCCTTCCCGATCTTGCGGGCGAGGAACAGCCCCTCGAGGGCGAGCTCGATCGCACACGCCCGCTGCCCGTCGCTCTGGTCTCGTGACGGTCGCTGGGCGACCTCCTCGACCAACGACCCTGACAGGGCCCGATCGCAGACGTCGTCGTAGAGCTCGGACTCGCCGAGCACCGGCAGCCCGGCAAGCACGTCGCGGGCAGAGACTCCGGAGCCGGTGATCACGGTGGCGCCCTCTTCGATCGCCTCGACCAGGAGGGCGAAGTCGAGGCCCCGGAAGTGCTCGCGGACCGTCTCGGCCGTCGCCGTGCGCAGCAGGTGGGTGAGGATCTCGGCCTCCCGGCCCTCCTCGCCGGACTCGAACTCGATCTTGCCGCCCAGCACGTCGACCGCGGTCTCGAGGTCGACGACCCGCGCGACCGCCGCGTCCTCGCCGAGCAGGGTCGCGCGCCGTAGCGCGGACGCGGCGATCGTCTCGGCACCCGCGATGGCGAACCGCGCGGAGACCCCGGAGCGCTGGTCGACGGCGGTGGACTCCCGCAGGTTGCGGGTGAAGCGGGCGAGCACCTCGAGCAACGGCTCGGGTACGTCGGCGACCAGGTTCGACTCCTGTCGAACGACGGCCATCTCGGCCTCGAGCTCGGCCGGGTAGTGGGTGCGGATCTCGGCGCCGAACCGGTCCTTCAGCGGCGTGATGATCCGGCCGCGGTTGGTGTAGTCCTCCGGATTGGCGGAGGCGACGACGAGCACGTCGAGCGGCAGCCGCAGCACGTAGCCGCGGATCTGGATGTCGCGCTCCTCCATCACGTTGAGCATCGCGACCTGGATCCGCTCGGCGAGATCGGGCAGCTCGTTGATCGCGACGATGCCGCGGTGACTGCGCGGGATCAGGCCGAAGTGGATGGTCTCCGGGTCACCGAGCGACCGGCCCTCGGCCACCTTCATCGGGTCGACGTCGCCGATCAGGTCCGCCACCGACGTATCGGGGGTCGCCAGCTTCTCCGAGTAGCGCTCGGTGCGGTGCCGCCACGAGATCCGCAGGTCGTCGCCGTGCGCCGCGACCGCGGACTGCGATGCGACGGTGATCGGCTCGTAGGGGTGCTCCCCCAGCTCGGAGCCGGAGATGACCGGCGTCCACTCGTCGAGGAGCCCGACGATGGTGCGCAGCAGCCGGGTCTTCCCCTGGCCGCGCTCACCCAGCAGCACGACGTCATGCCCCGCCAGGAGGGCGCGTTCGAGCTGTGGGATCACCGTCGTCTCGAACCCGTGCAAGCCGGGCCACGGGTCCTCGCCCGCGGCCAGCTTCTTCAGCAGGTTGCTGCGGATCTCTTCACGGAGGGTCTTCTGGACGTGTCCCGAAGCGCGCAGGTCGCCGAGGTTGGCGATCGCCGGGGCACCAAGTTCGTTGGCCACGCCATCACGCTACTGCGGTAGCCCTACAGTGACGCCGTGACAGTCGTATTGGGGATTCTGTGCGTGATCCTGCTGTGCGTCGTGATCACGCTCGCGCTCGTCGTACGACGCCAGCGGACCGATCTCGCTACCCACGCCGAGCACGTTGCGCAGCTCGAGTCCGACCTCGCCGCGGCGTTGCGTCCGCGACCGGCCCAGAACCCCACCGAGCGCGCGCTGAGCCGGGTGATCCGGACCGCCAGCAAGGTGCGCGAGCAGGGCATCGCCGGCGTCATCCAGAGCACGATCGAGGAGATGAACGCGTGGGCGAGCGAGGAGCAGGCCGACATCGTGCACATGGCCGCGCCCGACGGCACGGTGACGATCTGCTTCTCCGACATCGAGAACTCCACCCAGCTCAACGCCCGGATGGGCGACAAGACCTGGGTCAAGGTGCTCGACGCCCACGACCAGGTGCTGCGGGGTCGGATCACCCAGTACCGCGGCCAGGTCGTGAAGACGGCCGGGGACGGGTTCATGTTCGTCTTCCGTGATCCCGAAGCCGCCTGCCGGGCCGCGGTCGGGATCCAGAACGACCTGCGGCGGCCGTCCGAGGTGCTCCGCCGGCACGGCAAGGTCCGGGTCCGGATCGGCATCCACACCGGCCAGGTCGTCGCCAAGGACGGCGACTACTTCGGCGAGAACGTCGCCCTCGCGGCCAGGGTCGCCGACCTCGCCTCCGGCGGGGAGGTGCTGTGCAGCGCGGCCGTCCGAGAGGCGCTCGAGCCCGACGCGCTGGTCGACATCGTCGACCCGACCGATCCGATCGAGCTCAAGGGCCTGCCGGGCGAGCACGTCATCTGGCGAGTCGTCCCGCCCGCCTGACCCACCCACGCACCTGACATTTTCGGGGTGTCAGCGGGCCAGCAGGACCGACGAGCCGTGCCCGAAGAGGCCCTGGTTGGCGGTGATGCCGACCCGGGGATGGCCGTTCCTACCCCGGGCGCCTTCGACCTGGCGGCCGGTGGCCTGGCCGCGGAGCTGCCAGGTGAGCTCGCAGACCTGGGCCAGTGCCTGCGCCGGCACGGCCTCGCCGAAGCAGGCGAGGCCGCCGGAGGGGTTGACCGGGATCCGGCCGCCGATGGTCGTGTCGCCGGCGCGGAGCAGCACCTCGGCCTCGCCGCGCTTGCACAGCCCGAGGTCCTCGATCCAGTCGAGCTCGAGCGCCGTCGACAGGTCGTAGACCTCGGCGACGTCGACGTCGTCGGGGCCGATGCCGGCCTCGTCGTAGGCCGCCTGGGCGAGCGACTCCTTGAACGTCCGCTCCGGCGCTCCGGCGGCGGCGTGGTCGGTGGCCAGCAGCGGCATGTCGATCACGGTGTTGGGGAACGTCGGGGTGACCGTCGAGACCGCCTCGACCCGCACCGGGTCGGCCAGGCCGTGCCGGCGCGCGTAGCCCAGGCTGACATCAGCACCACCGCCGCCGCGCCGTCGGACGTCGCGCAGATGTCGAGCAGGTGCAGCGGGTCGGACACGATCGCCGAGCCGAGCACGTCCGCGACCGCGACCTCCTTGCGGTAGCGCGCGTAGGGGTTCGCCAGTCCGTGCCGGGCGTTCTTGACCTTGACCTGGGCGAAGTCCTCGCTGGTCGCGCCGTAGAGGTCCATCCGGCGGCGCGCGTAGAGCGCGAAGTACGCCGGGTTCGTCATGCCGAGCAGCCTGAACCGCAGCCAGTCCGGATCGGTCCACCGCTCCCCGGCGTTCGGCGCGAGGAAGCCCTTCGGGGTGGTGTCGGCGCCAACGACCAGCGCGACCTCGGACAGGCCGGCGAGGATCCGCGACCGCGCGGTGTCGAGCGCTTGCGCACCCGTCGCACAGGCGGCGTACGACGTCGCGATCCGCGCGCCGTTCCAACCGAGAGCCGACGCGAAGGTCGAGCCCGCGACGTAGCCGGCGTAGCCGTTGCGCACGGTCTCGCCGCCGACGACGAAGTCGACGTCGCTCCACGCGATGCCGGCGTCCGTGAGCGCCGCACGGGCCGCGTGCACGCCGTACTCGACGAACGGCCGGCCCCACTTGCCCCACGGGTGCATGCCGACACCCGCGATCGCGACCGGCGTGCTCACTGTTCCGTCTCCTCGCCGAGCTCGACGACACGCCCCGAAATCAGAGGGCGCCAGCGCCAGGTCGTGCGTTCCCCGGTCTCGTCCTCGTAGAGCGTCTCCACCACCAGCTCCACCTCGGCACCGACCGCGAGGTCGGCCACGCCGTAGCCGTGGGCGACCTGGCCGAGCACGACCAGACCCTCGGGCAGCTCGACCGCGGCGAGAGCGAACGGCTCGAACGGGTCGGTGGTCGGGACGTACGGCGCGGGCGGCTGGTACTGCGCGTCCGTGTAGGACCACACGCGCCCGACCCGGGACAGCTCGGCGGGCTCGTGCTCCTCGCCGTCGCAGACCGGGTTGCGGCAGAAGCTCGCCGCCTCCGGCGGGGGCGGCGGGAAGACGAGAGTGCCGCACAAGGCGCACCGTGACGCGACGAGTCGCGGATCGTCGCCGGTCGTGAACCAGCCGGCCACCACCGGCGTGGGAGTCGTCATCAACACACCTCGGAAAACTAGAACGTGTTCTTACTCTACCGTGTGCTTCGTGGTCGACGAGTCCGAGTCGGTGCCGCCCTCCGATTGGCTGCCCGAGCCGCCGTCCGCGCCGCCCTCGGAGGCGCGGACGCCCCGCACGCCGTACCTCAGGATCGCGGTCACCTATCTCTGTGTCCTCGTCCTCGGGATGACCCTGGCCTGGGCCTTCCTGTCGATGCGCGCCGTCGCGGGCGTGGGCGGCAGCTGCGCCAGCGGCGGCCCCTACGAGATCGCCACCCCGTGCCCCGACGGGTCCTGGCTGATCTCGATCGCGATCCCCCTGATGCTGATCGCGATGTTCGCCGGTTCCGGAGTCGGGATGAGCATCGGCGCGCCAGCGCTGCTGCTGCCGATGTGGGCACTGCTTTTCACCTCGCTCGGCTGGAACTTCCTCGAGTTCGGCTTCAACGACGGCAGCGTCACGTTCATCATCTGCGGGATCATGTTCTGGGCCATGGCGGCCCCCGCGTGGGTGGTCATGTTCATCGCACTCAAGAACACGGTCCTCAAGAAGAGGCCCAAGGAGACGAAGAAGGCGAAGAAGGCCCGGGCCGAGGCCAGTGCCTGGAGCGCCGGCTCCTTGGAGGGCAGCCTCTGGTGGTGGGGTCTGTACGCCGTGCTCGGCGCCGGCGGGGCGTTCCTCGGCGTCGCGATCTACGCAGCCGCTGCCTGAGGTTTCGAGGCTCGCTGGGCTCGCACCTCAACCACCGAGCTATTCGTCGTCGGGCTTGGGGGGCGGACCGCACACGACCGTGTCGGCAGCCGTGTAGGCCGTGTGGAAGTCCTCGGTGTGGTCGATCGCGTCCTCACCGTGGACCCGGAAGATCCGCTTCACGTCGACGTCGAAGCCGGAGTAGCCGGTGTGGGCCTCGCAGTCGGGCGCGGTGAGGTAACGGGTGGACGGAGCACGGTAGTTGTAGCGCTCACCCGTCTGCGACTCGATGTCCCACACCTTGGTGGAGAACATCTGCACCGTGACGACCCCCTGGGTCGCGTAGTCGTGCGTCGGCGTGACCGTGGCGTGGATGAGCACGCCGTAGTCGGTGTCGTTGCGGAAGCTCATGTCGAGGTCCGGCCAGGCGACGGTCGCCTCGCGGCCCTCCGGGTAGCGGTCGATGAAGAACGAGTGCGGCTTGTGCTCGACGTCCTCGAGGCCGGCGAAGAACATCGCGTTGAACGTGGTCGTCGCCATCTGGGAGACGCCGCCGCCGTAGTCGAGCTTCAGGATGCCGTCCTGGATCGTGTAGCCGATGGTGAAGCCGTTCTCGGCCGTCCGCTCACCCACGGTCTCGTTGAGCGAGAACGTCTCGCCCGGCATCAGCACGGTGCCGTCGATCAGCTCGGCCGCGCGACCGATGTTGATGTTGCGGTACTCGGCATAGGGGTAGTAGGTCGTGAACTCGGAGACCTTGCGCTTGATCCCCAGGGCGCGGGCGTCCTTGGTCGTGAAGTCGGCGTCGCGGACGGTGGCCTCGACCTCACCGGTCCGCTCGCCCTCGGGGGCCGAGAGCAGCTCGGTGAAGACGGCCACCACGTCGTCGGGCTCGAACTCCACTCCCGGCTTGGCCGGGATGACCTTCGGCTCGCCGTCGACCAGCTCGACCCGCGCGTCCACCGGTTCACCACTCGTCGTCGCGTCGTCGACCAGCCGGGTGACCTTCCGCTTGTTGATCCGCGGCACCAGCTCGCCGTCCCGCGGGACCAGCGCCAGCGCGTCGGCGTAGTCGCGGGGCTGCAGCCGGACCTTGGCATCGCCGAACTCGAGGGTCACGGCCGCCGCCAGGGCGGGGTTGGCGAAGCCGTCGAGCGCCGCCTGGATGTCGGCGTCGTCGATGTCGGGATCGGAGTTGGTCACCGTCAGCTCGGCCGAGTCCTCGTCGCCGAGGAACGCCGCCGTGATCGCGTCCCGCGCGGCGTCGATGTCGACCGCCTCGCCGGGGACCGGGTCGACGACGGAGACCCGGCCGTCGTCGAACGTGATCCGGCCGTTCTCGGGCGGCACCCCGAGGCCCTCGGAGAGCTCGGCCAGCCGCTCGGTGAGGAGGGTCTCGTCGACGTCCACGATCGGATCGACGTCGTCGCCGCTCGTGAAGTAGTCCCACTGCCGGCGGGGGGACCAGCTGTCACCGGCTCCGGCCGCGTCGACGGTCGCGGCGTAGTCGATGGCGAGCCCGATCTCGTCGGGGCGCACGTCGTCCGCCCGGGTTCCCGAGCCTGTCGAGGCGCCCTCGACCGCGACGTGGATCGGCTCGGCCGCGCGCGCGCCGTACGTCTCCTGCAGCTCGGCGATCGCGTCCGCGCGGGACAGCCCGCCGATGTCCACCCCGGAGACCGTGGTGCCGAGCGGCACCCTGTCGCCGGCGACCTGGTGCGCCGCGGCGTAGCCACCGGCGGCCAGTGCCACGAGCAGCACGATCACCAGGATGACGACCTTCCCGCCCAGCCGTTCGCGCTTGCCCGGCTTGCCCGCTGCCGGGTCCTCCCACGTGGTCACGGTGTGCATCCTAGGAAGACGATGCGCCAGGACCGCTAATTGCGGGGTCCAGTTGGTGTTGGCGCAGCCCGATCACGCCGCCGAGCAGCACTCCGATGCCGACGCCGAGCAGTACGTAGCCGTTGACGGTCTGCCGCACGAGGACGTCCCCCTCCGGCCGCTCGCCGGAGAGCAGCAGTACGACGGCGACCCAGCCGAGCGCGAACGGCAGCCGCCGCCACCATCCGCCCGGGGTCACCACCAGCAGCGCGAGCGTGGCAGCGATGCCGAGCAGCAGGCCCCACCAGTAGTCGTGCAGGAAGACCGCGCACCCACCGACGGTCGCCCCTCCGAGCAGAGCGAGCGCGGCGACCGCGACGCGCCCCGGGCCCGCGAGGTTCACCCCTCGATGCCGGCGAACAGGTCGGTCTCCCAGCCGTTGTCGTCCACCGGGCCGAGCGTGCCCTTCACCAGTCGGTACAGCTCGCGGCCCCAGACCTGCTGCCCCTTGTTGTTGGAGAGCGCGAAGAACGGCCCGTCGGTGGCGATCTGGCTGGCATGGGCGCGGAGTGCGGCCATCTTCTGCCCGGTGTAGTCGATGGCATCGACCTCGGTGGTGATGTCCTCGTCCGGGAGGAAGAACGCCGGCAGGTCGGCGTCCGGGTCCATGCCCTCGAAGGACGTCGTGTCCCCCAGGGCCCGCATCGCGCGCAGGCTCTCGCGGAAGCGGCTCTCGGACATGGCGGACCAGTAGATCTTGGCGATCTCCCAGGCCTCCCCCAGGTCGCGGCGGTACGACGCCACGGCGGCCAGCTGGGCGGCGTACATGGCGACCCGGTGCGCCTGGATGTGGTCGGGGTGGCCGTACGCGCCGAACTCGTCGTAGGTCACCAGCACCTGCGGCCGGACCTCGCGGATCACCGGCACCAGCAGGTTGGCGGCCTCGGTGAGGTCGGCGTGCCAGAACGCGTTGTCGTGGATGTCGTCGGCGGCGATCGCGTGCCCGTCCTCGTGCCACTTCATGCCCGAGTCGCGGTAGGTGCCGAAACCGCCCAGGAACCGGTGGTCCGTGACCCCGAGCTCGACCATCGCCTGGTCCAGCTCGCCGCGCCGGTGCTCGCCGAGCCCGTCCTCCCGGTCGGCGGCGAGGTGCTCGAGCTCGGGCACCAGGATCTCCCCCATCTCACCGGCGGTGCAGGTCACCAGCGTCACGGCCCGGCCCTCGGCGACGTACTTCGCCATGGTGCCGCCCTGACCGATCGACTCGTCGTCCGGGTGCGCGTGGACCAGGAGCAGACGGTGTGCCGGAGTGGCGTTCATGAGGTGCAGCGTAATGATGGTCCCCATGCGCCTCGGTCCCGGACTCCTGCGCCCTGTCGTGGCCCTCGCCCTCGTCGCCACCCCCACGCTCGCCGGCTGCGGACTCTTCGACGGCGGATCCAACGTCGACAAGGCGCTCGAGTACCTGCCCGCCGACACGTTCTCGGTGCGGTTCACCGGGGGCGACATCGCGGACGACCTGGACACCAGTGAGCTCGGCCGCTACGCGCAGGTCATGGAGGACGCCCCCTTCAACGGCGGCGACATCGAGTGGGAAGCCTGGGCGTCCTGGGGTGACCCTGGCGACCCCGACGGGACTGCAGCCGTCTGGAAGGTCGACGACGACCCGACCTGGAGGCACTTGCCGACGATCTCGAGGCGCACGGCTACGACAAGGACACCGTCGACGGTCGCTCGCTCTTCTCGATCGACCTGTCGGCGTCCGAGGACGGAACCATCGGAGGTATCTATCCCGTGCCGCTCCTGCTCAACGTCCTGATCGACGAGGACGAACAGGTCGTGGCCGGCGCCACCGACGCCGGGTCACTCGAGGCGATCGCCGAGGTCATCGCCGACGACGCCGACTCCCTCGCCGACGACGGCGGCATGGACGACCTGCTCGATGCCGCAGACGGCGACCCGGAGCTGGCGTGGCTGAGCACCGACGGTCCCGCCGTCTGCCTCAGCACCGGCCGACCGCTGCCCGAGCAGGTTCGCCGCCAGTACGGCGATCTCGGTCGACCCGAGGGGCGAGCGCTGTTCGTGTCCGGCGACGACGAGCCGGCCGCGGTGGTCGCGCTCCAGTACGACACCGACGAAGCCGCGAAGGACGATCTCGAGGCCCGCGAGGACCTCATCGAGCACGGGGTCGACCTCCAGGACGAGGGAGCCCTTCGACGAGCTCGGCGACTTCTCGATCGATCGGGAGGGCGAGGTGCTGTTGATCGAGGAGGACTTCGACGCGGGGCGCAGGAGGCTGTCCGGGCCGAGAACAACGGCGGCGGGCCAGGCGTGTGCCTGCCCGAGATCGCCGACTGACCTCGGTTTCGAGGCTCGCAGCGCGCTCGCACCTCAATCAGCGGCGTCGCGCTTGATCCGCTTCGGCGCGTCCGGCAGCGGCAGTGGGTCGACGGGACTCACCTCATCGAGGTCCAGCCAGCCGTCGTACGGCTCGATCAGCATCTCCAGCTGGATCATCGGCGCGTCGGTGACGACCGCCCACGGGTGGTCCTCGTCGTCGTCCTCGCCGGCCAGCCGCTCGCGGATCACCGTCGCCTCGAAGCCGCCACGGGCAAGCACTGCGGCCGCGGCCCGCGCGTGCTCCTCGTCGAAGAAGATGCCCCTCACGAGGTTCATCATCTACGTTGACCGCCGTGGACCAGACCGCGCCGCCGCCGTTCGGCGTCCATCTCACGCGCACCGATGAGAACGTCGCTGAGATCGACGCCCTCGCGGACGCGCTGGCGGGGCACGGCGGCGGTCGGGTCGGGATGGGTGGAGTGCTCGGTGACCTGAACCGACGGATCCGCCGCACCTTCGTGCCGTGGCCGCGGTTGCTCGGGCGCGCCGTCGATCGTGCCCTCACCTGGGAGGCACGCGACCGGCGCGACCTCCGTTGGTATCCGCAGGGCATCAGCAACTCGGTCCGGACCGGCGTCGAGCGGGACCTGCTGGTCACGTCGTGGTACTCCAGGCGCGACGAGGGGGCCCGGGTGACCTTCATCGACCTGGAGGCGAAGCGCTACCGCCACGTGCTGCTGGTCGAGCCCACGCTTGCCGATGGCGTGGCGGGGTTCAAGCCGCTCAAGGCGCACGCGGGCGGCATCGTCTGGCACGGGCCCTACCTCCACGTCGCGGCGACCGGCCGCGGATTCCTCACCTGCCGCATCGAGGACCTGATGAAGGTGCCGGCCGAGGCGGGGCTCGCGACGTACGGGCACGACTACGTGCTGCCGGTCCGGTTCGCCTACCGCGCCGCCAACGACGAGGGCGTCACCCGGTTGCGGTTCTCGTTCATGACGCTCGACCGCAGCACCGACCCACCCCATCTCGTCGTCGGCGAGTACGGCAACAGCAAGCAGACCCGCCGGCTGGCCCGTTTCCCGACCGATGCCGGGACCGGGCTGCTCGCGACCGGCGAGGATGGGGTCTCCCGGCCGATCCTCGACGGCGACGACGGGCTGAAGCGGATGCAGGGTGTGGCCGTCGTCCACGGCACCTACTACGTGACCTCGTCGCACGGGTCGAGCTATGGCCACATGCACGTCGGCACTCCGGTCGCGTTCCGGACGTTGCGCTGGGCCACCCCTCCCGGCCCCGAGGATCTCGTCTACTGGCCGCAGACCGACCTGCTGTGGTCGCTCGGCGAGCACCCGGGTCGGCGCTGGGTCTTCGCGATGAACCGCTCCCGCCTGCTCCGGTCCACGTCCGGTTCGCCCGATAACCGCGCCTGAAACGGCAGTTTCGGCGTACGTTCTCCTCGCACAGACTTGTAGCAGGAGGCTCCGGTGCGGATCGAGCAGTTCAATGCGCTGCCCGCGGACGACGCGGCAGCACTCCTGCGCGCCTGCGCGGACGCCGACTCGTGGGTCGGGTCGTTGGTGGCGAAGCGGCCGTACGCCGACGTGCCGGCCCTGGTCGCCGCGGCCGACGACCTGGCCGCCGACTGGACCGTCGACGACGTCGAGCAGGCGCTCTCGCACCACCCGCGGATCGGCGAGCGCTCGGCCGATGCCGGTCCCGGCTCCTCGGCGTCGGCGCGCGAGCAGGCGGGCGTCGACCCGGCCGACGTCGCCCTCGCTGACAGCGCTGCGAGCAGGGAACGCGGCGTACGAGCAGAAGTTCGGACGGATCTATCTGGTTCGGGCGAAGGGGCGCACAGGGCCGCAGCTCCTGACGATGTTGCACGAACGACTCGACAACGACCCGGAGACGGAGCTCGGGATCACGACGCAGCAGCTGCGCGAGATCGCCGTCCTCCGCGTGGAAGGACTCTTCGCATGAGCACCTGTTCGACCCATGTGCTGGACGCCGCACTCGGCCGACCGGCGGCAGGCGTCGTCGTCGTACTGTCCGCGGCCGACGGCACCCAGGTCGGCGCCGCCACCACCGACGTGGGCGGGCGGGCCCGGTTCGACGCGGACCTCGAGGCCGGCGCCTACCAGCTCATCTTTGCGACGGGCGACTGGTTCGCCGGACAGGACCGGTCCACGTTCTACCCCGTCGTGGCTCTGTCGTTCACCGTCGACGAGGCCGAGTCGCACTACCACGTGGCGCTGCTGCTGAGTCCCTACTCCTACACGACCTACCGGGGGTCGTGATGAGGATCGACCAGCGGATCGCGGACCGGCACGACGCGCTGACCCCACAGGAACGGCGCGCGGCCGCCACCCTGCTGGAGCACCTCGACGACCTCGCGACCTACCGCGCCGCCGAGCTCGCGGACCTGGCGGGCGTGAGCCGGGCGACGATGAGTCGCCTGTTCCGCAGCCTCGGCTTCGAGGACTTCGACGAGGTGCGCGAGCACCTGCGGGCGCTGCGGAGCGCTGGCGAGCCCCGCAGCATCGATGGAGCGCCCAACGCCGAGGCGCTCGCTGCGATCGAGCAGTCCGCGATCCTGCGGGCGATCGAGCACCCCCGGATCCCCGAGGTCGCCGGCCTCCTGGCCCTGGCACGCAAGGTGTTCGTGATCGGCTGGCGCAACAGCTATCCGGTCGCCCTCCACCTGCGCGAGCAGCTCACCCAGGCCCGCGCCGACGTGGAGATCGGCCCGGCCCCCGGGCAGACGACCGGCGAGGAGCTGGTCGGCCTCGGCCCCGACGACGTGATCGTCGTGATCGGCTTCCGGCGCCGCCCCAAGGGCTTCGCCGAATTCCTCGGCGAGGCTGGCGAGTCCGGCGCAACCGTCGTACTCGTCGGCGACCCGACCGCGGTGGCCCACGCATCCCAGGCCGAGATCTGGCTCGAGTGCCCGCTGCAGCACTCGCTCGCGTTCGACAGCTACGCCGCGCCGATGGCGCTGGTGAGCGTGCTGGCGGATGCTGTCCTCGGGGCCTGCGGGCGCGCCGGCAGCCGCCGGGTCCGGGCGATCACGGAGACCTACGAACGGATGGGCGAGGTGGAGTGATGACGACCGACGATGCCACGTGGCTTTCCGAAGCCGTCGACCTCGCCACGGCGAACGTCGCCCAGGGCGGCGGCCCGTTCGGCGCGGTCATCGTGCGCGACGGCGAGCTGCTCTCCACCGGTCAGAACCGGGTCACCCGCGACATCGATCCCACCGCACACGCCGAGGTGGTCGCGATCCGCGCCGCCTGCGCCGTGGTCGGCGACTTCTCGCTCGAGGGCTGCACCCTCTTCACGTCCTGCGAACCCTGCCCGCTCTGCATCTCCGCCGCCTTGTGGTCCCGTCTCGACCGCGTCGTCTACGCCGCGGATCGTGACGACGCCGCGCGCGGCGGGTTCGACGACCGGGCGTTCTACGAGCTGTTCGACCGGCCCCGCTCGGAGTGGGCGATGGCCGTGGCACCGCACCGGTTGCCCGACGGGTTCGCGCCGTTCGCCGCCTGGCTGGAGAAGGCCGACCGCATCCGTTACTAGCGGTCCTTGGTCGCCAGCAGCGACACGGTGCCCCGCTCAGCGAGGCCGCGGCACCAGGTCGAGCACGACGGGCCCCGGCGACTCGGGCACGCAGCAGGTCAGGTCGGTCCGGCACGAGTCCGGCGGCGGTTCCTCGCGCAGCGATGCGCGCACCGAGTCGAGCTGCGCGGCGAACCCCCGCAGCTCCTCGATCCGCTCGACGATCTCCGCCTGCTTCTCGTCGATCAGCTGACCAACCCGCTGGGCCGCGTTGGCACAGTGCGTGCCGGCCCAGATGCCGAGCAGCGCGCTGACCTGGTCACAGCTCAGCCCCATCCGGCGGGCGCGGGTCACGAACAGCAGCCGGGCGCCGTCGTCCTCGTCGTAGTCGCGGTATCCCGACAGCGTGCGCGCGGGGCCGGAGAGCAGGCCGATCCGCTCGTAGTAGCGCACCGTCGACGTGGCCACTCCGACCCGTTCGGCGAGCTCGGAGATCCGCATCTGCCCACGGTAGACCTTGAACCGGGGTTCAAGGTCAAGTCCCTGAATTGGTGCTTGACCTTGCACCGCGGTTCAAGGCCTACGTTCCTGCGCACCGGACCGAACAGCGGTCCACGAGCAAGGAGAAGAACGATGGGCAGCTTCACCCGGGACAACACCGACATCGCGATCGAGCTCGACGGCTTCGGGTCACAGCACCGCACCCGGGCCGGTGGCATGTTCGTCGCCCTCGAGCAGTGGAAGGCGGGCCTCGACACCGGCCCGATGTTCGCCGACCTGCCGGGCGGCGCCTGCAGCGAGCCTCACTGGGGCTACTGCGTCAAGGGCAGCGTGACGGTCCGGTTCAACAACGGTGCGGACGAGACGATCACGGCCGGGGACGCCTACTACATCCGCCCCGGTCACAACGTGCACATCGACGAGGACACCGAGTTCGTGGAGTTCACCCGCGCCGACGAGACCCCCGGCATCAACACCGTCTCCGTCTGATGAGGTGACGGGTGCCGAGCCGGCTCGTCTTACCCCCCGTACCACGCCGAGTCGGCTGGTCTTACGCCCGCACGACGCCGAGTCGGCTCGTCTTACCCCCCGTACGACGCCGAGTCGGCTGGTCTTAAGACCAGCCGACTCGCGACGATTTCGGCCCGAAGATGAGCCGACTCGCGCAAATGCGCGGATCGGCGGTCAGCGGGGCAGCAGGGCGAGCTGACGCGACTGGGCGACCAGCCGGTCCGCGGAGTCCCAGACCTCGCAGTCCTCCTCGAACATGCCGCCGGCCACGTTGCGGGTGTGGTGCCGCAGCCGGAGCCAGCCGGGCGCCGGCTTGGCCCGCACGTGGGCGGTGAGCTCGACGGTGGGCGCCCAGCCGAACAGGCCGAGCTCGAAGGTCACCGGCGGCAGCGCGTCGACGGCCATCAGCAGCGCGAGCGGGTCGGGCTCCCGGCCGCCCGCGAGCCGGAACCAGGCGCTGATCTGCCCGCCCCCACCCGGTTTGCCGGACGTCCAGCCCACCTCGTCGGGGTGAAAGAGCATCTCGAACCGCTGCAGGAACGGCGCCACCTGCTTGAGCTCCGGCGGCGCCATCGTGTTGGGGACACATTCCTCGCGCGGCGGGAGCGCGACCGGCTCGGCTGTCGTGCGCACGTCGTCGGCCGGGAAGGCGTCGAGGTCGCCGTACGTCGACAGCACGGTGAGCCGGACCTCGTCCCCCTGCACCACGTCGGCCGCGACGGTGGCGGTGCGGCCACCCACCCGCTGCGGTCGTACGACGGCGCGCACCGGCCCCGCGATCGCCGGTGAGATGAAGTAGGCGCTCATCGCGATCGGGTCCGGATGGGCGGGCAGCGCGGTCCTGATCGCGTTGCCGAGAAGCGAGAGCTGGAACCCGCCGTTGATCCCGCCGCCGACCCGCCACCCGTCCGCGAGCTCGCCGACGAAGTCGGCGCCGTCCCGCGTGACGGCGATGCCGCGGTCGAACTCGGAGTGGTACTCGTCCTCGGTGGCGGTCTGCTCGGTCGTCACCTGTCGAGCCTACTGATCGAAGGCGCTCCGATCAGCGACAGAACCTCGACCGTGACGGACACCGCAATCGCGGCCGGGGCCTTGCCGTCGACGCCCGTGACCGCGGGATCGCCGATCGGTGTGCGGACCCGGTCGAGGGCGTCAGGAGCGTGCCCGAGCTCGGCGAGCTTGGCCCGGAACCGGGTCCACTTCGCCGACGACCCGATCAGCCCGATCGTGGCCGGGACCGACGAGCGGAGCAACGCGTCGAGGATGGCCAGGTCCTCGGCGTGGTCGTGGGTGAGCACGAGGACGTGCGTGCCGGCCGGGAGGTCGGCCACGACCAGCTCGGGCAGCACCGGCACCTCGTGCACCCGCACCTCGGCCGGCCCCTCGAGCACCCGGGCGAGACGGCCGGCGTCGAGCTGGTCGGACCTCGAGTCGACCAGATGCACCTCGAGCTCGTGCCGGCTCAGCAGCAGTGCGATCTCGAAGCCCACGTGGCCCATCCCGAACACGGCGACGGCCGACCGGACTGCCATCGGCTCGAGGAGCAGCGTCACCTCGCCCCCGCAGCACTGGACTCCGTGCTCGACCGGGACCTTGTCCGAGAGCGAGTGTCGCTCGATGACCGGCGCCGCCGCGCCGGTCAGCTCCATCCCGCGCAGCAGGCCGCGCGCGCGGCGTACGGCGGCCTCCTCGAGGTTGCCGCCGCCGACGCTGCCCCAGGTCCGGTCGGCCGCGACGACCAGCTTGGCGCCCGCCTCCCGCGGCGCGTGTCCGCGCACCTCGGTCACCGTCACCAGGACGCACGGAGCACGGCGCTCCCGGCACTCCTGCACCGCTCGCAGCCAGTCGCTCATCGGTTCGCCCGCGCCCGCTCGACCGCCCAGTAGACGGCTTCGGGTGTGGCCGGTGACGCCAGCTCGACCTCGGCGCCGGTGACCCCGAACGCCCCCACCGCCTCCCGCAGCGCCTCCCGGACCGCGAACGCCAGCATCAACGGCGGCTCGCCGACCGCCTTCGACCCGTAGACCACGCCGTCCTCCGTGGCCCGGTCCAGCAGGGTGACCCGCAGGTCGGCCGGCATCTCCGACAGGCTCGGCAGCTTGTAGGTGGACGCCGCCTGGGTCGCCAGCCGACCCCGGCCCGGTCCGTCCGAGATGTCCCAGCGCAGGTCCTCCAGGGTGAGCCAGCCGACGCCCTGGACGAAACCACCCTCGATCTGGCCGATGTCGACCAGCGGCGACAGGCTGTCGCCGACGTCGTGGACGATGTCGACGCGCTCGACCCGGTAGCCACCGGTGAACCCGTCGATCGAGACCTCGGCCGCGGCGGCGCCGTAGGCGAAGTACTTGAACGGCTCGCCGCGCACGGTGGCCGGGTCCCAGGACAGGCCCTCGGTCTTGTAGAAGCCGGCAGCCCAGAGCTGGATCCGGTCGAAGTACGCCGCGCGCACGACCTCGTCCCAGCGCGCCGCCGGCCCCAGCCGTTCGCGCACCGGCACCAGGCGGGCCAGGATCTGGTCGCACGCGTCCTTGACCGCGGCGCCGTTGAGATCGGCACCGGAGCTGGCCGCGGTGGCCGACGTGTTGGGCACCTTGTCGGTGCGGGTCGGCGCCAGCCGGACCCGCTCGATCGGCAGTCCGAGCGCGGTGGCCGCGACCTGCAGCATCTTGGTGTGCAGGCCCTGCCCCATCTCGGTGCCGCCGTGGTTGATCAGCACCGATCCGTCCTTGTAGACGTGCACCAGCGCGCCGGCCTGGTTGAACGACGTGAAGTTGAACGAGATGCCGAACTTGACCGGCGTGATCGCCAGACCCCGCTTGTGGTGGGGGTCCTCGGCGTTGGCGCGCGCGATCTCGGCCCGCCGGGCCGCGAAGTCGCTGGTGTCGAGCACCTGCTGCCAGGCGCGGTCCAGGCGCTCGGGGTGCCGCACCGGCTGGCCGTACGGCGTTGCCTGGCCGTCGACGTAGAAGTTCTGCCGGCGCAGCTCGGCCGGGTCGATCCCGAGGAGCGGGGCGCACCGACCGAGGATGTCCTCGATCACCAGCATCCCCTGCGGGCCGCCGAACCCGCGGAACGCGGTCTGGGACGTCTTGTGGGTCTGCGCTACCCGCCCGTCGACCCGGATGTTGGGGATCCAGTAGGCGTTGTCGATGTGGCAGAGCGCCCGTGACAGCACGGGTTCCGACAGGTCGAGGCTCCAGCCGCCGTCCGAGGTCAGCGTCGCCGCCAGCGCCTGCAGCCGGCCGCCGTCGTCGAAGCCGACCTGCCAGGACGCGTGAAAGCCGTGCCGCTTGCCGCTCATGGTCATGTCCTGCTGGCGGGTGAGCCGGACCCGCACGGGCCGGCCGGTCAGGCGGGCGCCGAGCGCGGCGACCGCCGCGAACCCGTGCGGCTGCATCTCCTTGCCGCCGAAGCCTCCGCCCATCCGCACGCACTGCACGGTGACCTGGTGGCTCGAGAGCCCGAGGACGTGCGCGACGATCTCCTGGGTCTCGGTCGGGTGCTGCGTGCTCGACTGGATGAACACCTGGCCGTCGTCGTCGATGGTCGCGAGTGACGCGTGTGTCTCCAGGTAGAAGTGCTCCTGCCCGGCGAAGTCGATCTCGCCCTCGAACACGTGTGCCGAACCAGCGAGCCCTGCCTCCACGTCGCCGCGCTCGAGCCGCGGCCGCGCCCCCTGGAAGCTCTCCTGCTCGATGGCCTCGACGACGGTGACGATCGAGGGCAGCGGTTCGTAGTCGACCTCGACCGCCCCAGCCCCGATCCGCGCCGCCTCCAGCGACTCGCCCAGCACCCACGCGACGGCATGGCCGTGGAACATCACCTCGGTCGGGAACAGCGGCTCGTCGTGCTTGGTGCCCGCGTCGTTGACGCCCGGCACGTCGTCGCCGGTCAGCACCCGCACCACGCCGGGCACGTCGTAGGCCGGCTTGGGGTCGAGCCGGGTGACCATCGCGTGGGCGTGCGGGGCCACGACCGGGTGCGCGTGCAGCAGGTGGGGCGTCCGGAGCGCGATGTCGTCGGTGTAGAGCGCCCGACCGGTCACGTGGAGTGCCGCGGACTCGTGCGGCCGGGCCTCCCCGATCACCGAGGTGACCGGGCGATCGGACAGCCGGCTCATGCGGCACCTGCTTCCACGAAGAGCTTCCGCAACGCCTGACCGAGCATCGCCTGCCGGAAGGCGGCGCTGGCCCGGTGGTCGTCGATCGGCGTGCCGGCGCCGGCCAGCGCGTCGGCGGCCGCGCCGATGGTCGCCGCGTCCCACGGCTGCCCGACCAACGCCTGCTCGGCCGCGGTCGCCCGGATCGGTGTCGCCGCCACCCCGCCGAGCCCGATCGCCGCCCGCGCCACCGTGCCGTCGACGACCTCGATCGCGAACGCGATGGCCACCGACGAGATGTCGTCGTAGCGGCGCTTCGCGATCTTGTGGAAGGCCGTGAGCGGCGCGAGCGGCAGCGGCAGGCGGACCGCTGCGATCAGCTCGCCGGGTCCCAGCACGGTCTCGCGGTAGCCCGTGAAGTAGTCGACCAGCGGCACGACCCGCTGCCCGTCGGCCGACACCAGGACCACGGACGCGTCGAGCGCGAGCAGCGCGGGTGGCAGGTCGCCGATCGGCGAGGCGGTGCCGACGTTGCCGCCGATCGTCGCGCCGTTGCGGATCAGCCGTGACGCGAACTGCGGGAACACCTCGTCCAGGAGCGGCACCGCGCCGTCCAGCCGGCGCTCGATCTCGGTCAGCGACAGGGCGGCGCCGATCTCGACGTACTCCTCGCCCCGCGTGAGCACCCGCAGCTCAGGCAGGTGATCGATCGCGACCAGCAGGTCGGGTCGCGACGCCCGCAGGTTGGTCTCGACCCCGAGATCGGTCGCCCCCGCCAACGCGACCGCACCGTCTGCTCCCAGCAGCCGGAGGGCCTCGGCGAGGTCGGCCGGCCGGGCATAGCCCGGCATGTCCACCGGCACCGCCACCGGCGGTGGCGCCGTGGTCCGGAGCGACAGGTGATCGCCCGCGGCGGGCGCGCCGAGCGCCTCGGCCGCCTCGAGGATCGGGCGGTAACCCGTGCAGCGGCACAGGTTGCCGGACAGCGCGTGCTCGTCGAAGACGCCGCTCTCACAGCGGCCGGGTCGGTAGAACTCAGCCGCCATGCTGCACACGAAGCCCGGCGTGCAGTAGCCGCACTGCGAGCCACCGCGCACGGCGAGCTCCCGCTGGACCGGATGCAGCGCGTCCGGCTCGCCCAGGCCCTCGGCGGTCACCACCTCTTGCCCGGCGAGCGCGGCCGCCGGCACCAGGCAGGCGTTGATGGCGGTCCACTCGGTCGGCGCGCCGACGCCGGCTCGGGCGAGCAGCACCGAGCACGCTCCGCACTCGCCCTCCGCGCAGCCTTCCTTGGCTCCGGTCAGGCCGACGCCGCGCAGCCAGTCGAGGGCGGTCGTGGGCGGCTCCGCGCCCACCAGGGCCCGGGACGCACCGTTGACGGTGACCAGCGGCTGCTCCATAGGGTGAACGGTACGACGCACCGCCCCTCACGGCACCTGGTTCGCCGGTCAGATGCGGGCAAGCCGTTGCTTGAGGCGGGCGAGGAGGCTCGGACGCACGTGATCGTCGTCGGGCGGCACGGCCAGCGGCGGGTCGCCGATCACGATGCCGAAGGTGTCGTCGGCCTTGACCGGCGCCTCGAGCCCACCCTCCCGGGTCAGCTTGATCTTCTGCATCTGTGCCCAGAGCGGATTCCCGAACGCGGGCTGCTTGCCCATGGCGACCTCCCTCTCAGCGGTGCTGATACCCACTATGACGCGCGGCGCGACCCGTAGGTTGCATCTGCCGCGGCGCGCACGAGAGTGCCGTCACGGCACCAGCGGCAGCACGAGCGTCTGACCCGGCCCGGAGCTGATCGTCACCGGCGCCGGTGACGTGCCGCCGCGGTAGTTGACCGACCCTCCGGCAACGATCAGCCTGATCCGGTGACCGGCCTCGAACCGGTGCACGATCGCCGGCAGCTTCACGTTGAAGGGCTTGGTCACGTCGGGGACCCGCACCGGCGCCTCGAGCGCCCGGATCAGCCGGGCGGTGCCGTCGGGAGCGACGTCGGCGACCTTCACGTAGAGGACCAGCATCCCGGCCTCGCCGGCCCCCTGCGTGGCCTCGACCGTCGGAGCGCTGACCGTCAGCCGTGCGTACGGCGAGCCGGCGACGCTCACCGGTGAGGTCAGCTCAGGCGTCTGCCAGGCGGCGTAGGTGCCCGGGAGATCCGTGACCTCGTTGACCGGCTGGCCGACGTAGCCACCCAGCACGTCGAGCGTGTTGATCCCGGTGGGGAGCCCGGCGGCAGGGGTGGTGAACGATTGTGATCCGGCGGTCGTCGTCTTGCCGGTCACCAGGTCGCCACTCCCCGAGAGCCGGTAGGTGCGGTTGGTGCCGACCGGGAACGCGTCCGAGGTCGCGTACGCCGGAGCGGCATTGCCGGTGTAGTCGATCCAGTCGCGGAAGTACGCGAACTCCGGCCCGGTGCTGACGGGCGAGTCCTTGAGGTAGTGGTCGAGCCAGTCGAGGATCCGCCCGGTCTCGTACTGCGTCTCGGGGTCCGGGTTGCCGAGGTTGATCTCCCCCGGTGCTGCCCTGCCGGAGTGACCCCACGACTGCCAGATCATCTTCACCTCGGTGCCCTGCGCCTGGAGTGCCTGGTAGGTCGCGGCCGCCTCGTTGAGGTTGAACAGCGTGTCGTTCTCACCCTGGATCAGCAGGACGGGCACCCGGATCTTGCCCACGTAGGACCCGACCGAGGCGTGCCGCAGCGCGGCGACGTCATCGGGCTGCAGGTAGCCGGTGGTCCCAGCGGTCACCAGCGCGGGGCAGACGAAGTCGGCGAAGTTCGGGCAGGCCAGCGCGTCCGGCGGGTTCTGCCCGTTCTGGGCGTCGCCGGTGAGTCCCAGCAGCGAGAACCCGATCGCCCAGAACTGCTTGGCCGAGCCCGAGTGGGCGCTCGACACGCCCTTGGTCCGATCGGTGTTGTTGGGCGCAAGGCTGTAGCTGAGGTCGTTCCAGGTGATCAGCGGCACCAGCGTGTCGACCCGCGGGTCCACCGCTGCGGTCGCGAACTGGTTGCCACCGCCGTACGACCCGCCCAAGGTGCCGACCCGAGGATCGGAGCTCCGGGCGTCGCCGCGGTGGTCGACCGGGTCGTGCACGACGACCGTCAGCCTGGGCGCAGGCTGGGTGTGCGCAGCGTCGAGATAGGCGATCCCGGGCGAGCCACCGAGATAGCTGACCAGCTGACGGCCGGCCTTGCCGTCCCAGTCCGGGTCGTCGAGCGTGATCTTGCAGCTGGAGCCGCCGAAGCCGAGACCGGAGTACGACAGCACGGCGTACCCACGACTCGCGAACGCCGACCCCACACCGGCCTGGTCGTCCTTGGAGCCCCCGAACCCGTTGGTCGTCAGGATCGCCGGCACCCGGCTGGTCTTCGATGCTGTGGTCGGGACGTAGACGTCCCCCACGACGTCGCACTCCTGGTCGCCGGCCGGGCCGACCTGCACCTTGAAGTGCAGCGTGGTCACCGTGAAGGCCGGCTCCGCCGATGCCGGGCCGCTTCCCGTGGGGACCAGCGCGACGAGCGCCATGAGGAAAGCGATCAGGGCCGGCAGCCGTAGGTTACGCACGAGTAACAAACGAACTGGAACAGGTTTCGGTTACGCACCTCTTCCGAGTCCTAGCATGGGGGGATGTCTGCCATGGGGGGCACAGCGCTGCTCCCGGCGCTGCCGGGCGGCTCGGTCGCGCTGTTCTTCTCCGACATCGAGGGCTCGACCGGGCTGTTGCACACCCTCGGAGCCACCTACGAGTCGCTGCTCGACGACCACGACGCCATCATGAGGGCGGCGTTCGAGCGGCACGGAGGAGTGGAGGTCAAGAACGAGGGTGACGCCTTCTTCGCCGCGTTCGCCGACCATGGCGCTGCGGTCTCGGCCGCGGTCGACATGCAGCGTGACCTGGGCGCGCACCCGTGGCCGGACGACTGTCTCGTGAAGGTGCGGATGGGCCTGCACGCGGGGCAACCGCTGCTCCGAGGGCGCGACTACTGGGGGGTCGACGTGCACTACGCCGCGCGGCTCGCGGGAGCCGCGCACGGAGGGCAGGTGCTGATCAGCGACCTGATGCGCCGGACGGTGCCGAGGTCGGACGCGGTGTCCCTGGGTCCGCACGGCCTCAAGGACTTCCCGGCGCCGCGCGAGCTGTTCCAGCTCGTCGTCGACGACCGGGGTCCGGACGACTTCCCGCCTCCGCGCACCTTGTCGGCGTACCGCAACAACCTGCCGACGACCTACGCCCCCCTCTTCGGGCGAGGGCTGGTGATCGAGGAGCTCGTGCGGCGGCTCGCGAGCCAGGACAAGGTGGTGAGCCTGGTCGGCCCCGGTGGCATGGGCAAGACGCGGGTCGCCGTGGCGGCGGCCGAGGAGCTGGCGCCGGACTTCCCGGACGGCGTGGTGTTCGTCCCGCTCGCTGCCGTCGCGGAGGACGACCGCGTGCCCGCGGCGATCGCGGATGCCGTCGGAGCGGCGCGCGGGGCCGACGCCGAGGCCGCCCTCGCCCAGCGTCTCGCCGCCAGCCGCATGCTCGTGGTCGTCGACAACGCCGAGCACCTCCCGGGCGTCGCTGCGGTCCTCACCCGGCTCGTGGACGCCGCGCCCGGGTGCCGCTTCCTGGTCACCACCCAGGCGCCGCTGGCGGTCCGCGCTGAACGCGTCGTTCCCCTCGAGCCGCTGGACGACTCTGCCGCGGCCGCGATGTTCCGCGACCGCGCGGGCTCGCTGGACGCACCCGACAGCGAGGTGCTGGCCCTGTGCCGGAACCTGGACCGGGTCCCGCTGGCGCTGGAGATCGCGGCGGCTCGGGTCGCGCTCACCGGGGTGGCTGGACTGCGTTCGGCACTCGTCCGGGACCCGGACCGTGCCCTCGGGTCCGGTCCGCATGACCTGCCGGAGCGCCAGCGCGGGTTGCGAGCCGCCCTCGCCTGGACCACCGACCTGCTCACGCCGTCCGAGCGGACGGTCTTCGCCGGGCTGGGCGCTTTCGCCGAGGCGTGGACGATCGAGCAGGCGGAGGCAATGTTCGCCGCCGAGGCGGAGGTGGATACCTGGGCGGCGCTCGAGCGGCTCCTGGCACTCTCCCTCCTCGTCCGGCGGGGCGACGGCCGCCTCACCATGCCCGAGCGGACCCGACGGCACGCCCGAGCGGTGCTCGCCGAAGCGGGAGAGGTGGACCGGCGCCGGCGGGGCCATGCCGGAGTCGTCCACGAGGCACTACGTCCCCGGCTGATCGAGTACCTGCTCGACCATCGCCGGGGCCTGGCCAACGTCGCCGACGAGCTCGGCGAGATCGTCCACGCCTTCGACTGGGCCCGGGTCCACGACCACGCCCTGGCGGCCCGGCTGTGCGCCGGCTCGAGCCACATGGCCGGAGCCCTCGGGGCCCGGGCTTCCGTGGGCGGCCGGGGCGCCTTCCTGGATTCCGCTGAGGAGCCCGTGACACGGGCACTCCTGCTGGCGAGCCTGGCGGTCGGGACGGCGTACGGCGAAGAGATCGACCGCAGCTTCGAGCAGGCACGGACCGCCGTCGAGCTGGCCGAGGACGACCCGGTGATGCAGCTGTTCATCCTGAACCTGGTCGCTCATCCCTGGGGTGACCGCGGCCGGTCGGACGAGGCCCTCGCTGCCCTGGACGAGGCCGCCGGGATCGCGGCCCGGCTCCCGGACCATCGGTGGCGGGACTACGTCGAGTCGTCCCGGCTGATCACGCTGGTCCATCTCGGACGCTTCATGGAGGCCTGGCCCGGCCTGCTGGCGGTCGTCGCCGACGAGGGCCGGACCGACTTCAACAGCCAGTGGGCGAACTCCTACCTGGGCGACTGCTCGCTGGGCTTCGGCGACTACGCGACGGCCCTGCGCTACTTCCACGTGCAGCTCGGCCTGCTGGACGAGCGGGCCCTCGGGTCCCGGTTCGCCCAGCTGCAGGGAGTGGCTGCCGCGCAGGCCGGTCTCGGGCAGGACGAGCAAGCGGTCGAGCTGACCAGTGCCATCCGCCACCACAGCCGGCTGATCGCCGGCCCGGGTGACGACGTCCTGGTGCCGATGTACGCGATGATCGTCGCCGAGGCTGCAGCACGGTTGGGTCCCCGCGCGGCCGCCTACGAGGCCGCCGGTGCCCGATGGTCGCTGAACGACCTGCTCCGCATCGGCAGCGAGGCTCGCTCGAGCTAGGAGCTCAGCTGGGCGATCAGTGTCTCGACGCGCCGCCGGATCTCGTCACGGATCGGGCGAACCGCCTCGATGCCCCGGCCCGCCGGGTCGTCGAGCTCCCAGTCCTCGTAGCGCTTGCCCGGGTAGAACGGGCAGGCGTCGCCACAGCCCATCGTGACGACCACGTCGGACTCCTGGACGGCCTCGGTCGTGAGCACCTTCGGGGTCGCCGCGGTGATGTCGACGCCGACCTCCCGCATCGCCTCGACGGCGACCGGATTGATCTGGTCCGCCGGCGTGGAGCCGGCGGAGCGGACGTCGATCCGGTCCCCCGCGAGGTGTTGGAGGTAGCCGGCGGCCATCTGCGATCGCCCGGCGTTGTGGACGCACACGAACAGCACGGTGGGCTTGTCGGTCATCGGGCCTCCAGCGGAACGGCGTCGGCACTCGGGTAGAGCGTTCGCACCAGTACGGCGGCGATCGCGCCGCCGACCAGCTGCATCGCGACGAACATCGGCACCGACGCCGGCGCGATCCCCGCGAAGGTGTCGGAGAACATGCGGGCGACGGAGACCGCCGGGTTGGCAAAGCTGGTGCTGCTGGTGAACCAGTACGCCGCCGCGATGTAGCCGCCAACGGCAAAGGCGACCGTGTCGGTGCGCTGGGACCGCACGCAGCCGAAGATCACGAGGACCAGGCCGAGGGTGGCGACGACCTCACCGAGCCAGATGCCACCGCCGGTCCGCTCCCGCGACGCGATCGAGACGGCGTCGAGGTCGAACATCAGGTTGGCGGTGACGGCACCGACGATGCCACCCGCGAGCTGGCCACCGACCAGGGCCACCGCGCCGCGGGTGCTGACCAGGCCCAGCGACCGCTCGACCAGGGTCACCACCGGGTTGAACGCGGCCGAGACCGGCTGCAGCGCGAGGATCAGCGCGACCAGCGCGGCTCCGGTGATCAGGCTGTTCTCCAGCAGCTGGAGACCGACGTCGTCGGGCGACAGCCGCTCGGCGGCGATGCCCGAGCCGATCACGGCCATCACGAGGAACGCCGTACCGATGGCCTCGGCGGCGACCTTCCTACCGAGGTCGCGGTTCACCCGGCGACGCCGCCGATCAGCGACCCGAGGTCGGCCAGGGCCTCGCGCTGGATCGAGTAGTAGACCCACACGCCCCGCTTGCTGCGGTCGAGCAGGCCCACCTCGTGCAGCACCTTCAGGTGGTGGCTGATCGTCGGCTGGGACAGGTCGAACGCGTCGTTGAGGTCGCACACGCACGCCTCACCCTCGGCGTGCGACCCGACCAGCGACAGCAGCCGGAGCCGGACCGGGTCGGCGAGCGCCTTCAGGAGAGGGGCGACGCGTTCGGCCGCGTCGCTCGAGAGCGGCGCTGCGACCAACGGCGAGCAGCAGGCAACGGCCTCGACCGGCGTGAGCTCGAGCAAAGACTTCGGCATGTATCTATATTGACAGATGTCTATGCGACGTGCCAACCTCCAGAGAACATCGATAACCATCTATGTCCAAGGAGGACACCATGTCCCGCATCCAGCTGGCCATCAACGTCGACGACCTCGACGCGTCAGTCGCGTTCTACACCCAGCTCTTCGGCACCGAGCCGGCCAAGACCAGGCCCGGCTACGCCAACTTCGCGGTCGCCGAGCCGCCGCTCAAGCTCGTCCTCATCGAGAACCCGGGCCAGGGCGGCACTCTCAACCACCTCGGCATCGAGGTCCCCGACGTGGCCTCGGTGGACGCCGAGCTGACCCGGTTGTCCGCCGCGGGTTTCGCCTCGACCGAAGAAAGAGGCACGACCTGCTGCTACGCGAAGCAGGACAAGTTCTGGGTCGAGAACGCCCCCAACCGTGAGCGATGGGAGGTCTACACCGTGCTGGCCGACTCCGAGACCTTCGGCGGCGCAACCGACCTGGACGCGGCCTGCTGCACGGCGTAGGTCTGCCGACAAGGCCGACCCGCCGCCGAAGCCTGATCTACAGACTCAGTCCGACGTGCCGGTTGACGTCCTTGTAGAGCAGGTAGCGGAAGCGTCCGGGCCCGCCGGCATAGCAGGCCTGGGGGCAGAAGGCACGCAGCCACATGAAGTCACCCGCCTCGACCTCGACCCAGTCCTCGTTGAGCAGGTAGACCGCCTTGCCCTCCAGGACGTAGAGGCCGTGCTCCATGACGTGCGTCTCCGGGAACGGGATCGCGCCGCCGGGCTCGAAGCTGACGATGTTGACGTGCATGTCGTGGCGCAGGTCGCCGATGTCCACGAACCTCGTGGTCGTCCACGCGCCGTCCGTCCCGGCCATCGGGATCGGGGTCACGTCCTGTTCCCGGGTGACGAAGGGCTCGGGCACCTCGATACCGTCGACCCGCCGGTAGGCCTTCCGGATCCAGTGGAAGGTCGCGGTGGCCTCGCCGACGTTCCGGAGCGCCCAGGGGGTGCCCGGCGGGAGGTAGACGTAGGAGCCGGTGCTCAACGCGTGCTCGCTGCCGTCGAGGTTCAGCGTCAGCGACCCGTCGACCACGAACAGCACCGCCTCGGCGTCGGCCTCGTCCTCGATGCCGTCCGAGCCGCCGCCCGGCGAGACCTCGACGACGTACTGGCTGAACGTCTCGGCGAAACCGGACAGCGGCCGGGCCAGGACCCAGAGCCTGGTCCGCTCCCAGTGGGGCAGGTAGGAGGTGGTGATGTCGCTCAGCGTGCGGGCCGGGATGACGGCGTACGCCTCGGTGAAGCGCGCCCGGTCGGTCGTGAGCGCGGTCTGGGGCGGCAGCCCGCCCCTGGGCACGTAGTAGGTCATCGGACGCCTCTCCTCAGCAGCCGGCCCCGCGGCGCGTCGGCGGCTCCGAGAAGTATCGATCCTCCACGCAACCAGGTCTCGCGAACCACGCCGTTGAGCCGGCGGCCGGCGTACGCCGACACCGGGTTGCGGTGGTGGAGAGCGGCGACGTCGACGGTGAACTCCTCGTCGGGGGCGAACCGCACCAGGTCGGCGTCGGCGCCCACCTCGATCCGGCCCTTGTGGCCGAGACCGACCCGGTCGGCCGGTGCGGTGGCCATCCAGCGCACGACGTCGGCGAGGTCATGCCCGCGTACGCGGGCGCCGGTCCACACCGCCGGGAGACCGAGCTGGACCGAGGCGATGCCGCCCCAGGCGACGCCGAAGTCGCCGTCGCCCTGCTCCTTGAGGTCGACCGTGCAGGGCGAGTGGTCGGAGACGACGAAGTCGATGTCACCTGCCGCGAGCGCGCTCCACAGTGCCTCGCGGTTCTCGGCCTCGCGGATCGGCGGGCAGCACTTGAGCTCGGTGGCGCCGTCGGCAACGTGCTCGGCGTCGAAGGTCAGGTAGTGCGGGCAGGTCTCGACGCTCACGGCGACGCCGGCCGCGCGGGCAGCACGCAGCCCGGGGACGGCGTCGCTGCTGCTGAGGTGCACGATGTGGGCGCGGCCGCCGGTCGCCTGCGCCTGTTCGATGACCAGCGCGATCGCGGCGTCCTCGGCCGCGCGCGGGCGCGAGGCCAGGAAGCCGGCATAGTGACGGCCGTCGAGCGCGCTCTCGTCGAGCAGCGGTCCGATCTCGGCGTGCACGATCATCAGCGCGCCGATGCCGGCGGTCTCCCGCATCGCCGAGGAGAAGTCGCCGGCCGTCAGCGCGCCGAACTCCTCGACCCCGGAGTCGAGCAGGAAGCACTTGAAGCCGAACACCCCGGCGTGGTGCAGCGGCGCCAGGTCCGGCAGGTTGCCCGGGACCGCACCGCCCCAGAACCCGACATCGACCCGGACCTGGCCATCGGCCGCGGCTCGCTTCACCTCCAGGTGCTCGACGGTCGTCGTCGGCGGGATCGAGTTGAGCGGCATGTCGAGGATCGTGGTCACCCCGCCGGCAGCGGCCGCCGTGGTCGCTGTGGCGAAGCCCTCCCACTCCGTGCGGCCGGGCTCGTTGACGTGGACGTGGGTGTCGACCAGGCCGGGGAGGAGCACCTCGTCGTCCTCGAGGGTGACGGTGCGCGCGGCGGCAGGAACGTCGTCGTACGGCGTGAGGGCGGCGATCCGATCGCCGGCGACCCCGACACACGCGGCGAGCTCGGTGCCGTCGACGATCGCTCGCCGCGCCCGAACGACCAGGTCGAGGTCCCCCATCAGCAGAAGCCGGGCACGTGCAACCAGGCGTCGCCGGCGGGTGGAGCGCCGTCGCGGGTCACCTGCGCCTCGATCAGTCCGTAGGGGCGGTCCGCGGCGATGAAGACCTCGCCGTCGTTGGTGAGCCCGTCGACCCGGAAGCCGCTGAAGTCGACGAGGAAGTGGTGCTTGTTGGGTGCGGAGAACCTGATCTCGGCGATCTCCTCCTGACTGTCGAGCACCGCGCAGCCCATCGCGTGCAAGGTCTCCTGGAGCGCCCGCGAGTAGGTGCCGGCGAAGGTCTCGAGCAGGGTCTGCAACGCCCCGGCGTGCGACGCGTTCCAGTCGACTCCCTCGACCTCGGTGTGCCGCCACCTCGCCACGATGGACGTCGCCAGGATCCGGTCGTCGGTCTCGGGGAGGGTCGTGAACTCGTCCTTGAGGAAGCCCGTGAACTCCGAGTCGGTGGAGTTGAGCACCACGAGGTCGGAGATCCCGGAGAGGACGACCGTGTGGTCGCGGCCGACGGTCACCACGCAGGTCCGGACGGCACCGCCGCGGCGTACGAACGAGTGGTCGCCGATCCGGTCCCAGAGGTACTCCTCCACCCGCACCTGCGCGGCGCTCGCCGCCGGGCACGCGTCGAGCAGCCTGCGTCCCAGGGCCAGTGAGTAGTCCTCGATCGAGGTGATCCCGTGCAGCTTGGCGTAGGCGAAGGCGGTGTTCTTCTGGGTGTCGGTCGGCAGCACGACGGACTGGTCACCCGTGATGTGCGCGTCCTCGAAGTCGCCGCGGAGCGACGTCGACACGTTGAGGTCGCGGATCTCGTGCCGCGGGGTGTCGCGCACGATGCGCACCACCCGGTTCTCGGCCTTGCCGTACTGGTTGACTCCGAGCTTGTTGGCCATCAGCTGCTCCTGGGTCGACTGAGGGTGAGCGAGTAGAGCTGGTCGGTGCCGAGGCCGACGCCGGCGAGCACCTCGGCCTCGTCGACGGCGCCGCTCTGGATCCCACGGAGAAGGTACGCCGCCAGTGCCCGCGCCGTGGCCGGCTCGTCGGCGATCCCGCCGCTGGCGTTCTTGGTGTAGGCGGCCAACCGCGCCAGTGCGCTCGGCAGTGCCTCGCGGTAGAAGGCGTACGTCGCGGCGTAGCGCGTCGGGAGCTGCGCCGGGTGCAGGTCCCATCCCTGGTAGAAGCCACGCTCCAGCGAGCGTCGCACCAGGCGGTAGTGGTTGGCCCACGCGGCTTCGACATCCTTCGCCCTGCCGATCGGGAGGATGTTGGTCGAGCCGTCGCTCAACCGGACACCGGTGCCGGCCGCCGCCGCCTGCATCACCAGTTTCGCGTGATCGGCCGCCGGGTGGTCGAGCGACTGGTGCTCGGCGACGATCCCGCAGGAGGCCGAGTAGTCGTAGGTGCCGAAGTGCAGCCCGGTCAGCCGCTCGCCCCCGCGGTGCACCATCCGCGCGACCGGCGCGGTGCCGTCGGCCCCGATGATCGACTGGGTCGTCTCGATCTGGATCTCGAACCGGAGCGCCCCTCGGTTGAGCCCGAGCTCCTCCTCCAGGGCCAGGCACACGTAGAGCATCGCGTCGACCTGCTCGACCCGGGTGACCTTGGGCAGCGTGACCACCCATCCGTCCACGCTGCCACCCGACCCGACCAGGGTCGCCAGGTAGGACGTCAGCGTCCGGATGGCTCGCTTCCGCGTCGCCCGCTCCAAGCACTTGATCCGGATCCCGCCGAACGGCGCTGCGGTCCCGGCCTGCTGGCTCTCCGCCAGTGCCTCTGCCGCCCGGATCGCATCGGCGTCCTCCTTCGCGTCGGATTTCCCGAGATACCCATCCTCGAAGTCGACCCGCAGGTCCTCGATCGGCTCGCTGCCCAGCTTGGTCCGGACTCGCGCGATCAGGTCGCCGTCCCCCACGATCTCGCCGAACCGGTCGGCGTGCTCGTCCATGACGCCGAGGGCCGCCGCGCCGTACGCTGGCACCAGTCCGGCGTCGTACCGGTCCGCCGGGACGTAGACGGTGTGGACCGGCTGGCGTCCGGGGCGGTCGCCCGAGTAGACCGGCCTGTCCCCCGCCAGCATCGTGTCGAGCTGGGCAAGCAGCGCGGTCGCGAGCTCGTCCGGCGTGCTCACGCCAGACCCTGCCCGTGCTCCAGCTTCTTCGCTCTCCGGCGCCGGTGCAGGATCGGCTCGGTGTAGCCCGACGGCTGGCTGAGTCCCTCGAAGACCAGGTCGCGGGCGGCGAGGAAGGCCTCGCCGTCGTACGACGGACCCAGCGGCTGGTAGCCCGGCCCGGCCTGCTGCCCGTCGACGACGTCGGCCATCCGGCGCAGCGCCTCGTCGACCTGCTCGGGGGTGACCACCCCGTGGCGGAGCCAGTTGGCGACGTGCTGGCTGGAGATCCGGCAGGTCGCGCGGTCCTCCATCAGGTCGGTCCCGTGGATGTCGGGGACCTTCGAGCAGCCGACGCCCTCGTCGATCCAGCGCTTCACGTAGCCGAGGATGCCCTGGAGGTTGTTGTCGATCTCCTCGCGACGGTCGTCCTCCGACCAGGAGGAGGCGTCGCCGATCGGCACCGTCAGCAGCTGCTCGAGGGTTCCGCGGCGCTGGCCCGAGAGCTCTCGCTGGCGCGCGGCCACGTCGACCTGGTGGTAGTGCAGCGCGTGCAGCGTCGCCGCTGTCGGGGACGGCACCCAGGCGCAGGTGGCACCGGCCTTCGGGTGGCCGATCTTCTGCTTGAGCATGGCCGCCATCTCGTCGGGCATCGCCCACATGCCCTTGCCGATCTGCGCGCGGCCGTGGAACCCGCACTCCAGGCCGATGTCGACGGATCGGTCCTCGTAGGCCAGGATCCACGGCTGGGCCTTCATGTCGCCCTTGCGGATCATCGGTCCGCCGAGCATTGAGGTGTGCAGCTCGTCGCCGGTCCGGTCGAGGAACCCGGTGTTGATGAACGCGACCCGGCCGCGGGCGGCGTGGATGCAGGCCTTGAGGTTGGCGGACGTACGCCGCTCCTCGTCCATGATGCCGAGCTTGATGGTCCCGCGGCCCAGGCCGAGCAGGTCCTCGGTCCGGGCGAACAGGTCGTCGGTGAAGGCGACCTCGTCCGGGCCGTGCATCTTCGGCTTGACCGCATACATCGAGCCGGCCCGCGAGTTGCGCAGCTGCCCCCGCCCCTGCAGGTCGACCAGGCTGCACAGGGCGGTCACCACGGCGTCGAGGATCCCTTCCGGGACCTCCTGGCCGGCCGCGTCGAGCACGGCGTCGGTGGTCATCAGGTGCCCGACCTGGCGGACGAAGAGCAATGACCGGCCGGGCAGGACGACCTCGCCGCCGGGACCGTCGTAGACCCGGTCCGGAGCCAGGGTCCGGGTGAAGGCCTCGCCTCCCTTGGCCACCTGCACGCTGAGGGTGCCGCGGTTGAGCAGCAGCCAGTTGCGGTAGGCCGCCACCTTGTCGGCGGTGTCCACGGCCGCGATGGAGTCCTCGAGGTCCATGATCGTGGACACGGCGGATTCGAGCACGAGGTCCTTGACGCCGGCCGCGTCGTCCTTGCCGATCAGGTGGTCGCGGTCGATCTCGATCTCGACGCGCAGGCCGTGATGGACCAGCAGCACGCCGTCGGGGCCGGCCGGGTCGCCGCGGTGACCGACGTACTGGCTCGGATCGGCCAGCCCGGTGACGCCGCCCGGGAGTGCGATCGCGAGCGCGCCGTCGTCGACCGAGTAGCCGTGGGCGTCGGCGTGACTCCCGTCGGACAGCGGGAAGTGCTCGTCGAGGAACTCCCGAGCCAGGCTGATCACGTCGGCGCCACGCCGCGGGTTGTACGACGTGCCGCGCTCGCACCCGTGGTCCTCGGGCAGCACGTCGGTGCCGTAGAGGGCGTCGTAGAGCGAGCCCCAGCGGGCGTTGGCCGCGTTGGCCGCGAACCGGGCGTTCAGGACCGGGACCACGAGCTGGGGGCCGGCCTGCAGCGCGACCTCGTCGTCCACGTCGCGGGTCTCGATGCTGAACGGCGGCGGCTCCTCCACCAGGTAGCCGATGTCGCGCAGCATCTGGAGGTACGCCGGCTGGTCGGCGACCGGCCCAGGATTGCTCGTGTGCCACTGGTCGAGCAGCTGCTGCAGCTCGTCGCGGCGCGCCAGCAGCTGCCGGTTGCGGGGGCTGAAGTCGTTGACGATCGCTTCCACGCCGCGCCAGAACGCCGACTCGTCGATGCCGGACTCCGGCAGCGCCTCGTCACGCACGAACGCGTGGAGCTCCTCGGCGACCTGGAGCCCCCCGACCTGGATCCGATTGAGCGACATCCGGACAGCGTAGGAGGTCTCCCCCGCCGACGTCAGACCGATTCGAGCGCAGGCTCCTCCGCGTGCTTCGGCCCGCGCTCCACCGTGATCACGATGGCGACCGCGGCGACGATGACCAGGCCACCCACGAGCACGGCGCTCGTGATCGGCTCGTCGAGGATCAGCCAGCCGAGGAAGACCGCGACGACCGGGTTGACGTAGGCGTAGGTGGCCACCAGCCCGATCGGCGCGTTCGACAACACCCAGACGTAGGCGCTGAACGCCAGCATCGACCCGATGACCACGAGGTAGGACCAGGCGAGCCACGTCTGCCCGCCGTACTCCGTCGGCTTGAAGTCCTCACCACGCACCAGCCCGACCGCGAACATCAGCACGCCGCCGGTCCACATCTCGTGGACGGCCAGCACGAACGCGTTCTTGGGCAGCGTCAGTCGCGGCTGGACCCAGGAGCCGAACCCCCAGAACGCGCTCGCCGCGAGCACGAACGCCGCACCCACCAGCGGCACATGGCCCTGCTCACGCCCGCCCAGCACCAGCCACGCCAGGCCGCCGAACCCGAGCAGGACGCCGACCACCGAGAGGGCCGCCGGCCGATCACCCGAGAGGAAGCGGTAGGCGATGATGAAGAGCGGGACCGCGGCGACGAGCAGCGCCGCCACCCCGCTCGGCGCGCCCTTGCTCTCGCCGATGGCGACGAAGCCGTTGCCCAGCAGCGGCAGCATGAGCCCCAGCAGGGCCGCGCCGCCCAGCTCCGCGCGGGTGACCCGGATGTCGACGCCGCGCAGCGTGAGCAGGCCGCCGAGCAGCACCCCCGCGACCAGGAACCGGCTGCCCATCCCGGTGAGCGGCGGCATCTCCTCGACGACCACCCGGATCCCCAGGTAGGTCGAACCCCACACGACGTAGACGATCGCGAGCGCGGCCGCGACCAGCCCCCACTTCGCCCGTGTCTCCATGAGATTCCCGCCTGCCTCGTGTGTCCCGAACCTATGAGGGCGCAACCTCCCGGCGCGATCGGTTATTGCTGTGCCCTTGGCCGATGGCCGGGAGTCGACGGAATCTGGCAGTTCTCAGTGCGCGCCCTGGAGGTTGAGCATGACGACACCGCCGACGATCAGCCCGAGCCCGATCACCTTGATCGGGTCCCAGGACTCGCCGAGCCAGAGCGCGCCGATGAGAGCGACCGCAGCGGTGCCGACACCGGACCAGACGGCGTACGCGGTCGACACGGGCAACCGCTCGACGACCAGGGCCAGGAGCCAGATCGACGCCGCGTAGCCCGCGACGACGAGGGCGCTCCAGACCGGGTCGCGGAATCCCTCGGTGCGCGGCAGTGCCGAGGTCGCGATCACCTCCAGCGCGATCGCTGCGAGGAGGAGCCCGAAAGCGGTGAGCATGGTCAAACATCCGTTCGTATGTAGCAGTTGCTACACAGATGTAGCAATGTAGCACATGCTACATTAGCGATGTGGCCAAGGACCCGGAGCGCCGCAACGCGTGGACCGCAGCGGCAACCGCCTACACCCTCGAGCACGGGTTGATCGGGCTCAGCCTCCGACCCCTCGCCGCTGCCCTCGGCACCAGCGACCGCATGCTCCTCTATCACTTCGGCACCAAGGACGACCTGGTCGCTGCGGTGCTGTTCGAGTCCAATGACCGCTCCGTCGCGGCGATCACGGCACTGCCTCCCTCTCCCGACCTGCGCACGGCCGTGCACGACCTGTGGTCGATCGTGAGGTCGCGCGAGATCGAGCCGTGCACGCGTTTGTACGTCGAAGCGGCCGCGCTCGGGCTGCTCGGACGGGAGCCCTACGCCACGGTGGTCCGCGACGCCAATGAACGGTGGCTGCGGTCGTTCGTGGGCCACCTGACGCGTTCGGGGGTGGCCCGACCGCTGGCCAGGCGAGCCGCGACCATCATCGACGCGGCGTTCCTGGGTTTCCAGCTCGACGTCCCGCTCGACGTCGGCCCCGCCGCCCGCCGGCGTGCGGTCGCAGATCTCGCCGACGCCGTGGCGTCGTTGCGGCCCTGACGTGGTCGACCTCGACAGCCTCAGAGGATGAGGCAGGTCGTCGTGCCGTGCGCGACGAGCTTGCCGTCGGCGGCGTACAGCTTGCCCTCCGCGGTGCTCTGCTTGCGGCCACGGTGGATGACGGTGCCCGTCGCGCGCACGATCCCCATCCCCGGCTGCATCGCGCGCAGGTAGTGGATGTTGAGCTGCGCGGTCGTGTAGCCCTGCCCCGGCTCGAGCGTCGTGTGCACGGCGCACCCCATGCAGGAGTCGAGGATCGTCGCCGCGATGCCGCCGTGGACCGAGCCGATCGGGTTCATCATCCGCTCGTCGGGGGTCATCTCGAACGACGCGAAGCCCTCCCCCACCTCGACCGGCGCCATCCCCAGCAGCACTGCGATGGTCGGCGGCGGCAGCTCGCCGGCGGCCACCGCTCGCATCGTCTCCAGTCCCGTCATCCTGCTGATGTCGTCCAGCGTGATGGTCATGCTGCTTCTCCGATCGGCGTGATGGCCGGTTCGAGGATCGGCGCCGGTGCGGCGACCCGCTCGACGTGGGGCAGCGCGAGTGCCGCGGCCGAGGTGAGCACGCCGCAGATCACCAACATCCACCAGACGTCGCGGAACGCGTCGAGCGCGCCGGCTGGGGTCGCGGACGCCAGCAGGGCGACGGTCAGGGCGACGCCGAAGGTCGCGCCGAGCTGCCGGATCGCCTGGTTGACCGCGGAGCCGGCGCCGAACTGGTCGGTCGGCAGCCCCTGGACCGCGGCACTCGTCAGGTGCGGGATCACCAGCGCGACGCCGAGGCCCGCGAGGAGCGCGCCCGGCAGCATCTCGCTCGCCCAGTGCGGCGTCACGCCGACCTGGCTGATGAACCAGACGCCGGACGCCGCGTAGACGAGTCCGCCGGGCACCAGCAGGGTGCGCTGGCCGACCCGGCCGGCGAGGCGGCCGAAGTACGGCGCGAGCACCATCACCACGACCGGTCCGGGCATCATCGCCAGGCCCGTCGTGACGATGTCGTAGCCCCACACCCGGGTGAGGAACAGGACCTGTGCGAAGAACATCGCCGTGAAGCCGATGGTGAACGCAGCGGTCGCGATGTTGGCCCAGCGGAACGACCGCGAGCCGAACAAGGTGAGGTCGAGAGCCGGATGCGGATGCCGCAGCGTCCGCACGACGAACAGGCCAAGGACCACCAGGCCGGCGGCCAGGACGCCGACGGTCCGCGCCGAGCCCCAGTGCCACTGGTCGCTCTGCACGATCCCGAGCGCGAGCAGGGTCAGTGCTCCGGTCAGCAGCAGGATGCCGATCGGGTCCGGGAACCGGGCGCGGGTCGTCTCCTTCGATTCGGGGATCGACCGGGAGACGAGCAGCAGCGCGAGCAGCCCGATCGGCAGGTTGATCAAGAACACCGACCGCCAGCCCCAGCCGTCGACGAGCAGGCCGCCGATCGTCGGGCCGACCGCGGCGGCGAGCGCGGCGATCGCTCCCCAGATCGCGACCGCCGCGGGCACCTTCGCCGGCGGGAACACCGAGAGCACGACGGCCAGCGATGCTGGGACCAGCGCGGCCGCACCCACTGCCTGGACGACACGGAAGGCGACCAGCAGCAGCGGAGAGGTGGCAACCGCGCACAGCAGGGACGCCAGCGTGAACGCGACCAGGCCGGCCGAGAACGTGCGCTTGCGGCCGAAGCGGTCGGCCATCCGGCCGGCCGGGACCAGCAACGCCGCCAGCGCGATCGTGTACGCCGACAGCGTCCACGACATGGTCGCGAAGGACACGTCCGGGAAGGACGCGCGGATGTCGTCGAAGGCGACGAAGAGGACTTGGGTGTCGAGGAAGACCATGAAGGCGGCCATCGACGCGATGCCCAGCACGGCGTACGGCCGGACCTCGGAGGACTCAGGTGACATGACGAGCACCTTAGAACAGATTAGTTTAGAAAAACAACCAACAACTACTGAAACTAAACTCACATCGCGATAGAGTGCGTGCTGTGGGCGCAAAGAGCTATGAGCAGTACTGCACGATCGCGACGGCACTCGACCTGATCGGCGACCGTTGGTCCCTGCTCGTCCTGCGCGAGCTCTCGTTCGGCGAGCAGCGGTTCACGGACCTGAAGGCGGCGCTGCCCGGCGTCGCCACCAACCTGCTCACCGACCGGCTGCGCAGCCTGGAGGAGGACGGCCTGATCGAGAGGCGCGAGCTCCCTGCGCCGGCTGCGCGGACCGTCTACGGGCTCACCCGCGCCGGCACCCGGATCCGTCCGGTCCTTCGCGCGGTCGCACAGTTCGGCATGCCCTACCTGGCGCCACCGGACGAGGGCAGCGTGCGCCCACGGATGGCCGTGTTCGGCGGCGCCGCCGCGCTCTTCGACCCCGTGGGCGCCGTTGGCGTGAGCCTGCGGGTGAAGTTCGTGCTCGACGGCGAGGAGCACTGGCTCGAGGTTCGCGACGGCAAGCTGCGACGGGCCGACATGACCAAGCGACCCGACCTGACGATCACCGGCAGCGCGGGAGCTTTGTTCGAGCTGATCCGCGGCGCGGACCTGGGGACACTTGCTGGTCGCCTGGAGATCGAGGGGACGAAGGCTCATCGCGAGGCGTTCGCACGCTGCTTTCCTGCACCTGCCGGCATCCCGGGTTGACCCGGGCGCTCAGCCTCAGCCTCGATCCACCGATGCTCAGGCAATCGTCATGCCGCCGTCGACAGCGAGGGTCTGGCCCGTGATGTAGCCGGCGGCATCGCTCGCGAAGAAGACCACGGTCGCGGCGAGCTCGCGCGGGTCGCCCTTGCGACCGCTCGGGATGCGCGTCATCTGGGCGTCGAGGTAGCCGGGCGGGTACTGCTCGGTCATCTCGCTCTCGAAGAAGCCCGGGGCGATCGCGTTGACCCGAATGCCCTTGCGGCCCGTCCACTGCTGGGCCAGGTCGCGGGTCATACCGATGAGTCCGGCCTTCGAGGACGCGTAGGCGGCCTGGGGCAGCCCGGCGGTCGTCAGACCGAGCACCGAGGAGATGTTGATGATGCTGGCACCCGGCTGCATCACCCGCCCGCACGCCTGAGCCATCCAGTAGCACCCGTTGAGGTTGACGTCGATCACCTGCCGGAACTGCTCCGGCGCCTCCCTGGTCGCCGGCACAGCCGTGCCGATGCCCGCGTTGTTGACCAGGACGTCGACCCGGCCGAAGGTCGCCATGGCCTCCGCGACCAGGTCGTCGCAGGACGCCGGATCGGCAACGTCGGTCGCAACGGCCAACGCCCGCCGCCCGACCGCTTCCACGAGCCGGGCGGTGTCGGCAAGCCGATCGGCGCGACGGGCGCCGAGCACCACATCCGCACCCGCCTCGGCCAGTGCCTGCGCGAAGGCGACCCCCAGGCCGCTGGACGCGCCCGTGACGACCGCGACCTTCCCGTCCAGCCGATACCGGTCGAGGACAGACTCTGTCGCCATGGGATTCCCTTCGTCGAGACTGACGACCGATTCTGCCGGTATCCGGCCCGCGCTTGTCATCCGGACGGATGACGACACGCGGGCTCGGAGGTCGGACGATGGACGCGACTCCATCGAAACGGAGGGCTCATCGATGATGCGCTCGCTCATGAGGCCGTTGACAGTCGCCGCGGCGGCCATGGTGACGGTCACGACCGCACTCACCGCGTTCACGCTCACCCCGCCCGTGCCGGAGGCAGCCGCGGCCGCCGTCCCTGTCGCGGACTCCTCCGCCGCAGCGGAGAACGACGCCCGGCGGGCCTTCGCAGAGATGCCGCTGTCGTTCGAGGCCAATCGCGGCCAGGTCGACGCCCGGTCGAGGTACGTCGCCAGCGGAGACGGATTCACGCTGTTCCTCACCCGGGACAGGGCGGTGTTCGACCTCGAGGCACCCCGGCGCACGGAGAAGGGACACCGGTCCGCTCGCCGGGTTGCCGTTGCCCTGGATCCGGTGGGCGCCAACCCGGCACCGCGCGTCGCCGCCAGTCACCGTCGGACCGGCACCTCGAGCTACTTCATCGGGGACGACCCGAGCAGGTGGCAGCGTCGGGTACCGACCTTCGACAGGGTCCGGTACCACGGCCTCTACCCGGGTATCGACATGGTCTTCCACGGCACCCGCTCCGGAGCCGAGTACGACTTCGTGGTCGCCCCCGGCGCGGACCCCGCCCGGATCGGCTTCCGACTCCGGGGCGTCGACGGCCTGCGCCTCGATCACGGAGACCTGGTGGCCCACACGGCCGTCGGCGACTTCGTGCACCGCGCCCCCGTCGCGTACCAGAGCATCGGCGGTGAACGCCGTACGGTGACGGCGACCTTCCGCGTCGTCGACGGGGTGATCGGCTTCGCCCTCGGCTCCTACGATGCCACCCGACCGTTGGTCATCGACCCCGAGACCGACCTCGAGTACTCGACGTACCTGGGAGGCAGCGATTTCGAGCTCGGCCACGCGATCGCTCTCGACGGTGGCGACGCGTATGTGACAGGCACCACCGCCGCGACGGACTTCCCGACCACGACCGGTCCGTACGACGCCGACTCCGGGGAGAACGTCTTCGTCACGAGGATCTCGCCCGACGGCGCTGGGAGCGCGGACCTGGTCTCGTCCGCCGTGCTCGGTGGCTCCGGTGACGACCGCGGGTTGGCCATCGCCGTCGACGGCGGCGACGCCTATGTCAGTGGTCTCGTCAGGGCGTCCGACTTTCCCGCCACAGGCGACTTCCCCACCACGCCTGGGGCCTTCGACGAGTCGTTCAACGGGGCGGAGGATGGCTTCGTCGCGCGTCTTGCCCTGCAGACCACGGGGAACGCTGACCTGACCTACGCCACCCTCGTCGGAGGCAGCGGTTTCGACGACGCCAGGGCGATCGCCGTGACCGGCGGCGACGTCTACCTCGCCGGATCTGCGGAGTCCTCCGACTACCCGACCACCGCCGGAGCCCTCGACCGCGCCCTCGGTGGGCCGACGGACGCCACCCTGACCAGGATCTCGCCGGACGGAGCAGGAGCTGCCGACCTGGTGTACTCCACCTACCTCGGCGGGAGCGGCATCGACTCTGCCTGGGCGATCGCCATGGACGGCGGCGATGCCTACCTCACCGGGTCGACGTGGGACGTCTCGAACTTCCCGACCACGGCCGGCGCCTTCGACCGCACCCTGGGCGGGCAGCAGGACGCGTTTCTCTCCAGGATCTCTCCCGACGGAGCTCACGCCGCGGACCTCGTGTACTCGACGTACCTGGGGGGACCCTCGTGGGACGACGCCAACGGGGTCACTGTGGCCGATGGCGATGCCTACGTCGTCGGCACGGCTGAGTCGGCCAGGTTCCCCACGACGATCGGGGCCTACGACCGCACGTACAACGGGGACACCGACGGTTACGTGGCGCGGATCTCCCCCGACGGTGCCCGGAGGGCAGACCTGCGGTACTCGACGTTCCTCGGCGGACGCAAGGAGGACTGGGTCGACAGCGTCGTCGTCGACGACGGGGCCCTCTACCTCTGCGGCGGCAGCGAGTCTCGGAACTTCCCCACCACCGCCGGCGCGTACGACCGGACGTACGGCGGCGGCGTCGACGGGACGGTGGCCCGGATCGTGCCGCGGTCGAAGGGCAGGGCGGACCTGACGTACTCGACCTACGTGGGGGGCAATGGCTGGGACACTCTCTACCAGCTCGCGGTGGACGCAGGCACGGCGTACGTCGTCGGCTGGACCGGCTCCACCAACCTGCCGACGACGGCCGGCGCCTACGACACCGTCGGCAACTCCGACGATGCCTTCCTCGTCGCGATGCGCATACCCGACAGCGCCTTCCGGCCCGACGGATGGATCCGGCGCGGCGGCGGCAGCAACATCGGGGACGACGTCTACAACGCCACGGGCCGGAACCAGACCACCAGGTCACGCACCGAGCGCGGCCGGTCGACGACCTTCTGGGTCACGGCTCAGAACGACGACGGCTTCACCGACCGGCTCCTGGTCGCCGGTCCGGGGAGCACCAGGCGTTGGGTGGTCGGCTACTACCGAGGCCGGGCGAACATCACCGACAAGGTCACCGGCAACGGCTACCGCACCCCGAGCCTGGCGCCGGGCGGACGCGTGCTGATCAAGGTGACGATCAAGCCGAAGTCCTCGGCACGGATCGGCTCGGTGAGGTCGGCGCGCGTGCTGCTGACCTCCCTCGGCAACCGCTTCTACAAGGACGTGGTCAAGGCCGAGGCGACTGTCGGACACTGATCAGGAGCCGGCCTCAGGCCTCGACGATGACCTGCGGATTCGCATTCGCCCCAGCAGCGGCCTCCGGAAGGGCATCGCCCGAGTCCGACGTCATGTCCGCCACCCACCGACGCACGTCCGCGATGATCGCCTTCTGGGCCGCCTTGCGCATCTCGATGGAGATGTCCATGGGCTGGGCGCTGAAGAAGTGGATGTCGGAGATCCCGACGAACCCGAAGATCGTGCGCAGATAGCTCTCCACGAAGTTCAGCGGCGCGAGCTCGGCCTGGGAGTAGTCGGCTCCGCTCGAGGTGACGACGATCATCCTCCTGTGCTTGACCAGACCCTCGGGCTGGCCCTGGTCGTTGTAGGTGAACAGGTAGCCCGGCTGCACGATGGCGTCGATGTAGTACTTGAGGACGTACGGGATGCTGAAGTTCCACATCGGCACCGTCAGCACGTACAAGTCCGCGTCCAGGAACTCCTCGATCGTCCTCTCGATCTCGGCCCAGGAGCTTTGCGCCCCGTCGTCGAGCGGTTGGCCCGTCATCAGGGCGTACTTCGCCTTGATGTTGGCCCCCGCCACCGCGGGCAGATCGACACTGAACAGATCCAGAGTCTTGACTACCAGGTCCTCGTACTCGCCATCGAGAGCTTCGAGTAGGACGCTGGAGATGCGCCCCGTGTTCGACGCGAGTCCACGCGGCGTGGCGACAATGTGCAGAAGACGAGTTCCCACGAGACGAGCCCCTCACACTACTGCGAGCTTCGACGCCACGGGGGTGGCCGCTGGAGCGGTGGCGCTCTACTCGCCTTCATCGAGCGTACGCCGAACTCCGCCGACGTGCTGGCGGTCGACGAAACGCGCCCGACCTGCACGAACTCGGTGACTGACGGGTCAGATGAGCGGCCGGTAGTCGATGCCGGTGCCGGGGTAGATCTCGCCGGTGATGGTGCCGTCGCGGGCTCGGATGAGCTCCGATGTTGCGGGTGCCTCGGCCGGTGACGATGCGGGCGAGGCCGTGGGGGGTGACCCAGCGGTAGGCGCCCAGGGCGAGCTGTCGGACGTGGTAGCCGTCGTGGGTCTTGGCGCGGTGGTGGAGCCGGGTCAGGGGTGCGTCGTTGTGGTCGCCGGTCTGGCCGGGTGGCCCACCGTCGGCCGGCGGGACGTAGGGCGTGGGATGGTCGTGGTCCAGGCGGCTGGTGGCACGGCTGGTGCTGTGGGGGAACACGTCGTAGACGGTGCGCAGCCGGGTGCGGAGCTTGACCGCGGTGGGGTGCTCGTAGCCGTTGACACTGCGTGCGTGGTTGAGGTCGATGACCGGTAGGACGGTGAGGTCACGGTGCTGGACCAGGTCGGCGACCTGTTCGAGCAGCATCGGACCGATCCCCTCGACCCGGGTGAGGCCGTCGTGGTGGCCGGCCAGGACCTGGTCGGTGACATGGACGACCACGGTCGCCGAGCGCCGCTTCTTCTTCTTGACCGGTGCGGGTGCTGGTTCCTCCGCCGAGGGCGGGCTGTCGAGCCCGGTGAGCAGGGCACCGGCGGCGTGCGGGTCGGTGACCAGCAGGGTGAACGCTTGGACCCGCAGCTCATCACGGGACGGCGGACCCTCGTCGGTGTCGTGTTCGACCGTGGATGGCGAGGGCGTCGGCGACGTCGTCGATCATCTCGTTGGCCTCGACCGCATCGGCGGCGGGCAGCTTCGCCGAGACCCGTCGGGTGCCGGGCTCGCCCTGGTCGGCATCGACCAGGTCACCGGGCCGGGGTCGGGACAGCCACACGCCGGTGCTAGCGGCGTCTTCGGCCAGCCGGGTCCGGTAGCCCTCCAGGTCGGCCTCGATGGTCTTGGCCTCCGCGATCCCCAGGATCCGCCCCGGCGACTCCTCGATCGCCGCCACGACGGCGGTGTCGACGAGCGCGGCCTGGTCGCCGGTCAGGTCGCGGGTCATGGTGGCGACCTTCTGGGCGACCCACGGCTCGACCCGCAGCTCGGTGACCGCGGTCCACAGCAGCGGGAGCCGGTGCCGCAGGTCCAGGGCTTGGCCGGCCTGGTTGCGCAGCGAGATCACTCCGGAGGCCAGGGCGATCGCGAGCTCGGCCCAGCACAGCTCCGAGGCCTGGGGGGTGCCCTGCCCGCCGAGGTGGATCAGCCGGTCCCCGCCCTTGCTGATCGGCACCGCCCCCGGCTCGGCTTGCGGGTCGGAGGAGTGCAGGTCGGCCCAGTGCTGGAGGAGCAGCAGCCGGTCCCGGCCCTGCCGGCGGCGGGCAGCAACCTCGTCCTCGGCCAGCGCCAGGGTGGCGGTCGCGTCGAGGTCGGCGAGGTTGGGATCCATGGCACCTATTCAACCCGGCACCACCGACACAACCCGGGTTGCTCAGAACCCGCCTGTGGACAGCGAATTCTTGATCCGTGCCTTGGTTTCGAGGCTCGCTCCGCTCGCACCTCAACCAGCGGGCACAGCTCGCTCCGCTCGCACCTCAACCAGCGGCCCCACTGACTCCGAGCGGCCGGTAGCGGCGGCGCGGGCGGGGTGCGTCTCGTGACGGTCGCTGCGCGACCTCCTCGACCAACGACAACGGTGCGGTCGGCAGAGCGACCTCCTCGACCAACGACAACGGTGCGGTCGCTGCGCGATCTCCTCGTCGGCGTCGATCACCAGCGAGGCCGAGTCCGTTCGGGACATGGCATGGATTATGCCGACCGCCGACGATCAGCGGAGCGACTCCTTCTTCCCGCTCCCTGATGTTGCTCCGACGCGGAGCTCGACCACGTAGCCGTGCTGCTCGACACCTCGAGGCGTTCTTTGCCAGAGTCGTCTTATGCGTTATGTGCGTCTCTACACCGATGACGAGTCGGTGGCCCGCTTCGAAGATCTCGAGTTCGAGTTCGCTCCAGCAGACTTCGCGCCACCCGCGCCGCCAGTCGATGTCTCTCCGCCCACCCCGGCGTCCGCGGTGATGATGCTCAGGTTTCCCGCCGGCTGGGCCGATCCCGAGCATCCGGCACCCGCCCGGCAGTGGATGTACCTCCTGTCCGGCGAGGCCTCGATCACGGCCGGTGGCGAGACACGTCGCTTTCAACCGGGCGCCGTGCTGCTGGTCGAGGACACCGAGGGTCCCGGGCACGCAAGCCAGATGATCACCGACGCCGTCGTTGCGGTCGTGCGAACGTGAGCGCAGCGTTGACGGCCACGTCCCGCCAGTCGCGGCCGGCGAAGTCGTGGGGAGATGTCCTTCATGCCGACTGCAGTGGCGCAGAGCAGCTTCTGACCTGTGGAAAACCCTCGGCCCGAGCGATCAGACGTTGAAGCGGAACTCCACCACGTCGCCGTCCTGCATGACGTAGTCCTTGCCCTCCATCCGGACCTTGCCGGCCTCGCGCGCCTTGAGGACCGTGCCCATCGAGATGAGGTCGTCGTAGGAGATGATCTCGGCCTTGATGAAGCCCTTCTGGAAGTCGGTGTGGATGACACCGGCCGCCTCGGGGGCTGTCGCGCCCTTCTTGATCTCCCACGCGCGGACCTCCTTGGGCCCGGCGGTGAGGTAGGTCTGCAGGCCGAGGGTGTCGAAGCCGACCCGGGCCAGGACGTCGAGGCCGGGCTCGGTGATGCCGACCTCGGTCAGGAGCTCGCGGGCCTCGTCGTCGTCGAGCTCGACCAGCTCTGACTCGAGCTTGGCGTCGAGGAAGATCGCTTCGGCCGGTGCGACGAGCGCGCGCATCTGGTCCTTGAGCTCCTCGTCGGCGAGCTCGTCGGTGTCGCAGTTGAAGACATAGATGTAGGGCTTGGCGGTGAGCAGCGAGAGGTCGCGGATCAGGGCTCGGTCGATCGTGGTCGCGATGATCGGCGTACCGGCTTCGAGTGCCTCCTTCGCGGCCTTGGCCGCTTCGAGGTTGGCCGTGAGCTCCTTGACCTTCCGCGCCTCCTTCTCCAGCCGAAGGATGGCCTTCTCGACGGTCTCCAGGTCGGCGAGGATCAGCTCGGTCTGGATGGTGGAGATGTCACTGCCCGGGTCGACCTTGCCGTCGACGTGGGTGACGTCGTCGTCCCGGAAGACCCGGGTGACCTGGCAGATCGCGGCGGCCTCGCGGATGTGGGCGAGGAACTTGTTGCCCAGCCCCTCACCTTGTGAGGCGCCGCGGACGATGCCGGCGATGTCGACGAATTCCACTGTGGCGGGCAGCTGCTTCTGGGATCCGTAGATCTCCGCGAGCTTCGGCAGCCGGTCGTCCGGGACGCCGACGACGCCGACGTTGGGCTCGATCGTCGCGAACGGGTAGTTCGCCGCGAGCACGTCGTTCTTGGTCAACGCGTTGAAGAGGGTCGACTTGCCCGCGTTGGGGAGACCGACGATGCCGATGGTGAGTGCCACGGGCGGTCACTCTACGAGGGAGTACGGCGCTGCCGTGAATCACTGGCAGCGTCGAATATGGGTCGCCGGATGTCGGTCGGCGCGGGCAGAGTGGCCCCATGGCGATGACCGTGAACAACATGACGTTCGACTGTGCCGATGCCCGCGGGCTCGCGGAGTTCTGGGCCGCGCTCACCGGGTGGATCGTCTTCTATGACGACGACCCCGAGGTGCTGCTCGCGCCGCACTTCCCTTCCACCGGCCAGACGATGCTCTTCATCCCGGTGCCGGAGGGCAAGACCGCGAAGAACCGGCTCCACCTCGACCTCCAGCCGAGCGACCGCACCCGCGACGAGGCCGTCGACCAGGCGCTTGCCCTGGGAGCAACCGTGATCGGCGATTTCCGCAAGGACGACGGCACCGGCTGGGTGACCCTGGCCGACCCGGAGGGCAACGAGTTCTGCATCGAGCGCGCAGCGGCCGAGCGGGCGGAGGCGGGCGACGTCCGGAGCTACCGGATCGACGGGTGAAATAGACTCGGCACGCCGCCCAGCCTCTCCTGCTGGTCCCCACGATTTCACCGGAAAGGGGGCGGCATGCCGTCGCCTCAAGATCCTGCTGTTCCGCGAGGCTGCTGTCGGAGGGCTTCCGCGGAATTACCTGATCAACACACATTGGAAGGGTTCGCACGGGCGCGCGGCAATGATTTGTCCGCCTCACAAATCGGTATTGCAGATCCTTGCAAGAATTAGCAGAACCGAGACGATCCCGAATCTGGACGCCGGGCTGGAATGGCCGCCGCGGCATCCACCGGCGGCTCGCAGCTCGGCGCGGCCGGTAGCCTCGTCCCTCGTGCGGATCGCCACCTGGAACGTCAACTCGCTGCGCTCGCGGATCGACCGGGTCGAGGCGCTCCTCGACCGGCACGAGATCGACGTGCTGGCCCTCCAGGAGACCAAGGCGCGCGAGGACCAGCTGCCCCTGATGGGCATCCAAGCGCGTGGCTACGACATCGCCGCTGCCGGCGTGAACCAGTGGAACGGCGTCGCGATCCTCAGCCGGGTCGGGCTCGAGGATGTCGAGGTCGGCTTCCCGGGCATGCCCGGCTGGGGTGACCCGGTGGAGCCGGAGGCGCGGGCGATCGGGGCGACCTGCGCCGGCGTACGCATCTGGAGCCTCTACATCCCCAACGGCCGCAAGCCGGACGACCCGCACTACCTCTACAAGCTGGAGTGGCTGGCACGGCTCCGGGACGCCGCCCACGACTGGCAGGGCACCCCGGCGGCGCTCGTCGGCGACTGGAACATCTGCCCGACCGACGACGACGTGTTCGACGTTGCACAGTTCCGCAACTCCACGCACGTGACGCCCGCCGAGCGGGCCGCGTTCCAGACCCTGCTCGACGACGGCTGGGCGGAGGTGACCCGTGCGCACGCGCCCGGCTACACCTACTGGGACTACTACCGGCAGCGGTTCGAGCGCGACCGCGGGCTGAAGATCGACTTCGTCCTCGGCTCTCCGGGCTTCGCGGAGCGGGTGACCGGGGCGTTCATCGACCGCGAGGAGCGCGCCGGCCAAGGTGCCTCCGACCACGCTCCGGTCGTTGTCGACCTCAACTGAAGGCAACCCGGGCGGGGGTCGCGCGTCCTACTCTGCAGAAGGCCGACCGGCGACCGAGCGGAGACGGACATGCACAGGCGACCAACGACCCGGATCCTTGGAGCTGCGGTGGCTGCCCTGGGCCTGCTGCCCGTGGCCAGCTCGGGGGCGACGCCGGCCCCCGCGGTGGACGCCTCGGACTTCCCCGGTGTCCGTCAGGTCGCTGCGGTCATCCCCGCATTTGCCGGCGGCTCACGCACCGTCGAGGACGACGACGCGATCTGGATCTTCAAGAGCAACTGCTCGTCCTATGTCGACGGCCCGAGCGGCGAGATCCGGACGTGGGCCTACTACTACCCCGCCGAGGACGGCCCCCTCCTGTGGGTCCACGTCCAGGAGTTCGCGAGGCCTCGTGACGCGAAGCAGGCGATCCGGACCATCAGACGCAACATCGAAGGCTGCTACGGCACGCACCACATCGCCATCACGGACGCCACGTTGATCCGCCGAGCGGCCGACGTACCTCCGCTGGGCGACGGCCGGCCCGTGGCCTGGAAGATGAACGACCACTGGACCGACCAGGACACCGGGACCCCGATGATCTACTACAGCCGGCGGATCTGGATGCGTGAGGCGGAGACGGTGATCGGCGTCGACCTGTGGGGCGAGAAGCCGCAGTCGCGAGCCGCATCGATCAAGCTCGCTCGGCTGGCGCTCCGCGCCGCGGACTGACGAGCGGCCCGTCACCTTCGAAGGCCGGCGCCCCGGAGGATCTCCTCGACCGCGGCGACCATCGGCTGGGAGCTGCCCCGCGTGATGATCCGGGCGTGCCCGCGGCCGTCCCACCCGGCCCGCGGCCCCGGCCATCCCCACTCGACGACGACCATCGGGCCCGGCGCGGTGGCCAGCATCTCGATCACCGCCGGGTGCCGGTGCGCGTCCCGGACCTGCACCACCAGCGTCCCGGCGGGCAGCACCGCGGCGGGCGGTACGACGACGTCCGGGCGGATGCCCCACGGCACCTCTCCGACCGCGATGTTGGCCGGGGTGCCGACGCTCGTCACCCGCGCTGCGGTGAGATCGGGCAGCTCGCCCTCGACCACCAAGGACCGCCGGGCCGCCTCCCGCATCGTCGTGGTCAGGTCGGCGGCCACGGGCTCGCCTTCGGGCGCCCGCCGGATCCGACCGACCCTGGTGGCCGCGTCGGTGAGCCGCTCCTCGGGGAGCAGGCCGGAGCGCACCGCGTCGACGATCGCCTGCTGGATCTCCCGCACGAGGGACTCCTCCTTGTCCGGTCCGACGCAGAGCAGGTCGACGCCCGCGGCCAGTGCGAGGACGGCCGCGGCCGGCATACTGCGGCCGGCGGACGCTCCCGCCATGTCGAGGGCGTCGCTGACGATGGCGCCGTCGTAGGTCATCTCGTCCCGCAGGATCGAGAGCACGGGCCGGCTGAACGTCGCCGGCAGGTGCGGATCGAACGCAGGGACGGAGATGTGGGAGGTCATCACCGCGGCCGTGCCTGCGTCCACCGCGGCCGCGAACGGGCGCAGGTCCCGGCTCCGGATCAACGACGCCGGCGCGTCGAGGACCGGAAGCGTCAGGTGGCTGTCCTGCGCGGTCGCCCCGTGGCCGGGGAAGTGCTTGACGCACGCCGCGACACCGTGCGCCTGCAGCCCGCTGATCCAGGCTCCGACGTGGCCGCTGACGTGGTCCGGGTCCGAGCCGAAGCTCCGGGTCCCGATCACGGGGTTGTCCGGGTTGCTGTTGACGTCGGCGACCGGGCCGAGGTCCAGGTCGATCCCGGCCGCCGCCAGGTCAGCCCCGATCGCGGCGCCGACGGCGGCCGTCAGACCGAGGTCGTCGATCGCCCCGAGCTGAGCAGCTCCGAGCACCGGACTCCGGGCCCGCGCGTGCAGCCGGGTGACGTCGCCGCCCTCCTCGTCGGTGGCGACAAGGGCGTCGGCCCGGGCGCGCCGTACGGCGTCGGCGAGTCCGCGAGCGTCGTCGTGGCTGCCGGTCAGGTTGGAGCCGAACAGGCACACCCCGCCGAGCCCCTCCTCGAGCAAGGCGGCCCACTCGGGCGGTAGGTCGGGACCGCGGAACGACGGCAGCAGCACCCGAAGGGCGAGGGAATCGAGACTCATCCCTTCACGGCACCCGCCGTCAGCCCCGAGACCATCCGGCGCTGGACGATCAGGAAGAACACGATCACCGGGATCGTGATCAGGGTGGACGCGGCCATGATCGCTCCCCAGTCGACACCGCGGCTGCGCGACTCGGAGAACCCGATCAGCCAGACGGGAAGGGTCTCCTTCGCGGGGTCGGTCATCACGACGAGAGCGAGGGTGAACTCGTTCCACGCCTGGATGAACGCGAACAGCCCCGTCGCGACCAGGCCGGGCGCGAGCAGCGGCAGCGTGATCCGGAAGAACGCCTGCAACCGGGAGCAGCCGTCCATCATGGCGGCTTCCTCGAGCTCGCGCGGGACGCCGTCGACGAAGCCGCGCAACGTCCACACCGTGAACGGCAGCACGCTGGCGACGTAGACGAAGGTCAACCCGATGACCGAGTTGAGGAGGTTGACGCCCTCGAGCATCTTGTACTGGCTGATGAACAGGCCCTCGGCCGGGATCATCTGGATCAGCAGCAGCGCGAGGATGAACGACTTGCGGCCCCGGAACCGGAACCGGCTGACCGCGACGGCGGCGAGGAACGCGAACAGCAGCGCGACCACGACCGTCAGCAGGGTCACGGACAGGCTGGTGGCCATCGCGTTCCGGAAGCCGTCGCCGTTGAGGATCCGGTGATAGTTGCCGAGCGTGCCGTCGGTCGGGAGCCAGGCCTGCTCGTCGCTGCGGATGCGGTTGCGCGGCAGGAACGACCGGCTGATCATCCAGTAGACGGGGAACACGCTGACCAGCAGGATGACGACCCCGACGGCGTCGGCCGCGAGGCGTACCGGGGTGCGGGTGCGGCGCGCGGACATCAGCTCTCCTCCTGGCGGAACATGATCCGGATGTACGGCGCGGTCAGGACGACGGTCAGGGCCAGCATGAACATCGCGGCGGCCGCCGCCGTGCCGAAGTCACCGCCCTTGATGCCGAGCGTGTAGATGTAGGTGCCGAGCAGGTTGGTGTCGCGGGTGATGCCGCCGGCCTTCTGCAGCGTGTAGATCTGGGTGAAGACCCGGAGGTCCCAGATCACCTGGAGGAGCAGCACGACGAGCAGGACCGGGCGGATCGTCGGCAGCACGACGTGCACGAACCGCTGCCACGCCCCGGCACCGTCGATCTCGGCAGCCTCGACCATGTCGTCGGGGACCTGGGTGAGGGCGGCGTAGATCGTGAACACGACGAACGGCACGCTCATCCACACCACGATCATCGTCGCGACCGCGAAGAAGGACATCGGCTCCAGCAGCCACGAGTGGCCCTCGTAGCTCCCGCCGAGCGACGTCAGCACCGAGTTGACCACGCCGTACTGGGTGTCGAAGAGGAACTGCCACACGATCATCGCCGCGACGACCGGTGTCGCCCAGGTGAGCAGCAGCCCACTCTGCACGGCGATCCGCAGCCAACGGCTCATCCGGGTCATCAACACCGCGATCCCGACCCCGATGCCGATCGTCAAGGCGGCGTTGACGAAGCAGAACACCACGGTGCGGAGCACGACCCGCCAGAGGTAGGGGTCGCCGATCAGCTCGCGGTAGTTGCCCAGTCCCACCCACTCGGGCGGCCGCCCGAACTGCTGCGCGAGGCCGAACTCCTGCAGGGACAGGACCACCTGGCGACCGAGCGGATATCCCAGCGCGAGCAGCAGCAGCCCCACTGCCGGCAGCACGAGGCCGCCGGGCAGCGAGCTGCGACGTACGGCCGGATGGCGACGAGCCATGCGGGCATTCTCCTTCCATCCGGCCGTACGTCGTCGGCTCAGTTCAGCTCGTCCGTGATCCGCTCGTCGGCATCGCTCGCCAGCTCCTCGACGTCACCACCCTGGGCGATCTGGCCGAAGAGGTCCTCCAGGATCCGGGTGCCCTCGACCGTCGCCCAGTTCGCGGCGGCGGGCGTGAGCTTGGCGTTCGACGCGGCTTCGATCGTCGCCTGGGCGTACTCGTCGTCACCGAGAAGCGTCGCCAGCGAGCTTCTGGCGGGCGTGAGCCCGGCCTCGGCGAGGATCCCCTGGTAGTCGTCGCTGAGCATCAGCGCCACGACGTCCCGAGCCAGGTCCTGGTTGGGCGTGTTGGCGGCCACCGCGATGTCGGAGCCGCCGAGCAGCACCGGCGCCGGTCCTCCGTCGGACCCGGGCAGGGCGAAGACGCCGACCTTCTTGGCGAGGTCGGGACAGCCGGCCTCGGGGTCGGTCAGCAGACCCAGCACCCAGCCGGGACGGGACATCATCCCGATCTGTCCAGCACAGAACGGCGTCACCGGGTCGGACTCGTTGGAGTCCGCCGGCGCGCCCGAGGCGCTCTGGTAGAGCGACTGGAACGCGGTCAGTCCCGCGATCCCCTCGGGCGAGGACAGGGTGCCGGTCCAACCGTCACCGTCCGGGGCAGCGAAGTCGCCGCCGGCGTCCCACAGGAACGCGGCGCCGTCTCGCCAGTCCTGGCCGGGCAGCCAGTAGCCCGAGAAGTCCGCGTCGTTGTTGTCCGCCTTGAGTGCGGCAGCCGCGGCCACGAACTCCGCCATCGTGGTCGGCACCTCGAGGCCGGCCTTCTCGAAGAGGTCCTTGCGGTAGAAGACGTAGGTCGAGCCCGCGTAGTACGGCACGGCGTACGTCTTGCCGTCCACGGTCGCGCCGTCGACGAAGCCCGGAAGCAGGTCGTCGCCGCCGAGCTCGTCCAGGTCAGCGGTGAGGTCGCTGAACGCGCCCGCGGTGGTGAAGGTCGGCGCCTGGGTGTTGCCGACCTCGACGACGTCGGGGGTCTCGTCCTCCGAGGACAGTGCGGTGGTGAGTCGCTCCACCAGTCCGTCCCACTCCTGCTCCTCGACCGTGAGCGTGGAGCCCGGGTGGTCCGCCTCGAAGGTCTCCTTGAGCCAGTCCCGAGCTTCCTGAGGGGTATCCGCGCCATTGAGCCATACGACCATGTCGGCCTTCTCCGGGCCGCCGCCCTTCGACGAAGTGTCGTCGTCCGAGCCACACGCGCTGGTCGCGCCCAGTAGGGCGGAGATGGCCGCCATGGCCAGCATCTTGTTCTTGCGCACCACTAGTTCCTCTGCTTCCTTACCTGGGACGCGGGCCCACGATGGGTCGCGTGATGGGGGTTCTTCACGACACCCCCAGCTCGGCGGCGAGGACCAACCCGGTCGCGCCGACGAGAACTCCGTCGTCGCCGAGCGTCGTCGCGCGGACGACGAAGTGCTCGGCACTGACCGGCATCACCCGGTCGCGGATCATCGGCGCGGAGGTCCGCGCCAACGGCTCGATGAGATCAGACGGCCCGCTGAGCACGAGCTCGCCGAGGTTGAGGGTCGCGACCACCGGGGCCAGCGCCCCCGCGAGGTGGCCGGCGGCATCGGCCAGCACCTGGTCGGCGCCGTCCGCGGAGATCCGCCGGCGCAGCCGGGGCACCGCCAGGAACGTCTCGAGGCAGCCCCGGCGTCCGCAGGCGCACGCCTCGCCGTCGGCTTCGACCTGCACGTGTCCGATCTCGCCAGCCGCTCCGCCATGTCCGTGCAGCAAGGTGCCGCCGAGGACCAGCCCGGCGCCGACGCCGGTGCTGAGCCGGAGCAGCATCAGGCCGCCTTCGGCGCCTCCGCCGAAGGTGAACTCGCCCAGCACCGCGATGTTCGCGTCGTTGGCGACATAGACCGGGTGGCCGAGCGCGCCGCCGAGGGCCTCCGCAAGCTTGACGTCGCGCCAGCCCAGGTTGGGCGCGTCGAGGACGACGCCCTCCGGGCTCACCACTCCAGGACTGGCCACGCCTACCCCGAGGAGCGGGGACGTCGAGCCCTTGATCAGGTGTTCCGCGAAGGCACGGGTGGCTTCGACGGCGTCGTCACCGCGCCGTCCGTCCAGGGGCCGCGCGTCCCGGGTGATCACCTCGCCGGCGAGGTTGACGACGGCGCCGACGACCTGGTCGTCGACCGACAGGTCGATGGCGAGGATGTGCTTCGCGTCCGGGACGAGTCCGACCAGCGTCGGCGGCTTCCCGACCCGGCTCTCCGTCGGCGTGCCGAGCTCCTCGACGAATCCTTCGGCAAGCAGCTCGCCGACCAGCTCCGACACCGTGACCCGGGTCAGCCCGCTGGACCGCGCGAGGTCCGCGCGGCTGGCCGGGCCGTGGCCGAACAGCTGCTGCAGCAGCATCGACCGGTGGTGGCGGCGCGAGTCCGCGCGGTGGAGCTTGGTGCGGTCGCGGGGCGGGCGTTCCGTCGGACTCTGCCAAGACATGTTTGTTAGTTCAGCATACTTACATATAACCTGTCCAGGGATGTCCGCGCATCATTTCGAACGGGCCCGGGCGACCCACCCGGAGAAGTAGGGGAACCCCTGATTCGGTGGGCGGCGATCTTGCTTAGTGTCGCGGCTATGAGACGTCTTCAGCTTCCCGGTGCTCGCCGCGCTCCCCAGGCACCCGGCCCACGGCACGACCACGCGCCGGTGCGTCCGGCGCTCGCACTGGTCGGGCTCCTGCTCGGCTCACTGGCGGTGCTGGCCACGACCGCGCCCGCCGAGGCTGCGGCCCCGTCCAACGTCACGCTCGCCGACTTCGCACCCCAGACGACCAGCAACGCGATCGCGGTCGCCCGGATCGCCGCGACCAACAGCACCGGCACGCCCTCGTGGCAGTTCAACTCGACGCTCCAGGTGCACAACGGCAGCGGCGGCCAGCTCGCGCTGAACAAGGTCGTGCTCAGCTACCCCTCGTCGGGCCTGAGCACCAAGACGATCAACTACTCGGGCTCGGCCCGGATCGTCGCGAACGGATCAGACCTCCGCTTCGAGGCGTCCGACGGCTGGACCCGCAACTCGACCACGCTCCCGTCCACGGTGCGGTACGACGTCTACTTCGACACCTACACCGACCCGGTCACCTTCACGAAGTCGCTGGCCTACCGCTCCAACGCCGTCCCCGGCGGCTCCCTCGTCTACCCCGCCAAGATGTCCGACCTGGACCTCACCCAGGGCGCGATCCAGGCCTTCTCCTTCGGCACCAACCACTCCGTCAACTACAACGACGTCCGGTTCAACACGGGGACCCGGGACCAGGCGTGGGCCTACGACATGAATGTGGTGCGGTGGACCGGAAGCGAATGGACGACCAACAAGCCGGGCAAGACCGGCAGCAACAACAGCGACGCGTTGATCTGGAACATGCCGCTCTACGCGATGGGCAACGGCTTCGTGACCTCCTGCTTCGACGGGGACGACGACCACGCCCCCGGGCCGATCATCGACAACCCGCCGAACTACGGCTACTACATGGGCAACCACCTCGCCATCGACTACGGCAACGGTGACACCGTCGTGGTCGCGCACAACAAGAAGGGCTCGATCCCGGACGACCTGTGCCCCGGCAACGAGGACGGGGTCTTCCACGACGGGCTGCACATCCCCGTCCACACCGGTCAGCTCATCGGCAACGTGGGTGACACCGGACGGTCGAGCGGCCCGCACATCCACATCCACGCCTGGAACGCCGCGGCGCAGGACGGCAACGCCGGCCGCAGCGTCCCGCTCCAGTTCCGCAACATGCGGGCGGTCGCCGCGCCGTACGTCTCCGCCGCCGACCCGGGCGACATCGACGACCTCGGCGGCTCGCCGACCTATGGACAGCTCGACGGCGCGACGCTGCACGCCCACTCGCTGTTCCAGCCCAACCCCTGCGGCCTGCCCGAGTTCGGCAGCGGCAGCGCCGAGCTGACGTTCTCCGGCCTGACCTCGGAGTGCTACCAGGACTACTTCAACGTGGCCACCGCGGCCGGATACCGACCGACCCTTCTCGACGGGTACGACCTCGGCGGCACGTCGTACTTCAACGTCACCTTCCGCTCCTCGAGCGCGGGCTGGGCGGCCTACCACGACATGGACGAAGCGACCCTCAACAGCCGCATCAGCACCCAGCTGGCTGCGGGCCGCAAGATCCAGTGGATCGACGCCTACAGGTCGGGCACCTCGGTGCGCTACGCGGCAATCTTCGTGACGCGGCCCGGGCCGCTCCAGGACAAGTTCGTCGACCTGTCCCAGGCCGAGTTCGACACCAAGTTCAACCAGCTCGCTGCGGCCGGCTACGTGCCGGTCAACCTCGCGGTGCTCCGGGTGAACGGCGCGCTGCGCTACACCGGCTTGTTCGAGAAGCTGACCGGCGCCACCGGCTGGACCCTCTACATCGAGGCCGCCAGCGCGGTCCCGGGTCGGATCACCACCGAGAACGCCGCCGGCCGCAAGCTCACCTATCTCAACGGCTTCCTGAACGGCAGCACGCCCTCCCTGGTCGAGGTGTACGTCGGCGGCGTCGGCGGGACGACGGCGAGCGTGATCGACAAGACGGGCGCCGACTACCAGACGGCCTTCAACACCAACCTCGGCGCCGGCCGGCTCACCCGCTCCGAGACCGCCTACGACAACGGGTCCGGGAGCCCACGGTGGTCCTCGGTCTGGCGCAGCCCTGTCGACACCTCGATCACGGCCGGGCCCAGCGGCACGGTGACCTCGACCTCGGCGAGCTTCAGCTTCAAGGGCGACAACCCGTTCGCCGTCTCCGCCGAGTGCGCCAACACCAGCGGGTTCGGGGTGATCATCTACACGACCTGCAGCTCGCCCAAGGCCTACAGCGGGCAGTCCGTCGGCGTCCACACCTTCCGGGTCCGCTCGATCGACCGCGAGGGCCTCACCGATCCCTCGTCCGCCAGCCGCTCCTGGACGATCCAGAGCTGCTTGGGCAAGGCGATCACGGTCGACCTCGGCGCCGGGCAGAGTCCCACCAGTGGCGACGACGTCATCCTGGGCACCAGCGGGGCGGATGTCATCGACGCCCTCGCCGGGAACGACACGGTGTGCGGCATGGGCGGCAAGGACTCGCTCCGCGGCAACACGGGCAACGACGCCCTCGCCGGCGACGACGGAAATGACGCCGTGACCGGCGGGCCCGGCAACGACTCGCTCGTCGGAGGGGCGGGCACCGACACCGCGTCGTACGGCGACAGCACCGCCGCCGTGACCGTCTCGCTGGCCACCACCGCGCCCCAGAGCACAGGCGGCGCCGGGACCGACACGCTCACCGGGTTCGAGGCCCTCCTCGGCAGCCGCTACGGAGACGCTCTCACCGGCGGCGGCGCCGACGAGGGGCTCACGGGCGGCAAGGGCAACGACGTGCTGACGGCCGGTGCCGGCGACGACACCCTCGCCGGGGGAGCCGGGGACGACACGCTGTTGGGCGGCGACGGACGCGACCTCGCCTCCTACGCCACGGCCACCGCGAGCGTGACGGTCAACCTCGCCCTCACCACCGCCCAGGCCACGGGTGACGGAGCGGACACGATCACCGGCGTCGAGAACGTCACCGGAGGTGACTTCGACGACCGGCTCACCGGTGACATCGCCGGCAACTCGCTGCGGGGCGGGCCGGGCGCCGACGCGCTCGACGGCGCGAGAGGCCGGGACTACTGCGACGGCGGGGACGGCTCGGGCGACACCGCGACCGCCTGCGAGACGATCGCGGGGGTGCCGTAGGTCGACGGGCGCAGAGGGCTCGTACGGCGTGCCGCAGTCACCCCGCGTCGTCGCCCGCCTAGCGTGGAGGGCGTGACGAGCGCATCGCGCACGCTCTGGGACGAGGGCCGCGACCCCGGCCACGAGGTGGCCGCGCTTGCGGTCGCGCTGCTGCTCACCGCCACCACGATCAACCTGGCACTGGGCGACCGGCTCGGGCTGCTCTTCGACCTCACCTTCGTCACCGTTTGCGCCGCCACGGCGCTGCTGGTCCGGCCGTCCGACTTCTTCACCGTCGGCGTGCTTCCGCCGCTCGCGATGCTCGCGACCGTGGCGTTGCTGGCGGTCGCCGAGCCGGCTTCGATCGCCCGCCCCCGCGACGGGGTGGTGCAGGCGACGGTGTCCGGGCTGTCGGCCCATGCGGTGGCCCTGGTGATCGGCTATGTGGTGTGTCTGGCCGTGCTGGCGGTGCGCAACCAGGTTCAGACGAAGCGGTCCGGGTCGCCGGCCCCGCGGCGCACCAGCTCGGGGTAGCCCTCCGACCAGTCGACGACCGTCGTCGGCTCCGCGGGGATCTCGCCCGCCTCGACGACGATGTCGACCTGGTGGTCGAGCTCCTCCTTGATCTCCCAGCCCATGGTCCGCGGCTCGGTCTCTCCCGGCAGGATCAGTGAGCTCGACAACAGCGGTTCGCCCAGCCGGTCGAGGATCGCCCGGACGACGACGTGGTCGGGGATCCGGACGCCGACCGTGCGCTTCTTCGGATGCATGAGCCGCCGCGGCACCTCGGGCATGGCGGGCAGGATGAAGGTGTAGGGGCCCGGCGTCGCCGACCGGATGGCGCGGAACGCGGCGTTGTCGACGTGCACCAGCTGGCCGAGCTGGGAGAAGTCGCGGCACACCAGCGTGAGGTGGTGCCGGTCGTCGAGCCCCCGGATCCGGAGGATCCGGTCGCGGCCGTCGCGGTTGCCGATCCGGCAGCCGAGGGCGTAGCCGGAGTCGGTCGGGTAGGCGATCAGCGCGTCGTCGTGGAGCGCGTCCACGATCTGTTGCAGCACGCGCGGCTGCGGGTTGTCCGGGTGGACGTCGAGATAGCGAGCCATCGGGAGAGGGAGCCGGTTACGGTCGGCCGGCGGCCTTGAGGTCGCGGTGCAGCTCCTTGGGCAGCGAGAACACCAACGACTCCTCGGCCGTCTGCACCGGGCGAGCGTCGGGGAAGCCGCGCTCGGCGAGGAAGGCGAGCACGCCCTGCACCAGGTCGTCGGGCACCGACGCGCCGGAGGTGACACTGACGGTGCGGACGCCGTCGAGCCACGACTCGTCGATCTCGGAGGTGTCGTCGACGCGGTAGGACGCCTTGGCCCCCGCCTCGAGCGCAACCTCCACCAGCCGGACGGAGTTGGACGAGTTTGCCGAGCCCACCACGATCACCAGGTCCGCGGTGGCGCCGATCTCCTTCACCGCCACCTGGCGGTTCTGGGTCGCGTAGCAGATGTCGTCGCTCGGCGGGTCCTCGAGCTGGGGGAACTTCGTGCGCAGCCGGCGCACGGTCTCCATCGTCTCGTCGACGCTGAGCGTGGTCTGCGAGAGCCAGGCGAGCTTCGCGTCCGGGGGGAACTCCAGGGTGTCGACGTCGTCCGGGTGCTCGACGAGCACCGTCTGGTCGGGGGCCTCCCCCGCCGTGCCCTCGACCTCTTCGTGTCCGGCGTGACCGATCAGCAGGATCGTGTAGCCCTCGCGGGCGAACCGGACCGCCTCCCGGTGCACCTTGGTGACCAGCGGGCAGGTGGCGTCGATCGTCTTCAGCTCGCGCTCGGCGGCCTGGCGGTGCACCGCCGGCGACACGCCGTGGGCGGAGAACACGACCGTGGCGCCCACCGGCACCTCGTCGAGCTCCTCGACGAAGATCGCGCCGCGCTTCTCGAGGTTCGACACCACGTGCTTGTTGTGGACGATCTGCTTGCGGACATAGACGGGCGCGCCGTAGAGATCGAGCGCCTCCTCCACCGTCACCACCGCGCGGTCGACGCCGGCGCAGTAACCCCGCGGGTCGGCCAGCAGCACCTGCCGGCCGGCGTCGTCAGGCCCCAGGACGCGCGGATTGCCGAGGTCGATCGTCATGGTTTCAGTCTACGGTCGCGCCGCCCAGGCCCGAAAATGCGCCGACGAGTCGGCGCGACTTACCGCCGAAAATGCGCCGAGCCGGCTCATCTTAAGATGAGCCGACTCGGCGAGATGCAGCAGATCAGGCCTGCTCTCGTCGGTCTCGTCAGCCTCTTCGGACTCGTCGACCTCGACAGCGGGCTCCTCGGTGGCCTCCTCGGCCTCGACCTCGGCAACCTCATCAGTCGCCTCGGCAGCGCCGTCAGCCGGCTCCTCGACGACGGCCTCGGCCGGCTCCTCGACGACGGCCTCGGCCGGCTCCTCGACGACGACCGGGGCAGCCTTGGGCTCCTCGGCCTTCTTCTTCGGAGTCGACGGCTTCGGGTCGTACTTCTCGGTCACCAGCTCGATGACGGCCATGGGCGCGTTGTCGCCCTGCCGGGGACCGATCTTGGTGATCCGGGTGTAGCCACCCGGACGCTCGGCGAAGACCGGCGCGATCTCGGTGAAGAGGTGGTGCACGACGCCCTTGTCGGTGATGCTGCGGAGCACCTCGCGGCGCTGGTGCAGCGGGTTCTCACCCAGGTGCGCCTTCTTGGCCTTGGTGATCAGCTTCTCGGCGTACGGCCGCAGGGTGCGGGCCTTGGCCTCCGTGGTCGTGATCCGGCCGTGCTCGAAGAGCGCGGTGGCCAGGTTGCGGAGGATGAGCCGCTGGTGGGCCGGGCTACCGCCGAGGCGGGGACCCTTCTTGGGCTTGGGCATTTCTGACTCTCAATCCCCCCGGCCGTACCAGGTACCGGGGATCAAGGCCCCGACCGCGTTTCGGTCGGAGGCCGCCAATCGATCTGTAGTTGTGCCTACGTCAACTGCGGCGCGGCAGCGTGTCGCCCCTGCGGCGAAGCCGCCCGGCGAGCGCCCGCGGGCCGAGCGAAGCGAAGGCCCGTGCGGCGCTCACCGGAGGGCGACACGCTCGCGCAATTCAGTTCAGTACTGCTCGTCCTCGACGAAGGTGTCGTCGTCGTCATCGCCGTACGACGCCAGGGCGGCGTGCGGGTCGAAGCCCGGAGCGCTGTCCTTGAGCGACAGCCCCATCTCGTGCAGCTTCGCCTTGACCTCGTCGATCGACTTGGCGCCGAAGTTGCGGATGTCGAGGAGGTCCTGCTCCGAGCGGCTGATGAGCTCACCCACGGTGTGGATGCCCTCGCGCTTGAGGCAGTTGTAGGACCGGACGGTGAGCTGCAGGTCCTCGACCGGCAGGGCCAGGTCGGCCGCGAGCTGCTCGTCGACGGGCGACGGGCCGATGTCGATGCCCTCGGCCTCGACGTTGAGCTCACGGGCCAGGCCGAAGAGCTCGACCAGCGTCTTGCCGGCCGACGCGATGGCGTCGCGGGGCAGGATCGACGGCTTGGTCTCGACGTCGATGACCAGCTTGTCGAAGTCGGTGCGCTGCTCGACACGGGTGGCCTCGACCTTGTAGGTCACCTTGAGGACCGGGCTGTAGATCGAGTCGACCGGCATCCGGCCGATCTCGTTGTCGGCGCCCTTGTTCTGGACGGCCGAGACGTAGCCGCGGCCGCGCTCGACGACGAGCTCCATCTCGAGCTTGCCGTTGTCGCCCAGGGTGGCGATCTTGAGGTCGGGGTTGTGCACCTCGACACCGGCCGGGGGCGCGATGTCAGCCGCGGTGACGTCGCCGCCACCGGACTTGCGGAGGTACATGGTGACCGGCTCGTCGTGCTCCGAGGAGACCACGAGGCCCTTGAGGTTCAGGATGATCTCGGTGACGTCTTCCTTGACGCCCTCGATCGTCGAGAACTCGTGGAGCACGCTGTCGACCTTGATGCTGGTGACCGACGCGCCCGGGATGGACGAGAGGAGGGTACGGCGGAGCGAGTTGCCGAGCGTGTAGCCGAAGCCAGGCTCGAGGGGCTCGATGACGAACCGCGACCGGAACTGGTCGACGGTGTCCTCCGACAGGGTGGGGCGCTGTGCGATGAGCACTGTGTTCTTATCCTTTCCGGACCGACCGCTATATGAGGGTCCAGACGTGGTGCTTGGACGGGCGAGGCTGAGCTTGGGTGAGGGGCCCGGCTAGAAGCAGCCCCCACTCACGTCACTTCTTCGAGTAGTACTCGACGATGAGCTGTTCCTGGATCGGGAGATCGATCTGCTCCCGCACCGGAAGCTGGTGCACCAGGATGCGCATCCGCGTCGGGAGCGCCTCGAGCCAGGCAGGCACGATCCGCTCGCCGTGGGTCTCGCGGGCGACGATGAACGGCGTCATCTCCAGCGACTTCTCGCGGACGTCGATGATGTCGTACTGCGTGACCTGGAACGACGGGATGTCGACCTTCTTGCCGTTGACCATGAAGTGACCGTGGGTCACCAGCTGGCGGGCGTGCCGGCGGGTCCGGGCGAACCCGGCGCGGTAGACGACGTTGTCCAAGCGGCACTCGAGCAGCTGGAGCAGGTTGTCGCCGGTCTTGCCCTGGCGACGAGCTGCCTCGACGTAGTACTTGTGGAACTGCTTCTCGAGGATGCCGTAGGTGTAGCGCGCCTTCTGCTTCTCCTGCAGCTGGTTGCGGTACTCGCTCTCCTTGATCCGCGCCCGGCCGTGCTGGCCCGGCGGGTAAGGACGCTTCTCGAAGGCGGCGTCGCCGCCGATGAGGTCGACACCGAGACGGCGCGACTTCTTGGTGATGGGACCGGTGTAACGGGCCATTTCCTTACGCTCTCTTTCTCAGTCTCGGGGTCAGACGCGCCGGCGCTTGGGCGGGCGGCAACCGTTGTGGGGGGCGGGGGTGACGTCCTGGATGGTGCCGACCTCGAGGCCGATCGCACCCAGCGACCGGATCGCGGTCTCGCGGCCCGAGCCCGGGCCCTTCACGAAGACGTCGATCTTCTTCATGCCGTGCTCCATCGCCCGACGGCCGGCGGCCTCGGCGGCCATCTGCGCGGCGTAGGGGGTGGACTTGCGGGAGCCCTTGAAGCCGACGGTGCCGGCGGACGCCCACGAGATCACCGCGCCGGTCGGGTCGGTGATCGTGACGATCGTGTTGTTGAACGTGCTCTTGATGTGGGCTTCGCCCTGAGCGACGTTCTTCTTCTCCTTGCGGCGGACCTTCTTCGCGCCCGCGCGAGCCTTGGGAGGCATCTAAATCACTTCGCCTTCTTCTTGCCGGCAACGGTGCGCTTCGGACCCTTGCGGGTGCGCGCGTTGGTCTTGGTGCGCTGACCGCGGACCGGAAGGCCCTGGCGGTGGCGGCGACCCTGGTAGCTGCCGATCTCGATCTTGCGGCGGATGTCGGCTTGGACTTCGCGACGGAGGTCACCCTCGATCTTGATGTCCGCGCCGTCGATCGCGTCGCGAAGCTTGACCAGCTCTTCGTCACCCAGCTCGTGGACGCGGAGGTCGGGGTTGACCCCGGTCGCTTCCAGCAGCTTCTGGGCGCGGGTACGGCCGATGCCGTAGATGTAGGTAAGAGCGACCTCGATGCGCTTGTCGCGCGGCAGGTCGACTCCGACGAGGCGTGCCATGTAGGCGTTCTCCTTGGATTCACTGAGGTGTCGTGCGTGACGCGTCCGATCGTTCAGATCGGCGCCGGCCCCAGTTCCGGCGGTAGCTGCGTCGTCACGACGAAGGTCGTGGCAAGCAGTGCGGTCACGCTGCAGAGGTTATTCAGTTGTGTTCGGTGTTCAGCCCTGGCGCTGCTTGTGGCGCGGGTTCTCGCAGATCACCATGACGCGTCCGTGGCGACGGATCACCTTGCACTTGTCACAGATCGGCTTGACGCTCGGGTTGACCTTCATGTCAGCCCTTTCTCAATTGTGGCGGCTTCAGCCGGCAGCGTGTCGGGAGCAACTCCCCGGAAAACTTGCTTCCTCCACCTAGTTGCGGAGACACGCTCGGCCAATTCTATTTGTAGCGGTAGACGATCCGGCCCCGCGAAAGGTCGTACGGCGAAAGCTCCACGACGACCCGGTCCTCGGGGAGGATCCGGATGTAGTGCTGGCGCATCTTTCCGCTGATGTGAGCCAGGACCTTGTGGCCGTTGCTCAGCTCCACGCGGAACATCGCGTTAGGAAGGGCCTCCACAACGGAGCCCTCCATCTCGATGACGCCTTCTTTTTTCGCCATGCCGTCCTTCAGGTTGGGTTTCGTCTTCCGGTGGCCCGGGAACCTCCAGCCCTCGTGAGGGGGCCGGTGGACCTCGTGCAGCCACGTCGCCGCGCTCAAAACCCGCCGGGAAAGTTGACCCCGCCGGGCAGCCGCGAGCATGACGACGTAGACCCACGTTGGGCCGACACGCCAGTTTACGGGCTGAGGATCACAAACTCCCAATTGACGGAGCCGCCAGGAGCTCGAGCGTGCGGGCACGTGCCGGGGCGCTGGCGGGGTCGGTCCCGGCCACGGCACCGGCAACCGGATTGACCATCACCTCGTCGACGTCGTACGACGCCGCGAGCCGCTCGATCTCGGCCCGGGCGCTGGCAGCATCGCCGATCACCCAACGGCGGGTCATGGCATCGATCAGACCCTGGTGCGCCTCCGGCAGGCCTTCGGCGACTGTCTTCTCCGCCTCCTCGACCAGCCCCTGCGCCGTCAGCGGCTGCCCCGTGCGGAGAGCCACCATCTGCAGCAGCTGCGGCAGTGCCAGTCGTGCAGCCTCCTCAGCAGAATCGGCGACGGCCGCGTTGACGGTCAGGAAGGTTCGCGGAGCCTCGAGCTCGGGCGACGGGCGGAAGGTGCTGCGGTAGAGGTCCAGCGCCTCGGCCGTGCCGGACCCGGAGAAGTGGTGGGCGAAGACGTAGGGCATGCCCTTCTCGGCCGCGAGCCGGGCGGAGTAGTCGGACGAGCCGAGCAGCCAGATCTGAGGGACCGATCCGGCCGACGGTGTCGCCTTCAGGACGTGGGTCCGCCCGCGCAGCGCCAGCCCGACACCGCTCGGCTCCATCATCGCGAGCACGTTGTCGACGTACTCCGGGAACCGGTTGACCGCCTCGTCGTCGACACCACCGGCGCCGTGCCTGAGCGCCCAGCTCGTCACCGGGTCGGTGCCGGGTGCCCGCCCGATGCCGAGGTCGATCCGGCCGGGGAACGCGGCCTCGAGCAGCGCGAACTGCTCGGCGACGACGAGCGGGGCGTGGTTCGGCAGCATCACGCCACCCGATCCCACCCGGATCCGCGACGTCTGGGCGGCCAGCAGCCCGATCAGGACGGGAGGGTTGGTCGCCGCGACGGCGGGCATGTTGTGGTGCTCGGCCACCCAGTAGCGCCGATAGCCGAGCCGGTCCGCGGTCCGCGCGAGCTCGATCGAGGCCGCGACGGCGTCGGCAGTGGTCTGGTCCGAGCGCACGGGCACCAGGTCCAGGACGGAGAGATCGGGAGAAGACATCTCTGGTTCCAAGGCAGGCAGGCGCCCTGACATTCCCGAAGATCAGTCCTCCGTGGCGCTCCGCCGGGTGAGCCACATCCCGAGGGCGAACGCGCCGGCGAGGAGGAGGCCGAGTGCGGCGAGCGCCATCAGGTAGTGGCCGGCACCCGCCTCGGCGATCCAGTCCTCGTCCCCGGCCCCCAGCCCCCGGGTCAGGCCCATGGTCGAGGAGGTCGCTGCGTAGGCCCAGCGGGACGGCGCCAGCCACGCGACCTGCTCGAGCACCGGCCGGCCGGCGACCGCGAACAGGGAGCCCGACAGCACCAGCTGGATCATGATCACGCCGACCAGCGTCGGCATCGTCTGCTCGTTGCTCGTCACCAGCGCCGAGATCGCCAGCCCGACCACCGCCATCGTCAGCGCCAGCATGGCGACCGCGATAGCCATGCGGAGCGTGCCTACTCGTCCGTCCGGACCCGGGAGCCCGACGGTCGCGATGACCGTGACCAGCAGTCCCTGGACGAGCGAAGCGCTGCCGAGCACCAGGATCTTGCTCAAGAAGTAGATGCCCGGCGACAGCCCGACGGCGTACTCACGCCGGAAGATCGCCCGCTCCCCCACCAGCTCCCGGATCGCGATCGCCGTGCCCATCAGGCACGCCGACACGAGGAGCACGATCACCCGCTGGCGGGCCTCACCCTGGTCGAAGATCATCTTCACGACATCGCCGACCGGCAGACCGTCCTGCATGAGCTGACATCGTCCGCGACCGATCCGCTCGGTCTTGCCCGGACAGAAGAGCGTCTCGTCGAGGGAGAACCCGTTGGTCCCCGGCACCAGCCGGCTGAGCCCCCCGAGAACGATGGGCAGGAGCAACAGCAGGCCGAGCAGCAGCCGGTCGGAGACGACGACCGCGGCATTGCGGCCGACCAGCGTCGACAGCTGGCGCCCCGGCGACCTCCGAGGCGGCGCTGGGACCGCCGAGACTGCTGCGGGCAGCGCTCCGGTCGTCGCGGCGAGCGGGGCCTGAGCCGGGATCCGGTCCCACAGGTGGGGATCGTCGAGCAGGTCGAAGACCTCGGGATAGCTCGAGCAGCCGAAGTGCGCGAGCACCCCGGACGGCGGGCCGAAGTAGGCGATCCGGCCGCCCGGGGCCATCACCATGACGTTGTGGCAGGTGTCGAGCGCGAGGACCGAGTGGGTGACGACCATGACCACCCGCCCACCGTCGGCGAGCCCGCGCAGCTGCTTCATGACCTCGAGGTCGAGACCCGGGTCGAGGCCGGACGTCGGCTCGTCGAGGAAGAGCAGCGGGGGCGCGGTCAGCAGCTCGGTCGCGATCGACACCCGCTTCTTCTGGCCGCCGGACAGCTGGGTGCCGATCCTGTTGTCGAGCCGGGAGGTCAGCTGGAGCTGGTCGGCGACCTGGAGCACCCGGGCATCCTGCTCCTGCCGGGTCGTGTCCGGCGGCAGCCGGAGCCGGGCGGCGAACCGCAGTGCCTGGCGCACCTTCAGCTGCGGGTGCTGGATGTCCTGCTGAGGCACCAGCCCGATCTGGAACCGGAGCTGGTCGTAGTTGGCGTAGAGGTCGTGGCCCTGCCAGATCACCCTGCCGTGCGTCGCCGGCCGGAGTCCCGTGAGTGCCCGGAGGAGCGTCGTCTTGCCGGCGCCGGAAGGGCCGATGACCGCGGTCAGGCTGGAGGGCTTGAGCTGGAACGACGCGTTCTGCAGCAGCGGCCGGCCGCCCGGGAGCAGGGCGGTGAGCCCGTCGGCGTACAGCGTGAACTCGTGGGTCGTCGCAGAAGCGAGCAGCTGGGTGCCGTCCCAGCGGAAGGTCTGGTTGCCGATGATCACCTCGGCGCCGACCGCGAGCTGGACCGGCCCCCCGATCCGCTGGCCGTTGACGAACGTGCCGTTGAAGCTCTTGAGATCACGCAGGACCGCGGGGCGGCTCGGGCCGCCGGGGTCCAGCTCCGCGTGCCGCCGGCTGACCAGCGCGTCGTCGAGCACGACGTCGTTGCCCTGCTCGCGGCCGATGGTGAGGACGCGGCCGGCGGCCACCTGCTGCCGCAGCACCACGGACTGGTTGTGCTGGAGCTGACCGGGCGGCACGACGTGCTGTGCCTGCCAGGCGTCGGCCGGTGCGGCCACTGCGGGAAGCTGCGGCGGCGGCAGGTTGCGCCACCACTCGGCGTCCGGCGCAGCCGGCGTCGGCTGGTACGGCGGGGGCGCCGGGGCCGGCTGGTACGCCGGTGGTCCTGCCGCGACCAGGCTGACGACGACCGCCTCGGCGGCCGGTCCGCCGAGGTGCAGGCTGAGCGGGCTCATCGGCAGGGCGAGCCGGGTGATCCGCTGGCCGCGCACGAACGTGCCGTTGCTGCTGGTGTCCACGACGACCCACGACCCGCCCTCGCGTTGCAGGACCACATGGTGCCGCGAGGCGGCCGGCTCGTGCACGACGACGTCGCAGTCGGCCTCTCGACCGATCACCACCCGGTCCGCGTCGAACGTCCTCGTGGCGCTCGCCCACTCCACCTGGACGCGCTGCTGACCGCCGAGACGGTCGGGTGCGCTGGACATGGGCCTCGTCGGTGCTCGGGTGCAGGAACTGCAGCAGAACCCTAACGGTGCGCGGGCCCCCGCGAGGTCACTCCTTCCAGTCCGGCCCCGGGGTGTCGTCGACGTCCGCGGCCACCGCATCGGCTGCCGCCTCGTCCTTGGCCGACTTGGCCAGGCTGGCGACGGCGGTGAGCACCAGCGTCGCGGCGATCACGCCGAGGCTGACCAGCGAGGAGATCTCGGGCACGTGCAGGCCCTCGCCACCGTTGAGGAACGACAGCTCGTTCTCGTGCAGTGCGTGCAGCACCAGCTTCACGCCGATGAACGCGAGGATGAACGCCAGGCCCAGCGACAGGTAGACCAGCCGCTGGAGGAGGCCACCGAGCAGGAAGTACAGCTGCCGCAGCCCCATCAGGGCGAACACGTTCGCCGTGAAGACGAGGTAGGGCTCCTGGGTGATGCCGAAGATAGCCGGGATCGAGTCCAGGGCGAACAGGATGTCGGTGACGCCCAGCGCGATGATCACGATCAGGATCGGGGACACGACGCGGGAGCCGTTCTCGTCGTACCAGAGCTTGAGGCCGTGATAGGCCTGCCCGACGTTGAGGTGGGCCTGCGCGAACTTCACGATCGCGTTGTCCTCCGGGTGCTCCTCCTCGCTGTGCGCGTAGCTGCTCACGAGCTTGACCGCGGTGTAGACGAGGAACGCGCCGAAGATGTAGAAGATCCAGCTGAAGTTCTCGATCAGGGTGTAGCCCAGCGCGATGAAGACGCCGCGGAACACCAGCGCCAGGATGATGCCGACCAGCAGCGCCTCCTGCTGGTACTTCCTCGGCACCTTCAGCGCCGCCATCAGGATCAGGAAGACGAACAGGTTGTCGATCGACAGGCTGTACTCGGTCAGCCACCCGGCGTAGAACTCGATGCCGTAGTCGTGGCCGTGGTGCAGCCAGATGAACGCCCCGAACGCGACCGCGGCGCCGACGTAGAAGCAGAGCGCGACCGCGCACTCCTTCATCGTCGGTTCACGCGGGTCGCGGGCGATGACGACGATGTCGAAGAGCAGCACGCCGACGGTGACGGCGAAGGTGATGATCCATTCCAAGGTGGTGACGTCCACAGAGAGCCTCTCGGTGATCGGGGTCGGCCGGTCGCCCGAGGTCTCTTCCGTCACCCACCGGCGACCCACGCTCCCGGACCGGCCCGGTGTTGCAGACCGATCGTGATGACGAGAACGCAGCGGAGGAATACTCCCCTCTGGTGTGTTCATCCTTCCACACCGCGCGAATCGACAGAAATCCCGCCCGAATCGGGAGGAATGTCCCGACGAACCGGCCGGATTCGACGGGCGAACTCACCCGATTCGCGAGACTATCTGGGCCGATTCGGCGGGCAGACTGACCCGACTCGCGGCATCAGGAGCCGGAGCCGGCTAGCGCAGGCCCGACACCTTCGTCATCGTCTCCAGCTTCGCGCCGGTCTCCCGGACCTCGGAGTCGGGGTCGGAGCCCGCGACGATCCCGGCGCCGGCGAAGAGCCGCATCCGGGCGCCGTCGATCACGGCGGCGCGGATGGTGATCGCGAAGACCCCGTCACCGGACCCGTCGACCCAGCCGACGCAGCCGGCGAAGTAGTCGCGGAGGTCTCCTTCGAGGTCCGCGATGGCTTCGGCTGCGGCCTTGGCGGGCACGCCACCGACCGCGGGGGTCGGGTGCAGCATCTGGGCGAGGCGAAGGGCGCTCGGGCCGGTGTCCGGGTCCTCGAGCCGCGCGGTGATCGGCGAGGCGAGGTGCCAGACCGTGTCGGTCGCGAGGAGGGTCGGGCCGGTGGGTGGCTCGACGTCGACGCAGACCTCTTTCAGTGCGTGCACGATGGCGTCGACGACGAACGCGTGCTCGGCCAGGTCCTTCTCCGATGCCTCGAGCGAGGCGGCGCGGCGCGCGTCCTCGTCGGGATCGGCCGACCGTGGCACGGAGCCTGCCAGCGGGGTGCAACGGATCAGGTCGCCCTCGCGGCTGACGAGGAGCTCGGGGCTGGCGCCGACGAGCAGTGGCCCGTCGTCGAGGGCGTCGGTGAGCGGGACCGAGAAGACGTAGCGACCGGGGCGGGTCACCAGCAGCCGGTCGATGATCTCGGCCGGCTCCAGCGGGGGGTCGCTGATGACGTCGAGACAGCGCCCGATGACGACCTTGCGTACGACGCCCGCCTCGATCTTGTCGAGCACCGCGCGCACCATGTCGGCGTAGACGGCGGGGGTGGGGAACTCGTGCACGTCGTAGGTGCGGTCGCGCGGCTGGGCGACGGGGCTCTGCAACGGCCGTTCGGAGCCGACGACCTGGTGCAGGATGCCGGGCGCTCCGGCGGCGAAGGAGAGGGCCCCGATCGCCCGCTGGTCCTCAGGCAGGGCGGCGACGACCTCGTCGGCCCAGTCGGTGTCGGCCCAGTCGGGAGTGGTCCAGGTGCGGATCACCCGGTCGGCGACGTAGGCCTCCTCACCGGAGGCGAACAGGAGCGGTCGGGCGGACAGGGCCATGCTCGATGATAGGTCGGCGTGTCTGAGGGTCACGCCGGGCCGCCGAAGGGAGCGCCCAGCCGCTCCAGGTGGGCCCGGCCGCCGTCGTGCGCGGTCAGCACCCACACGCCGCTCTCGGTGAGCGCGAACGTGTGCTCGAAGTGGGCGGCCACGGACCCGTCGGTCGTCACGACCGTCCACTCGTCGTCGGCGACGGCCGTCTCCTTCGCGCCCAGGGTGATCATCGGCTCGACCGCGAGCGCCAGCCCACGCTTCAGGCGTGGGCCGCGCCCCGGCCGGCCGTAGTTGGGTACGTCGGGCGCCAGGTGCATCTCCGTGCCGATGCCGTGGCCGGTGTAGTCCTCGACGATGCCGTACGAGCCCTGGGACCGGACGTACTGCTCCACGGCGTGCGAGATGTCACCGACCCGGCCAGCGAGCCGCGCCGCGGCCAGGCCTTGCCACAGCGACTCCTCGGTGACCCGCATCAGCTCGGTGACCTCCTCGGGCACCTCGCCCACGGCGACCGTGATCGCCGCGTCGCCGTGCCAGCCATCGACGATCGCCCCGCAGTCGATCGAGATGACATCACCCTCGGCCAGCACCCGCCCGCCAGGGATCCCGTGCACGACCGCGTCGTTGACCGACGTGCAGATGGTCGCCGGGAACGGCGGCTCGCCGTACCCGAGGAACGACGGCAGCGCCCCGCGGGACCGGATCAGGTCCTCGGCGACCCGGTCGAGCTCACCAGTGGAGACACCGGGACGTATGGCGTCCCGCACCACCGCCAGCGCGTCGGCGACCACGAGCCCGGCTTCCCGCATCAGCAGGATCTGCTCAGGAGACTTGAGCTCCAGGGTGGTGCCGAACAGCGAGCTCAGAGCTCAGCTCTGTTCTATGACATCGAGGGCTTCGAAGATGCGCTTCGTGACGTCCTCGACCTCGCCCATGCCGTCGATCTCATGGACCAGGCCACGGCTCAGGTAGACCGCGATCAGGGGCTCGGTCTCGGCGCTGTAGATCTCCTGGCGGCGCCGGATGACGTCCTCGGTGTCGTCGGCGCGGCCCTCGGTCTGGGCCCTGGCCAAGAGCCGCTGAACCAGCTCCTCCTGGTTGACGGCGATCACGACGACCGCGTCGAGCTGGTGGCCCGTGTCCGCGATCATGGCGTCGAGCTCTTCCACCTGGGCGAGCGTCCGCGGGTAGCCGTCGAGCAGGAATCCGGGCTGGGCGTCGTCCTCGGCGATCCGGTTGCGCACCATCTGGTTGGTGACCTCGTCCGGGACGTACTCGCCCGCGTCCATGTACTTCTTCGCCTCGACCCCCAGGGGCGTGCCCTGGGAGACGTTGGCCCGGAAGATGTCACCGGTGGAGATCGCCGGGACCCCGAAGTGGTCGGCGACGAACTTGGCCTGGGTGCCTTTGCCGGCGCCGGGGGGGCCCATCAGAATCAGCCTCATAGCGTTACCGCAAGAATCCTTCGTAGTTGCGCTGCTGGAGCTGGCTCTCGATCTGCTTCACCGTGTCGAGCGCGACGCCCACCATGATCAGGATGGACGTGCCTCCGAACGGGAAGTTCTGGTTGGCCTCGATCAACACCAGCGCGATCAGCGGGATCAGCGAGATGAGACCCAGGTAGAGAGCCCCTGGCAGCGTGATGCGGGAAAGGACATAGGACAGGTAGTCCTGCGTCGGCTTGCCCGCCCGGATCCCGGGGATGAAGCCGCCGTACTTCTTCATGTTGTCTGCCACCTCTTGCGGGTTGAAGGTGATCGACACGTAGAAGTAGGTGAAGAAGATGATGAGGAGGAAGTAGGTCGCCATGTAGAGCGGGTGGTCGCCGCGGACGAAGTGGTCGGCGACGAATTTCACCCAGGCGGAGTTGCTCGTCTGGTTGAACTGGACCGCCATCGCCGGCAGGTAGAGGAGCGACGACGCGAAGATGACCGGGATGATGCCGGCCTGGTTGACCTTCAACGGGATGTAGGTCGAGCTGCCGCCGAACATCTTGCGGCCGACCATCCGGCGGGCGTACTGCACCGGGATCCGGCGTTGTGCCTGTTCGATGAAGATGACCGCGGCGACCAGCGCCAGTCCGATCACGATGACGACGCCGAACGTCCACCAGCCCTTGGACTTCTGGACCGACCACAGTGCGGTCGGGAACGTCGCCACGACCTGGGTGAAGATGAGGATCGACATGCCGTTGCCGATGCCGCGCTCGGTGATCAGCTCGCCGAGCCACATGATCACCGCGGTGCCGGCGGTCATCGTCATGACCATCACCAGGAAGGTCGTGGTGTTGTCGTCGTGCAGCAGCGGTTTCTGACAGTTCTGCAGCAGGCTGCCGGTGCGCGCGAGCGCGACGATGCCGGTTGCCTGGAGCAGCGCGAGCCCGAGAGTGAGGTAGCGGGTGTACTGGGTGATCTTCGTCTGGCCGGACTGGCCCTCCTTCTTGAGGGCCTCCAGCCGCGGGATCACGACGACGAGCAGCTGCAGGATGATGCTCGCGGTGATGTAGGGCATGATCCCGAGCGCGAAGACGGTCAGCTGCAGGAGCGCGCCACCCGAGAACAGGTTGATCAGGTTGTAGACGCCGGTGTTGTTGGAGGGGTCACCGAGGCACGACTGCACGTTCGCGACGTGCACACCGGGGGCTGGGATCTGGGAACCGGCCCGGAAGATCACGATGATGAACAGGACGAACAGCAGCTTGCGCCGCAGGTCCGGAGTCCGGAATGCGTTGACGAACGCGCTGAGCACTGGAGGTCCTCTTTCTCATGGGGCCTGACACCTGAGGGGACACCTGAGGGCCGTCGGAAGCCTAACAGGGAGCGAGAAAGGCGCGGCCCGCCCTGACGTCACAACGTGACCAGGCAGACCGCGCCTCAGCTCATGGACTCGTCACAG
>CAVXYP010000008.1:0-45417 GCA_963766035.1 uncultured Actinomycetota bacterium | reverse complement strand
AAGTCACGTTCGGCGCCCCCCTGTCCGCCGAGGACATCGTCGACACCGTGCTCTACGGCGCGGTGACGCGCGACGGGAAGGACCTGTGATGCTCCGGCGTCTCCTGCGCGACTATCTCTCGCCGTACCGCGGCTGGCTTTCTGCGGTCGTCGTCCTCCAGTTCACGGCAACCGTCGCGATGCTCTACCTGCCCAGTCTCAACGCCGACATCATCGACAACGGCGTCGCCCAGGGCGACACCGGCTACATCGTGAAGGTCGGCGGCATCATGCTCGCGATCGCGATGGTCCAGGCGGCGTGCTCGATGTCGTCGGCGTGGTTCGGCTCCCAGGCGGCGATGGCCTGCGGACGCGACCTGCGGGCCGCGGTGTTCGGCAGGATCGGCACGTTCTCGAGTCGCGAGGTGTCGACGTACGGCGCGCCGTCGCTGATCACCCGCGCCACCAATGACGTCCAGCAGGTGCAGATGCTGGCGATGATGACGTGCCTGATGGCGGTGACGATCCCGATCATGATGGTCGGCGGCATCGTGATGGCGATGCGGGAGGACTTCGGGCTCTCCTGGCTGGTCGTCGCGTCGTGCCCGTGCTGTTCATCTGCATCGGGATCATCGTCTCGCAGATGGTGCCGGCGTTTCGCTCCGTGCAGGAACGGCTCGATGACGTCAACCGCGTGCTCCGTGAGCAGATCACCGGTATCCGGGTAGTGCGTGCGTTCGTCCGCGAGCCGCAGGAGACCGCCCGGTTCGCCCGCTCAACGACGACCTGACCGCGATGTCGGTGCGGCCGGCCGGTGGATGGCCGCGATGTTCCCGGTGGTGATGGCGGTGTCCAACGTCGCCAGCGTCGGCGTGATCTGGTTCGGCGGCCACCGGGTCGACAGTGGGCAGATGCAGGTCGGTTCCCTGACCGCGTTCCTCGCCTACCTGATGCAGATCCTGATGTCGGTGATGATGGGCACCTTCATGCTGATGATGGTGCCGCGCGCCTCGGTCAGTGCCGATCGCATCGCCGAGGTCCTCGACACCGACTCCTCGATCGCACCGCCGGCCGCAGCGGTCACGGAGGTCGCCTCGTCGGCCACCTCGACCTCGAGGACGTCGGCTTCACCTACCCCGGGGCCGAGGCGCCGGTGCTCGACGCCGTCAGCCTGTCGGTGCGTCCGGGCCGGACGGTCGGGGTCATCGGGTCCACCGGCGCCGGCAAGACGACGCTCGTCAACCTGGTGCCCCGGCTCATGGACGCCACTGCAGGCCGGGTGCTGGTCGACGGCGTCGACGTCCGCGACCTCGACCCGGAGCTGCTCTGGTCCAGGATCGGGCTGGTACCGCAGCGCGCGTTCCTCTTCACCGGCACCGTCGCCTCCAACCTCCGCTACGGCACCCCGACGCCACCGATGCCGAGCTCTGGCGGGCACTCGAGATCGCGCAGGGCGCCGACTTCGTGCGGGCGATGCCGGAGCAGCTCGACGCCCCGATCGCGCAGGGCGGCACCAACGTCTCCGGTGGACAGCGGCAGCGGCTCGCGATCGCCCGGGCGTTGGTACGACGCCCCGAGATCTATCTCTTCGACGATGCCTTCTCCGCCCTCGACGTCGCGACGGACGCGCGGCTGCGGGCGGCACTCCGAGCGAGGTGATCGCCACCGGCGACGTGGCGGTCGTGATCGTCGCCCAGCGCATCGCAACGATCCGCGACGCCGACGAGATCATCGTGCTCGAGGACGGCAAGGTCGTCGGGCGCGGCACCCACGACGAGCTGCTCGACGACAACCCGACCTACCGCGAGATCGCGGCCAGCCAGGGCATCACGGAAGGAGCCGTGGCATGAGCGGTCGCAAGCCCATGAAGCAGACCGAACGGGTCGTCCAGGGACCCGCCTTCGGCCGGGGGCCGATGGGCGGCGGCATGGTGGGCCAGAAGGCGCACGACTTCCGCGCTTCGGGACGGCGACTGCTGGGCCTGCTGCGCCCGGCGCGCTGGCGCGCGGTCGGCGTACTCCTGCTTGCCGTGGGCAGCGTCGCGTCGGTCGTGGTCGGACCCTGGCTGCTGGGCAAGGCCACCGACCTGGTCTTCACCGGCTTCGTCGGCAAGCAGTTGGAGCCCGCGGGCACGACCAAGGCCGATGTCGTGAACGCGGCCGAAGCGCGGGCGACCACCAGCTGGCCGACTTCCTCAGCGGCCTCGACATCGTGCCCGGCCAGGGGGTCGACTTCGGCGCGGTCGGGCGGGTGCTGATGCTGGTCCTCGCGATCTACATCGTCGGCCAGGTGCTCGGGTGGTTGCAGGGGTGGTTCGTCAACGACGTCGTGCAGGAGACCGTCCGCCGGATGCGCGAGGACGTCGAGGCCAAGATCCACCGGCTGCCGTTGTCCTACTTCGACCAGCAGCCGCGCGGCGAGCTGCTCAGCCGGGTCACCAACGACATCGACAACGTCGCGCAGAACCTCCAGCAGACGATGAGCCAGCTGCTCACCTCGGTGCTGATGGTCGTCGGCGTGCTCGGCATGATGTTCTGGCTCTCGCCGCTGCTCGCGGTGATCGCCCTGGTGACGGTCCCGATCGCGATGATCCTGACCAGCCGGATCATGAAGCGGTCGCAGAAGCAGTTCATCAACCAGTGGCGGCAGACCGGCCGGCTCAACGGCCAGATCGAGGAGGCCATCTCCGGCCACGCCCTGGTGACGGTCTTCGGGCGCCGCAAGGCGGTCGAGGCGGAGTTCGCGGAGGCCAACGAGCAGCTCTACGAGTCGTCCTACCGGGCGCAGTTCGTCAGCGGCCTGGTGATGCCGGTCATGATGTTCATCGGCAACCTCAACTACGTCGTGATCGCGGTCATCGGCGGGCTCCGGGTCACCAGCGGCGCGATGTCGCTGGGCGAGGTGCAGGCGTTCATCCAGTACTCCCGGATGTACACCCAGCCGATCACCCAGATCGCGTCGATGGCCAACCTGCTGCAGTCCGGCGTCGCCTCGGCGGAGCGGGTCTTCGAGCTTCTCGACGCCGACGAGGAGGTCCCGGGCGCCTCGTCGCCGGTGAGGTGCGAGCGCCGGCGAGCCACGAACCGGCGTTCGAAACCACCCGGCGAGGTCGCGTTCGAGGGCGTCTCGTTCTCCTACGAACCCGACGAACCGCTCATCGAGGACCTGTCACTGGTCGCACGGCCGGGGGAGACGGTCGCGATCGTCGGGCCGACCGGCGCCGGGAAGACGACGCTGGTCAACCTGATCATGCGCTTCTACGAGCTCGACGCCGGCCGGATCACCCTCGACGGCGTCGACATCACGGCGATGCCGCGCGCCGACCTTCGCAGCCGGATCGGCATGGTGCTGCAGGACACCTGGCTGTTCGAGGGCACGATCCGCGACAACATCGCCTACGGCCGGCCGGACGCGACCGAGGAGCAGATCAGGGAGGCGGCGCGGGCGACGTACGTCGATCGCTTCGTGCACTCGCTGCCCGAGGGCTACGACACCCGCGTGGACGACGAGGGCAGCAACCTGTCGGCCGGCGAGCGGCAGCTGATCACGATCGCTCGCGCGTTCCTCGCCCAGCCGGCGCTGCTGATCCTCGACGAGGCGACGTCCTCGGTCGACACGCGCACCGAGCTGCTGCTGCAGCACGCGATGGCGGCGCTGCGGACCGACCGTACGTCGTTCGTGATCGCGCACCGGCTCTCGACCATCCGCGACGCCGACCTGATCCTGGTCATGGAGCACGGCCGGATCGTCGAGCAGGGCTCGCACGCCGAGCTGCTCGAGCGTGGTGGCGCCTTCGCGCGGCTGCACGCGGCCCAGTTCGCCGCCGCCGCCACCTAAATGCCGTTGTGCGGAGGCGGGCAGTCGACCTACCTTTGTCGGACACGAGAAAGGAGGTGATCCGAGGAATGTATTCCTTTAGGACGCGTGAGGTGGTTGCCGGTTAGGCGACCCCAGCGACGGGGTGGGATCACCCCGTTCTCTGAAGCCGGGCTGCCGGCCAATCCAACGCAGCCACCCGACCCGCAGGCGAACCGGGCACGTCCCCCGGTGCGGTCCACCCGGACCACGCCTGCGGGTCGCCTGCTTTTTCCCGCGGGTTCGGCGGCCGGGATTCGAGTAACTCAGTGTTACGTCGACTACCTCGGAGTTAGCTGCGCTCCCTCGGTGCTGTGACCAGTCAGAGCGCCGACGGAGCGCACCGAGTGCCGTGCGAGCGGACTCGGACACTGATTACCGCGCAAAGTTGACGAGCGCAACCAGTCGCAGATTAAGGTTGACAACATCAACCAATTCTCCCGAGTAGTAAACCGAGGCGACCCCGAATGACCCAGGCAGCGACCGCCGAGCACAGCGGCCAGATGTCGCACCGCGAGATCATGGAGGCGCTGACCGGCCTGCTCCTCGCGATGTTCGTCGCGATGCTGTCCAGCACGGTCGTGAGCAACGCCCTCCCGGCGATCGTGACCGACCTGCACGGCAACCAGACCGGCTACACCTGGGTCGTCGTCGCGACGTTGCTGACGATGACCGCGACCACGCCGATCTGGGGCAAGCTCGCCGACCTCGCGAGCAAGAAGATCCTGGTGCAGTCAGCGCTGGTCATCTACTCGGCAGGCTCCCTGATCGCGGCCTTCGCGCCCAACATGGGCGTCCTGATCGGCGCCCGTGCCGTCCAGGGTCTCGGCGTCGGCGGTCTGACCGCGCTGGTGCAGGTCGTCATCGCGTCGATGGTCTCGCCGCGTGAGCGCGGTCGCTACAGCGGCTACATCGGGGCGGTCTTCGCCACCGCGACCGTGAGCGGCCCGTTGTTGGGCGGCCTGATCGTCGACAGCCCGCTCGGCTGGCGGGGCTGCTTCTTCGTCGGCCTGCCGATCGCGGCGATCGCGTTCGTCGTGCTGCAGAAGACGCTGCACCTGCCCGTCGTCAAGCGTGAGGTGTCGATCGACTACCTCGGCGCGACCCTGATCATGGCCGGCGTCAGCCTGATCCTGGTGTGGGTGTCGCTCGCCGGCACCGACTTCGGCTGGGTCTCACCACCAGCGCCCTGATGGTCGGTGGCGGGCGGTGCTCGTCGCCGTCGCGTTGTACGTCGAGGCGCGGGTCGCCACCGAACCGGTGATCCCGCTCCGGCTGTTCAAGGACCGCACCATCTCCCTCGCGACCGTCGCCTCGGTGATGATCGGCGTCGCGATGTTCGGTGCGACCGTCTACCTGAGCCAGTACTTCCAGCTCGCCCGCGGCATGACCCCGACCGACGCCGGCCTGATGTCGATCGCGATGGTCGGCGGCCTGCTCGTGTCGAGCACGGTCACCGGCCGGATCATCACCAACACCGGGCTGTGGAAGCGCTACCTCGTCGGCGGCACCCTGCTGGTCCTGGTCGGGATGGCGCTGCTCGGCACCATCGACGCCGACACCCCGCTCACGGTGGTCGGCGGCTACATGCTGGTGACCGGGCTCGGCATCGGCGCCACCATGCAGAACCTCGTGCTCGCGGTGCAGAACACCGCCGACCCGAGCGACCTCGGTGCGGCCAGCTCGGTCGTCGCGTTCTTCCGCTCGATGGGCGGCTCGATCGGCGTCTCGGCGCTGGGCGCGGTGCTCGCGCACCAGGTGTCGGGCAACGTCAAGGACGGAGTCGCGCGGCTGGCGGCGGACGGCCGGCTCAGCCCGGAGCAGCTCGCCTCGATGAAGCACTCGACCGGCGACATCCCCGACCTCAGTGCCCTCCCGGGGCCGGTCCAGGCGGTCTACGAGTCCGCGATGGGCAGTGCGACCGGCCACCTGTTCCTGATCGCGGTGCCGTTCGTCGTGGTCGCGTTCCTGTGTGTCCTCCTCATCAAGGAGGTCCCCCTGCGCACCCAGCTCGGTCCCGCCGAGGCGGCCGCCCCCGAGGCGACCGGCGAGATCGAGGAGCACGCGCGATGAGCGCGGGCGCCGACGCCGGCCACAACGAGGCGCTCCGCCACCTCGAGCAGGAGGTCGGCGTCCTCATCCGGCGGGTCCGCCGGGTCATCCACGAGCGCGCCCGCGCCGTCCACCCCGACCTGCAGCCGGTGTCCTACCTGATGCTCGGCCACCTGCTCCGCGAGGGTCCGGTCCGGGCCTCGGCACTCTGCACCGCCTTCGACATGGACAAGGGCTCGGTCAGCCGCCAGGCACAGCACCTGCAGGACCTGGGACTCGTCGACCGCACGGACGACCCCCACGACGGCCGGGCCACCCTCCTCTCCGTCAGCGAGGAGGGCGTACGACGCCTCGGCGACGTCGCCGACCACCGGCGCAAGCTGATCGCCGAGCGGCTGGGCGACTGGTCCGCCGACGAGCTCGAGGAGTTCGGGGCGATGCTCAGCCGCTACAACGCGGCGCTCTCCGACGACTGAGACTGCCGGCTAGCGGTTGCTCCGCAGCCAGACCGCGGTGTTCGCCGGCAGTCGGTCGCCGACCGGCCCGCTGCTGATGACCACCTCGCCGGCTGGCATCTTCACCGACCGCTGGCCCGCGTTCAGGAGGACGGTCAGGTCGCCGCGTCGTACGACCAGGACGTTGCGCTTCGCCTCGGCCACGCACGCCTGGTCGGTGCCGCGCACCCAGGTGCGGCGGGCCGCCAGCGCCCGCCGGTAGAACGCGAGGGTCGAGGTGTCGTCGCCCTCCTGCGCCGCGACCGTCCGGTCCGCCCAGTCGGTCGGCTGCGGGATCCACGGCTGGTCGTCGCCCGGCCCGAAGGCGTACGGCGGCGCCTCGCCGTCCCACGGGAGCGGGACCCGGCAGCCGTCCCGCCCCGGCTCCCCGGTCCGGAACCACGACGGGTCCTGCCGCGCCTCGGGCGGCACGTCGACCTGCTCGAGGCCCAGCTCCTCGCCCTGGTAGAGGTACGCCGAACCCGGCAGCGCCAGCATCACCAGCGTCGCCGCGCGGGCCCGGGCCAGCCCGACCGGCCCGCCGCCGTACCTCGTCGGGTGGCGGACGACGTCGTGGTTGCTGAGCACCCACGTCGGAGATGAGGCGTGCGCGGTCGCGAGCGCCGCGATGGAGCTGTTGACGACCTGGGCGAAGTCGCGGGCGGACCAGTCGGTGGCGAGCCAGCCGAAGTTGAAGGCCTGGTGCAGCTCGTCGGGTCGCACGAACTCCGCCATCGACTCGGCGGTCTGGGTCCAGGCCTCCGCGACGCCGATCCGGTCGCCGCCGTGAGCGCTGCCGGCGTGCTCCTCGAAGATGCGGCGCCAGCGCCGGTAGACGTCGTGCACCTCGGGCTGCTCCCACATCGGCTCGTCGCGGAGCACCCGCTCGACCATCGACCGGGCCTGCTCCTCCGGCTCGTCGTCGGGCGGCAGCGTGTGGGGCGGGGGCTTCGGCTTGCCCTTCGGGCGCTTCTGGTCGCGCAGGCTCGCCTCCTTGTAGAGGCCGTGCGCGACGTCGACGCGGAACCCGTCGACGCCGCGGCTGAGCCAGAAGCGCAGCACCCCTTCGAACATGTCGCCCACCTCGGGGTTGCGCCAGTCGAGGTCGGGCTGGGACGTGTCGAAGAGATGGAGGTACCACTGGCCTGGCTTGCCGGCTTCGGTCACCCGGGTCCACGCCGGACCACCGAAGATCGACAGCCAGTTGTTGGGCGGCCGGTTGCCGTCGCGGCCCTTGCCGTCCCGGAACAGGTAGCGGGCGCGCTCCGCCGAGCCCGGGGGAGCGGCCAACGCGGCCTGGAACCACGGGTGCTGGTCGGAGGTGTGGTTGGGCACCAGGTCGACGATCACCCGCAGCCCGAGCTCGTGGGCGCGGACGATCAGCGCGTCGGCGTCGGCGAGGGTGCCGAAGAGCGGGTCGACGTCGGTGTAGTCGGCCACGTCGTAGCCGTGGTCCTTCTGCGGCGAGAGGTAGAACGGCGTGATCCACAGTGCGTCGACGCCGAGGTCGCGCAGGTAGGGGAGCCGCGACGTGATGCCGGGGAGGTCGCCGACGCCGTCGCCGTCGGCATCGGCGAAGCTGCGGATGTAGACCTGGTAGACGACCGCTTCCTGCCACCAGGTCACGAGAAGTCCTGGGGGTCGATCGTGATCCAGACGTGTTCGGCGGTCGCGCGGAGCCCGCCGTCGTAGTCGTAGAGCGAGGACGCCGTGAAGGTCTTGCGTCCGGCTGCGCCACGCGCTTCCGCGACCACGACGTAGTGCTCGCCGGTGACCGGCAGCCGGTCGTACCGCAGGGTCATGGTGCCGAGCACCATCGGCCGCTCCTCGATGTCGCTCGACCAACCCCCGGGACAGTCGAGCGCGGCCCAGGTGATGGGCACGCTGACGTCGTACGGCGTCCAGGTGGCAGCGACTCGCTCGGCATCTCCGCCAACCGGCCCGGCGAAGATGCGCAATCCGGTGCCTGCGGTGCGCTCCGGCCCGCACGCGTAGCACGAGGGGAACGGATGGCGCCGGAGCCCGGCGTACCGACTCTCCGCGGTTTCGGCCTCTGCGATCGACACCGGCGCGACCGGCGTGGGGTCGGTGTCGGCGGGCCGGGCCTCGACCACCACCCGGTCGCCGTACGACGCGACGATGCCGCTGTCGGTCCGGCTGACGGTGAGGGGCACCTCGAGCGGTGGCGGCAGACGGAGCACGGCGGTGATCGCCTGGCCGGGATGGTCGGTCGTCAGGCGTTCGGCGAGCGCGCCGGAAGTCCATCCGCCGTTCCCCGACCTGACCGGTCCGTGGAACTGCTCCGGGACGGTCAGGGGCGCGAGCGAGGTCATGGGTAGAGCCTGCCAAACGCCGGGTCGGCATGGGCGGTCGCCCTGTGTGCGCGTGCTGGCGCGATGGGAGAGGATGGGGGAGTGAGCGATCTGATCGACACCACCGAGATGTACCTCCGCACCATCTACGAGCTGGTCGAGGAGGGCATCACGCCGTTGCGGGCGCGGATCGCCGAGCGTCTGCACCAGAGCGGCCCGACGGTGTCGCAGACCGTGGCGAGGATGGAGCGCGACGGCCTGCTGACCGTCGAGGGCGACCGCCACCTCGAGCTGACCGACGACGGCCTGCGGCTCGCGACCCGGGTGATGCGCAAGCACCGGCTCGCCGAGCGGCTGCTCACCGACGTGATCGGTCTCGACTGGGAGCTCGTCCACGAGGAGGCCTGCCGCTGGGAGCACGTCATCTCCGAGACGGTGGAGCGGCGGCTGCTCGAGCTGCTCGACCACCCGACCGAGTCGCCCTACGGCAACCCGATCCCCGGTCTGGCCGAGCTCGGCGAGGACAACCTCGGCGAGGCGTTCATGTCCGACGTCGAGCCGCTGTCGAAGGCGGCCGTCGAGGAGCCCAGCCGGGCACTGGTGCGACGGATCTCCGAGGAGATGCAGAAGGACGAGTCGCTGATGAGCGCCATGCGCCGGGTCGGCGCACTGCCGGACAAGACGATCACGATCCAGGCCACCGCCGACGGCGTCCTCGTCGGCTCCGGCGGCGAGACCGCCGAGATCTTCCCCGAAGCCGCCGATCACATCTTCGTCAAGCGGTTGTAGGGCGGTGCGGGCGAGAGTGCGCCCGCCCGTGCAGGTTCACCACGGTATGCCGTCGAACCGACAGTTCCCATGGGTCGTACGCCGTGGGGAGTGCAGGTTCAGCTGCATACCGTGATGAACCTGCAGCCCGCGCCGCCGTCAGCTACGACGGGCCGCCGCCAGCTCCGGCAGCCACTCTGAGGTGCCCGCGTCGACCGTGTACGACGCATGCTCGTCCCCGCGCGTCGCGCCGCGGTTGACGATCACGATGGGAACGCCGATCTTGGCGGCCCGCTTGACGAAGCGGAGGCCGCTCATCACGGTGAGGCTCGATCCGGCGACGAGCAGCACGCCGTCGGTGTCTGCCAGGGCGTCGACCGCTTCATAGCAGCGGACGACCCGCGTGGCGGGGACGTTCTCACCGAAGAACACGACGTCCGGCTTGAGGGCGCCGCCGCACGCGCAAGCGGGCACCACGAAGCCGTCGGTGTCGTCGAGGTCGACGTCACCGTCCGGGCGGCTGGCCGCGTCGGCGTGCCGGTCCAGCCAGCCGCGGTTGAGCTCGGCCAGCGTTCGCTGCAACGAGGTGCGCGGCGTCGTACTCCTGCAGGAGAGACACACCACGTCCGCGACCCGGCCGTGCAGCGCGACCAGCCGCGGGGTGCCGGCCGCCTCGTGCAGGCCGTCGACATTCTGGGTGATCACGAGCTCGGCGCCGAGGGTCGCGACCGCCCGGTGCCCGGCGTTCGGCTCCGCATTCCCCATCCGCGACCAGCCGAGGTGAGAGCGCGCCCAGTAGCGCTGCTGCGCGGTCGGGCCGGACACGAACTCCTGGTAGGTCATCGGCATCCGCACCGGCGCGCCCGGCCCGCGGTAGTCGGGGATGCCCGAGTCGGTAGATCGTCCCGCGCCTCCCAGAAATACGATTGGCCGGTCCCCGATGAACTCGATCGCTTCGGTGGCCACGTCACGGACCGACTGCTGGAGCGACATGCCTCAGATCGTAGGCCGCTCATGCTGACAGCCCAGCCAGTCGATCGTTAGCGAGCGACGACAACACACTCCGAACAGTCGATGCGTACCAGCGGGAGCCGCCCTCGGCAGTCGGGACGCCTCTGGCGGTCATCTGTCGTGCTACCTCGGACAGAGAAGAGCCTGCGGCGACCATTCGGGCCACATCCGCCTGCACCTCCGGAGCCAAGCGAGAGGGGTGCCCGTACCTGACGCCGCCGCCGTGCTTCTTGGCCGCCATCGCGTCTCGGGTCCGCTGGCCAATCAGCCGCCGCTCCATCCGGGCGAACGCAGCAAGGATCGAAGCCACGAACTCACCCTGCGCGGTCGACAAGTCCAGGCCCAGATCCAGAGTCACGATCGACCAACCTTCACGCTGCGACCGTTCCACCAGGGTCGCGAAGTCGACCAAGGACCGGGAGAGCCGATCAACCTTCGCCGTCACGAGCAGGTCACCGCGCCGGATCTCCGAGAGCAACCTCGCCATCTCCGGCCGGTCGAGATCCTTCCCCGACCACCCGCCGTCCGAGTTACCAGCCCATCGACTCCCAACCGCGATGCACCGCCTCCCGCTCGATCGCGTCGCGCTGCGCTGCCAGCCCCGCACCTGAGTCGGCCTGCTCCATCGTGGAGACCCGCAGGTATGCCCGGATCATCGGTCGCGCTCCACGTCGAACAGGGTCGGAGGCTCGTCCATCGACTCAGGCTCCGGGTCGGGAAGGTGCTGCGCCTGCAATCTCAGCAGCCGCTGCCAGCGGTCCACGAACGCCGGGTCCCGGTCTTCGAGCGGAGACGAGGCACTGATCTGACCGTCCCTTTCCCACAAGTGCAGCGTCTTCTGCCTGCCACGGTCGTCGCCGCTAAACCTGTCATCCCAGCGGCCTGTCCGCCGAAACTCCTCCCAGCCTCGGCGGGTGTGCCGATCCAGTGCGTACGACGGCACCTCCCGGCGCCGCTGCGGGTCTTTCAGGTCGCCGATGGCCCGGTTCCATGCGTCCTCGACTGCGCGACCTCGGCGGGACTCCCACCACTTCACGCTGTCGCACAGAATCGCGACGAGGTGCATGAGGTGATCCGTCTCCGCCACCTGATCGGCCATCTGGAACACCGCGTGCGCCCGCACTACAGCGAGTGGGTCGTCAACAACCTCTGCGGCGATGATCCAGCACTGGCGAGCCAGCAGCCGCTTCGAACCCTTCCCGCCATGGGTCAGGATGACGTTCGACCAGTAGATTGCGCCGTCAAGGTCTGCGAGCACGATCTCTTTCCGTAGAGCTGACAGAACCTCTCGGCCGTCGTATTGCCCGAGGTTCCAGTCCCTTCGTTCTTCCACCTGCTTCTCCTTCTGCCGGTTGGGGTTGAGGTGTTTCGAGGTGGACGTTTCCTAGGCCGACTTCGTGGGTCCAGGCCCTGACCGGTGACCGTCGAGCGGCATCCCGGAAGGCGGACGGCCGCGGTCCCGGTCCATGCACCGTCGGGTTCAATCGTTCGGGTACGAGCCGGGGGCCGACAGACTGACCGACAACTCAACCCATCCGCGCGCCTGATGCTCCTTCGACTTCGAGCGCGCAAGGAAGATCCTGCGCAGTTTGTGAGCGTCCGCGAGCGCTTCGGGCTACCGTCCGACTATGGGGAAGATCTGGGTGATACTCGTGGCTGTCGCATTGCTGCTCGCGTATCCGGCTGCGGCCTCCGCCGAGAAGAAGAAGGCCGCTGATCCGCGCGGCGACGTGTTCACCTGTCCGTACGACGACCCGGGTGACTGCTACGACTCGAACGATGACTTCGACATCTCGCAAGTTTTGATCAACCACACGTCGAGCCGGATCGCCGTACGGACGAACCTTTACACGCTGTCGGGGGCAGGCAGATCTGGCGGTGAATACAGGATCGAGATGTCGACAGACAGGGACCGAAAGGCCGAGTACTACATGATCTACGGCCGCTCTCCGCCGATGGTGGTGAGGGAGTATTCAATGCGGACGACGAGAAGCAGTGCGGCGTCCGATCCAACATCGACACCGTCCGTGATTTCGTAACGCTTTCGGCACCTCGCCGCTGTTTCGGCAGCCCCCGCCGAGCGAAGGCAATGGCAGACTTCTATGGTCTGGACGGACCGGATTGCTGCGAGGATGCGTACTTCGATTGGACTCGCTACACCGGCCTCGCCAAGCGGAACTGAGCACTGACCGGATGGAGGTGGGCGGGGGCGCCGAAACCGGTAGGTCACGAGGCGCCTCTTGCCGCCGTGGTGTGCTGACGCCACCCAGACGGAGCGTGAGGGTTGGGAGCGTGTTCGCCACTCTGACCGGTGATGGTGTCGGCGATGTGCCCGTAATCCGACCATTGAGGGTGAGCCGAACTACAGTGACAAGCGTGACCCTGCTCCAGGCCTCCAGCCCGGCGTCAGCAGGACGCTCGAAGCGCGGCCGCGCGTTGGCGTGCCGATCGAGGAGCAGGCGCTCGTCGACGCCTTTCTCATGCAATGCGCGCAGTTCTTTCGGCCTGGACCTGGGCGGAGCGTGTTCGTCCTGGAGGAGCCTGACCTCGGCGGGTCCGGGCGGCCGGATCTCGTGTTCGTAGTCCATCGCGCCCAAGCGCCCTCCGCAAGTACATGGACTCGGGCCTTCGCCTGACGTCGCAGGCCTCGGCGACGGCGCTCTGGACCCCAGTCTTGACGCAGGATCAACCTGAGAGTCTCGTCGTCCTACGCGTCATCGCCTGACGACGGTCCCTTGCGAGTCAAGGATGGGCGGACGTCTCGCCGGAGCGGATCGTCTTGCCGCTGTAGTTGCAGACACGCTCGCAGTGGAAGCGAAGATGCGTGACTGGAAACGAGCCCTCAACCAGGTTTCGAAGTTCCGTCGACCTGTTCCATCAGCTCGGCGATTCTCATGCCAGAGCGCCCCCTTCCGCCGGACACCTATCGGTCCCTAGACTTCTACGGCTGTGGGCTGCTGTTCCGTGACGGCGACGAGTTCACCTGGGAGAGGCCTGCCGGGTGTCGGTCTCGCCGACGTTTGGTCACGGCTCTGGCTCCTGGAGTTGATCGTGCGCGGACACGAGAACGAGTCAGCGCTTACAGACTCTCGGCCGAGCGGAACTGATTCAGCAGCCTCTTGGTAGGAGCGCACGCGCGACAGGTGTCCGTGATTCCAACGTTCAGACCCTCTTTTTCCAGCGACCCGAATGCCTTGATCGCCTGCTTCAGGCTCTTGCTCACGATGTCGAGGCGATCCGTCAGTGAGCGTATGCGCCTCCAGTGCCGCAACCCGCTCCGCCAGAACACTCAGATGGTGCTCCTGCGCCTCGCGTGTTGTTCCACGCCTGGAACGCCGCGCTTGTCGAACTCCTTCTGTCAACGCTCCGGAGAACATCGCTCGGCCAACGGTCTGTGGTCCAAAAACATCCTCGGCTTCGTTGTTTCTCAGCGGCGTCCACAACTTCCGCATGTGAACGCGCGGGATGGCCGCAACTCCGCCCGATCGCGGCGGATCGTTCCACCGGGAAATCGGAGAACTGTCGGAGGCCATAGGTCCATCCGGATGCCACGCCCCTTGCCCCCGCCGCGGTCCCCAGAAGGCCTTCGATATCGGCGTAGCCCCATACGACCTCGTAGTCGTTGATGTCCGCCAGGGTGTAGATCACTCGCATCAATTCGCAGAGAGCGTCGACGTCCCACGGCTGAGCCGGATACAAGGGTCGGGTGCGGTTGATAGCTAGGTAGAAGCCGGCCACGTCGAGCGTGGTGAGCACGTCAAGCCACTCCTGGACGGCGTCCCACGAGCGAAAGAGATTCTCGTCAGGAACCAGCGACACGATGGTCTCGCTCAGGGCCCCCCAGGTCGACGGCCGCAGTGCGTGCGTACTGGAGGGAGATCGGGCATCCAGAAGTCGGACAGACTCGCTTGATAGGGGGCTGGGCTCAGCCATGGTCCGTCGATACCGAGTTCGGTGTTCGCTGTGCCCACTGCTGCGACATGGCTACTCACCGCGTCGGCGGTCTGCGACCAGTGCAACTTCCCGACATCGAGTCCGTGGTCTGCGTGCTGTCGAGCGCTGCCGGTGGGCGTCAGCGAGTAGACATACGTCTGGGGATCGAGCAGAACTCGCAGGCCGTCCGCGCGACAAGCGGTGACTGTCTCACGCAGGTGGAACCGGTCTTCGTGGGCCGGGCTAAGAACGATGCCGCCGACGTGGCCCTTGGCCGCGACGTTGCCAACCTTCGTGCCTTTGCCGTAACCGTGCTGGAGGTAGAACATCAGTCCGTCCCCGTCGAGCGAGTTAAGGGCCATTTCCACCGTCCGGAAGCGCCTGCTCTGGTGAGCCGCCAGCATCGCGAGGAATTGTTCTTCTCAATCCCGTCTGTCATGTCGAAGCCGTCAAGGGTCGCCGGATCGAAGTTGTTCAGGCTATGAAAGTAGTCGGGGGAGCCGTTGAAGGGATGCTTCCCAGTAAGCGCTTCGACAAGCACGATTCCGATCTGAAACAAGTCAGTGCGAAAGTCGATGGACGCGTTTCGTTTGATCTCGTACATCTCAGGCGCTCCGTAGCCCGCGCTACCCGGGCCAACCAAGGACGTGCGATGTAATCCCCGACAGTTCCGTGAACAGGGCGATCCCTAGGTCGATTAGAACAGGGGTGCCGTCAGCGAGGTATCCGATGTTCTTCGGCTTGATATCTCGATGAACGAACTTGTGGCGTCCGAGCCCCACATCGCCTCGACGGCGAGGAGCAGGCACCGCGCGAGGTCATGCGCGGCTTCTGGCGTCAGCCTGTCCTGTCTTCGAGGATGGCTGTGCAGCGTGCCCCCTTCCAGAAACGGCTCCGTGTACCAGATGTGGTTCGTCTCGGCGATCCGCCGCAGCTGCGGTTCGTCCATCGCGCGGATCACGTGCGGGCACTGCGTCGTGGCCATCCCCAGCATCTCGCGACGGAATCGCTCTGTTGCGTTAGGCTGATCGAAATCCTCTGTGTCCTCGTCACACCGGCTCGATGAGGATCTTGAGCGCCAGCTTCTCTCTTTCGCGCCGTGGCCTGATACGTGACCTTATCGCCGCCCTTGCCAACCCATGGGAGCGTCACAGTCATCTCCGGGAAAGCAGCCTGGACATCGTCGTCGTTGAACGTCACCACGGCCCTCCTCAGTCGTCCCGATCGCGGTGTGTGCCGGGAGTCTACGGACGGATCCCGACATCACGGGTCGAAACGGGAGGCGCGGTCGTGGCATGTGGGGAGGGTGCTGCTCCGAGACCACGGGGACCGCACTGCCGCGGGGTCGGCCTCACGATCAGTTGCCAACCACTGATGGAGAAGGCGTTGAGGGTCGCGGGGCTGCTTGTGGCGGCTGTGGGCGGCTGTCCCGTGCCTAGGTGGATCCTTGGTTGCCTCGGGTCTGGACGGGTCCTCCCCAGGACGTGGCAACTCGCGACGGCATCTGACAGCCCTACGGCGACTTCAAGCGGCATTCGTCGGCAACTCGCACCCGTCAGCAGACCAGGCCTGTCTCCACCTGATCTGAGCGTGGAAGACAGCCCGCACCGCCCTCCGATCACCGAGGAGGCAAGCGCCGGAGGGTGGCAACTCAACAGGTCGGATGCCATGACCCATCCCGAGGCGCCCAGTCGCTCGTGTCAGGCACCTGACGGACGTTCGACGCAGCCATTCCCAGCCGTCTCTGGGTCGGGCGCGGCGCGTGGATCCCGTCGTCTTCCCCGCGGTCGACGAGGATCCCGCCTTCCTGACGGACGTGCAGCAGGTCTCGACCGAAGCTGACAGCGTCTGCCAGAGCAGCCAGGTCGGCACGCTGAGGTCCGGACCGAGCGAGGTTGCGCACACCGCGTCGAAGATCCTGTGCCACAAGAACCTCGCGGGTCGCCTCCTGCGCCGATCGGACCCGCGCCAGGATCTCGTTCAGCGCCTCCAGGAGAGGTCGAGCCTCTTCGACTGCCGCGCCGGTCTCCGCCGTCGCCGCTTCGTGGACCGCCTCGGCGGCGTCAGCGATCGCTCGGTACCTGGCACGGTCCAGACGATCCATGTCGGCTCGATGCTGAACCAGGCGACGGGCGTGCTCGTCCTCCAGCCCAGGAGGAACGGGAGCAGACGGCGGATCCTCTCGATTCTCGATGCGCGCCGCACCGCCGCCCTGTGATCTTCCACCTCACGCTGGTACCGAGCGGCCTGCTCGTTCTTCCACTCCAGGTACGCCTGCCAGTCGGCCTCGACCGTGGCGCGCTCCTCGTCGACCGCCTGGACGCCAGGTAGAGCGTCGATGATCCCGTTCACGACGTCCGCCGGCCCTTGGTCGCTAGCGCGGGCCGCAGGCGCTCCTGGGTGTCGAACGGCGCCCGCATCGCCAGGGCGTGCAGTTCACCTCGCTCCCAGCCGCTCAACTTCTTCTTCGCGGCCAGCACCTCCAGGCCAGCCTCCTCCTCGGTCAACGGGTTCCGGTTCCCCGGCGCCCTAACCAGATACGCCATCCTCGTTCCTCTCCTCGCACTCCAGCACGATCCAGCCAGCCCGGACCGCGTCGCACACCTCCCTACCCAGCGGCAACGGCAGAAGCCGCGCCCAGACCGGGACATCCATCACCGGCGCTTCAACGCCCGGTCGGTCACCGCCTGCAGCCCGCGGACCAGCGGGGAGAACGCAGCCCGCCGCGTCCGCTCCTCAGCAAGACGTGCCGGGGCAATCTCGTGCCGCTCCTGCACGCTCGCCCGCTCCGGGTCACCCAGACCGTTCATGTTCGGGCCGTACCAGGCCCCCGGGATCTTCGGCATCGTCCTCGTCCTTCCTCTCAGTGGAGGCGCCCGGCGTTCACCAGGGCGCCGTATGTGATCAACCCAGTCAGCCGAAGCGGCGCGGGGAACAAAGCCGCCGCTGCTGCGGTCGCCACCGGCCGCCGCACAGACGGTCCGGGTTCGTCGGCCAGGCCGTCTCAGCTGCGGCGTCCGCGTCGAGGGCAGTCGCCACCAGATGCAGCACCCCGCACCGGTCCTGACTCGGCTGGATCGCCCACTTCACGATGCTCTCCGCCGATACCAGTCCCGCGTACGACGTCGACCGCACTCGCGGCAGTACCGTCTGGCGCCGAGCCGGTAGGTGTTGGCGACCGTGTACAGGTGCCCATGGGGACACTGCGTCTTCCGGGCGTTCGCCGTCCACAACGGCCCAGCGACCCAGCCAGCGCCAACCTCACGACACTGCCCTCGACCGAGCGGCTAGCGGCCTCGGAGGACCAATGACGCACGGCGTCAACGACGCGCTGCACGTCGCCTCGTGGGTCCACCTCACGACCCACTCGCCGCCGTTGTGCGACCAGAACGGATCGCTAGGGGAACGACGGCAATCTGGGCATCTTGTCGACAGGACCCAGTAGGACAGCCACGCCGGGACCGGAGGCTCGCCCGCCATCACCGGCCACCCCAGTTCCAGGTCCAACTGCTCAGGCATCGGTCGTCCGCTCCTCTACTGAGTGGCCTGCACACCAGGCGCACCGGCCGTCCTCCAACTGCAGGCCGCAGTCCTTGCAGAAACCCTCTGCATAAACACGCTCGTGGCGCACGACAGCCTCATCTGTCACGCCGTGACGATCCGCGTGACCCGGGTCGGGACGGGACGGGTCGGGACGGGAAGCACCAACAGGGACCGAGTCAGAAGCAACGGACTCGCTACCTCCGTTCGTGAGTCCGGCCTTCTTCCTCCGGTACCGCCGCTGCCGCTCCGCGTCGTTCTCCCTGCGTTTACGGATCACGTCGGGCTCGATCTGGTGCTCCATGTGATGCACGATCTGCCAGCCGTCCGATCGCTCAACCCAGTAGCCGAGCCTCACAAGTTCTGAAGCGGCTTCCTCGGGGCTTTCTGTCTCGGCGAACCTACGGAGGTCCCGACGCACGAGGTGCCCGCCGGTCTCGCGCCGCATCGCCCAGCACAAGCCCTCGATATGCGTGCGGAACGCGGAATCGGACAGCCTGATGGTTCCGTCGGGGAAGTCGTCCGACAACTTCAGCCAGACCATCAGGACGCCCCGTACGGCGTGCCGGTCAGGTGGCTGCCGACGGTGCTGCCTACTCTTGTGGCAGCCCCCGCGCCTGAGTCTTCAACCCACTCGTTCTCGGGGGCGCACCCATGTGCCCCCGAGTCTGATCTTCGATTCATCACGAACTCCGCTCGCGTGCTCAGACACCTGATCTGAGTCAACGCGGGAGTTCCTTCCCGCCTGAAGCTGATGGCTTCGGCCATTGCGCAGACACCCGATCTCGGGATCCCGCTCATCAGGTCCAGCGCGGGGCGCTCCGGCTTCTCCTCGTTGGAGGAGCGACAGTCCCATTGTCCCAGTGCGTTGCCCGCCAACTGGGTAGGGGCGCGAGGTATTTCGAGGGGTCTGTTTCAGACTGCCTCCCGAGAGTGTTACTGGGCGTCCGCCCACTTCCGCCGCATCACCCAGGAGCCGCCTTCCTCCCCATAGATCACGTGGACGGCCGTACTCCGGGTGAGCGGGACGCGACAGATTTTGTAGTAGCGGTGCAGGCGGTCGCCGCGCCGCCAGGCCACGCGGCCCGTGGTGTCGAACACCTCGTGGACGCGGCTCATCCGCTGGCCACGGTGCACCTGATAGAACTCCTGCTGCGTCACACATCCCGGTGTGTCCGCCGCGGCTGGCGACTGGCTGATGAGGGGTGCGCTAGATGCCAACACGACGCTGGCGACCAGGATCGCTGCTCGCTTCATGCCGATACCTCCGTGCATAAGAGCCGGGACAGTTGCACGCTACGCCGTGCCATGGGGGAGGGGTGCTGCTCCGCCGATCCGCGCCTGCGATTGCCAGGGGTGTGGAGGCCAGGCAAACAGACCGTGTTGCCGCCTGGGACGGCTGTGGGCGGCTGATTCGGCCGGGCATGGGTGGTAGGTAGCCCGAGCCGCGGGAGGTCGCAAGAACGCCCTGACCGGTCAGACGGCCGGGCCGCGCCTCAGCACCATCTCGACCCGGTTCGAGTCGACGTTCCAGGCGCGGACAATCTTCAGCTGCGGCCACTCGACCACATCGACAGACTCAGGGACGAAGCCCCGACCGCGCCGCGACGGGTGCACCACGACGCAGTGGAGGCACATCATCACGAACTTCCGCCTATCCAGGAACGGCAGGTCGTTCAGATCAGGGAACGACGAGAACGTCACCATCTCGTACTGCTCGACCACCGTCCCGATCTGCTGATCCCGCAGAGCCGCGATCTCCTTGTCGAACTCGGCGATGATCGACACCGCAGTCTCCGCCGGGACCTTGCCGTCCATCAGCGCTCGGACCGTCTGCTCTCGCCTGGTCTCCAGGTCGCCCAGCCGATGAGCCAGATCCGACTGCCCGGGGTCGACCCACTCGTCCACGGGGAACTCGGCTCCCGCGACGCGCTCCTGGATTATCTGGAGCACGTGGCGATCCAGGTTCTCCTCGTCACGGGACAGGTGCCGGAAGTCGCGGCACATGTAGGTCAGCCGCCCGTTGGTCTGCTTGTGCGACACCATCGCGCCGCCGCACTTTCCGCACACCAGCAGACCGGTCAGGAGGTGCCGGGTGTCCATCGTCCACCTCGGGTCCATCCGTTTCCTGGCCTCCAGGATCACCTGCAACCGGTCGAACTCCTCAGGGGAGAACACGGCGGGCCACTGGCCGACGACCGGTCGCCCATCGTCATCGGTGACGATCACCCGCTGCTCGACCATCCGGCCATCGGGCTGTCGAACCCGCTGTGTTTCCATCGCCCGGCCACAGAGCGCGGGTCGCGACAGCGTTCCGCGGAGAGTTCTGGTCTGCCATCGGCCACCGGTCGCAGACGGGATGCCGCGGCGGTTCCAGTCCTTCACGATCGCGGAGACGCCCTCTCCCGCGACGAGACGTCGACAGGCCTCGCGGAGCAGGTCGAACTCGGCAGGCACAGGGGTCTTGCGATCGAGTTCATACCCGAAGCCTCGCGTCCCACCGTTGGTCACTCGGCCTTCGCGCCGGTTCTGCCTGACCTTCAACCGATGGCGCTCGCCCATCACCCGCGTCTCCATGCTCGCGACCGACGCGAGCACGCCAGCCATGCCGCGGCTGTACCCGTTGCCCATGTCGCCACCGATCACGAACAGCACTTCGCAGCCGGTCGACTCAACCGCGTCAAGCAAGCGGACCATGTCAGCCAAGCGGCGAGTCAACCGGTCAGGTGCGTATGCAACGACAGTCGAGAGGTCACCTTGCTCGATCGCTTTGACCAAGCGTTCGAACTGGGGCCGCTGCTTCTTGACGGAAGCCGACGCAGTTTCGGTCAGCCTCCACCGGGGATGGATCGACCAGCCCTTCTCAGCGACGAACTTCTTCAATCGAGTCTATCTGTCGTTCGATTCCGAGGCCGTCCTGCTCCTCGTCTCGACTGATTCGCGCGTACACCGCGACCTGCCTCATCCCGCACCCCCGGCGACCGCGACGGACTCGCGGCATCGGGTCTCAGAAATATCTCGGGGGTCCGACATTATCGGTCGACAGCCCGGCGCCGGTCAGCACCACCAGCGGCCGGTCCGCGCACAGCTCGAGCGCCGCCGCCCGGTGGTTGAGGTGCGAGCGCAGCGAGCCTCGAAACCCGGGTGCCGTCGTCACGGCAGCAAGAGTACGGCGACCCGTGCAACCCCGCGGGTGCCCTGATCCGTTGAAGAGGCATGAGGGACGCGCATTGAGCCGGGACCGTGATCGTGAGTTCGCCGACTTCGTCCGCGCCAACCGGGCCGGACTGCTGACGACCGCGCGCCTGCTCGCCGCCGGCGACGGCCACCTCGCCGAGGACCTCGTGCAGACCGCGCTGGTGCGGGTCTACCTCGCCTGGACCCGGGCGCGGACCGGGAACCCGACCGCCTACGCCCGACGGACCCTCGTCAACTGCACCACCGACCACCACCGTCGCGCGTTCACCCGCCGGGAGCACACCGCGGCCGCGCTGCCCGACGCGGCTGCCGACAACCGGTCCGACAACCGATCCGACGATCTCGACGCCGCCCTCATCACGGCGCTCGGGAGCCTCCCGCCGAAGATGCGGGCCGCCGTCGTGCTGCGCCACGTCCACGACCTCTCGGTCGAGGACACCGCCCAAGCGCTCGGCTGCTCCACCGGCACCGTCAAGAGCCAGACCTCTCGCGGGCTCGAGAAGCTCCGCGACGCCCTCGCCGTACCCACCTTCGAAGGAGATCACCGATGAACGACCTGACCGACCGCCTCGCCCGCCTCGACGCCACCGCGTCCGCCCCGAGCGAGGGCGTCGTTGCCGGCGACCTCGCCCGGGCGCACCACGCGCTGAGCCGGCGGCGCCGTACCCGTGCCGCCCTCGCCGGCACCGGACTCACCCTCGGCCTCGGCGCCGCGCTCGGTGTCGTCGTCGCCGTCAACGCAGGCGACGACGCGGCACCGCCGGCCAGCCGTCCGCCGGTGGCGGACCGCGGCAGCGAGCAGCGCGGCGGTGTCGACCTGGTGGCCTACACCGGCGCGCAGCCGGAGGGATTCCTGCTCGGCAAGGTGCCCGAGGGCTACGTGGTGCAGGGCTCGGACCCGTTCGTGCTGACGCTCGCCCTGCCTGGTGACGACAGCCACTACCTCAACTTCGAGGGCAAGGTGGTCATCATGCTCGAGTCCCAGGACGCGCCGCAGCGGCTCGGGGACGGGCAGCAGGTCGACGTCAACGGCCAGCCCGGGGCCCTCGAGGACGCCGGCGCGGCCCGCACGCTCCGCTACTTCCAGGGCGATCACCTCGTGGTCGTCCAGGCGTGGCGCGGCATCGGACTCACCGACGACCAGATCGTGGAGCTCGCCGAGGCGATCACCGTCACCAGCGACGTCGAGGCCGGCGTCGGCTGAGCCCGGCCGTTCGAGGTCACTCCTCGATCAGCGGCACGAACAGGTAGCGACCGTGCCGCTCCACCGCCGGCCCCTCCGGCGTCGCCACCACCCGCAGCATCACCCCGTCCACCGGCACCACCAGCACCCCACCGTCGCGCAGCTGGTCGACCAAGTCGGTCGGGAGCGCGGTCGCCGACGCCGACACCAGCACCCGGTCGTACGGCGCCCCCGCCGGCCACCCCAACACCCCCGCCTCCGCCTGGAACACGCTCACGGGCGAAAACTGCGATAGTCCCCCTCGAAAAGCACCGGAATCCGGCGAAATCTGGTGCTTTTCGGGGGGACTATCGCGCCCAGCGACGCCCGGCTCACCGCCACCAGATCCGGGATCCGTTCGACGCCGATCACACAGCCGGTCGGACCGACCAGCCAGGAGAGAAGGGCGGTGGTCCAGCCGGAACCGGAGCCGACGTCGAGGACGCGGTCGCCGGGCTGCGGTTCCAGGAGCGAGAGCATGTTGCGGACGGTGGTGGGTTGGCTGTTGGTGACGCCGTACCCGATGTCGAGCGCCCGGTCGAGGCCGGCGAAACGGTGCTGCCGGGCGGGGAGGAAGTCGCGACGGGGGACCGCCGCGAACGCCTCGTCCACCCGGGCGTCCATACCCCTAGCTCACCCGTAGCGCAGCCGGGCCCGATCGCGCGCCTTGGCGGCCTCGATCTCACGGTCCTTCGGCGGCGCGGTCGTGACCAGCGCCTCCAACAAGTGCTCGGTGGCGTGGGCGACCTCGCGGACGGCGCGGTCGAACGCCTCCTGGTTGGCTTGCGACGGCTTGGTCGTCCCGCTCACCTTGCGCACGTACTGCAGCGCGGCGGCGGTCACCTCGTCCGACGTCGCCGCCGGCTCGAAATTGTGGAGAACCCGAATGTTGCGGCACATGCCTCGAGCGTACGCCGGGGTCTCGTGACAGTCGCCAGGGCGACTTCCTCGACGCAACGTCGCTGCGCTCTCGTGACAGTCGCCAGGGCGACTTCCTCGACCAACGTCGCTGCGCTCACGAGCGGTCCCGAAGGTCGAAGAACTCCACGTCCTCGCCGGTGACCAGCACGACCCGCCCGTCCGGCATGGGTACGGCGCGTACCTGGTCGACGTCGTCGCCGTACTCCACCTGGACCATCCGGTTCAGCAGCCTCCCGTCGACGATGTGCAGGACCGAGAGGTAGCCGACCCGGCTCTGCCGCTGGTCCTGGATGACGGTCAGGATCGTGCGGGAGCCGTTGATGAACGTGAACGACCGCGGGTCGGAGCCCGCGAGCGCCTCGGTGCCGGGCGCGTAGTGCTGGACGTTCATCCGGTGCACGTTCTTCAGGTTCGCGACGTTGAACAACCCGACCTGGGCACCCCAGGCACGGCTCTGGAACGCGCGGCCCTCGCCGACGCCGACGAGCCGATTGGGCCCGAGCGGATGGAGGTACGACGAGAACCCGGGGATCTTCAGCTTCGCGATCAGGCTCGGCTTCCTCACATCGGTGAGGTCGACCGCGTAGAGCGGGTCGACCTGGCGGAAGGTCACCAGGATCGCCAGCCCGTCGAACCACCGGACCGCCTTGAGGTCCTCGTTGCGGCCGAGCCGGTCCAGCCGGCCGACCTCGACCAGGTCCTGCCGGTCCCGCTCGAGGGTCACGACCGAGTTGAAGTTGCCGGTCTCCGACGTCGGCCCGACGGCCACCCGCAGCACGCCGCCCGCCTCGTCCATCGCCCATCGGTCGGCGACCGCTCCCTCGACCTCGCCGGAGGCGACGTGGGTGGCGTGAGTGCCGTCGAGCGCGAAGTCGAACAGGTAGGTGCTGCCGCCGCCGACGCTCGGGATGGTGCGGGAACCGATGCAGTCCCAGCACTCGAAGCCGGTGCCCCAGCTCGGGCTCGCCGCGAGATAGAGGTGGTCGACCGACTCGTAGGCGATGTCCGTCGCCCCCGCCAGTCCGAGCGCATCGACGTCCGTCGGCGCCGCCGCGTCGAACCCGACCACGCTCACCGTGTCGAGCGTCAGCTCGTCGGACGGGACCGCCACGTTCGTGCAGTCGAGCAGCTGCGCCGGCTTCGCGTCGTCGCCCTCGGCGGTCTCGTCGGCGATCGTCGGCAGCCAGTCCTCGATCGTCGAGCTTCTCGACCTTGTCGCGGTTGGTCGCCAGCGCCGCGCGCTGACCGCGCCCCTTGCCCGGGTGCACGAACCCGAGGTCGGGCAGGCCGCTGGACAGCACCAGTCGTACGGCGTCGCCGTGCTGGCGCGCCGACAGCAGCCGGGCGCTGTAGGTCACGTCGCCGACGATCTCCGGCCTCTCCGGATCGGCCAGCGAGACCGTCTGGACCCTGGTGCCGAGGCGCGGACCGGCGCTGTACGCCGTCTGCACGCGCGACGCCTTCTCGTCGATCCCCACGGCGACCACGGTGTCGCCGGCCAACATGATCTCGCCCTCCTCGAGCCCGGGCAGGTCGATCGAGGACAGCCGCTCGGTGCGCTCACCGGTGACGTCGTAGACGACCAGCTCGTCGTCGTCGAGCCGGGCCAGCAGCGAGCCGTTGGTCTTGACGACGTCGGGCTCGTCGACGCCGATCTCCTGGACGTTGGTGCCGGTGTCGCTGTTCTGCTGGCGCGTGGTCTTCGCCGCACCGTCGGATGGGCTCGTTGCTCGGGGCGCACGGATGTTCGCGGAATCCGCCGACTGCTCCGCGTATCCAAGGTGCAGGTCACTGAGGCTCGTCGAGAGGCGATCGACACCGTTGGGGAAGTAGCCATCCTGGGCCCAGTAGGGGTAGGGCGGATCCCACCCCCACGCCGTGACCCGGGCGAGCCCGCGATCGACGTACGCAGACAGCAGCTCGTCGCAGGACTGCGCGGGCTTGAGGTCGGCCTGGAACGCGACCGCGGTCGGGTCGGCGGTGCTGAAGTTCGGGCGGCTTCCCGCGGAGCCGTCGTCTCCACCACCGCCGCCGTCGACGAGCGTGCCGGCGACGAACGCGCCGACGACGCCGGTGGCGAGGCCGGCGACCAGCACCGGCCGCACCAGGAACCGGCGCTTCTTCGTGAAGGTCGCGGCGGATGTCGTCCGCCCGGCGCGCATGATGTCGTTGACGGGCGCCTTGCCGACGGGCAGGTCGTCCCAGAGGTCTTCGAGGTCGGTCATCGCGACGCCCCTCCACTCAGATCGAGGATGTGGTCGTTCGCAGCCAGCTGGGCCAGGGATCGGGACAGGCGGCTCTTGACGGTGCCCGCCGGCACCCCGAGCACGTCGGCGGTCTGCCGCTCGGTGAGCTGCACGAAGTAGCGCAGCACCACGACGTCGCGGTTCACCTTCGTCAGGCAGCCGAGCGCGCGGTGCACGGCGTCGGCCGTCGCGACGGCGTCGGTGCCGTCACCCACCGACGTCCGAGACCCGTCGATCAGCTCACCGGTCGCCGCCCGGTCCTTCCACCACCGGGTGCGCCGGTTGTCGCGCAGGCAGTTGAGGAGCATCCGGTAGACGTAGGCGTCCCGGTTGTCCGCGCTGCTGACCTTGTCCCAGCCCGTGTAGCACCGGACGAGAGTGGTCTGGGCGAGGTCCTCCGCCTCGTGCGGCTGCGCCCCGAGGAAGACGGCGGCACGCACCAGCGTGCCCCACGCCTTCGCCACGTAGGCGGCGTACTCCGCCTCGGTGTCTCGATCCACGAACTCTCCGATGCCTCTTCCCATGATGGGCTGCTGACGGTACGACGGAACTCCGACCCAGGTAGGTTCCATCCCGATCGGACGGAGTGGGACGATGCGCCCATGGCAACGTCACCTGGGTCACCCAGCTCCCGCACGTACGACCTCGTCCTCCTCGGTGCCACCGGGTTCACCGGCGGGCTGACCGCCGACTACCTCGCCGCCCACGCGCCCGAGGGCGTGCGCTGGGCGATCGCCGGCCGCAGCAAGGAGAAGCTCGAAGCGGTGCGAGACCGGCTCGGCGCCGGCGCTGACGCGGTCGACCTGGTGGTCGTGGACTCCTCGGACGAGGCCGCGCTGCGCGACATGGCCGCGTCGACGAAGGTGGTCGTGACAACGGTCGGCCCCTACCTCGAGCACGGCGGCCCGCTGGTCTCCGCCTGCGCGCAGGAGGGCACCGACTACGTCGACCTGACCGGCGAGCCGGAGTTCGTGGACCGGATGTACGTCGAGCACCAGGCCACGGCCGAGGCCAGCGGCGCCCGGATCGTGCACGCCTGCGGCTTCGACTCGATCCCGCACGACCTCGGCGCCTACTTCACGATCCAGCAGCTCGCCGACGAGGTCGGGGGCGAGATCACGAAGCCGGTGACGATGCGGGGTGTGGCGCGGTCCAACGGCACCTTCTCCGGCGGCACCTTCCACTCGGCACTCAACGCGTTCGCGCGGGCGAAGCAGATGCGCGACGCGATGCAGGCCCGCAAGCGGGTCGAGCCCCGCCCCGAGGGCCGCCGCTCGAAGGCGGTCACCGGCAAGCCGATGCGCGACAAGGTGCTCGGCTACTGGCTGCTGCCGCTGCCGACGATCGACCCGTTCGTCGTCGCTCGCAGCGGCGCGGCGCTGGCGTCGTACGGCCCAGACTTCCGCTACTCGCACTACGCCGGCACCAAGACCCTGCGCTACGCCGCCGGGGGTGCGGCCGGCGCCGGCGCGATCGGGGTCGCGGCGCAGATCCCGCCGGTGCGCAACCTGCTGAAGAAGCGGGTGCCGCAGGGCACCGGGCCGTCCGAGGGGCGCCGGGAGAAGTCGTGGTTCACGGTCGAGTTCGTGGCCGAGTCGGACGGCACGACGGTCCAGACGAAAGTCAAGGGTGGCGACCCCGGCTACACCGAGACGGCCAAGATGCTGGCGGAGTCCGGCCTCTGCCTGGCGCTCGACGACAACCCGCCCACCGCGGGCCAGGTCACCACCGCACAGGCGATGGGCGACGCCCTGCTGGCGCGGCTGCAGGCGGCCGGGATCTCCTTCGAGCGGGTCTCCTAGGAGGCTGAGCCGGCCGGGCTCTCCTCCTGGGCCGGTGACCGGAACGTGCTCACGAAGTCCATCCGCTTCCACTTGGAGTCAGGGTTGCTGGCTTCGTTGAGGAGCTCCTCGGCAACCACCGGGTCCGTGTCGCGCGGGATCAGGAGCAGCCGGCAGCTCGAACGGTCGCTCAGGATCAGGATCAGCGTGCGGGTGCGGTACTGAAGCGGCACCGCGCTCTCGCTCCGGTCCCAGTCGTCGTGGAGGAACGCGTAGCTGAGGATCGACGGTCGTTCGGCCGGCCACCGGCTGACCAGGTCGAGCAGCTCGTGGGACAGCTCGTCGCCGTCCGGCCACCAGGCGCCGCCGTAGGGACGGTTCGTGTGGTCGCGCTGCAGCCGGAGCGCGGGTGAAATGACGGTGGCCATGACGGCCTCTCCCCGGTCGGCGACTGACCGCCGCACCTCAAGGGGCTGCTGGAGCCGACCGTACGTCCACGGTACACCGCGCTAAGGGACCAGGACGTTGGTTCCCGATCCGCCGTCGAGGACGTCGCCGGGGTTGCCGCCGCCGATGAGCAGGTCGTCGTCGTTGTCGCCGAAGAGGGTGCCGCCGCCAGAGCCGAACTGGCTGCCGGGCCCAGGCTCCAGCGCCCCGCGATCGTGGACGTTCTTTACCAATGCTGCGAGCCTGGGCAGGTGAGCGACTGGTTCCTTCCCGCGGCGGAGCGCGCCTGGACCTCAGGGAACCTGGTCGTGCCGCACGTGCACGGGGTCAACTACTTCGCCCGGCTGCTGGAGGTCGTCGGGGCGGCCGAGGCGGGCGATCGGATCTTTCTCACCGACTGGCGCGGTGACTCCGACGAGCGCATGTCGGCCGACGGCCCCACGGTGGGCGAGCTGCTCGCGTCGGCGTCGAAGCGCGGGGTCGAGGTGCGGGCGCTGCTGTGGCGATCCCACCCGGGCCGGCTCAACAGCGAGGAGAACGACCACCTCGGGGCCGTCATCAACGAGAACGGCGGCGAGGCACTCCTCGACGAGCGGATCCGCCGAGGCGGTTCGCACCACCAGAAGCTGTTCGTCGTACGCCGGAAGGGCCGGCCGGAGGAGGACGTCGCGTTCGTCGGCGGCATCGACCTCTGTCACGGGCGTCGTGACGATGCCGACCACGCCGGGGATCCCCAGGCACCGCCACTGGACGAGCGGTACGGCGAGGCGCCGCCGTGGCACGACGCGATGGTCGAGATCCGCGGACCCGCCGTGGCCCACGTCCTCGACACCTTCACCGAGCGTTGGGACGACCCCACCCCGCTCGACCACCGCAACCCCTACCGAGCCGTGATGCACCGGCTGGTCCGGATGCCGCGGCACCCCGAGCAGCTGCCCGAGCGCTGGGATCCTCCTCCCGAGGTCGGCACCCACCAGGTGCAGCTCCTCCGGACCTATCCGGCCAAGCGGCCGGCATACCCCTTCGCCCCCCACGGCGAGCGGACGATCGCGCGGGGCTATGCGCGCGCCTTCCTCAGGGCCCGACGGCTGATCTACCTCGAGGACCAGTTCTTCTGGTCCGACCTTGTGGCCGCAGCACTCGCTGATGCACTGCGACGTGAGCCGGAGCTGCGCGTGATCGCCGTCGTCCCGCGCTTCCCGGAGGAGGACAGTCGCCTCGGCGGACCACCGGCACTCTACGGCCAGCGACTCGCCTACGACGCGCTGCACGAGGCCGGCGGAGACCGGTTCGCGATGTTCGACCTGCAGAACAGCGCCGGGACACCGATCTACGTGCACGCGAAGGTCTGCGTGGTGGACGACCACTGGATGACCATCGGGTCCGACAACCTCAACCTCCGCTCCTGGACCCACGACTCCGAGCTGACGTGCGCGGTCGTCGATCCGGACGGCGACCTCCCGCGCAAGCTACGGACCGCGTTGTGGGCCGAGCACCTCGGACTTCCAGAGGACGACGCGCGGTTGGGCGACCTGAGCGGTGCGCTCGACTTGTGGCGCGACCGGGTCGACGCCGAGGGTGGCCGGATCCGTTCCCACGTGCCGCCGGTCCTTTCGCGGCCCACCAAGGCATGGGCCCGCACGGCGTACCGGGTCCTCTACGACCCCGACGGTCGGCCCCGGAAGCTGCGCGGCACCACCGAGTTCTGACGCCCTACTGCTCCGGCAGCTTCTCCGGTGCGTTCTCCTCCTCGGCGCGACGGGCCTGGTCGCGGATCCGCCGCCCGGCCACCCGGGTGAAGGTGACGCTGACCGCCACGCCGGCAGCCACCACCCCCAGCGCGATGGGCCCCATCAAGCTCCAGTGCTCGGGACTCTTCAGGACAACGCCGCACAGGTAGATGCTCAGCCCGACCGTCAGCAGCAGGAAACCGATCCGCTTCTCGGCCAGCAGCTGCGCGTGGGTGGAGATGGCGTCGGGCTCTCCCACCGCGGAGCCCTCCTCGCCGACCTCCTCACGGAGCTCGACGATCGACTCGGCGTTGTGGGCGTGCGAGAGGACACCCGCACCGACCAGGTCCAACGCAACGCCGCTGGCGAGGAGCACTTCAGTAAGGAGAGCCACACCGCACGCTACCCCGGCGGCGCATGGCGGCTCTGCATGCGCAGGGTGGTGCCCCCGGCCAGAGTCGAACTGGCGACCTTTCGCTTAGGAGGCGGCTGCTCTATCCACTGAGCTACGGGGGCGTCAGCCGCATTGTTTCAGGTCGCCGCCCTCACTTGCCGATCGGCTTGTGTGTGATGCCGTCGTCGATCATCTGCTGGAACTGGTCGGCCACCGTGTCCGCCATGTCGCGGTAGTCGATCCCCAGCTCCTCGCGCGAACGGGTGTTGTCGAACTCCAGCGGGTAGCCGACGTTCTTGTCGACGAACTCCCGCGAGTACCCGGCGACCGGCGCCACCAGCTTGAACGCCGCCTTGGGCACCTTGATGAGCGGGAACGGATAGCTGTGCCCGAACCGCTTGCGCAGGATCTTGCCCATCGTGAGCATCGTGATGCTGCCGGCGTTGGTGATGTAGCGGCCGTGCGCCTCCGGGGCGAACCCCGCGGCGACGTGGGCCCGTGCCACGTCGCGGACGTCGACCAGACCGAACTCCAGGTCGGGAGCGCCGCCGGCCAGGGTGCCGTCGATGAACGCCTTCATCGTGGTCATCGACCCCGACTTGCTGGCGGTGGTGAGTGCCGGGCCGAGCACCAGGCCGGGATGGATGGTGACCATGTCCCACCGGTTCTGCGCCTTGCAGATCTCCCACGCGGCCTGCTCGGCCACGGTCTTCGAGTAGGGGTAGGGCTGGTGGTCGACGCTGCTGGTGGTGTTCCAGTCGTCCTCGGTGAAGGGCCCGCGGCCCAACATGTCGATGTTGTCGCCCTGGATCGCGACCACGCTGCTGGTGAGTACGACGCGCTTCACCGACTCGGTCGCGCCGACACTGCCCAGCACGTTGCGGGTGCCCTCGAGCGCCGGCCGGACCAGCTGGGCCTCGGCGTCCTTGACCTTGCCGAGCAGGAACGGCGACGCCGTGTGGATCACCAGCTCGCACCCGGCCATCGCCTCGGCGTAGCTGCCCTCGTCGAGCAGGTCGGCCTGGTGCAGGGTGAGCCGGCCGTCGTGCTCGGCCGCGAGGGCGTGGAGGTGCTCGAGGCCGCTCGTCTTGTCGGGATTGCGGACCGTGCCGCGGACGGTGTGGCCGTCCTCGAGGAGGTAGCGCACGATCCAGCTCGCGACGTAGCCGGTCGCGCCGGTGACCAGGACGGGCTTGGTCGGGTCGATCTCGGTCACGGTCGTTCCTCTCGCGTGGCTCCCCGGCAGGTCAACCTACTCGCGTGATTCGGCCACGCTGGGTGAGGCCGTCACAATGGTGGGCATGGACGACCGCCCCGACGCCACCGGCACGCCCTCGGGCGACCCTGCCGGCAGCCGGAAGGGCCGCGCGCGTCGTACGACGGCGTCCCTGGCCAACCGGGGCGTGGCCGGCAAGCGACGGCTCCGCAAGCGGCACACCGTGGCCAGGGTGATCACCGCGACCCTGTTGGTCCTCGGCCTCGGCACGGCCACGTCGGTCGTGCTCGCGTACAACAACTGGAACGACCGGATCGAGCACAAGGACGTCAGCGCCCAGCTCAAGAACCGCCCGCCGAAGGTGGAGGTCGAGGGGCCGAAGGAGCCGCTCAACATCTTGGTGCTCGGGTCCGACACCCGCGAGGGCGACAACAACATCGACGGCCTCACCGGCGACGGCGAGCGGTCGGATACCACGATCATGCTGCACCTGTCCGCGGACCGGAAGCGCGCCTACGGCGTGAGCATCCCGCGCGACACCCTGGTCGACCGGCCGACCTGCTACGACGAGGAACAGAAGCCGATCCCGGGCGCGCAGGACGTGATGTGGAACGAGGCGTTCTCCGTCGGCGGCGCCGCCTGCACGATCCAGCAGTTCGAGCAGATCACGGACATCCGGATCGACAACTACGTCGTCATCGACTTCCAGGGCTTCAAGGACATGGTCAACGCCCTCGACGGCGTCGAGGTCTGCATCCCCGAGGACATCGAGGACACCGAGCACGGCATCACGCTCAAGGCCGGCACCCGTGAGATCCGCGACGACGAGGCGCTCAGCTATGTCCGGGTGCGCCACGTCGGCACCGGCATCGACCCTGACCGGATCCGCCGCCAGCAGGCGTTCATGGCCGCCATGATCAACAAGGCCATCTCCGGCGGCATGCTGGTCCGGCCGGACCGCCTGTTCAAGTTCCTCAACGCCGTGACCGCGTCGATCCAGACCGACTACAACAACGTCGCCGAGCTCGCCGATCTCGGTGCGAGCTTCAACGGCATCGGCCTCGACAACATCAAGTTCGTCACCACCCCGTGGACCTTCTCGACCGTCCAGGAAGGCAGGGTGGAGTGGACCGACCGGGTCGACGAGCTGTGGAAGCTGGTCCGCGAGGACAAGCCGTTGAGCCAGGAGTTCGCCGAGCAGTCGATCAGCGCCGCCGACGACCCCGAGGGCTCCAGCGCACCTCCGGACGAGGCTTCGGAGTCCGGCGATCCGACCGACACCACCACCGACAACGGAGGAAAGAAGAACAGCGACGAGGGCCTCTCCGACGACGCGCGCGAGGAAGCCGGGCTGTGCACATGAGCAAGTCTGTCGAGACGGACTGGGAGCGGCGCAAGCGGCTGGCGGAGGTCTTCGGCGACGCGCTGCCGGAGACCACCAGCGACGAGCGGGATCCGGCGGAGACGCCGGCCCAGGGCGAGTCAGCGGAAGACCGCTGGCTGAAATCGCAGGTGCCGCCTCACCACGGGTGAGACGGCACCGCTCGAATTTGCCGGCGGCCGAGGTCGGAGCGAGCGATCAGGGCCGGGCGGCCAGCGAGTCGCGGATCTCCTTGAGCAGGTCGATCTCCGTCGGGCCGGAGGCCTCGCTCGGGAAGTACATCTCCTTGGCCTTGGTGTAGGGCACCACGACCAGGAAGTAGACGACCGCCGACAGGATCACGAACGCGATCACGGCGTTGATGAACAGACCGACGTTGACGTCGGCGATGTCGGCGGAGCTGAAGTCAGGCTGGTCGAAGACCTTGCCGATGAAGCCCATCAGCGTTGCGGTGAAGGTGCTGACGACGGTGGCGAACGACAGGGCCATGATCAGCGCGACCGCGATTTCGACGAGGTTCCCGCGCAGCAGGAAGTTTCTGAACCCGGACATGTGTTGGCTCTCCTCTTTCCGAGATGGATGTTCCCTACCCACGGGTAGGACGTCCACGAACCTAGCGGCTCGCCCACACGTAAGTCACGAACGACGTGACGGCCGCGGCGGTGACCGTAACCACCGTAGAAGCTGGGATTCCGAGCACCACGAGCCGGCCTGGTATCGCATCCGGGGTCTCGGCTCTCGGCTCGGGTACGGCGAGCACCAGCGCGCCGCTCGCGACCCGCACCGTGGTCCTGGCCTGCGGGTCGGTGGCCAGCAGGTCGATCGCGTCACCCACCCGGAGCAGCCCGACCTGAGCCGCGTCCGAGAGCCGCACCGGCACGGCGACCGTCCCCGGTGTGCTGTCCACCAGGCCGGGACCGACCAGGCGGACGTCGGTGACCGGCTCGCCCGCGCGCACCGCGGCCGCCAGGATCGCGCCGGCCGCCTCACCCGGGTCGGTCAGCACGCCGTCCGGCACGGTGTCCGGCGGCAGCCCGACGCTGATGAGGTCGTCCGCGTCGAGCACCGCGCCCGCCGGCAGGTCCTCGGCCGCCACCACGACCTCAGTGGTCGGAGCAGCCGGCGGGGCGGTCGCCCGCAGTCCGGCGGCGACGGCACCGACCGTGCACACGACCGCGAGCAGCCGGCGACGGCGCAGCACCGCGCGTCGTACGGATGTCAGCCGGTCGCCGAGCCGGACACGAACAGAGAGGTCCCGAGTGGCCATGAGCCGACGTTAGGAGGAATCGGTACGGCGGCGCGCCCCCGAGCTCAGTTGTCCACAGGGTCAGCTGGCGGCAGGTGCGGCGGCCGGGGTGGTGCTCGACGACGAACCGGACGAGCTCGACGACTCGGACGAGCCGGACGAGCTGGACGAGTCGGCCGAGGTGCTCGCCGCGGCCGGCGCGCTCGCCGGCGTCTCGGTGGCGCTCTTGCCGCGGCTGTCGGTGCGGTAGAAGCCCGAGCCCTTGAAGACCACGCCCACCGCGTTGAAGAGCTTGCGCAGCTTGCCCGAGCACTCCGGGCAGACGCTCAGCGCGTCGTCGCTGAAGCTCTGGAACTGCTCGAAGGAATGCCCGCAGTCGGTGCAGGCGTACTGATAGGTGGGCATCGGGTCTCCCCAGCTGAAAACTCTGTGACTTAGCACTCTCGCGCAACGACTGCCAATCCTACGCGACGACCCGGCCGACCGGCACAATGACGACCACCATGACCGCTGCCACCCGCCGCCTGCGCAATTGGCCACTCTCACTCCGCTGGGCGACGTTCGTCGCCGCTGTGCTGGTCCTGTTGCTGATCCTGGCGCTGGTGGCGTCGGCCGTCATCGTCCGCCGTTCGTGGCCGGAGACCTCGGGCGAGATCGAGATCCGGGGTCTTGACGGCGAGGTCGAGGTGCTCCGTGACGAGCACGGCATCCCGCAGCTCTACGCCGACTCGATGCACGACCTGGTGCTGGCCCAGGGGTTGGTGCACGCGCAGGACCGGTTCTTCGAGATGGACGTCCGTCGCCATGCCACGGCCGGCCGGCTGGCGGAGCTGTTCGGCGACGACGCCCTCGACACCGACCGCGTCGTACGGACCCTCGGCTGGCGCCAGGTCGCCGAGAAGGAGCTGACGCTGCTCGCGCCCGACACCCGCGACCTGCTGGACGCCTACGCCGAGGGGGTCAACGCCTACCTCGAGGACCGCTCGCTGTCGGAGCTCTCGCTGGAGTACGCGCTGCTCGACGTCTCCGGGCTCGACGACCACCCCGATGCGTGGACCGCGGTGGACTCCATCGCCTGGCTGAAGGCGATGGCGTGGGACCTCAAGGGCAACCTCGACGACGAGATCGCCCGGGCGCTGTCGATCGGCGCCGTCGGGGCCGATCGCAGCAACCAGCTCTTCCCGCCCTATCCCTACGACGACCACCCGCCGATCGTCGAGCAGGGCGCGGTCGTCGACGAGGTGTTCGAGCAGGACGCCACCGCGCCCGGCACCCGGCTGCCGCAGCGGCCTCCGCTCGGGCCGCGGGTGCGGCAGGCGCTGACCGGCGTGCAGCACGTGCTCGCCGGCGTCCCGGCGCTGCTCGGCGACGGCGACGGCATCGGCAGCAACGCCTGGGTCGTCAGTGGCGACCGCACTGCCAGCGGGGCGCCGATCCTCGCGAACGACCCGCACCTCGGGATCTCGCTGCCCGGCGTCTGGACCCAGATCGGACTCCACTGCCGCGTGGTCAGCGAGGTCTGCCCGCTCGACGTCGCTGGGTTCAGCTTCTCCGGCGTGCCGGGCGTGGTCATCGGCCACAACGCCGACATCGCCTGGGGCTTCACCAACCTGGCACCCGACACCACCGACCTCTACGTCGAGCGGGTGCGGGGCGACGAGTGGCAGCACGAGGGCAGGGCCCGGCCGCTGAAGGTGCGGGAGGAGACGATCGAGGTCCGGGACGGGGACGACGTCACCATCCGGATCCGGTCCACAGCGCACGGGCCGTTGCTCTCGGACCTGGCCGGCGACCTCGGCGACCTGGTCGACGACGCCGGGGACAGCGGCGTCGTACCCGACGTGAACCGGCGGTGGGACCACGCGGTCTCGCTCGCCTGGACGGCGCTGGACCCCCGGCCGACGGCCGACGCGCTCTACGCCCTCAACCTCGCGACCGACTGGCAATCCTTCCGCGCCGCGCTCGCCGACTTCGGGGTGCCGGGGCAGAACGTCGTCTACGCCGACACCGAGGGCCACATCGGCTACCAGGCGACCGGCCGGGTGCCGATCCGCAAGTCCGGCAACGACGGGCTGCTGCCCGCGGCCGGCTGGCGGGCGGAGAACGACTGGACCGGCGCGTACGTGCCGTACGACGCGCTGCCCAACGTGCTCGACCCCGAGTCGGGGCTGGTGGTGACCGCCAACCAGGCCGTGATCGACCCGGACATCACCGCGAGCGGCTATCCCTACTACCTCACCGACGACTGGGACCGCGGCTACCGATCGGCGCGGATCAAGGAGCTGCTCGAGGCCGACGACTCCCTCGACCTCGACGACATGGCGGCGATCCAGACCGACGACCGCAACCCGATGGCGCCGGTGCTGACGCCGTACCTCCTCGCGATCGGCCTGCCGACCGGCTACCTGTCCGACGGGCAGCGGCTGCTCGACGACTGGGACTTCCACCAGGGGCCCGACAGTGCCGCGGCGGCCTACTACAACGTGGTGTGGCGCGAGCTGCTCGCCCGCACCTTCCACGACGAGCTGGGCGAGGACCTGGAGCCCGACGGCGGTCAGCGGTGGTTCGCGGTCGTCGCCGACCTGCTCACCCGGCCCGGTGACCGGTGGTGGGACGACGTCGAGACCGAGGACCTCGTCGAGACCCGCGACGACATCCTCGACGCCTCGCTGCGCGCCGCGCGCGACGACCTGACCGCGCGCCAGTCGCCGAACGCGGAGGAGTGGACCTGGGGTGCGCTGCACGAGCTCGAGCTGAGGTCGTCCACCCTCGGCGAGTCCGGGATCGGGATCGTGGAGCGGCTGTTCAACCGTGGTGGCTGGGAGATCGGCGGCGGCGGATCCATGCCGAACGCGACCGGGTGGGATGCGAGCGAGGGCTACGACGTCGTGACCGCCCCTTCGATGCGCATGATCATCCCGCTCGACGACCTCGACGATGCCCGGTGGATCAACCTGACCGGTGCGTCCGGGCATGCGTACCACCCGCACTACACCGACCAGACCGACCTGTTCGTGCGCGGCGAGACGCTGCCGTGGGTGTTCTCCTCGGACGAGGTCGAGGACGCCGCCGAGGACACGCTCACGCTGGTGCCCGAGGACTGACGCCAGGAGGGTCTCGTGACGGTCGCAGAGCGACCTCCTCGACCAGCGGGGGCCCTTCGTTGGTCGAGGAGGTTGCGCAGCCCTTCGTTGGTCGAGGAGGTTGCGCAGCCCTTCGTTGGTCGAGGAGGTTGCGCAGCAACCGTCACGAGACCCCGGGCGTGTCAGAAGCGGGTGATCCCGTCCGGGGTCGCGGCGGCGGTGACCGGGCGGTCGTGGGGTTCGGTGGGTACGGCGACGGCGGTCTCGTCGGCGTAGAGCAGCACGCAGGTGAAGGTGCCGACCGGGATGCGCGCGAGGACGCGGTCGTAGGAGCCGCCACCGCGCCCGAGGCGCTGGCCGGTCGCGGAGACCGCGAGCCCGGGGACCAGGACGGCGTCGGCGGTGGCGACCGCATCGACCCCGAGGCGCGGGCTCATCGGCTCCAGCAGGCCGCGCCCGGCGGGCGCGAGAGAGGTCTCGCCGTGGTAGACCGCCCAGTCGAGGTCGTTGTCGGGCAGCAGCACGGGCAGGATCACCCGTTTGCCGGCCGCGGCCAGACGGTCGAGCAGCTGGGTCGTGCCGGGCTCGGTGCCGACCGAGACGTAGCAGGCGACGGTCGCCGAGCGTCGTACCTCCGGTGCGGCCAGCAGCTGGTCCGCGATCGCCCGGGCCGCTTCGCCGACCTCGACGAGTGAACGACGCCGTCGTGCGGTGAGCAGCTGGTCGCGCAGCGCGAGCTTGGCGACCCCGCTGTTACCGACCGGTTCGGGGATCGATTGCTCACTCGGCACGCGGCAAGCCTACGATCGGGGTGTGGGCAGCAGCGCAGGTTTGGAAATGGCACGGGCGAAGATGGTCGACGCGGGCGTCGATCCCGTCGCGATCGAGACGTTCGCTCACTACTACCGGCTGCTGGAGCACGGCGAGACCGGGCTGATCACCGAGTCGACCATCGAGCCGGTCGACATCGAGCGGCTCGCCGACGTCGACGTACCTGCCGACGCCGCCGCCGACGCCCTCCGGCAGACGGCGATCATCAAGCTCAACGGCGGCCTCGGCACGTCGATGGGCATGGACCGCGCGAAGTCGCTGCTGTGCGTACGCCGCGGCCTGTCCTTCCTCGACATCATCGCCCGGCAGGTGCTGCACCTGCGTGAGAAGTACGACGCCCCGCTGCCGCTGCTCTTCATGAACAGCTTCCGCACCCGCGGGGACACGCTCGAGGCGCTGGCCCGCTACGACGGGCTGGCGATCAACGGCCTGCCGCTCGACTTCCTGCAGAACAAGGAGCCGAAGCTCCTGGTGAACGGCCTGGTCCCGGCGGCCTACCCGAAGGACCCCGACCTCGAGTGGTGCCCGCCCGGCCACGGCGACGTCTACACCGCCCTGCGCGGCAGCGGTGTGCTCGCCCAGCTCATCGAGCAGGGCTTCCGCTATGTCTTCATCTCCAACTCCGACAACCTCGGCGCCGTGCCGGCGCCCGAGGTGGCGGGCTGGTTCGCCCAGAGCGGCGCCCCGTTCGCGATCGAGGCGGTCCGCCGTACGCCCTCGGACAAGAAGGGCGGCCACTTCGCCCGTCGCAAGGCCGACGGCCGGCTGGTCCTGCGCGAGACCGCGCAGACCGCGAAGGAGGACCTCGCCGCGCTCGCCGACCTGGAGCGACACCGGTTCACCTCGACCAACAACCTCTGGATCGATCTCCGCGTGCTCCGCGACACCCTCGACCAGCGCGACGGCGTGCTGGGGCTGCCGCTGATCAAGAACATCAAGCACCTCGACCCCGGAGACTCCAGCACCCCCGAGGTGATCCAGATCGAGACCGCGATGGGCGCGGCGATCGAGGTCTTCGAAGGCGCGACGCTGGTCGAGGTCGGCCGCGACCGGTTCGTGCCGGTGAAGACGACCAACGACCTGCTGGTGCTGCGCTCCGACGTCTACACGATCGGCGCGGACTTCGTGCTCGACCTGGTCGCCGCCGACGTGCCGTACGTCGACCTCGACCCCACTCACTACAAGCTGGTCGGCGAGTTCGACAAGCGTTTCCCCGAGGGTGCGCCGTCGATGGCGAAGGCGTCGTCGCTGACGATCAACGGCGACTGGACCTTCGGTCACGGGGTCGAGATCGTCGGCGAGGTCGCGCTCGACGCCGACAACGCGCAGCGGGTGCCTGCCGGGGAGGTCCTCTCCGGCACCGAGGGCTGAGCGTGTGATCACGGTCGAGGAGCATCGCGACCGGATCCTGGCCCTCGTGGCGCCGCTGCCAACTCCCGGGGACATGGTGCTGGACCTCGTCCGCGACCACGTCTGCTCCAAGGACGTGCCGGCCCGGGTGGCGCTGCCGCGGTTCGACCATGCGGCGATGGACGGGTACGCCGTCCGCGCCGTCGACGTCGCCTGTGCGGCGGACGGGCCCGTGGTGCTGCCGGTGGCCGGCGTCGTGGCGGCGGGCGATGCGACCCAGCCGGTGTTGGAGCCGGGCACGGCCTGGCGGATCATGACCGGCGCACCCGTGCCCCACGGAGCCGACGCGGTCGTGCCGTTCGAATGGACCGACCGCGGTGCGGATCGGGTGCGCATCGACCGGTCGCCGACAGAAGGAGCCCACGTCCGACGCGAGGGCGAGGACGTTGCGGAGGGCGACCTCGCGGTCCGGCAGGGCACCCTGCTCGCTCCGCGGCACCTCGCACTGCTCGCGGCCGTCGGGGTCGCGCACGTCCCGGTGCACCCGGTGCCGCGGATCGCGGTGATCGCGACCGGAGCCGAGCTCGCCCCACCGGGTTCGCCGCTCGGCGACCTCCCCGGGCGCGTGCCCGACAGCAACTCGGTGGCGATCCTGGCGGGGGTCGAAGCGGGCGGGGCCAGGATCATCGGGCACGGCCCGGTGCCGGACGACCCATCGCGCCTGCTCGCCGTGCTGGACAAGATGGCCCAAGCAGCGGACCTCATCGTCACGACGGGTGGCGTCTCGGCCGGCGACCATGACGTCGTGAAGGCGGCGCTGGGGGACCGCGCCGAGTTCTGGTTCGGCTCGGTCGCCGTGAAGCCGGGCCGTCCGCAGGGGTGCGGCGTCGTGGTCTCGGGCTCGCGCCGGGTACCGGTGGTGTGCCTGCCGGGCACGCCCGTGGCGGCGTACACCTCGTTCCGGCTGTTCGCCGAGCCGGCGATCCGCGCGCTGGCCGGCCGCAGTCCGCTGGCGGAGTCGACCGCCCTGCTCGACGCACCGGTCGAGGTGTCGGCGGACCGGACCCTGGTGCTGCCGGCGGCGTACGTCGGACCCGGCCGGGTCACCCAGCTCGCCGGCCACGTCGGCCACTCCCAGCGGTTGCTGGCCGCCGCCGACGTGCTCCTCGTCGTACCGCCCGGCGTCGCTCCGTTGCCCGCGGGAGCCGAGGTCGTGATCCTTCCGCTCTGAAAGGGCGTGGGATCATGGGCCGCATGAGTGACCCAGTGACCGGGTTGACCCACGTCGACGAGACCGGCGCCGCCCGGATGGTCGACGTGTCGTCGAAGGCGGTGACCGCGCGCACCGCGACCGCCTCCGGCCGGGTGCTGGTGTCGGCCGAGGTGGTCGCGCTGCTCCGCGGCGACGGCGTGCCGAAGGGCGACGCGCTCGCCGCGGCCAGGATCGCCGGGATCATGGGCGCCAAGCGGACGCCCGACCTGATCCCGCTGTGCCACCCGCTCGCCATCGCCGGCGTGACCGTCGACCTGACCGTCGCCGATGACGCGGTCGAGATCGTCGCGACCGTGCGCACGTCGGACCGGACCGGGGTCGAGATGGAGGCGCTCACCGCGGTCTCCGTCGCCGCCCTGACCGTGGTCGACATGGTCAAGGCGGTCGACAAGGGCGCGGTGATCAGTGACGTCCGGGTCGAGACCAAGACCGGCGGGAAGTCGGGGGACTGGTCCCGATGACCACCCCGAGCATGAGGGCGGTGGTCGTGGTGGCGTCGAACCGCGCCGCGGCCGGGGTGTACGACGACACGACCGGTCCGCTCATCGTCGACGCACTGCGCGCCCTCGGGTTCGACGTCGACGAGCCGGTGGTGCGACCCGATGGGGAGCCGGTCGGCGCGGCGATCGCGCTGGCCGTGCGCGGAGGCGCGCGCGCCGTCCTCACCACCGGCGGCACCGGACTCACGCCGACCGACCAGACCCCGGAGGTCACCCGTCCGCTGCTCGACCGCGAGGTCCCTGGCCTGGCCGAGGCGATCCGCGCCGCCGGCGTCGCCAAGGGCGTGCCGACCGCGGCGCTGTCCAGGGGTCTCGCGGGCGTCGCCGGCGACTGCGTCGTCGTCAACCTGCCCGGCTCACGGGGCGGCGTGAAGGACGCGCTCGACGTGCTCCGGCCGGTGCTCCTCCATGCGGTCGAGCAGGTCAGCGGGAGCGACCATTGAGCTCCGAGGAGCAGCTGCGCCGGCTCGCGCGTGAGCGGATGATCACCTCCATCCCCGGTCGCGCGTGGCCCAACCAGCTCCTGTCCGGCACCGATCCCACGGTCACGCTGCGCCCGATCCGGCGCTCCGACGCACGGTCCTGGCGGGAGACGCGGCGCCGCAACGCGGCCTGGCTGTCCCAGTGGGAGGCCACCGTGCCGCCCGGGGGCGACGCCCGGCCGGCAACGTTCGGTGCCGTCGTCCGGCGACAGACCCGCGCCGCCCGCCGCGGCACGACGTACCCCTTCGTCATCGAGGTCGATCGCCGCTTCGCCGGCCAGGTGAGCATCAACAACATCGTGCGGGGGTCGGCGCAGTTCGCCTCGGTGGGCTACTGGATCTCCCAGGAGTTCGCCGGTCGCGGGGTCATGCCGAGGGCGGTGGCCATGGCGGCCGACCACTGCTTCTTCGCCGGCAAGCTGCACCGGCTCGAGATCTGCATCCGGCCGGAGAACACCAACTCGCTGCGGGTCGTGGAGAAGCTCGGCATCCGCGAGATCGGCTACGCACCGCGGTTCCTGCACATCGACGGCGACTGGCGCGACCACCGGATCTTCGCGATCACCAAGGACGAGTGCCCCCGCGGACTGCTCGCCCGGCTCGAGGAATCCGATGGGGACGCCTCGGCCGCTCATTGACTCCCGCCGTCAGACGGGCAGCCGCGCGAGTGTCTCCCGCAGTCGATCGAGGACGTAGGACACCGAGGCGTCGGAGCGTACGACGTCCTCCAGTGCGGACTCGGCCTCGCCAGCGAGCGCCCGGACGGCGTCGACGGCGCCTCGTTCTGCCTCGGTCACGACCAACAGCCCCATCGCCCACGCGTTGAGCGTGACCCGTCCGTGGGTGAGCCGGATCGTCGTCCGGAACTGCTCCGCGGCCTCGTCGAGACGACCCGCGTCGAGCAGGACCTCACCCACGTTGCCCATCACGACGAAGTAGTTGGGGTTGTCCTCGGTCGTGACGGTCAGCGCTTCCCGGTACAGCCGCTCTGCCTCGTCCAGGTCCCCCAAGAGGTGGTGGGTGACCCCGAGGTCGGTCAGAGCGACGGACTGGTCCAGGTCGTCGGCCGCGAGCTCGACCAGCCGGCGCTGCAGCACCAGCGCCTCGTCGAGCTGGCCGTGTCGTCCGAGGACCGACGCAGCCACGTTGGCCGCGTAGACGAATCCCTCCGAATCCTCTCCGTCGTAGATGCGCGCAGCGGTGAGGAGGTTGCGCGCCTTGTCGACCGACACGGTGTCGCTGAACGCGAGGCCCGCGGCCAACCGGATGGAAGCGGCGTGCAACCGAACCTCGTCGCTCGAGGTCGGCGGAGGTCCGAGGAGTACGTCGCGCGCGAGGCTCCGCGCGATCTGGCTCGGCGTGTGAGCGAGCAACCAGGCCGTCAGCGTCTGCATGACGGGGCCGCACCCTTCCCGGCGTGCGGGCACGGCCCAGCCGAGGACGATCTCCAGCGAGCGGGCCTGCGACTCGGTCATCCCTCTGCGCACCTCGCGGCGACGCGCTCCTGGCTCTGACATCTCGACGCCCCATGCGAAGAGCCCGGACATGGCGGTGTCGTACAGCTCCGGTCGGCTCGACAGCTCTGCCTTCATCACGTCGCGGACCGTGACCAGCATCCGGTAGTCGGTGCCGTCGAGGTCGAGCAGTGACCGACGGGCGAGCTCGGGCAGCGCCCCGGGCCGAAGACCAGCCACGGCCTCCAGGACATGACGAGCCATGTCACTCGTGAACCTCCCGGGAAACACCGAGAGCACGAGCAGTGCGTCGCGGTGCGCCGGTTCCAGGAGATCCAGGCTCCAGCCGACCAGGGCCTCCAGGCTTCGTTGCCGTTGAGCGCCACCTCGGCGGCGCAGCTGGAAGTCACCGCGCTGCAGCTCGGCGAGGAGGTCGTGCGGCGACAGGTAGGCGACCCGCGCTGCGGCCAGCTCGACGGCAAGGGGGAGCCCGTCGAGGAGGCGGCAGATGTCGGTGACGACGGCCAGGTCATCGCCGCGCACACTGCCCCCCGCGGTCCGAGCCCGCGACAGGAACAGCTGCTCGGCCGGCGACGCGACCGGCGCTCGTGCGGTCGTCGGCTCTGCGACGGTGAGGGGCATCAGCCGCTGCACACGTTCACCCTCGACGTCGAGGGGCTCCCTGCTCGTCGCGACGACGGAGAGTGCCGGCTGGAGGAGCATCACCTCCGCGATCAGATCGGCGGCGGCGTCGGCCACGTGCTCGCAGTTGTCCAGGATCAGCAGCGGCGCTCCCCTGCGAGCCAGCTCCGTCGCCAGGCCCTCGGGCGTCTGCGGTCCCGACAGCCCGAGGGTGAGGGCCACCGCGGCCGGCACCTGGTCCTGCGCCGTCAGGTGCGCGAGCTCGACCAGCCAGATCCCGCCGTTGCGCTCGGGGGCGTTGCGGACGGCGTACTCACTGACCAGCCGGGTCTTGCCCACGCCGCCCGGGCCCACGATCGTCACCAGGCCGGCAGAGCCGAGGAGCCGGTCGAGCTCATCGAGCTCCAGGTCCCTTCCCACGAAGCTGCTGTGGGCGGTCGCCACGTTCGTCGGCCGGGCCGGGGTGGCGCGCGGCGCCGCGTCGTCTCCAGCGACCCGCCACAGCTGCATCGGCTCGCGGACGTCCTTGAGCTCGAAGACGCCCACCTCGATCGGCCGGACCTCGTCGAGAGCCGCGGCATCGAGGTGGTCGAGCAGGCTCTCGGAGACCAGCACCTGACCCGCACCCGCGGCCGAGGCGACGCGGGCCGCGACGTGCACGGCCAGGGCGAGGTAGTCGCCGCCGACCGGTTCGGCCGTCCCGGTGTGGGCGCCCGCGCGGATCCGAAGCCACAAGCCTTCGGCGGGTTCCCGGTCCAGCTGCGCCTGAAGGGCGCGCAGCGCACGGACGGCGCCGGCCGCATCGGGGAACGCGAGGAACGCGCCGTCGCCCTCGGTCTTGACCACCACCCCGCCGTGCGCGACGGTCAGCTCTTCGATCTGGGCATGCAGCGCGGGCATCGCCTCGGCATACGCCGGGCCGTGGTCGGTGAACGCAAGAGTGCTGCCCACGACGTCGGTGAACGCGAACGTCACCCGGCCGGAGGGGAGCACCTGCACCATGTCGAAAGTGTCGCGCAAGTTCTGCTGCCGGGCGTCGGCCAAGTGGCGGTAACGACGCCGGTCTCATCAGTCACACGAGTCAATCTGTGACACACCGATAGACATACGTCCCGAACGCCATGGCCCGGCCTAGCCTCTCGGGTGTGGACCTGAGCGCGTTGATCTTCGTCGCCCTAGCGGTTGCCTGGGCCGCCTACCTCGTCCCCAAGGCGCTCAAGCACCACGAGATCGACCGGGCCAGCCGGTCGGTCGAGAGCTTCTCCGACCGGGTCCGGGTGCTCGCCCGACGCGAGCCGGTCTCTGCCACCAAGGCGGCACTGGTCGTCCGGAGGTCAGGTACGACGAAGGCCGCCGAGCCCGACCCGACCGCCGAGCCCGCAGCTCCGACCCCTGCCCAGCTCCGTGCCCGCAAGGTCGCTGCCGTGCGGGCGGCCCGGCGCCGGCGCCGGGTCCTCGCCACGATTTCCCTCGCCGTCGTCGCCGTCGTCGCGCTCGCCGCGACCGGCACGATCGGCTGGGCATGGGCTGCGGTCCCGGCCACGCTCCTTGTGGCCTGGCTCGTGGCCTGCCGACTCATGGTGCGCAGCGAGCGCGCCACTCGGACCGCCAGCGCGGTTCCGGTCCGCAAGCGCCGGACCACCCTCGCCGACCAGGTGATCGCCGAGGAGGAGGCCGGCGACAACACCGAGGAGATCCCCGCGGTGCAGGCCGACGTCGCCGTCGCGGCCGAAGCCGACGGCTGGGATCCGGTGCCCGTCACGCTGCCGACGTACGTCGCCAAGGCCGCCGCCGGCCGCACCGTCCGCACCATCGACCTCGACTCCACCGGTGTCTGGAGCTCTGGCCGCAACGCCGCCGACTCGACCCTCGCCCGCGAGGCCGACGAGCAACGCGCCGAGCAGCGCGTCGAGCAGCGCGTCAAGCAGGCAGAGCCCGAGGAGCGCCGGGTCTCCGGCGCCTGACGCGTCGCCTGCATCCGAGTCCACCTGGATTCGGAACGGCCAGCACCCGGGTGCTAGCGTTTCCTAGCAGTTTGGGGCTGTGGCGCAGTTGGTAGCGCGTCTCGTTCGCAATG
>CAVXYP010000007.1:0-68118 GCA_963766035.1 uncultured Actinomycetota bacterium | reverse complement strand
CGGGTCGTCCGCTGCTACGCACGCCGTCGAAGCGCTCGCGGACACCGACGGCACACTGCTCGTCGCCGGGTCGAGCCTGACCGTGATGAGCGGCCTGCGCTTCGTCCGCCGCGCCGCGCAGCGCGACGTACCCGTCGTGATCGTCAACCGCGGCCCGACCCGGGCGACGCGCTCGCAACCCACCGGGTGGCCGACGGCACCAGCGAGTGGCTACCGACGCTGGCGGCGCCCCTGCGGATTCATCAAGGTATGTAGCCGAGTTGCACTTCCCATGGCGTGCTCACCACGGGAAGTGCGGGTTCATCGACATACCTTGATGAACCCGCACCGCGGATACCCTGAGGATCAGAGCCGCTTCACGAAGATGTGATCGGCCGCTTCGGGGAAGATCTCGGCGGTCTCGCCACCGGAGCCGACCAGCACGCCGTCGGCGGTCGCCTGGATCGTGATCGTCTTGTCGGGCAGGGCACCGACGCGGCGCATCGCCTTCATCAGGGCCTCGTCCTTCTGCATCTCCTCGGAGATGCGGCGGACCAGGGCGCGAGCTCTCCGGGCCGGCCGCCTTGGTCAGCGACTCGACGTCGGTCATGAACGTCTCGCCGACCTTCTCCTCGCCGAGCTCGTCGAGGCCCGGGATCGGGTTGCCGTACGGCGACTCGGTCGGGTGGTTGAGCAGCTCGAGCAGGCGGCGCTCCACGGTCTCGGACATGACGTGCTCCCAGCGGCACGCCTCCTCGTGGACGAGCTCCCAGTCGAGACCGATCACGTCGACGAGCAGCCGCTCGGCGAGCCGGTGCTTGCGCATCACGCGGGTGGCGAAACGCTTGCCGTCCTCGGTCAGCTCGAGGTGGCGGTCGCCCTCGACCGTGAGGAGTCCGTCGCGCTCCATCCGCGCCACCGTCTGCGAGACCGTCGGTCCGCTCTGGTGCAGGCGCTCGGCGATGCGGGCGCGCAGAGGCGTGATGCCCTCCTCGACCAACTCATAGATCGTGCGGAGGTACATCTCGGTGGTGTCGATGAGATCGCTCACTGCTCCATTCTGTCCTATCGGCCCCCCCTGGCAGGCTGGCGCGTGACCACGCTCATCGTCCCGCGCCGCTTCAACGGTCCGCCCCGATCCGGCAACGGAGGCTGGGTCGCCGGCGCCCTGGCGTCGACCCTCCCCGGCCGGGGCGTGGGCCGGGCGGTCACGGTGACCCTGCGGCAACCCCCGCCCCTCGAGACGCCGATGAACGTGGCGCCGACGGCCGCTGGCGCCACGCTCACCCACGACGGCCGGCCCGTCGCCGACGCGATCTACGCCGAGTCCAGCCCCACGCCGGTCGCCCCCGTGGGCATCGGGATCGCCGCCGACGCCGAGGCCGCGTTCCGCGGACACGCCCACCACCCGTTCACCCGCTGCTTCGTGTGCGGCACGGACCGCCGACCCGGCGACGGGCTGCGGATCTTCGCAGGACCGTTGCTCGCCGCGACATCGCCGAGGACGTGGCGAGCACGTGGACGCCGTACGAGACAGTGTGCCCATCACCTGGGCAGCACTCGACTGCCCCGGCGGCTGGTCCAGCGACCTCGAGGGGCGGCCGTTCGTGCTCGGCCCGATCACCGTGGAGGTCCGACCACCTGCCGGACCCCGGAGCGGCTACGTCGTCGTCGGCGAGCAGCGCCAGGCCGACGGACGCAAGACCCTGACCGCAGCAACGCTCTACGGCGACGACGGCGGTCGTCGCCACCGCCGAACATGTCTGGATCGCGATCGACCCGCAGGAGTTCCAGTGACCTGGTGGCACGAAGCCGTCGTCTACCAGGTCTACGTCCGCAGCTTCGCCGACGGCCACGGCGACGGCATCGGCGACCTCCCCGGCATCACCTCGCGGCTGCCCTACCTCCGCGACCTCGGCGTCGACGCGCTCTGGATCACGCCGTTCTACACCTCGCCCCAGAAGGACCACGGCTACGACGTCGCCGACTACACCGACGTCGACCCGCTCTTCGGCAGCCTCGCCGACGCCGACGCGCTGCTCGACCGGCCCACGAGCTCGGCCTGCGGGTGATCGTCGACCTGGTGCCCAACCACACCTCCGACCAGCACGTCTGGTTCCAGGCAGCGCTGGCCGCTCCCCCGGGTTCGCCTGAACGCGCGCGCTACCTGTTCCGCGACGGTAAGGGCCCCGACGGCAACCAGCCGCCCAACAACTGGCACTCGATCTTCGGTGGGCCGGCATGGACGCGGGTGCCGGATGCCGGCAAGCAGGCCAGTGGTATCTGCACCTGTTCGACACCACCCAGCCCGACCTCGACTGGCGCAACCCCGAGGTCGGCGACATGTTCGAGGGCGTGCTGCGCTTCTGGCTCGACCGCGGCGTCGACGGCTTCCGGGTCGACGTCGCGCACGGCCTCTACAAGGAGGCGACCCTGCGCGACCAGGTCCGCCCGAAGGCGACCGAGGCCAAGCCAGACAAGCGCGGCAAGACGACAGCCGAAGGCCGCCCGGTCGATGGTCGAGCGGGTGCTCAGCGACGAGCCGATGTGGGAGCAGCCCGAGGTGCACGACGTCTACCGGCGCTGGCGCCACGTCCTCGAGAGCACGCCGCAGCCTCACGGCGGCGACCGGATCGGCGTCGCCGAGGCCTGGACCCAGACCGCGGAGTCGATGGCGGAGTTCGTCCGACCCGACGAGCTGCACCAGGCCTTCAACTTCGGCTGGCTCGCCACCGACTGGTCGGCCCGCGACTTCGCCGCAGGTCGTCAACAGCTCGATCGCCGCGCTCGCACTGCGCACGCCTCCCCACCGACGTGGGTGCTCAGCAACCACGACGTCGTCCGCCACCCGACGCGGTACGGCGGCGGGCCGGTCGGGCTCGCCCGCGCCCGCGCGGCGACGCTGGTGATGCTCGCGCTGCCGGGTTCGGCGTACCTCTACCAGGGCGAGGAGCTCGGACCTCGAGCAGGTCGACGTGCCGCCCGAGGCGCGCCAGGACCCCTCCTGGTTCCGCACCGGCGAGCCGGGGCGGGACGGCTGCCGGGTGCCGCTGCCCGTGGGCCGGCGACGCGCCGCCGTACGCCTTCGGGCCGGGCGAGCGAGCCAGCCCTGGATCCCGCAGCCGACCGACTGGGCGGGCCTCACGGTCGCGGCGCAGGAGGCCGACGACCCTCGACGCTGGCGTTCTACCGTCGCGCGCTGGCTGCCCGCCGCGACGTGGGTGCGCGGCACCGACGAGGCCTGCGTGGCCGAGGCGAAGGGCAACGTCCTCGTCGTACGACGCGGCGACGTGACCGTCCTGCTCAACGCGGGCCAGCGCCCGGTCAAGCTGCCCGCGCGGCGAGGTGGTCATCAGCAGCGGGCCAGTCGGCGACCGCGCTGCCGCCGAACACCGCGGTCTGGCTGCGCGCAACCGCTAGCTGGCAGCGTCGTCGGAGAGCGCCGTCGTTGTAGCGGCGGAGCATCGCCCCGAACGCCTCGAGCTCGTCGGCCGACCAGTCGCCGAGCCGCTCGGCGAGCAGCTTGCGCCGGTGGTCGGCGACGTCCCCGAGGCGTCGTGGCCCTCCGTCGCTGACGCAGAGCAGGGTCGCCCGGCCGTCCTCGGGGTCGGGCGTGCGGTCGACCAGCCCGAGGTCGATGCAGGTGCTGCACCTGCCGGCTGACCGCGCCCTTGTCGATGTCGAAGGCCGTGCACAGTGCCGAGGCCCGGAGCGGACCCTCGTCGGAGCACGTAGCCGAGCATCAGGTACGACGCCGGCTGCAGCTCGGGGTGCACGGCGCGGGCCCGCTCGCCGATGACCCGGCGGACCCGCCGGATGAGGACGCCGACCTCCTGCTCGAGCTGGCGGAGCGCGTCGTTGGGCCGGCTCGGCTCCGCGCTCATCGCGCGGCCTCCTCGAGCTCGCCGGTCGCCTCGGGGCGGCCGCCTCGGCGGACCGACGTGGGTGCGCAGCGGCGACCTCCTTGATGAACAGGACGCACAGGAACGCGACGATCGCGAACGGCACCGCGATCAGGAACAGGTGACCGGTCGCGCTGCCCATCGCAGTCTCGTAGAGCGCCTGGACCGGCCCCGGCAGGGCGCTGAGGTCGGGGATGTCGCCGGTGGAGTGCTCCATCGAGGCGAGCTGCTCCGGGCTGAGCCGGCCGTCCGCCGCCAGCCCGCGACGCCGTCCTTGACGCTGCCCGACACCTGGTGCGCGAGCACCGCGCCGAGCGCAGAGACGCCGATCGAGCCACCCATCGAGCGGAAGAACGCGACGACCGAGCTGGCGGCGCCGAGGTCCGCTCGGGTCGGCGGTGTTCTGCACGGCGAGCACGAGGTTCTGCATGGTGGCGCCGATGCCGAGGCCGGCCACGAGCATGTAGCCGCCGACGACCGTGAGCGGGGTGTCGGCGTCGATGGTGCCGAGCAGCGCCGATCCCGACCAGGACCAGCAGCCGTGCCGCCGACGAGGTAGCGCTTCCACAGCCCGGTCGCGGTGATGATCCGGCCGGTGACCGTGCTCGAGACGAGCAGGCCGCCGACCATCGCGATCGACATCAGGCCGGCCTCGGTCGGGCGTCATGCCGCGGGCGAGCTGGAAGTACTGACTCAGGTAGACGGTCGCGCCGAACATCGCGACGCCGATCATCACCGAGGCGACGGTCGCGAGGGAGATGGTGCGGTCCTTGAACAGCCGGAGCGGGATCACCGGCTCGGTCGCGACCCGCGCCTCGACGTACAGCGCGACGGCGACGAGCACCAGCCCGCCACCGACCATCAGGGCGCTGGTGGTGCGAGACCCAGCCGAAGTCGGTGCCGGCGAGCGACACCCACACCAGGATCAGGCTGACGCCGGCCATGATCAGGGTGGCGCCGAGGTAGTCGATCGACACCTCCCGCTTGATCACCGGCAGGTGCAGCGTCTTCTGGAGCACGACGAACGCGATCGCCGCGATCGGCAGGCCCACGAAGAAGCAGCCCCGCCAACCGAGCGGGCTGTCGACGATCAGGCCACCCAGCAGCGGGCCGCTCACGGTCGCGGTGGCGAAGACCGCACCGATGTAGCCGCTGTAGCGGCCGCGCTCCCGCGGCGAGACCATCGACGCGATGACGACCTGCACCAGGGCGGTGAGACCGCCGACGCCCAGGCCCTGGACGGCGCGAGCGCCGATGAGGACGCCCATGTTGGGCGCGAACGCGGCGATCAGCGAGCCGGCCGAGTAGATGACCAGCGCGGACTGCACGAGGATCTTCTTGCTCGCGAGGTCGGCGAGCTTGCCCCAGATCGGCGTGGTCGCGGTCATCGTCAGCAACGTCGCGACGACCACCCAGGTGTAGCCGGTCTGGTTGCCGTGCAGGTCGGTCACGATCGCCGGCAGGGCGTTGCTCACGACCGTGCTCGACAGCATCGCGACGAACATCGCGAGGAGCAGGCCGGTGAGCGCCTCCATGATCTCGCGATGCGACATCTGGCCGCTCTGCTCGGCGGTTGCTGCCTGGGTCATGCGGGATGCGCCTCGGTTCACTACTCGGAAGATTGGTTGATGCCATCAACCTTATTCGCGATTAGTTGTCGGGGTCAACTTCCCGCCGGAGTGCAATCGCCGAGTCGGCTCGTCTTCGGTGCCGTAGGGCACCGAGTCGGCTCATCTTGGTCCAGTTCCGTACCGAAGATGAGCCGACTCAGCGCGCATTCACGGGTAAGACGAGCCGACTCGCGGGAAACGCAGGCGACCCGCAGGCGTGGTCCGGGTGGACCGCACCGGGGGACGTGCCCGGTTCGCCTGCGGGTCGGGTGGCTGCGTTGGATTGGCCGGCAGCCCGGCTTCAGAGAACGGGGTGATCCCACCCCGTCGCTGGGGTTGCCTAACCGGCAACCACCTCACGCGTCCTATAGGAATACATTCCTCGGATCACCTCCTTTCTCGTGTCCGACAAACGTAGGTCGCCGCCGCCCTCGGCACAACGGGATTTAGGTGGCGGCCGCGGCGAACTGGGCAGCGTGCAGCCGCGCGAAGGCGCCGCCCCGCTCGAGCAGCTCGGCGTGCGAGCCCTGCTCGACGATCCGGCCGTGCTCCATGACCAGGATCAGGTTCGCGTCGCGGATGGTCGAGAGCCGGTGCGCGATCACGAACGACGTGCGGTCGGTCCGCAGCGCCGCCATGGCGTGCTGCAGCAACAGCTCGGTGCGGGTGTCGACCGACGACGTCGCCTCGTCGAGGATCAGCAGCGCCGGCTGCGCGAGGAACGCGCGGGCGATCGTGATCAGCTGGCGCTCGCCGGCCGACAGGTTGCTGCCCTCGTCGTCCACGCGGGTGTCGTAGCCCTCGGGCAACGAGTGCACGAAGCGATCGACGTACGTCGCCCGCGCCGCCTCCCGGATCTGCTCCTCGGTCGCGTCCGGACGGCCGTAGGCGATGTTGTCGCGGATCGTGCCTTCGAACAGCCAGGTGTCCTGCAGCACCATGCCGATCCGGCTGCGGAGGTCGGCGCGCGGCATGGCGGTGATGTCGACGCCGTCGAGGGTGATCCGCCCGCCGTCGAGCTCGTAGAACCGCATGATCAGGTTGACCAGCGTGGTCTTGCCGGCGCCGGTGGGTCCCACGATCGCGACCGTCTCGCCCGGCCGGGCGACCAGCGAGAGGTCCTCGATGAGCGGCTCGTCGGGCTCGTAGGAGAACGACACGTCCTCGAACGCCACCTCACCGCGCGTCGTACCCGCCAAATCCGTCGTGGAATCGACCGAACCAGGACCCGGATGCTGGGTACGACGGACGGCCGCCACCTCCTCCTCGGCGTCGAGGAGCTCGAACACCCGCTCGGCGGAGGCGACGCCGGACTGCAGCAGGTTGGCCATCGAGGCGATCTGGGTGATCGGCTGGGTGTACATCCGGGAGTACTGGATGAACGCCTGCACCTCGCCCAGCGACATCGACCCGCTGGTGACCCGCAGCCCACCGATGACGGCGATCACGACGTAGTTGAGGTTGCCGATGAACATCATCAGCGGCATCACCAGGCCGCTGACGAACTGCGCGCGGTAGGACGACTCGTAGAGCTGCCCGTTGGCCTCCGCGAACTCCGCCTCGACCGCCTTGCGCTGACCGAAGACGGTCACCAGCGCGTGGCCGGAGATGGCCTCCTCGACCTGGCCGTTGAGCCGGCCGGTCTGGCGCCACTGGTTGATGAACTGGCTCTGCGAGCGCTTCATGATCCGACTGGTCACGACCATCGCGATCGGCACCGAGACCAAGGCGATGACGGCGAGCAGGGGCGAGACCCAGAACATCATCCCGAGCACCCCGACGACCATCAGCAGCGAGGTGAGCAGCTGGCTCATCGTCTGCTGCAGGTTCTGCGCGACGTTGTCGATGTCGTTGGTGACGCGGCTGAGCAGCTCTCCGCGCGGCTGGCGGTCGAAGTAGGACAGCGGCAGCCGGTGGATCTTCTCCTCGACGTCCGACCGCATCTGGCGGACCGTCTCCTGCACGACGTCGTTGACCAGCCAGCCCTGGAGGAAGCCGAGCACCTGGCCGGCAACGTAGATCATCAGCGCCAGCATCAGCACGTGGCCGACGGCGCCGAAGTCGACCCCCTGGCCGGGCACGATGTCGAGGCCGCGCAGGAAGTCGGCGAGCTGGTGGTCTCCTCGCCCTTCCGCCGCGTTGACGGCATCGGCCTTGGTGGTTCCCTCGGGCAGCTGCTTGCCGATGAAGCCGTTGAAGACCTTGTCGGTCGCCTTGCCCAGCAGGTAGGGGCCGACGACGACCGAGGCCACGCTCCCCGCCGCCAGCAGGAGTACGGCGATCGCGCGCCACCGGGCGGGCCGCAGCAGCCCGAGCAGCCGCCGCCCCGAGGCGCGGAAGTCGTGAGCCTTCTGGCCGACCATGCCGCCGCCGAACGGGCCGCGACCGACACCGGGGCCCTGCACGACCCGCTCGGTCTGCTTCATCGTGGCGGGCTTGGTCGAGGCGCTCATGCCGCTGCCCCCGCGATGATCCCCTGGCTGGCTGCGATCTCCTGGTAGGTCGGGTTGTCCTCCAGCAGCTGCTCGTGAGTGCCGCGACCGACGACCTTGCCGTCCTCGAGCACCAGGATCTCGTCGGCGTCGCGGATGGTGGCGATGCGCTGGCCGACGATGACCACCGCGGCGTCGCCTGCGGCGATCACCTCGGATCGCAGCGCCGCCCGCAGCCGGGCGTCGGTCGCGACGTCGAGTGCCGAGAAGGCGTCGTCGAAGAGGTAGATCTCGGGGCGGCGTACCAAGGCCCGCGCGATCGCGAGCCGCTGCCGCTGTCCGCCGGAGACGTTGGTGCCACCCTGCGCGATCGGGGCGTGGAGCTGCTCGGGCATCGCGCGCACGAAGTCGGCCGCCTGCGCGATCTCGAGCGCCCGCCACAGCTCGTCGTCGGACGCGTCGGAGTCGCCGTAGCGGAGGTTGGACGCGACGGTGCCGGTGAAGAGGAACGCCCGCTGCGGCACCAGCCCGATCCGCGACCACAGCATCTCCGGCTCCAGATCGCGGACGTCGACGCCGTCGATGAGCACCCGCCCGGTCGTGGCATCGAGGAGCCGCGGCACCAGGTTGACGAGCGTCGTCTTGCCGGCGCCGGTGGAGCCGATGACGGCGACGGTCCGACCCGGTCGCACCGACAGCGAGACACCGTCGATGACCGGGGCCTCGGCGCCGGGATAGGTGAATCCCACGTCCTCGAGGTCGAGGTGGCCGGCGAGGGCGACCTCCGTCACCGGGGCGGTCGGTGGTGCGATCGACGAGCCGGTGTCGAGCACCTCGGCGATCCGGTCGGCGCTGACCGAGGCCCGCGGCCACATCATCAGCATGAAGGTGCCCATCATCACCGACATCAGGATCTGCATCAGGTAGGCGAGGAACGCGGTCAACGCACCCGACCTCCATCTGGCCGTTGTCGACCCGGTGACCGCCGAACCAGATGACGCCGACGCTGGCGACGTTCGACACGACCATCACCAGCGGGAACATCGCAGCCATCCACCGTCCGGCGCGGACCGACATCGCGGTCAGGTCGTCGTTCGACTCGGCGAACCGCTTGGTCTCGTTGGGCTCCCGGACGAACGCACGGACCACCCGGATGCCGGTGATCTGCTCGCGGAGCACCCGGTTGACATCGTCCAGCCGCTGCTGCACGAAGCGGAACGCCGGGATCATGTTGGAGACGACGATGCCGATGCAGACGAACAGCACGGGCACGACCACGACGACCAACCAGGAGAGCCCGAAGTCCTCCCGCATCGCCATCACGATGCCGCCGACCATCATGATCGGGATGGTGACCGCCATCAAGCAGGTCATCATCGCGAGCATCTGCACCTGCTGGACGTCGTTCGTCGCACGCGTGATCAGCGACGGCGCGCCGTACGCCGCGACCTCGCGGCTCGAGAAGCTGCCGATCCTCTGGAACACGGCGGCCCGCAGGTCGCGGCCGCACGCCATCGCGGCCTGGCTGCCGAACCACGCCGACGACATCGAGCAGGCCGCCTGGAGCAGGGAGACCGCGAGCATGATCGCGCCGAGCCGGACGATGTAGCCGGTGTCGCCCCGGGCGACGCCGTTGTCGATGATGTCGGCGTTGAGGCTGGGCAGGTAGAGCATCGCGACGGTCGCTGTGAACTGGAGGGCAACGATCGCCGTCAACCAGCCGCGGTACGGCGAGAGGTAGTCGCGCAGGAGACGCCTCAGCATCACAGGTCCTTCCGATCCCGCGTCACCGCGCCGTACAGCACGGTGTCCACGATGTCCTCGGCGGTCAGGGGGGCGCCGAACGTGACTTTGGGGTGGGTCCCGGAGAAGGTCAGCAGCCGCAGCAGCCGTACGACCTCGGCGGCGGGCACCCGCAGCTCGTCCTGGTCGAGGCCGATCACGTCGATCATGGCCTGGAGGGTCTCGTCCATCACACGCACGCGGTCCGGCTCGTTCGGCGACGGCTCGGGAGGGCCCGCCATGCCGAGCTTGCGCATCAGCAGGAACACCCGGGTGAACCGGCGCTGCATCAGCCTGGTGAGGGCCAGTGCCCGCTCGCGCAACGGCAGCTCGCTCGGGATCGCCCGCACGTCGTCGAGCATCCGGCCGGGCTCGAACGCCTTGGCCACGGCCGCGTCGATGAGCTCGTCCTTGGACGGGAACACCCGGAAGATCGTGCCCTCGGCGACACCGGCAGCCTCGGCGATCAGCCGGGTCGTGACGTTGCGCCCGTGCTCGTGGAGCAGCGGCAGGGTGACGGCGATCAAGGCCTCGCGCCGCTCCTCCGGCGACATCGGCCGCGCCCGCTCCCGTCGTTGCTCCACCACCACCGCGCCAGTTTAAGTGAGTGAGCACTCACTCACAAACGATATTCGCTGCAGCGTCGTCGATCATCGGGCACGATCAGCCCATGGAGATCACCACGCCGGACCCGTCGTCGTACGACGCGATGCTCGACCTGCAGCTGGCCCGGATGCCGCGGTGGGAGCGGGCGGCGGCCGGTGGCGTCTTCACGCTCGAGAGCGTCTGGAACTGGCGCAACTTCCGGGCGGCGTACGTCGACGGCGAGCTCGCCGGCTGGGGCTTCACCGCGCGACCGCTCGCCTTCCCACCGGACTGGGCGATCCTCGCGGTCGTGGTCGCCGCCGAGCACGCGGGCAAGCGGATCGGCACCGCGCTGAAGGCCGAGCTCACGACCACGCTTCCCGACTCCGCGACCGTGCTCGCCAGCCTGGTCGACGACCTCGACGAGCAGTCGCTCACGATCGCGCAGCACTGGGGCTACGCGATCGAGCAGCACGGCATCAGGTCGCAGCTGGAGCTGGTCGATCTTCCGGAGCCGGAGGTGCCGGCGGACGTGACGATCGAGGACGTCACCGGACTCGAGTTCCCGGACGCCGAAGCGATCGACGCGTTGCTCGTCGACAGCCAGACCAACCCCGAGGCGGTCGAGGACGGGATCGTCGCGCGGCTGGACGAGGTCCGGAAGGAGCAGGCCGAGCTGGGCCATCCGTTCGCCGTGCTCGCGCGCGTCGAAGGCGCGCCGGCCGCGATCATCACCGGCGAGATCAAGGACGCCACCCTCTTCATCCACTACACCGGCGTCGGCCAGGCGTTCCGCGGTCGCAACCTCGCCTTCATCCTCAAGCAGGCCGCCCACCTCCAGGCCGCCGCGGCCGGAGCAACCCGCAGCTCCACCACCAACGAGGAGACCAACGCCGGCATCCGGCACGTCAACGCCAAGCTCGGCTACCGGGTCGTCGCCGGCGACTACCGGATCCGTCGGCCGCGGTAGCGGGACACTCCCATGGCCATCGAGATCCGAGCGCACGAGCCGTCGTCGTACGAACCACTGGTCCAGCTCCGGATGGCTCGCCTGCCACGACTGCGGCGGGCGCAAGCCGAGTGGATGTTCACCCACGCTGAGACGATGGAGCTGTTCGACCTGCGCGCGGCGTACGACGACGGCACGCTCGCCGGGGTCGGAAGTGCGCTCCGGGGACCGTGGTTCCCTCCGGGATTCGCGATGGTCAACGTGGTCGTGGCCCATGCCCACGAGCGCAAGGGCGCGGGCGGGGCACTCCATCGGGCTCTCCTCGAGAGCCTGCCTCCCGACATCTCCACGATCGGGATGTCGGTCGACGACGAGGAGCACGAGTCCCTCGAGATCGCTATCGCCCACGGCTACGCCGTGACCCAGCACGGCATCGAGTCCGAGCTGGAGCTGGTCGACCTGCCGTCGCCCACGGTCGCCGACGGCGTCACTTTCGAGGACGTCTCTGCCCTCGAGTTCGACGACGAGGAGGCGGTCGCGGCGATGCTCGCCGACAGCCAGACCAACCCCGAGGCGGACGAGGGGTTCGTCGCGACGCTCGACGACTTCCGGCGCAACGCCGGCAAGTCCGAGCGACCGCTCGCTGTGCTGCTCCGGGTCGATGGTGCCCCGGCCGCGATCATCGTCGGCGAGGTCAGGAACGGTGTGCTCGACATCGGCTACACCGGCGTCGCCAGGACGTTCCGCGGCCGGAACCTCGCGTTCGCCCTCAAGCAGCACGGCCACCTGCTCGCAGCCGAGGCCGGCGCCACACTCAGCCAGACCATGAACGAGGAAGCCAACGCCGGCATCCGGAGGGTGAACGCCCAGCTGGGCTACCGCGTCATCGGCGGCGGGTACCGGCTGCGGCGGGCGCGATAGTCGGTCTTCAGCCGCCGGCCGGGCTATCCGTTCGGATGATTTGGGTCTCGGTCCGGTAAAGAACCGGAAGATCCAGCGGCCATGCGGCTCGGCGCGTCCTACCGTGGGACTCACGGGGAGGAACCGGCAACGAGGCGCGCGTATGACCGTCGTGGAGATTGACTCCTATGGTCGCAACACGCTGCGCCGGCTGCGCCAGGAGCTGCGCATCATCGATCCGACGAGGACCCCGGAGCTGGCGCCCGCGTGGGAGCTCGACCGGCTCGCTCAGGACCCGAGGTTGGTGACCGGCGACCTGTCCGACATCACGCTCGACGACCTGGTCAGCGTCTCCCCGCTGCCGGCAGCCGCCGCCCTCCACGCCCTGCACGACGTGGCCGCCACCCTCGAGGCGATCCACGAGAGCGGACTCGTCCACGGCGACCTCCGCCCGTCGGCGGTCTACATCCTCCCCGACGGCAGGGCCGCGCTCGCCCGGCCGGCCGCCGAGCCGGCTGCCCCGGGGACGGACCGAGAACCCGCTCGCCGGTCGGACGCGCACGCCTTCGCGGTCCTCGCCTTCGAGCTGCTCACGGGCGTCCACCCGCTGGCTCCGCCCGATGCGGTCGCGATGGCGAACTCCCTCCCGGTGCTTCCCGGGGCCGCGGCGATGATCCTCGAGCTGGCGCTGACGATCGAGGCGGACCGGCGGCCGTTCCCGCACGCACTCGTGGAGGCGCTCGAAGCGATCCCCGCCGAGGAGTGGCCGACCAACAACCTGCGGCCCGCCCCGGCCTCGCCACCGCCTCTGCGGGCGGCCACCGTCCCGACCCCGACGACCGTCCCGCGGCCGCGAACGCCCGTGGTGGAGGCACCGGCCCTCGTAGCGGCACCAGCCGTCGTGGAAGCACCAGCCGTTGTGGAGACGCCGGTCGTCGGCGAGATGCCGGTCTTCGTTCGCGGCGACCTGCCCCGGAGAAGGCCGAGACGCAGCCTGTTCCGCCGGGTCCTGGGCCCGATCGTGATCCTCCTCGGTCTCTCGACGGTGGCCGCAGGTGGTGGCGCGGGAGCCTTGCTGCTGTTCACCCCCACCACGTCGGTGGGTGATCCGGGATCGGCTCCCCCGCACGTCCGCAGGATCTCGATCACCGTCACCCCACCGCAGGCCGAGTGCCCGCGTGCCTCGATGCACATCTCGGCGACGATCGTCGCCGACGGCGGCCCGGGCGAGGTGGATCTTCGGTGGCGCCTTCCCGACGGCACCGCGACCGACCACGACGCGTTCTCGGTGGACGGCGGCCGGACGATCCTCCGCGCGACCCTCGACCTGACGCTCACGGGCAGCGACCGGCTGCGGGGCGAGGTCGTCGCCATCGTCGGCGGTGCCCGCGCGTCGGCGCCGATCCGCTACCTGTGCGCGAGCGGATCCGCGAAGCACCGCTCCCGGGACATCTGACGAGGGCTCAGCCTCAGGGCGCCAGCCGCTCGAGCAGCCAGCCCGACGGCGTACGCCGGTAGCGGAGCCGGTCGTGCATCCGCTCGGACCGGCCCTGCCAGAACTCGAACGTGTCCGGCCGCACCCGGTATCCGCCCCACTGCGGGGGCACCGGGACCTCGCCGCCTGCGTACGCCGCCTCCGCCTCGGCATAGCGGGCGGTGAGCTCCTCGCGACTGGCGACAATCTGTGACTGCGGAGACGCGTGCGCGGCGAGCTGGGCGCCCCGGGGACGGCCGGCGAAGTACGACGCGACCTCGGCGTCGGTCAGCCGCGCCGCGACCCCGACGACCCGCACCTGACGCTCGAGGGGGTGCCACGGGAAGAGCAGGGCGCAGCGCGCCTCGTGCGCGAGGTCTCGGCCCTTGGCGGACGAGGTGTTGGTGTAGAACGCGAACCCGTCGTCGCTCAGCCCCTTGAGGAGCACGGTCCGGGCGGCTGGCTGGCCGTCGGGCGAGGCGGTCGCGACGATCATCGCGTTCGGCTCGTGCAGGTGGGCAGCCCGGGCGTCGTCGAACCACCGGCGGAACATCGCCAGGGGGTCGGGGTCGGCGTCCGACTCGGCCAGCCCGGCTTCGCCGTACTCCTTGCGGAGCGCTGCCAGATCGGGCTCATCTGCACCAGCCATAGGCCGAACCTAGTGGTTGGGGCAGAATGCCGATGATTCTGCACACGGCGAAGGAGACTGCGGATGCCTGAGGTACACGAAGGACTGGAAGGCGTCATCGCGTTCGAGACGCAGATCGCCGAGCCGGACAAGGAGGGCTCTGCTCTGCGCTACCGCGGCGTCGACATCGAGGACCTGGTGGGCCGCGTGCCGTTCGAGAACGTGTGGGGCCTGCTCATCGACGGCTCCTACAGCCCCGGGCTCCCGCCGGCCGAGCCGTTCTCGCTGCCGGTCCACACCGGCGACGTCCGGGTCGACCTGCAGGCCGCGATCGCGATGCTCGCGCCGGCCTTCGGGATCCGCTACACCTACGACTCCCCGCCGGAGAAGGTCCGGGAGGACCTCGCCCGCGCCGCGGTCATGGTCCTGGCGTACGCCGGCCAGTCCGCGCGCGACCTCCACGAGCCCGTCGTACCCCAGCGCCTCGTCGACGAGGGCAAGACCCTCGCCGAGAAGTTCCTGATCCGCTGGCGCGGCGAAGCGGACCCCAAGCACGCGCACGCCATCGACGCCTACTGGTCCTCCGCGGCCGAGCACGGCATGAACGCCTCGACCTTCACGGCCCGGGTGATCACCTCGACCGGCGCCGACGTCGCCGCCGCCCTCTCCGGCGCGATCGGCGCGATGAGCGGCCCGCTGCACGGCGGCGCCCCGTCGCGGGTGCTCGGCATGATCGAGGACGTCGAGAAGTCCGGCGACGCGACCGCCTACGTCAAGGGCCTGCTCGACTCGGGTGAGCGACTGATGGGCTTCGGCCACCGCGTCTACCGCGCCGAGGATCCGCGGGCGCGCGTTCTCCGCCGTACGGCGAAGGAGCTGGGTGCCCCTCGCTACGAGGTCGCCGAGGCGCTCGAGAAGGCCGCGCTCGCCGAGCTCAAGGAGCGCCGCCCGGACCGGGTGCTCGAGACCAACGTCGAGTTCTGGGCCGCGATCGTCCTCGACTTCGCCGACGTGCCGGCGCACCTGTTCACCTCGATGTTCACGTGCGCCCGCACCGGCGGCTGGTCCGCGCACATCCTCGAGCAGAAGCTCACCGGCCGCCTGATCCGCCCGTCGGCGATCTACGCCGGCCCCGCCGCCCGCGGTGCGGACACCGTCGACGGCTGGAACCCGGAGTGGGGCAACTGAGCTGCTGAGGTGCTCGCGGCCGGCTTGGGCATCCGGCGGGTCTCAGGATTTTTGGATGACGTGGTTGCTCGCCGTCGTTGGTCCGGGGGCGGTCCCCCGGGTTCCCGCCCTCCGTGACAGGAGGCTTGGGCTGCTCCCTGCCCTCCGGCCGGACGAGGGAAGACGGGTGGTCACGGTCGGCGGCCGGCACACGGTCCGCACCGGTGGTTGAGGTGCGACGAGCGCAGCGAGGAGCCTCGAACACCCCGAACCACCCGGCGAGCCACCATCCATCCACCAGGCGTTGATCGCGAATCCCTTGTCCACAGGCGGGTCCTGAGCACCACCGGACTGTCGGTGGTGGTTGGTTGAATGTGCCTCATGGATCTCGGAACGTTGCCGCTCTTCGACCTCACCGCCCCGGCGGCAGAGGTCGACGAGGCCGTCGAGCCGGCTCCGTTGTCGCGCTCGCAGGAGCTGCTCGTCGAGATCCGCGACCACCGCACGCGTCATCGCCGAACGCGAGATCGCCACCGTGCGTGCGATCGCCGAATGGGCCGCCGAACACGTCCTGGCCGACGAGGCGGATGCGTCGACGTTGACCCACACGCGGCCTGGACACCGGCCTCCCGCTCGCCGGCTCCGACGCCCTCACCCGCGACCGATGGCTCATGATGTACGCCTACATCACTTGCCCACGCCCGACTCGATCGCCCAGACGACCAGCTGAGCCCTATCCCGGGCGCCGAGCTTGACCATGGCCCGGCTGACGTGGGTGCGGACGGTGTCCGGGCTGACGACCAGCTCGGCGGCGATCTCGGAGTTCGACCGACCGGTGGCGACCCAGCCGACGATCTCGCGCTCGCGCTCGGTCAGGTCGTCGATGCGGGGGTGCGGCCGGGTGGCGGGCTGGGCGCCGAAGTGCTCGATGACGGTGCGGGTGACCGACGGCGCGAGCAGTGAGCCACCAGCGGCGACGACCCGGATCGCACCGAGCAGGTCGGCGGGCTCGGCGTCCTTGAGCAGGAAACCGCTGGCGCCGTGGCGGAGCGCCTCGAAGACGTACTCGTCGAGCTCGAACGTCGTCAGCATCACCACCCGCACGGACGCCAGGTCGGGGTCGGCGGTGACGTCGGCGAGCAGCTCGAGGCCGTCGCGCACCGGCATCCTGACGTCGCAGAGCACGACGTCGGGACGGGTACGGCGGATCATCCCGAGCGCCTCGCGGCCGTCCCCGGCCTCGCCGGCCAGCTCGAGGTCGTCCTCGGCGGCGATCAGGGCGGCCAGGCCCATCCGCACCAACGGCTGGTCGTCGACCAGTGCCACCCGGGTCGTCATGCGGGCAGCTCCGCGACGACCTCGAACCCGCCACCGGGGCGGGATCCGGCCCGGAGCGAGCCTCCGAGTCGCGTCACGCGTGCCCGCATGCCGCTGATGCCCATGCCCTCATCCTGCACCGCGCCACCGCGACCGTCGTCGCGCACCGCCAGCTGCAGCCGGTCGTCGACACGAGCCCATTCCACCCGGACCGAACCGGCCGCCGCGTGCCTCAGCACGTTGGTGAGCGCTTCCTGGATGACGACGTACGACACCTCGCCCACCGCGAGCGACACCTCGCCGGGACTCCCCGAGACCTCGACCCGCAGACCGGCCGCGCGCACCCGGTCGAGCAGGGCCGGAATGTCGGCCAGCCCGGGCGTCGGGCGGCGGGGAGCCTCCCCTGACATCACCGCGAGCTCCGAGCGCAGCGCGTCGAGCGACTCCCGGCTGGTGGCGCGGATCGCCTCCAGGCTGGCGCGGACCAACGCCCTGTCCTGGTCGAGCACGTGCAGGGCAACGCCGGCCTGCATCGCGATCACGGCGAGCCCGTGGCCGACGCCGTCGTGCAGGTCCTGCGCCATCCGGAGCCGCTCCTCGGTGGCGGCCCGCTCGGCCCGGTCGAGGCCCGCCGCGCGGCGGGCCCGCGCGCCGGTCGCGATCCCGACTGCCGCAGCCATCAGGGCGCCGATCCCGAGCGACTGCCAGAGGCTGATGTCCACGACATCGTCGCGCAGCCCGCGCACGAGCAGGCCTGCCCACACCAGCGCGCACGAGCCGGCGACGTACGGCAGCCAACGACGTACGTCGGACGCCCAGGCCGCGAGCAGTGCCGCCGCGGGGATCGTGAAGAAGATCGGGCCGTTGTCGCCACCGGCGACGAAGTAGGCACCGACCAGCAGCCCGTTGCCGAGAGCCGCAGCCGGCGTCCGGTCGACGAGGAAGAGCACGAGGGCGGCGGCGATGCCGAGCACGATCGGGCACCGGGTGACCGAGGTTCACGCCGACCGAACCGGCGGTGACCACCGCCGTCAGTGGCACCAGCCACCAACGACGGGCCAGGTACGGAGTCGTCGCCTGCATGGCACGAACCTATGCGTCGCCGGGGCCGGCTCCGTACATCCCCAGGCGGCAACGCCCTACGCAGAACCGCGTAGACCGGTGCCGCACACCGGCGGACGCGCCGAGCGCCCGCCGACGGCACGGTTGGAGCCATGAACTCGAACCAGACCCCCGTGGTCACCACCGAAGCGCTGACGAAGAGGTACGGCGACCGCGTCGCCGTCGATCGCGTCAGCATGACCGTGCAGCGCGGCGAGGTGTATGGCTTCCTCGGTCCCAACGGGGCTGGGAAGACCACCACGCTGCGGATGTTGCTCGGCCTCGTCCGGCCCACCGCCGGCACGGCGAGCATCGCTGTCGACCGGATCGGCGCCCTCATCGAGGGCCCCGGCTTCCACCCCTACCTGTCCGGGCGCGACAACCTGCGCACGATGGCCCGCTACCGGGGCTTCGCGGACGCCGAGGTCGACCGGGTGCTCGACCGGGTCGATCTCGCCGGGCGCGGGTCGGACAAGTACAAGGGCTACTCGCTCGGCATGAAGCAGCGCCTCGGCGTCGCGGCCGCCCTGATGGGCGACCCCGAGCTGATCGTGCTCGACGAGCCGACCAACGGCCTCGACCCCGCCGGCATGGCGGACATGCGGGCCCTGGTCGTCGACCTCGCCCGCGGCGGGCAGACCGTCCTCCTCTCCAGCCACCTGCTGGCCGAGGTCCAGGAGATCTGCGACCGGGTCGGCGTCATCAACAACGGCACGCTGCTCCTCGAGTCCACCGTGGCCGAGATGCGCGGCGGATCGTCCTTGCGCATCCGAGCGACGCCGGAGCCGGAGGCGCTCGCGGTCGCCATGCGACTGGCCGGCGACGACGGCGTACGACGCACGCCCGCCGGCCTGGCGCTCGACCTCCCTGTCGACGCCGCACCGCGCGTCGTGCGCGAGCTGGTCGCCGCCGGCGTCGACGTCCACGAGATCACCCACACCGAGCGGAGCCTCGAAGAGGTCTTCTTCGAGATGACCGCATCCCCCGGATCGACCACTGAGAAGGAGCCTGTGTCATGAGCACCACCACTGCACCTGTCGCCACCGGCGGCCTGCTGACCGGCATCGGCCGCGCCACCCAGGCCGAGCTGCTCCGGCTGCGCAAGTGGCCGGCCGTCTGGATCACGCTCGGCGCCTGGCTGGCGCTGAGCCTGATGTTCGGCTACCTGTTCAACTACCTGTCCTACGCCAGCGGCGACAACTCGTTCTCCAACGAGGGCGCGACCAAGGCCTCTCTGCTGGCCGAGATGATGCCCGCGAACGTGCCCGACGTGTTCCTCCAGGGCATGCCGATGTTCGGCGGCGCGTTGATGATGGTCCTGGGCGCGATCGTGGCCGGCAACGGCTACGGCTGGGGCACCTGGAAGACGATCTTCTCGCTCGGCGCGCGCCGCTCCGGCGTGGTCCTCGGGTCGATCACCGCGCTCACCGGCTTCGTCGTCGCGACCCTGGCCGTCTCGCTCGGCTTCGACTTCGGGTTGTCGCTGCTGGTGGCAGCGAGCGAGTCGCAGGACGTCGTGATGCCGTCGCTCGGCTCGACCCTCGAGTCGGTGGGTGTCGGCTTCCTGGTCCTCGAGATGTGGGCGCTGGTCGGCTACGTCCTCGGCACCGTTGCCCGCGGCCCGGCCCTGTCCGTCGGCCTCGGCCTGGTCTGGTCGCTGGTCGTCGAGAACCTGCTGCGTGGCGTCGGCCAGCTCCTCGACTGGGTCGACACCCTCACCATGGTGCTGCCCGGCACCGCGGCTGGCTCCCTGGTCGGCTCCGTCGTCGGAGTCGAGGAGGGCGGCGACGGCACCCCAGGTGTGCTCGACACGGTCTCCGGCCCGCAGGCCGCGATCACCGTCGCCTGCTACATCGTGCTCGCGATCGTCATCAGCCTGGTCGTCGTACGACGCCGCGACGTGGCCTGAGTTGAATCCGCCCTCGTGGTCAACTCACACCCGCTTGGCGAAGCAGCGGTTGAGCTCGCTGGCGGCGTAGTGGCCGAAGCCCGGGATCGGCCGGTAGCCGGACGACTCGTAGAGTCCGATGGCTTCCGGCTGCGCCAGGCCGGTCTCGAGCACGATCAGGTCGTAGCCGGCTGACACCGCGGTGTTCTCGAGCTCGGCGAGGATCCGGCGGGCCAGGCCGCTCCCGCGGTGCTCCGGTACGACGTACATCCGCTTGATCTCCGCTCCGAGCGACCCGCCGAGGGCGAGGACCGACGAGCGTCGCCAGGCGCCGGTGCCGACCGGAACTCCGTCGAGGTAGCCCACGAGGAACAGCCCGTCGGGCGGGTCGAACATGGCCGGGTCGACCGGGGTCTCGTCCGGACCGCCGTACCGCTCGACGTACTCCTCCTGGACCCGGGCGATCAGCGCCGCCGCGTCCGGGTGGCCGTAGGGCACGCGGTGGAGGTCGAGCACGGTGTCCATCATGCCGATCGATTCAGCACCGCTGGCACCCGGCTGTCACACTGGTGTCCTCCTGACAGCGTCGTCAGTGTCCTCTTTCGTCGATGAGAAGGTTGACACGTGACGAACCTTGCCCCCGCGGTGACAATCCCTGCCGAGCTGAAGCCCGCCGACGGCCGGTTCGGCGCCGGCCCGTCGAAGATCCAGACCAGCCACCTCGACGCGCTGGCCGCGACCGGTGCCGGCCTGATGGGGACGTCCCACCGCCAGGCGCCGGTGAAGAACACGGTCGGCCGGGTGCGCGAGGGGCTCGCCACCTTCTTCGGTCTCCCCGACGGCTACGAGGTCGTGCTCGGCAACGGCGGCGCGACCGCGTTCTGGGACATCGCGACGTTCGGCCTGATCGAGAAGAAGAGCCAGCACCTCACCTTCGGCGAGTTCTCGTCCAAGTTCGCGAAGGCCGTCGAGCTGGCGCCGTGGCTGGACACGCCGTCGGTCATCACGTCCGCGCCGGGCACCCGGCCCGAGGCGGTCGCCGAGGCCGGCGTCGACGCCTACGCCTGGGCGCACAACGAGACCTCGACGGCCGTGATGGCGCCGGTCGTGCGGCCCGCGGGTGCCGACGCCGGCGCGCTGGTCCTGATCGACGCCACCTCCGGTGCCGGCGGCCTGCCGGTCGACCTCAACGAGGTGGACACCTACTACTTCGCCCCCCAGAAGTGCTTCGCCTCCGACGGCGGCCTCTGGATCGCACTGATGTCGCCGGCCGCGCTGGAGCGGGCGGCCCGGATCGGCGCGAGCGACCGGCACATCCCGGCGTTCTTCGACCTGCCGACCGCGATCGACAACTCCGCGAAGAACCAGACCTACAACACCCCGTCGGTCGCGACGATCTTCCTGATGGCCGAGCAGCTCGACTGGATGAACAGCCTGGGCGGCCTCAAGGGCATGGTCGAGCGCACCACCGAGTCGTCCAACGCGCTCTACGGCTGGGCCGAGCGGACGTCGTACACCACGCCGTACGTCGCGGACCCTGGCCACCGCTCGCTCGTCATCGGCACCATCGACTTCGACGACTCGATCGACGCCGCCGAGATCGCGAAGGTGCTGCGCGCCAACGGCATCGTCGACACCGAGCCCTACCGCAAGCTCGGCCGCAACCAGCTGCGGATCGCGATGTACCCGGCGATCGACCCCGCGGACGTCGAGGCACTCACCAGGTGCATCGACTGGGTCGTCGAGAACCTCTGACCGTCGCCGGCGTTGGTCGAGGAGGTCGCTCTAGCGATCTTCACGAGACCCCAGCATCGGCACCAGCACCCGCCGGGCCACGTCGGCGACCTGCTCGTCGTCGTCGAGGTCGACGAGCAGGCTCGGTGTGACCAGGAACGACGTGGAGAGCCGGACCATGATCTCGGCGACCAGGTCGACGTCGACGGCGTCCGAGACGTGTCCGGCGCGTTGCTCGCGCCGGAGCTGACCGGCGACGAAACCTCGGACCGTGGCGAGGGTGCCGCCACCGTCCCCGACCATCGACGACGCCAGCGAGCCCGGCTCGCTCGCCATCAGACCGCCGATCAGCGGATGCTGACGGGTGGACCGCAACGCGCTCACGAACCCGGCCACCACCCGCTCCTCCGCCGATGACGCACCGGCCACGTCGACCAGGAACCGGTCGACGTAGCGCCGGAACTCCCGCCGGACGACGTGCTGGACCAACGCCTCCCGGCTGGCGAAGCGCCGGTAGACGGTGATGCGGGAGACGCCCGCCTGCGTGGCGACGTCGCTCATCGAGGAGCGCTGGATGCCGACCCGGCCGAACAGGTCGGCGGCCGCGTCCAGGATCCGGCTGCTCGTCGGATCGTCGTCGACAGGGTCGCCAGGGGCGCCGTCGGCGGCGAACGCGCGCTCGAGGACCGACGCGGTCGCCTCCGCTGTCATGGTCATCGCCATCCCCTCTGGTCCGGCCTTGTGGGCGCGGCCGAGCAAATGATACAACGTAACAACTCTTGTATCAGCGTACCACTTTGAAGGAGTACGTCGTGGAGGGACTCAGCAGGCGCGGACTGCTGCTCGGCGGCAGCGCGCTCGGCGCAGTCGGCGGGCTCGGCATCGTGGCGCCGGCCTCGGCCTGGACCTGGTCACCGACCGGCTCGGTGGCCGGCGCGGGGGCCGGAGCAGACCCCCGCAACGTCTGGGACCCGGAGGCCGACACCGTCGTCGCGGCGCTGTTCGCGAGGGGCCAGGTCGAGCGGGTCAACCAGCTCCTGGCCGGCTGGACCGACAACGACCAGCCGCTCCCGGCCGGGCTCCCGAGGGACCTGAAGTCCTTCATCCAGAAGGCCCGACAGCTCCCGGGGTGGGTCGACCACCACCAGCTGGCGACGTTCTCCGACTTCTACGAGCGGCGCGGCCTCTACCTCGGCGTCCTCTACGGCATGGGCAGCGGCATGATGAGCTGCGTCATCCCCCGCGAGGCCAAGGCGGTCTACTACTCCGCCGGTGGGGCGAACATGAAGGACCGGATCTCCAAGACGGCGAAGCTCGGCTACGACATCGGCGCGGTGGACGCGTTCGGGCCCGGCGGCAAGATGGTCGTCACCTGCGTCAAGACCCGGCTCACCCATGCCGCCGTGCGTCACCTGCTGCCGAAGTCCCGGCACTGGAAGGCGTCGGCCCCGGAGATCAAACCGATCAGCCAGGCCGACATCATGGTCACCTGGCACAGCCTCGCCACGTTCTCGAACAACAAGCTCCGGGCGTGGCAGGTCCCCGTGACGGCGGCCGAGTCGGACTCGTTCCTCCACAGCTGGCAGATCGCCGCGCACCTGCTCGGCGTCCGGGACGAATACATCCCGGCGACCTGGGCGGAGTCCAACGCCCAGGCCCGTCAGGTGCTCGACCCGATCCTCGCGCCGACCAAGGAGGGCGTGGAGCTCGCACACATCCTGGTCAACCTGGCGGCGGACTTCGACCAGGGCGTCCTCAGCCGCACGATGATCCAGTCCTTCACGCGCTACGTCCTGGGCGACCAGATCACCGACTGGCTGAAGCTCCCCCGCCAGCCCTTGTCCGACGCTCTCGTGGCCAGCGGCTGGCCGCCGTTCGTGGCGTTCCGCGAAGGCGTGCTCCAGCTCCCGCTGCCACCGAGGGGCTACTGGATGTTCGACGAGTTCCTGCGCCAGGGAGTGCTGTTCTTCCTCGGCGACGGCAAGCCGGCCAACATCACGATGCCGACGGGCAACAACCCCCACTACTCCTGAGCAGCCACCCGGCTCGCGATCAGGTCGTAGGTCGACCGGTCGAAGGCGACCAGGCTGACCTCCTCGACCATCGTGTCGGTGCCACGGATGGTGCCGACCGCCGCATCGACCGCGTCCTCCTTGGGCCAGCCGTAGATGCCGGCGCTGATCAGCGGAAACGCGATGCTGCGGGCGCCGAGCTCGTCGGCGACCTCGAGCGCCCGCCGGTAGCAGGACGTCAGCAGCGACCGGTCGGTCTGGCCGGCCCGGTGGTTGGGCCCGACCACGTGGATCACCCAGCGCGCGGACATCTCGCCCGCGGTGGTCCAGCCGGCGTCACCGGTCGCCAGCCCTTCGGGGAAGCGCCGGACGCAGTCCTCCAGGACCGCCGGGCCACCCGCCGCGTGGATGGCACCGTCGACCCCTCCGCCACCGCGCATCCCGTTGTTGGCCGCATTGACCACGGCGTCGACGTCCTGCTGGGTGATGTCGCCTTGGACGACCTTGATCTGCATGGACCGACACTGCCACGAGTCAACCGATGAGCCGGAGCACTGCCCGTTCGAGCGCCGCCTGCCGCTGGTCCGGGTCGTCGTAGGACCGCCGGGTCGCAGCCCGGATCGTGCTGCCTTCCTCGTAGGCGTCGATGACCCGCGGGTCGACATACGCCGACCGCGCGAGCGCTGGTGTGTTGCCGAGGTACTCCGCCACCTCTCGCATCACGGCCGCGACGGCTCGCTTCCGGGCGGTCGGGCTCGCGTCCTCCCCCGGCGCGTCGGCGAGTGCCGCGGCGGCGATCACCGTCGCGTGCCAGGTGCGGAAGTCCTTGGCCGTGGCGTCGAGCCCGCTCGCCGCCCGGAGGTAGGCGTTCACGGCATCGGGAGTCAGCGAGCGCCAGCGCCGATCGACCCGGAAGGCCAGCAGACAGTGGTCGGACGCGGACCTGCGCCGCCGCATCCGGTCAAGGGGCGCCGCCACCATCGGGTCGTCGACCTCGATCCGGTGCTCGATGCCCGACTTGCCGACGAACTCGAACACTAGCACCCCCTTGACCAGACGCACGTGCCGGCGCTCGAGCGTCGTCAGCCCGAACGACCCGTTCTCCTCGGCGTAGACGTCGTTGCCGATCCGGAAGTAGCCCAGGTCCAGCAGCCGCACCGCGACCGCGCACCCGACCTGCTCCGACACGTCGTCGAGCGCGAGGTCGGCCAGCACCTGCTCCCGCACCCGCGGCAGCCGCCGCCCGAAGCGCAGCACCCGGTCGTACTTCTCCGCCGACCGCTGCTCCACCCAGCCCGGATGGTAGATGTACTGGCGGCGGCCGGCCTCGTCGGTGCCGACCGCTTGCAGGTGGCCGCGAGGGTGCGGACAGATCCAGACGTCCTGCCAGGCCGGCGGGATCACCAGGGCGCGGCACCGCTCGGCCCCCTCGCCCGTGAGCCGGTCGCCCTGCTCATCGAGGTAGACGAAGCCCTTCCCGGCCCGCCTTCGGGTCCAGCCGGGCTGTTCGGGAGACGTACGACGCAGCACGGGGCTGACGGTAACCCGTCAGCCCCGCTGCAGCCGGGCAAGGTCGGTTACGGCTTGATTCCCTTTTTCGGCTTCGATGCCGGGTTGTAGGGATCGGTGCCGGCCTTGCGCTCCTTCTCGTTGGAGTAGCCGTCCCCGTCGATGTCGGAGTCGCAGACGTCGCCCTTGCCATCGCGGTCGAGGTCGGCCTGGTTCGCGTTCGGGGTCTTCAGGCAGTTGTCCCTCACGTCGGCGACGCCGTCACCGTCGCGGTCGACGCCGGCCGCCGTGTGGACCACGGTCCGCACGTCGGTCGCGAGGATCTCGCCCCGCTGCCGCCAGACCGTCTTCACCTCGTGGGACCCGTTGGGCACGACCACGTCGAGCCCGAACGCCGCCGGACCACCGTGGCTGCTCTCGACCTCCTGGCTCGCGGCCTCGACGCCGTCGACGTAGACGGTCACCGTCTCGTTGGCCTGCAGGTCCCCCGAAGGCGGCGGGGGGTCCTCGGGGTCACCGGTCGATGCCGGGACGATCGTTGCCGTGAGGGTGTAGGTCGTGCTCGGGACGCCTGTGATCAGGTACGGGTCGATATCGATCTTCAACTGGCCCTTGACGTCGCGCATCAGGACCCGCTCCGGGTTGGTGGAGCTGGCCGAGCTGCCCGTTGCCGCGCCGCTGACCGCGAGGTCGAGGTCGCTTCCGTCGCCCCACGCCAGCACCAGCTCGACGTCACTGACCGCCGGCACGTCGAGGGTGAAGTGGTCGGCGTTGCCGAGCACACCGGCCGAGGTGTCGACCACGGTGAACGTGTTGCCGCCCGGCTGCTCGAGCACCACGGTGTCGAGAGTCGAAGCGGCCCCCGGTCCGCTCGAGACACCCGACGGTGACGTGCTGCCCGACGACGCGCTCCCACCAGCGGGCGCTGCGACGCTCACCCAGCGGCTGTCCGGAGCACGGTCGTCCTGGACGATGGTCCAGATCTTGTTGGGCGAGGTGAGGCCCGAGATCGCGAAGACGTCGTACGGCGCCGTGACCTTCGCTGCGGCCAGGTAGTCCCGCGGGATGTGGAACGTCACCGTGTTCGCCGAGGCGTCCCAGCTGGACCACTCGCTCGGCACCGCCTGCTCCGTGGAGTGGTCGGCCGTGATGACCGCGCCCGACTCACTGGCCTTCGAGTCGAACTGGCGGCCGTCGATGCTGACGCTGTACTGCGGCAGGCTGGGCACGCCGCTCGGCCACAGCTGCTTCACCTTGACCGTCGCTGTCACCTCGAGCGGGGACACCTGGACCTCGAGGTTCTGGACATCGGTCAGGTCGGACTTGGCGTCCCCTTCGGGGTCGCTGTGGCTGACGTAGGTCTCGGTCGGCGCCGCGTCGAGCGGACGGCGCTCGACGGTGCCGGCGACATGGACGTGGCCGTCCGTGGTCTCGGCCCCGTGCTCAGGGTCGGTCACGGTGAGCACAGGCGCGCTGGTCTCCACCGGGTCCGGGGTCCAGTCGGTGGGCTCACCGGGGACGAGGCCGAGGTCTGGTTGCGGGCAGTCCCACACCGAGCCGGTGGAGGACGCGAACAGGTGGTCGTCGGGGTGCTGCACCTGGAACGAATTGGCGCCGTCACCCTCGACGTCGTTCGGCTGGACCTGGTCCGCAGCAGTGACCTGGCCGTCGCCGTTGACGTCGATGTAGCGGCTCATCCGGGTGGCGAACGCCTCCACGTTGAGGGTCGAGACGCACTTGTTCTGTCCCGGCGGGTCGTAGCTGTAGGCCATGATGTCGGTCGTCGGGACAGGGCCCCAGGCCGGCGTCTCCGCACCGTCGCCCACGTGGCCGAGGGTCAGGCAGTGCCCGGTCTCGTGCAGCACGAGGTCGAAGAGCGAGAACGCGTCGGTCGTCCCGGGCAGCGGGTCGACGGCGCCGTTGACGGAGAAGCAGACGTTGCCGCCGGCGCCGCCGCAGTCCTCGACGTAGAAGCCGCCGCCGTCACCGTGGTGACCGTCGTAGCCCGGCAGGCCCTCCCAGGTGTCCAGCGAGAAGGGGTTCGGGATGTTGTGGCAGGGCACGCCGTCCTCGTCGAGGATGCCCAGCGAGTCGGTGAGGTAGGTCGGGTCGACGCCGATGCCGATCCCGCCGGCGGGGTTGGTCGCGAGGATCACGATCTCGGGGTCGTAGAGCGGGAACGTGCTGACCTGCTCGCCCTTGGTCAGGCTGACGATGTCAGGGGAGATGTGGAACCGGACGTTGTCGTGCAGCCAGCCGAGGCCCATCTCGCCGGACAGGTACTCGATGCCGCCCTTCCAGGCCTCCGCGGCCTGGCGCATGATCCGGAGGTCCCGCTCCGCCGTCGGCGACGCGGGCACCAGGACCGCAACGTCGATCTTCGGGGAGTCGAGCGCGTTGAGCCCGACCTTCGCGTGGTAGCAGATGTTGTCGGGATTGTCCCGGCTCATGTTCTTGACGCAACCCGGCGGCAGGTTGCCGTCGCCGAAGTAGGGGCCGACGTAGTCGTCGGACGGGCTGGCCTGCGCGGAGATCGAGTCAAGGCCCGCCGCGACGAACGAGGCGGCGGCAACGGCGGTGACCAGCAGGAGAAAGAGGCGCTTGCGCACAGGGTTTCCTTTCCGGGGATCCCGGGTTAGGCGCCGCGGGAGCATGCGGCGGCCGTGTCGGGAGCGTAGGAGGAACGACTGTCCAGGTGCGGACACTGGCCGAAAGCGGCCATTTTCAAATCCAGCCGCGCTGCACTGCCCGCACGCCGGCGAGGAACCGCGAGTCCACGCGCAGCTCGTCCATCAGGTCCTTGATCCGGCGGCGCACGGTCCGTTCGCTCAGACCGAGCTGGTGGGCGATGGCGGTGTCGGTCATGCCCGTGGCCATGAGGTGGGCGAGCTGTCGGAACTCGTCTTCGGTGGTGCCCCCCAGGGGCAGCTCTTCACCGACTTGGGGCTTGACCTCGACGGCGTGCTCCCAGACCAGCTCGAAGAGCGCCAGCATGGAGTCCAGGAGCACGGACCGTCGTACGATCACGGCCGCCTCGGGCGTCGCCTCCCCGGCATGGAGGAGCGGCAGGATCCCCCAGTCGCGGTCGATGATGGCCAGCTTGAGCGGGACGCTCGCGATCCGCGACTGCTCACCGGCGGCGACACCTCGGAGGATCCGGTGCACCTGGGCCGGGTCGTCGAGCAGCGACCGCTCGAACACGGTGCGCAGCCGTAGGCCGTCCGACCTCATCCGCTGCTGCTGGTCGTTCGTGACCTCCTCGACGCCCTCGGCGACGAGGGCGTACGGCGGGCAGTCGAACACCGCCAGCTCCTGTCGGGCACTCCTGACGACCTGGTGGAACAGCTGCCGCACCGATCCCTCACCGGAGACGATCTCGATCAGTGCGGTCGGGTCGACGTCCTGGGTGACCCGGCGCACCTGCGCGGCCACCTCGGCCGATCTCGCCCGGACGCCTTGCAGGGCGCTCATCTGCTCGGCGATCAGGACCTCGATGGCGTGCTCGGGCGGCGCGACCACGAACTGCTGGTCCGGCCCGGCCAGCCGGCGGACGAGTCCCTTGCCCTCGAGGACCTCGAGGGCCTGGCGCGCCACCTCCGGGGTCGCATCGGTCTTGGCGCTGACATCGGCCAACGACATCCGGCCGTTCAGCACCAGGACGTCGTAGGCGGCCACCTCGACGGGGCCGAAACCGAGGGTGTCGAGCACGCATGGTCAACGACAGAACCGCCTGAGTGACACGCGTTCACACAACCGATAACCCGACTCAGGGCCGAGGGCGCAGCGAACGCAGCAGCACCAGCACGATGACGCCGCCGACCGCCCCGCCGAGCGCCCACGGCCACCACGGGCGCTCGTCGGCCGGCGGCTCGTCCGTCGCGTCGTCGACCTGCTGCCCGGCACCCGGCCGGGCATCGGCCGGTCGGTCGATCATCGCGTTCAGCCACCTCGGCAGCTCGACGCGCAGCACCTCGCTGTGCTCGCCCTCGGAGCTCACGTAGACGTTGCCGGCGGCGTCGACCGCGATGCCCTCGCCCTGCTCCTGCGGCGGCAACGGGATGTCCTCGATCTCCTTCAACGAGGGCCAGCGGTAGAAGGTGGCGGTGGTGTAGCCGCGGAGCACGAAGGTCTTGCCGTCGGGGAAGAAGGCGCCGTCGGTCACGATCGGCATCACCTCGCCGTCCAGCAGCGTGAGCTCGTTCGGGTCGTCCTCGGCGAGGTTCTCGGGAGCGGCGTAGAGCCGGCCGATGAACTCCTTCGCCACGACCAGCACCTGCCCGGTCTTCGGGTGCACGAGCAGTGCCTCGGCGTCGTGCGCGCCGTCGGGATACTCCAGCTCGTAGGTCGCCGGGTCGACCTCGCCGTCCTCGCCGAACGGCACCCGCAGCAGCTCGACGGAGTCCCGCGCCGCGATGTTGTCGCCGATGTCACCGACCAGCAGGTCGCCGTCGGGCAGCGGTGCGATCGCCTCGACGTCGGTCGGCTCGCCTTCCCACTCGGTGACTGCGACCGTGCTGCCGTCCACGGGGTCCACCGTGAAGACCCGGCCGCTGTCGCCGGAGTCGTTGATGGTCGCGAACAGGCCGTTCTGAGCGATCAGCCCGCTCGACTCGATGATCTCGGGGTCGGCGAACGAGAAGACCACCTCGCCCACCGGCGCCGGTGCGTCGGCGCTGACCGCGAACCCGAGCCCGAAGGGCAGCACGGCCAGGGCCCCCAGCAGCTTCTCCAACCGAGTCACCCGAGCAGCACGGCGAGCCGCGGCGTGATCTGCCAGGCCGCGACCAGGTCGTCGTACTCCTGCCGGAGCGCGGGATCGGGCGCGGCGCCGGTGCGGACCGCGCGCAGCAGGGTGTTGCGTGGCGTGTGCCGGCTCTCGACGAACTGCATGACGTCGACACGGTAGCCGTGCAGGCGCAGCTGCATCTCGCGCAGCGCGTCGGTCAGGGTGTCGGCGAACCGCTCGCGGAGGATGCCGTGGCGGGTGAGGGAGGAGTACGGCGCGGGGGTCGGCGACCTGCGCAGCTGGGCCGCGACGTCGTGGTGGCAGCAGGGCGCGGCCAGCACCAGCGGCGCCTGCCATCTGGACCGCCCGGGCGAGGGCCTCGTCGGTGGCGGTGTCGCACGCGTGCAGGGCGAGCACGACGTCCGGGCGCCGGTCACGTTCGGGGAGGGTGGCGCCTTCGATCGTGCCGACCACGAAGTCGGCGTCGATGTCCAGTCCGGCGGCGACCCGGCCGTTGTGCTCGGCCGACTGCTGCTTGACGTCGACCCCGATCAGGCGCACGGGGAGGTTGCGGTGGTCGGTGAGGAACCGGTGCGCCGCGAACGTCAGGTAGCCGTTGCCGCAGCCCAGGTCGACGATCCGCAGCGGGTCGTCGGGCGTCGGGGTGCGCAGCCGGTTGCCGGCGTCGGCGATGGAGGCGTCGAGGATCCGCACGAACTCCTCGACCTGGCGGTACTTCGCCTGCCGGCTCGGCTTGATCCGACCCTGCTCGTCAGCCAGCCCGAGGGCCGCGAGCACGGGGTCGTCGGCCGGCAGCAGCCGCTCCTTCTCCCGGTCGTGCGCCCGCTCTGCGGTGACCGGCTCCGTCCTTGCCGACGTGTGGGTGATCGCATCGAGCTTCTTGGTGACCCGCAGCTGGTGCACCTGGGTCGTGGTCTCGACGTGCCAGTTGCCGAACGGCTCCGCGAGCAGCGCATCGACGGCCTCACCTGCGGCGTCGCCGACCAGGTGGTTGGCGACATGGGCCTGGGTTGCGTCGTACGACGTCACCTGGAGGTGTCGTCCGGCCTTCAGGTCCACCCACCGCAGCTCGACCCGGCGCCACTGCGGCTGCTGCCCCTTCTGCCGGCCCGACGCCAACCCGCGCACGAGGGTGTCCGGGTCGAGGACGAGCCCGCGCACCCTGCGCGAGACCGTCGGCAGCGACTCCATGACGCTGGTCATGACGGGCTCATTTGACGATGGCGGCCACGACGACGATCACCAGCAGCGCCGCCAGCGCGACCGGAATGATGAGTCGACGGTGGCGCGGGTTCACCCGCCGATCCTATGCGCCAGCAGCTCCGCGAGGTGCAGGGCCTGGACGCCCTCGAGGTCGTCGAGCTGGAGCGCGCAGGACAGGCCGTCAGCAAGGACGACCGTCGCGGGTTCAGCAGCGAGCGCCGTGCGCACCGCGGGCAAGAGGTGGGACTCGGCGACCGCCACCGAGGTCTCGTAGTGCCCCTTCTCGACGCCCCAGTTGCCGGCCAGCCCGCAGCAGCCCGGCACCACGGTCACCGTCGCGCCCGCCCGCTCCAGCAGCGCCCGATCCGCCGCCCAGCCGAGGACCGACGCGTGGTGGCAGTGCGGCTGGGCGACGACATTGACCCCGCTGAGGTCCGGCAGCGGAAGGTCGAGGCGGGTGACCAGCTCGGCGAGGGTCACCACGTTCAACCCGGCGTCCGACCGCAGCGCCGCGGTGCAGGACGGCTCGACCCCGAGCACCGGCACACCGCTGTCGACGTACGGCGCCAGCGTGGCCCGGGTGCGGGCGAGGATCTTCTCCGCCGTGTCCCGTTGTCCGGTCGAGGTCCACGTCAGCGCGCAACAGGCCCTCTCGTCGATCACCCCGACCCTGAGACCAGCGCCCTCGAGGTAGGTGATGGTCGCCAGCCCCGGTCCGGTCCGGAAGTACTCGGTGAAGGTGTCCGCCCACACCCAGACGTCGACGCCCTCGCTGGTCGAGGAGGTCGTTCTGCGAGCGTCTCGAGACAACTTCCGCAATGTCGGTGTCGCGAAGGTCGGCAGCGACCGTCTCTTGTCGACACCGGCCATCGCCTTGGCGACCGACGCGAACGGTCCGACCCGGAGGGCGGCGTTGTTGAGCCGCGCGACCGGCGCCCCCAGCCGTGCCCACCGCGGCAGCCGGCCGAGCGCGTAGTGCGACCGCGGTCGGCGCTTTCCGGCGTAGGTCTGGTGCAGCACCTCGGACTTGTACTCCGCCATGTCGACGCCGGTCGGGCAGTCGGACACGCAGCCCTTGCAGGACAGGCACAGGTCCAGTGCCTCGGCCACGGCTGGATCGGCGAGGCCGCCGGGAAGCCCGCCGGTGACGGCCTCCTGGAGCACTCGCGCCCGCCCGCGGGTGGAGTCCTTCTCGTCCAAGGTCGCGACGTACGACGGGCACATCACGCCGCCGGCAGCCGGCGCCACGCACTTCCCGACGCCCGTGCAGCGGTGGACCTCCTCGGCCAGGGGTCCGTCGAAGAGCAGCGGCCGAACGGGACGGAGGTCGGCGTCGAGCGGCCGCGGATCGACCAGCACGCCAGGGTTGAGCAGCCCGGCTGGGTCGCACGCGTGCTTGACGGCAGCGAAGAGCGCGAGCGAGGTCTCGTCGTACATCAGCGGCAGCAGCTCCGACCGCGCCCGGCCGTCGCCGTGCTCGCCCGACAGCGATCCGCCGTGCTGGCGCAGCCGCTCGGCGCAGGCCACCAGGAACTCCCGGAACGCCCCCGGGCCGCCGGAGAAGTCGAAGTCGATCCGCACGTGCACGCAGCCGTCGCCGAAGTGTCCGTACGGCACGCCGTCGAGGCGGTGCTCGCGCAGCAGCTCGTCGAAGTCCCGCAGCCACGCACCCAGGCGCTCGGGCGGGACGGCGGCGTCCTCCCAGCCGGAGTACGCCGGCCGCGACAGGCTGCGCGCTGCCAGCCCTGCGCCGTCCTCGCGGATCCGCCACAGCGCCGCGGCCTCGGCGGGCGAGCCGACGATCCGGCTGTCGAGAGCGCCGGACGCGGCCACCAGCGCCGGCATCGCTCCGGCCCGCTCCGGGCCGGCCACCTCGACGAAGAGCCAGCCGCTCCCCTTCGGCAGCTCCGGCACCGCACCCCCGCGCGCCCGCACCAGGTCTGCGATCCGCGCGTCGAGTCCTTCGCACGCGATCATCCGGGCTTCTGGTGGTTGAGGTGCGAGCGAAGCGAGCCTCGAAACCACCGCAAGCAGCGCCGGCACCGCGTCCGCGGCCTCGATCATCGACGGGTAGCCGAGCACCAGCAGGTCCCGCTCCTCCTCGGGCACCAACGAGACGGTGACCTCCCGCAGCAGCCCGAGCGTGCCCTCGGAGCCGGCCAAGAACCGTGCCACCCCGCGCCCATCCTTGGCCAGCTCCGGCAGCAGGTGCTCGAGCGAGTAGCCGGAGACCTGCCGGGAGAACTGACCGAACGAGGTCCGCACGTGGGCCAGCTCGGCCGCGACCACCGCCGCCAGCCGGGCCTCCACCTCGCCCGGTGCCGCGGACCGGTCGCCCCAGATCACGTCGGCGTCGACGATCGTGTCGGCAGTCCGGCCGTAGCCCAGCGCCCGCGACCCGCACGCGTTGTTGCCGACCATCCCACCGATGGTGCAACGGGTGTGGGTCGAGGGATCCGGCCCGTAGCGCAGCCCGTACGGCGCCGCCGCCCGCTGCAGCGCGGCATGCACGATGCCCGGCTCGACCCGCGCCGTCCGAGCGTCCGGGTCGAGCGCCAGGACCCGGTCGAGCCGACGGGTGTCGACGACGATCCCCTCACCCACCGCATTGCCGGCGATCGACGTACCCGCGCCACGCATCGTCACCGACGACCCCGCCGTCGCTGCGGCCTCGAGGATCGCCTCGAGCTCGTCGCGGTGCCGCGGACGAGCCACCGCCGCCGGCTGCACCCGGTAGAGCGACGCGTCGGAGGAGTACAGCGCGCGGGTCAGCGCCGAGTCATCCGCGTCGACTCCCCGCCGCGCCAACTCGGCGACCAGCTCGCTCACCCGCGCAAATCTAGGCGGTCTCGCTGCTGAGACGGCGACCGGGAGCTACGTTTCAGACAACTCCCTCCTTCTCGATCCCGGGCCCGGGCCTGGCATGGAGGCCGCCATGAAGCGCGCACCGTTGATCCTGATCCTGCTCGTATCGGCGCTGGTCACGGCACCGCCAGCCACCGGCCCAGCCCAGGCCGCTCCCGACCGCGACAATCCAGCGGTCCGGGCGGTGGCGGGAGAGTCCGCCGCCGGCCGACTCTCCGCCGACGAGACGCACACCTGCGCGCTGCGCACCAACGGCACGGCGGTCTGCTGGGGCCTGAACACCAGCGGGGAGTCCAGTCCCCCGGCCGGAGTGTTCACGAGTGTCTCCGCGGGCTACAACCACTCCTGCGGGCTGCGCACCGACAGCACCATCGATTGCTGGGGCTCCAACGTCGGCAACCAGTCGAACCCTCCCGGTGGCACCTTCAGCGCCGTCGCGACCGGCTACAACATCTCCTGCGGGCTCTACACCGGTGGCGACATCACCTGCTGGGGCGTTGACATCCACGACATCTCCTCCACACCGCCCGGCCCGTACACCACGCTCTCGGTCGGAGACGACCACGCCTGCGCGCTGCGCAGCAACGGCACAGTCACCTGTTGGGGCTCGAGCTCCCTGGGGCAGGCGACACCACCGGCCGGCACCTTCGCGGCGCTGACCGCCGGCGCCAGCCACACGTGTGCGTTGCGGACGAACGGCACTGTCGCCTGTTGGGGCTACAACCAGCAGGGGCAGACCACAGTGCCGGCCGGCGCCGCCTTCACCAGCATCACCGCCGGGGGCTTCCACACGTGCGGAGTCCGCACCAACGGCGCAGCCACCTGCTGGGGCCTCGACAACCAGGGGCAGTCCAGCCCGCCGACCGGCACCTACACCGCCCTCAGCGCTGCCTACTTGAACACCTGCGGCATCCGCGCCAACGGCTCCGCTGTCTGCTGGGGCAACAACAGCAGCGGGCAGAGCAGCGCGCCCGCCGGGTCGTTCGGCGTACCCGCGGTGAGTGCGGGCGGCCAGGCGTCCTGTGGGATCCGGACCAACAGCGTCGCGGTGTGCTGGGGCGGAGCTGGTGACTCGGTCGTCACCAGCGTTCCGACCGGCGGCTTCTACTCCCTGTCGGTGGGCGGTCTGCACGCCTGCGGAATCCGGATGTCCGGAGCGCTGCGCTGCTGGGGCGTCAACCTCCACGGCGAGACCGTCGTCCCCGCCGGGTCCTTCACATCCGTCAGCGCCGGCGCCAGCTACAACTGCGCGGTGAAGATCACGGGCGGAGTCAAGTGCTGGGGCCTGAACACGTACGGCCAGGCGACGCCACCCGGCAACTCCTTCATCGCGGTCAGCGCCGGCGTCAACCACTCCTGCGGGCTCCGCGTCAACCTCCAGCTCGCCTGCTGGGGCAACAACTCGAGCGGACAGACCACGATCCCGACCACCGGGTCCTTCACCCAGGTCAGCGCCGGCGGATCGTTCTCCTGCGCCGTGCGTACGACGCACAAGCTGCGGTGCTGGGGCAGCAACGCGCAAGGTCAGTCGACCCCGCCCTCGGGCGACTACCTGTCACTCAGCGCCGGCACCAATCACGCCTGCGCCGTTGCCATCGACCACACGCTTCATTGCTGGGGATCGAACGCCTTCGGCCAGTCCACCCCACCAGCAGGGGAGTTCCTGGCCGTCGAGGCCGGAGGCGACCACACCTGCGGGCTCCGGGTGTCCGGCACCGTCGTCTGCTGGGGACGCAACGACCTCGGGCAGGTCGACGTCCCGCCCGGCGCATTCGCGACGAACTGAACCCGGCGCCGGCAGCGGTGCCGGCCGCTGGTTGAGGTGCGACGAGCGCAGCGGTGCCGGCCGCTGGTTGAGGTGCGACGAGCGCAGCGAGGAGCCTCGAAACCAAGGCAGAAAGGCCTTGCCTGAGACTATCGAACTGATGTACGATAGACGCAGGTCGATCGGCTGGAGCCCTTTGGGGGCGGAGGTCGGCGGCTCAGCTTTCGCAATCGGTTTCGTAATTGCATCGGGATAGGTGCCCCCGGCGGAGCGACACGTGAACTCATCCGTGCGCGCCCACCAGGAGACCCCGATGACCCGCCAGTCCCAGCACCAGTCACAGCATCCGGTGCTGGGGTGCGCGGGCGAGGTGTTGGCGGCGATCAAGTCGGTGCGGGATGTGCAGCCGGTGTTCATGTCCCCGGCCGACCAGCAGGCCGCGGTCATCGAGCTGGGTCGGGCCGCGACGGCGCTGGCCGAGCTCCAGCTCCGGGTCCTGGCTGCCTCGGGGGAGGCCGCCGACCAGGCCGGCGCCCGCGATGTCGGTGCCTGGGCCGCCCACCTGACCCACGCCGACTTCGCACCATCGCGGGCCGATGCCCGACTCGCCTCAGCGCTGGACCGGTCTTGGCAGCAGGTGGCGGCCGGGATGGCCGACGGCACCGTGTCGGTGGCCCACGCCCGGGTGGTGGTGCACGCCCTGGAGGCGCTGCCCGACGACCTCGACCCCAACATCGTGGCCAAGGCCGAAGGGCACCTTGTCGAGCTGTGTCACCAGTTCACCCCCACCGAGGTCCGCCGCCTCGGACGCCGGATCCTGGAAGTCGTCGCCCCCGACATCGTTGATGCGGAGGAAGCCAAGGCGTTGGAGAAGGAGGAACAACGCGCCCGCGAGACCTGCCGACTCACCCTGAAACCGATCGGGGACGGGTCCACCCGGCTGTCCGGGGTCCTGCCCGACGCCGACGCGACCCGGCTGCGGACCTACCTGGAGGCCTACACCTCACCGCGTAAGGACGATCACACGGTGCTGGGAGAAGAGGACCGGATCCCCTACCGCCGCAAGCTCGGCCACGCGTTCTGCGCGCTCCTCGAACACCTCAACCCGGCCAAGCTCCCGCAGCACGGCGGGGACACCACCACGGTCATGGTCACCATCGGCCTGGACGCCCTCCGCCACGACCTCGGCACCGGCGCCATCCTCGGCGGCGAACCGCTCTCGGCCACCGCCATCCGCCGCCTGGCGTGTGAGGCCAACATCATCCCCGTCGTGCTCGGCGGCAAGGGCGAGATCCTCGACCTGGGCCGCAGCCGCCGCCTGTTCTCACCCGCACAGCGCAAAGCCATGCGGCTACGCGACCAGCACTGCCGCGCCGAGGGCTGCTCGGTCCCCGCCCGCTGGTGCGAGGCCCATCACTGGATCCCCTGGTCCAAAGGCGGCAAGACCGACCTCGACGACGGCGTCCTGGGCTGCAGCTTCCACCACCACCTGCTCCACGACCCCCGCTACACCCACGAAATCCTCCCCAACGGCGACATCCGCTTCCACCGAAGAACCTAGATGTCGCCGAAGAGCAAAATCTTGGGAACGCCACCGATGCGGGACTGCGCGGACTAGCGTCGCGACCAAGCTCTTGCGGGATGGGGACCGAGATGCGACAGCGGACATTGCGCACAGCACGCCTCGCAGGACTGGCGGCGGTGGTGAGCCTGTTCGCGTCCGCGCTGACATCGACCCCGCCCGCCGCGGCCTTCAACAGCGGCGTCCCAGGCTTCGCGGCGGTCAATGCGGAGAATGCGAAGAGCCGGCTGTCCGCAGGGCTCGACCAGAACTGCGGGCTGCGACCCGACGGCACGGCCGTCTGCTGGGGCAGCAATGGCAGTGGCCAGGCGACGCCGCCGGCCGGCACCTTCAGTGCGCTCGCCGCCGGCGGCTTCCACACCTGCGGACTCCGCCCCGACGCCACCGCCACCTGTTGGGGCATGAACACCGACGGGCAAGCCACCGCACCCGGCGGCACCTTCACCGCACTCACCGCCGGCGGCTTCCACACCTGCGGACTCCGCACCAACGGCACCGCGACCTGCTGGGGAAGCAACGCCAATAACGGACAAGCGACCCCGCCGGCCGGCACCTTCACCGCCCTGGCGGCCGGCTACCAGCACACCTGTGGGATCCGCACCAACGGCACCGCTACCTGCTGGGGCAACAACGCCGCAAGGACAAGCCACCGCGCCCGGCCGGCACCTTCACCGCCCTCACCGCCGGCACGTTCCACACCTGCGGACTCCGCACCAACGGCACCGCCACCTGCTGGGGCGAGAACGGCAGCGGCCAGTCGACCCCACCCGCAGGCGCTTACCTTGTCCTGACACTCGGCCAGATACAACACCTGCGGACTCCGCACCAACGGCACCGCCACCTGCTGGGGCAGCAACTCGAGCGGCCAATCGGCCGCACCAGCGGGCACCTTCACCACGGTTACGGCCGGCGGCTTCCACACCTGCGGACTCCGCACCAACGGCACCGCCGCCTGCTGGGGCGACAACACCTTCGGGCAGGCCTCGCGCCCGACGACGTGTTCACCGCCCCTGCCTTCAGTGCGGGCGGGCTGGCCTCGTGTGGGATCCAGTCCAACGGCGGAGTGCTGTGCTGGGGCGCCGACGCCGATCCGACGGTCAGCGCCTCCCCGTCCGGTGGGTTCGCCACCGTGTCGACCGGCGGCAGCCACGCCTGCGGCGTCCGTACGACGGGGGCGCTGCTCTGCTGGGGCAGCAACACCAACGGCCAGACCACCGCACCGGCCGGCACCTTCACCACCGTCAGCGCCGGCACCGGCCACTCCTGCGCGCTCAAGACCTCCGGCGCCGTGAAGTGCTGGGGCAACAACACCTCCGGGCCAGACCACCGCACCCACCAACGCGTTCACCGCCGTCACCGCCGGCGGCAGCCACACCTGCGCCCTCAAGGTCAACCACCAGCTCGCCTGCTGGGGCGCCAACGGCAGCGGCCAGACCACCTCTGCCGACCAGCGGCTCCTACGCCGCGGTCAGCGCCGGCGGCCTCTTCACCTGCGCGCTGCGCACGACCGGCACCCTGCGCTGCTGGGGCAGCAACGCCAACGGCCAAGCCACCCCACCCGACGGGCACCTACCTCTCGGTCACCACCGGCACCAACCACGCCTGCGCCATCACCACCGACCACTCACTCGCCTGCTGGGGATCGAACGGCTACGGCAAGGCCACCACGCCCACCGGCGCTTTCCTGGCCGTCGACGCCGGCGCCGACCACACCTGCGGCTCTGCGCGTGACCGGCGCCGTCCTGTGCTGGGGCCGCAACAACACGGCCAGACCGACGTCCCGGCCACGTTCGCCGGCAGCTGAAGGGGACCGACATGCAGAAGCTCGAGAGCGACCGCAGCCACCTGCTGCTGCTGACGGGGCTGCTCACCCTGGTCACCACAGGGACACAGGCTCCGCCTGCGCGCGCGGCGGCCGGCGCTGGCCCCGGTCCCGGACTGGTGACGGCGGAGTCGACGACCGGTCGCCTGGGCGGCGGCGACAACGACAACTGCGGGCTGCGCACCGACGGCACCGCCGTCTGCTGGGGCAGCAACACCAGCGGCCAAGCCACCCCGCCGGCCGGAACCTTCACCACGCTCGCCGCCGGCGGCGCACACAATTGCGGGCTCCGTCCCAACGGCACCGCCGCCTGTTGGGGCTTCAACAGCGCCGGACAAGCCACCGCACCGGCCGGCACCTTCACCGCTCTCGACGCCGGCTACATCCATACCTGCGGGCTGCGCGGCGACGGCACCGCTGTCTGTTGGGGGGACAACACCTCCGGGCAATCCACCCCGCCCACCGGCACCTTCAGCAGCCTCACCGCCGGCGACAGCCACACCTGCGGACTCCGCAGCAACGGCGTAGCCATCTGCTGGGGCAACAACAGCCAGGGCCAGGCCACCCCGCCCACCGGCACCTTCACCACCCTCATCGCGGGTGGTCTGCACACCTGCGGACTCCGCAGCAACGGCGCGGCCATCTGCTGGGGCAACAACAGCCAGGGCCAGGCCACCCCGCCCACCGGCACCTTCAGCACCCTCGCCGCCGGCGTGTCCCACACCTGCGGTGTACGCAGCGACGGCACCGCGGCGTGCTGGGGCGACAACGAGCTCGGGAAGGCCACCGCACCGCCGGGCCTCTTCACCAGCGTCGTCGCGGGTTTCAGCCACAGCTGCGGGCTTCGCGTCGACGGCACCGCCCTGTGCTGGGGCAGCAACCTCAACGGTCAATCGGCGGCCCCCGCCGACGTACTCGCCCTTCCTGCGATCAGTGCGGGCGGGCCGACCTCCTGCGGACTGAAGCCCACCGGTCCAGTCGTCTGCTGGGGCGCTGACGACGATCTCACCGTCAGCGGCACCCCCTCCGGTGGGTTCGGCACCGTTTCGACCGGCGGCAGCCACGCCTGTGGCGTCCGTACGACGGGGGCGCTGCTCTGCTGGGGCAGCAACACCAACGGCCAGACCACCGCACCGGCCGGCGCCTTCACCACCGTCAGCGCCGGCAGCGGCCACTCCTGTGCGATCAAGACCTCCGGTGCCGTGAAGTGCTGGGGCAACAACGCCTCCGGCCAGACCACCGCACCCACCAACGCGGTCATCGCCGTCACCGCCGGCAGCAGCCACACCTGCGCCCTCAAAGTCAACCACCAGCTCGCCTGCTGGGGTGCCAACGGCAGTGGCCAGACCACGCTGCCCACCACCGGCGCCTACCTCGCGGTCAGTGCCGGTGGCCTGTTCAGCTGCGCGCTCCGCACGACGGGCACCCTGCGCTGCTGGGGCAGCAACGGCAACGGCCAGTCATCACCACCCGACGGGGCCTACCTCTCGGTCACCGCGGGCACCAACCACGCCTGCGCCGTCACCCTCGGCCACCTGGTCGAGTGCTGGGGCGCCGGGAGCTACGGCAAGGCCACCCCTCCCGTGGGCAGGTTCCTCGCTGTCGACGCCGGCGCCGACCACACTTGCGGGGTCCGGGTCACCGGCACCGTCGTGTGCTGGGGGCGCAACAACAACGGCCAGACCGACGTCCCGCCCGTCCTCGCCAGCAACTGAAGGATCCGACATGCCGACCTCACGATCGAACCCGACCCGCGTGGCGATGTCGGCGTGGCTCATCGTCCTGGTCACAGCAGTGCTGACGCCGTCCGGACCGGCCCAGGCGACCGGGCGCGACGACCCCGTGTTCGGTGCCGTGAGTGCGGAGTCGTTGACTGGCCGCATCGCCACCGGCGGCTACCACAATTGTGGTCTACGCCCAGACGGCTCGGCCGTCTGCTGGGGCAACAACACGTACGGCCAGTCCACGGCGCCCAGCGGGCCCTTCACCAGCCTCGCTGCCGGCGAGACCCACACCTGCGGGCTGCGACCCCAGGGCACCGCCGCCTGCTGGGGCAACAACGCCGCCGGACAGTCGAGCGCGCCGGCCGGGATCTTCACTGCCCTCTCCGCCGGAGCCAACCACACCTGCGGAATCCGGGCCGACGGCACCGCCGTGTGTTGGGGCTCCAACGACAGTGGGGAGTCGAACGCACCCGGCGGTGCGTTCACGACCATCGCGGCCGGAGGCAACTTCGCCTGCGGGCTCCGCACCAACGGCACCGCCGCCTGCTGGGGCAACAACGCGCTCGGTCAGTCAGTCCCTGGCGCCGGCACCTTCACCGCCCTCTCCGCGGGCGATATCCACACCTGCGGCCTCCGCACGAACGGCAGCGTCTCCTGTTGGGGCAACAACGACAACGGACAGTCCACGCCGCCCCCCGGCCCGTTCACCGCCCTCTCCGCCGCCGGGTCGCACACCTGCGGGCTACGCGTGAACGGCACCGTGGTCTGCTGGGGCGACAACGTCAACGGCGCCATCGATGCCCCTCCCGGCACCTTCACCACCATCGCGGCAGGACGGTTCCACGGCTGCGTGGTCCGTGCGAACGGCACCGCCACCTGCTGGGGATACGACATCTACGGACAGGCCACGCCACCCGTCGACACCTTCGCCGTACCCGCGATCAGCGCAGGCGGGCAGGCGTCGTGCGGGATCCGGCCCAACGCGACGGCCGTCTGCTGGGGCGCCGACAACGACCAGGTCGTCGTGCTCCCCCCGAGCGGCGCTGTCACCGCGCTCTCGGTAGGCGGAACCCACGCGTGCGCCGTCCGCACGTCGGGGGGACTGACCTGCTGGGGCAGCAACCCCAACGGTCAGGCCAACCCACCGGGCGGCACGTTCACGGCCGTCAGCTCCGGCGGCAGCCACTCGTGTGCGCTCGCAACGTCAGGCGCGGTGAAGTGCTGGGGGGCCAACTCCTTCGGGCAGTCCAGCGCCCCCACCAACGCGTTCGTCGCCGTGACCGCGGGCAGCACCCACACCTGTGCCCTCAAGGTCAACCATCAGCTCGCCTGCTGGGGCGACAACGGCAGCGGCCAGACCACGGTCCCCACCACCGGCTCCTTCGCCGCCATCAGCGCCGGCGACCTCTTCACCTGCGCTCTCCGGACCACCGGCACCCTGCGCTGCTGGGGCAGCAACGGCAACGGCAAGGCCACACCACCGGCCGGCACCTACCTGTCGGTGAGCAGCGGCACGAACCACTCCTGTGCCGTCGCCACCGACCGCACCATCGACTGCTGGGGGTCCAACGCCTACAGCAAGGCCTCGCCGCTCGCCGGCCGCTTCCTCGCCGTCGACGCCGGCGCCGACCACACCTGCGCGCTGTCCGTCTCTGGCACCGTCGCGTGCTGGGGCCGCAACAACAACGGCCGGGCGACGGTCCCGCCCGGAGCCTTTGACGTGTACTGAAACACGTCCGCCGCCGGCACCACCTGAGCGGACTTCCCGTGGAACAGATCGTTCCACGGGACGGAACGCCTCCCGGGTATGGACGCCAATCTCGACACCACCCGCACCGGACTGCTCGCGTGGCTGCTGATCCTGGTCGCGGCGCTCACCCCGACCGAGCCCGCCCAAGCGGCCGTCGGCAGCGACAACCCCGTGGTTGGAGCAGTGACCGCCGAGTCGGTGACCGGCCGGCTCACGGCCGGCGGGATCCACACCTGCGGACTGGAAGCCGACGGGTCCGCGGTCTGCTGGGGCTTCAACGGCTCCGGGCAAGCCACCCCACCGGCCGGCACCTTCACCACCCTCACTGCCGGCAACTCGCACAACTGCGGACTGCGCAGCGACGGCACCGCCACCTGCTGGGGCCTCGACGACGAGGGGCAGGCCAGCCCGAAGCCTCCGGGCGGCACCTACATCGCTCTTGCCGCCGGGGACCTTCACACCTGCGCGCTCCGCACCGACGGCACCGCCACCTGCTGGGGCAGCAACAGCGACGGGCAATCCGCCGCGCCTCCGGGCCGTTTCGTCGCCCTCGCGGCCGGCGGCCGTTACGTCTGCGGGCTTCGCAGCGACGGCACCGCCACCTGCTGGGGCAGCAACTCCTCCGGGCAAGCCGCAGCGCCAGCCGGCACCTACACCAGCCTCACAGCCGGCAACCGCCACACCTGCGGACTCCGCAGCAACGGCACCGCCACCTGCTGGGGCAGCAACTCCGCTGGGCAATCCGCCGCGCCAGCCGGCACCTACACCACTCTCACCGCCGGGGGTTCCCAAAGCTGCGGTATCCGCACGAACGGCACCACCACCTGCTGGGGCGACGAACAAGATGGCCAGGCCACCGCCCCCGATGTCGCGCTGGCTCTTCCGGCGATCAGCGCGGGCGGGCAGGCCTCGTGCGGGATCCAGCTCAACGGCAGGGTCGTGTGCTGGGGAGCCGACTCCGACCCGACGGTCAGCACCTCGCCCTCGGGCGGCTTCACCTCCGTCGCCACCGGCGCCGGCGACGCCTGTGGCATTCAGACCAATGGCGCTGTGAGCTGCTGGGGCAGCAACTCCAAAGGGCAGACTGCCGCACCGGGCGGCGTCTTCACGGCCGTCAGCGTCGGCGCCGTCCACTCGTGCGCCTTGGCAGCCTCGGGTGCCGTGAGGTGCTGGGGCGACAACACCAATGGCCAGTCGACCGCACCGACCAGTGCCTTCATCGCGGTCACTGCTGGCGCCAACCACACCTGCGCCATCGCCACCGACCACACCGTCGAGTGCTGGGGATCGGGCAGCTACGGCAAGGCCTCGCCTCCGTTCGGCCGATTCCTCGCCGTCGACGCCGGCACCGACCACACCTGCGGACTCCGCGTCACCGGCACGCTCGTCTGCTGGGGCCGTAACAACAACGGCCGGGCCACGGTTCCGCCCGGAGCGTTCGACCTGAGCTGATCCGCGAGGGCCGCCTCCGCTCATTGTTAGATCCGTCCCATTTCGGTCGCGGCTCGTCGACCGGAGGGTTAGCGTGACGAGTCGGCGTGGTCGGGGACGCCGGACGCTAAGGAGCCACCATGTTTGTCCGTCGAGCTCTCGCTCTTGCCATCGGCATCGCGGGTGCCGTCCTGCTCGGCTTCGCGCCGCCCACGCCGGCCCGGGCCTCGGCCGGCGCCGGGGAAAGCCCCGGCTTCGGGACGGTGACCGCGGAATCGGTGACCGGTCGGCTCGCCGCCGGGGACTCCCACACCTGCGGTCTGCGCGCCGACGGCACCGCCGCCTGCTGGGGTTCCAACATCAACGGCCAGTCCGTCCCTCCGGCCGGCACCTTCACCACCCTCAGCCCCGGAGGGGAGCACACCTGCGGGCTCCGCCCCAACGGCACCGCCACCTGCTGGGGCGACGACAGTGACGGCCAGAGCACGCCGTTCTACCCGGCCGCCGCCTTCACCGCCATCACGGCCGGCTTCGCGCACACCTGCGCGTTGTTCACCGACGGCACCGCCACCTGCTGGGGCGACGACGACTTCGGGCAGTCCACCGTCGCCGCCGGCACCTTCACTGCGCTCGCCGCCGGAGACGCCCACACCTGCGGGATCCGCACCAACGGCACCGCCGCCTGCTGGGGCCTCAACTCCTTCGGACAAGCGATTGCACCCACCGGCTCCTTCACCGCTCTCGGCGCCGGCGCCTACCACACCTGCGGACTCCGGACCAACGGCACCATCACCTGCTGGGGGTCCAACGCCGACGGGCAGTCGGCGCCGCCCACCGGTTCCTTCACCACCCTCGCCTCCGGCGTGTTCCACAACTGCGCTGTGCGCACCGATGGCAGCGCTGCCTGTTGGGGCCGCAACGGCAACGGCCAGTCCACCCCGCCCGCCGGCACCTTTACCAGCGTCGTCGCCGGCGAAGCCCACAGCTGCGGGATCCGCACCAACGGCACCACCACCTGTTGGGGCGACAACTCCCTGGGGCAAACCACGGCGCCGGACGACGCGTTCGCCGCTCCTGCGATCAGCGCAGGCACCCAGACCACCTGCGGGACCAAGGCCAACGGCGGCGTCGTCTGCTGGGGCGCAGACACGGGCTCGGTCGTCAGCGGCTCCCCGTCCGGCGGGTTCGTGTCCGGGTCCATCGGCGGCAGCCACGCGTGCGCCGTCCGCACCTGGGGAGGGCTTCACTGCTGGGGGAGCAACTCCAGCGGGCAGTCCCTCGCACCCGCCGGAACCTTCACCACCGTCAGCTCGGGCACCAGCCACTCCTGCGCGGTGAAGACGTCCGGGTCGGTGAAGTGCTGGGGCAACAACGCCTCGGGGCAGACGACTGCGCCGACGAGTGCGTTCGTCTCCGTCAGCGCGGGGGGCAGTCACACCTGCGGGCTGAAGGTCAACCATCAGCTCGCCTGCTGGGGAGCCAACGGCAGCGGGCAGACCACCCTGCCCACGAGTGGGTCCTACGTCGCCGTCAGCGCCGGCGGGCTGTTCACCTGCGCGCTGCGCACGACCGGGACCCTTCGCTGCTGGGGGAGCAACGGCAACGGCCAGTCGATCCCCCCGGCCGGGACGTTCGTGTCGATCACGGCGGGCACCAACCACGCCTGTGCCGTTGCCACGGACCACACCGTCGAGTGCTGGGGAGCCGGCGGCTACGGCAAGGCGTCACCGCCCGTCGGCCGGTTCCTCTCCGTCGACGCCGGCGCCGACCACACCTGCGGACTCCGCGTCGCCGGCACCGTCGTGTGCTGGGGACGCAGCGACCTCGGACAGATCGACGTGCCACCCGGTGCGTTCGACGTCAACTGAAGGAGACATGATGCCGGACGCGAGAGCAATCACGGTGCGGATCACGGTGTTGGCGTGGCTCTTGGTCCCGGTCGCGGCGGTGCTCGCGGCGGCCGGCCCAACAGCTGAGGCCACCGGCACCGACGACGCGGTGTTCGGTGCAACGACTGCAGAGTCGGCGACGGGCCGCATTGCGGCGAGCGGGAACTTCTCCTGCGGGCTTCGCGCCGCCGGCACCGTCGTCTGCTGGGGCGACGGCACCGGCGGGGCAACGAACCCGGCGACGGGCACGTTCACGAGTATCGCCGCCGGCTACTTCAACGGCTGCGGAATCCGCAGCAGCGGCAGCGTGACCTGCTGGGGCGACAACGGCTACGGGCAGTCAACGCCACCGGCCGGCACCTTCGTCAGCCTCACTGCCGGCTACTTCCACACCTGCGGGATCCGCAGCGACGCCACGGTCAGCTGCTGGGGCCACAACGCGAGCGGGCAGGCCGCCCCGCCCACGGGCACGTTCACCAGCATCAGCGCGGGCTCGGATCACACCTGTGGGATCCGCACCAACGGCACCGTCACCTGCTGGGGCAGCAACATCAGCGGACAGGCCAACCCGCCGACGGGTACCTTCACCAGCATCGCCGGCGGTGGCCTCCACACGTGCGGCCTCCGCACGAACGGCACCGCCATCTGTTGGGGCTACAACGGCAATGGGCAGGCCATTCCGCCGGCCGGCCCTCTCACCGCAATCGTCGCTGGCGCCAGCCACACCTGTGGCCTCCGCACCAACAGCACCGCCGTGTGCTGGGGTGACAACGTCCTCGGCCAGGTCCCGGCCCCGTCGGGCACCTTCGTCACCCTCTCCGCCGGCGAGTACCACACCTGCGGACTCCGCACCAACGGCACCACCGCCTGCTGGGGCTACGACGGCAATGGGCAGTCCAGCCCGCCCGACGACGTCTTCGCAGCGCCCGCGGTCAGTGCGGGCGGGCAGGCGTCCTGCGGGATCCGTGCCAACGGCTCGGCGGTCTGCTGGGGCGCCGACGCCGACCCCATCGTCAGCACTCCGCCGAGCGGTGGAGTCACGTCGGTGTCGGTCGGCGGCGTCCACGCCTGCGGCGTACGCACCTCGGGCGCGGCCGTCTGCTGGGGCACCAACTCGAGCGGTCAGACCGCAGCGCCCTCCGGCACGTTCGTCTCCGTGACTGCCGGATCCGGCCACAGCTGCGGGCTGTTGATCTCCGGCAGCGTGAAGTGCTGGGGCTCCAACAGCTCCGGCCAGAGCACGCCGCCGGCCAACGCGTTCGTCGCCGTCACCGCGGGGAGCAGCCACACCTGTGCGCTCAAGGTGAACCACCAGGTTGCGTGCTGGGGCGACAACGGCAGTGGCCAGACCACGGTCCCGACCACCGGTTCCTTCGCAGCCCTCAGTGCCGGCGACCTGTTCACCTGCGGTCTGCGGACCACGGGGACGCTGCGGTGCTGGGGCAGCAACGGCAACGGCAAGGCCACACCACCGGCCGGCACCTACCTCTCGGTCAGCAGCGGCACCAACCACTCCTGTGCCGTCGCGACCGACCACACGGTCGACTGCTGGGGCTACAACGGCTACGGCAAGGCCTCGCCACTGGCCGGCCGGTTCCTCAGCGTCGACGCCGGCAACGACCACACCTGCGGGCTCCGGGTCACCGGGGAAGTCGTGTGCTGGGGCCGCAACAACAACGGCCGCGCCACGGTCCCGCCAGGCGCGTTCGACGTCGGTTGAAACCCTGTCCTGGGACGCCGGATGGCGCTAGTTTGAAGCGCTCCCTGCAGATCGAACGTCGTCTCGGGCCGGACCTGGAGGCCGCGGTGAAGCGTGCTTTGGTGACCCTGACCCTTCTCGGTGTGTGCATCCTCGGGCTCGGCCCGGTGCCATCGCCATCGTCCGCATCGTCGGGCGGGGCCGGCGGCGAGGAGGGTCGCGCCCTGTCGTCGGCGCCGGTGGAGGGCCCGACGGTCGTGCTCGACGCTGGCTGGTACCACAACTGCGGCGTGCTCGCGAACGGCAACGTCACGTGCTGGGGCAACAACACCTACGGCCAGACCACCTCCCCCGCGGGCAAGTTCTCCGCCCTCGCCACCGGCTTCGACCAGACGTGCGGCCTGATGACGAACGGCAAGGTGACCTGCTGGGGGGCCAACAACCTCGGCCAGGGCACACCGCCGGCCGGCACCTTCACCGCGCTCACGGCGGGCACCGGCCACACCTGTGGCCTGCGGACCGACGGCACCGGCGCCTGCTGGGGCGACAGCTCTTCCGGCGAGACGCTCGTGCCCGCCGGTGGCTTCACCAGCATCGGTGCCGGCGGCAGCCACACCTGCGGGCTGCGGGTCAGCGGCACGGTCTCGTGCTGGGGCGACAACACCTGGGGGCAGTCCACGTCGCCGAGCGGGATCTTCACGAGCATCACCGCGGGCACCCTGCACACCTGCGGCCTGCGCGCCAACGGCGTCGCCGTCTGCTGGGGCTACAACGGCAACGGCCAGGCCACCCCGCCACCAGGAGCGAAGTTCACCAAGATCGACGCCGGGATCCTCCACACCTGCGGGCTGCTCACCAGCGGCAAGATCGTCTGCTGGGGCGCCATCGCTGCCCCGCCAGGAGACGCCTTCGTCGACGTCGTCTCCGGCGCGTACCACGCCTGCGGCGTCCGCTCCGGTGGTCGGATCCAGTGCTGGGGCCTCAACGACAGCGGCCAGGCGACTCCCCCGACGACCGCCCGGGTGCTGATCGAGACGGTCAGCGGCGGCGCGAGCTCGACGTGCGGAATCGCGCCCAACGGCACCGTGGACTGCTGGGGCGCTGCTGCCGACCCGGTCGTCAGCGGCGCGCCGACGGGAGGCGCGTACGCCGCGATCAGTGACGGCGGTGGCCACGCCTGTGCCCTGAAGACCACCGGCGCCCTCCGCTGCTGGGGCAGCAACACCAGTGGTGAGGCCACTCCGCCGGGCGGGATGTTCAGCAACGTGAGCGCCGGCGCCGACCACACCTGCGGCGTACGCACCAGCAGCGCGCTGCTGTGCTGGGGCAACAACGGCTCCGGCCGGGCGACCCCGCCCGCCGGGAACTTCGCCCAGGTGGCGGCCGGCACGGCTCACACCTGCGCACTGCGCACCAACGGCAACGCCGTCTGCTGGGGCAGCAACACCTCGGGACAGTCGACGGCGCCCGCCGGCCGGTTCCACGGCATCAGCGCCGGCGTCGCCCACAGCTGTGCCCTCGACTGGTCCGGCAAGATCACCTGCTGGGGCATCGACACCCTCGGCCAGGCCAGCCCGCCGGCCGGCCGTTTCACCAGCCTGAGCTCGAGGGCCAACTACTCGTGCGCCGTCAGGACGTCCGGCTCGGTCGCCTGTTGGGGAGCCCAGACGTTTGGCGAGGGCGTCCCACCCGCTGGCGCGTTCCGTTCGGTGAGTGTCGGCAACGACCACGCCTGCGGCGTCCTCGCCAATGGCACGGCGGTCTGCTGGGGCCGCAACCACGTCGGCCAGTCCACCGTCCCAGGTGCATTCGGCTGACCGACCCCGGCATCCGTGACGGTCCTCACGGATGGTTGACAGCCCGTGACGACGGGCGGAATCTGATCCGGGAGGGTCGACCGCGCGAGGCGTGGACCAAAGGAATCGGTCATGAACGGTGCAACGGGAACCACGGCGCGACTCACCCTGCTGGCGTGGCTGGCAGTCCTGGTCATGGCCGGTCTCGCGCCATCCGGACCCGCCCAGGCGGCCGGTCGCGACGACCCCATGTTCGGTGCGGTGACCGCGGAGTCGGCGACCGGACGGCTAGCAGCGGCGGAACAATACAACTGCGGGGTCCGCACCGACGGCACCGCGACCTGCTGGGGCAGAAATCTCGACGGACAGGCCACCCCACCGGCCGGCACCTTCACCATCCTTACGGCCGGCTACACCCACGCCTGCGGACTCCGCAGCAACGGCACCGTCACCTGCTGGGGCAAGAACAACGAAGGGCAGGCAACCCCGCCGGCCGGCACCTTCACCACCCTCACCGCCGGCTACGCCCACACCTGCGGACTCCTCACCGACAACTACGTCACCTGCTGGGGCTTCAACAGCAACGGACAGGCCACCCCACCGGACACCACCTTCACCACCCTCGCCGCTGGCATCTTTCACACCTGCGGGCTGCGCACCAACGGCACCGCCGCCTGCTGGGGCGACAACTCTTTCGGACAGCTCACGACGCCATCGGGCGCCTTCACCACCCTCGCCGCGGGTGCCCACCACACGTGCGGACTGCGCACCGACGGCACTGCCACCTGCTGGGGTTACAACGGCAGCGGGCAGGCCTCGCCACCGGCCGGCATGACCTTCACTACCCTCACCGCCGGCTTCGCCCACACCTGCGGACTCCGCACGGACGGCCTCGCCCGGTGTTGGGGCAGCAACACCGATGGGCAGACCTTTCCACCGGCCGGTACCTGGACCACCCTCTCCGCGGGCTACGACCACACCTGCGGACTCCGCACCAACGGCACCGCCGCCTGTTGGGGCGACAACAGCAACCGGCAATCCAGCGCGCCCGAGGACGTGTTCGCCACCCCCGCGATCAGCGCGGGCGGGCAGGCCTCGTGTGGGATCCAGCCCAACGGCCCAGTCGTGTGCTGGGGCTTGGACGCCGACCCGGTCGTCGCCAACCCGCCCGCCGGCGGCTACGCATCCGTCTCAACCGGCGCCGGCCACGCCTGCGGCGTACGCACCACCGGCGCGCTGCGCTGCTGGGGCAGCAACACCAACGGCCAGGCCACGCCACCAGCCGGCACCTTCACGACCGTCAGCGCCGGCACGACCCATTCCTGCGCCCTGGCAACCTCGGGCGCCGTGAAGTGCTGGGGCGACAACGGCTCCGGCCAGACCACCGCCCCCACCAACGCCTTCGTCGACGTCACCGCCGGTGGTAGCCACACCTGCGCCCTCAGGTCCAACCACCAGGTCATCTGCTGGGGCGCGAACGGCAGCGGCCAGACCAGCGTTCCCGGAAGCTTGTACGCCGCCGTCAGCGCAGGCAGCCAGTTCACCTGCGCTCTGCTCACCATCGGTTGGCTCCAGTGCTGGGGCAGCGACACCGACGAACTGATCATCCCACCCGCTGGGACCTATCTGTCGGTCTCGAGCGGCACCAACCACGCCTGCGCCGTCGCCACCGACCACACCGTCGAGTGCTGGGGGTCCAACGCCTACAGCAAAGCCTCACCCCGCGCCGGCCGGTTCCTCTCCGTCGACGCCGGCGCCGACCACACCTGCGGCCTCCGGGTCACCGGCAAGGTCGTGTGCTGGGGCCGCAACAACACCGGCCAGCTCAACGTCCCGGCCGGAGCGTTCGACGTCAACTGAAACCACACCCGTGGCGTCCGGGCCAACGGCACCGGCGTCTGCTGGGGAAGAACGACGTCGGGCAGCTCGACGTACCACCCTGGTTCGGCTGACCTCCACAAACTCCTAGTCCCAACGGGGGATTGACTCTTGCGTGCCGCGTCCCCACTCTGAAGGAGAGGGCCCTTCCCCTCACCAAGGGGGCCCGTCATGGGCACAGCAGATCGTCGCCCTCGGCCCCGTCTGCGGGTCGCCATCTGGACCGGGACTCTCGCGGTCCTCGTCGCTGGTGTGTTGCCGGCCGCTCCGACCCCACCGGTCGCCGCGCTCGGAGTGGCTGCCCAGCCTGACTACTCGATCACCGCGAGTCCGCCCGAGGCGCTCATCGGCCGGATCGCGGCCGGCGGGCTCCACACCTGCGGGCTGCGCACCAACGGCACCGCCACCTGCTGGGGCAGTAACAGCGATGGACAGGCCACGCCGCCGACCGGCGCCCTCAACAGCCTCGCCTCCGGCATCTTCCATACCTGCGGGCTTCGCACCAACGGCACCGCCGCCTGCTGGGGTCTCAACACCGACGGGCAGGCCACCGCGCCAACCGGCGCCTTCACCTCCCTTGCCGCCGGGGCCTTCCACAATTGCGGGCTTCGCACCAACGGCACCGCCACCTGCTGGGGTCTCAACACCGACGGACAGGCCACCGCACCGGCCGGCGCGTTCACCACCCTCGCGTCCGGCAGCTACCACACCTGCGGCCTGCGCACCGACGGCACCGCCACCTGCTGGGGCCTCAACACCGACGGCCAGGCCACGCCCCCGACCGGCACCTTCACCACCCTCGCCGGCGGGGGCTTCCACACCTGCGGCCTGCGCAGCAACGGCACCATCACCTGCTGGGGCCTCAACACCGACGGCCAGGCCACGCCACCGGCCGGCACCTTCACCAGCCTGACTGCCGGCGGCTTCCACAACTGCGGACTGCGCACCGACGGCACCATCACCTGCTGGGGCAACAACGTGGCCGGGCAATCGACCGCACCGGACGGCACCCTCACCACCCTCACAGCCGGCGAGGGCCACACGTGCGGACTGCGCACCGACGGCACCGCCACCTGTTGGGGTCTCGACGACGACGGACAGGCCACCCCGCCGGACGACGAAGTGTTCACTGTGCCCGCGGTCAGCACCGGGCAGGACAGCACCTGCGGTGTCAACGTCAACGCGGCGCTCGTCTGCTGGGGCGCCGAGTCCGATCCGATCGTGTCCGAATCCCCCGGTGGAACGTTCACCAGCGTCTCCGACGGCGGCGGCCACGCCTGCGGCGTCCGCACCAACGGACGGATCGTCTGCTGGGGCAGCAACACCAACAGCGAAGCCACTCCGCCGATGATCACCGGCACGCAGGTCAGCGCCGGCGGCAACCACTCCTGCGCGGTCAAGACCAACGGCGGCGTGGCCTGCTGGGGGCTCAACACCAATGGTCAAACGGCGGCTCCCACCAACGCCTTCGTCCAGGTCAGCGCCGGTGGCAGTCACACCTGCGCCCTCAAACCCACGGGCGCGGTCAGCTGCTGGGGCCTCAACACGAATGGTCAGACCACTGCCCCCACCAATGCCTTCGTCACGGTCTCCGCCGGCACCACCCACACCTGCGGGCTCCGCCCCAACGGCGGAATCCTGTGCTGGGGCAACAACTCAGCAGGCCAGACCGACGCTCCGACCGGCACCTTCACCAGCCTCAGCGCGCGCGGCAGCCACAGCTGCGCCATCGCGACCAACGGCTCCGTCCTCTGCTGGGGGGCCGGCGGGTTCGGCAAGGCCGCACCCCCGACCGGACGGTTCCTGTCCGTCAGCGTCGGCACCAACCACAGCTGCGGAGTCCGCGTCACCGGCCAGGCCGTGTGCTGGGGGCGCAACAACGTCGGCCAGCTCACCGTCCCGCCCTGGTTCGGCTGACCTCCCCGAGGACGCCACTAGTCCCAACGAAGGATTGACCGTGGTGCGGCGCCGGCGGACCCTGGAGCCGATGCCATCGGCTCATCAAGGGGGTCTGTCGTGGGCAAAACACATCATCGGCCGGAAACGGTGGGGTGGATCGGTCGTTTTGTCGGCCCTCTCGCGCTCCTCCTCGCCGGAGCGCTGCCGGTCGGTCCGACACCTCCGGGCGCCGCGCTCGGCGTGGCCGCCCAGCCGGAGCGGTCGATCGCCGCCGCCCCGGTCGAGACGATTGCCGCCACCCTCGAGGCCGGCTACTTCCACACCTGCGGCCTGCGGACCAACGGCACCGCCACGTGCTGGGGCTACAACGCCGAAGGTCAGGCCACCGCCCCCACCGGCACCTTCACCACCATCACCGCCGGTTACCTACACACCTGCGGGCTCCGCACCAACGGCACCGCCACCTGCTGGGGCAGGAACACCGAAGGTCAGGCCACCGCCCCCACCGGCACCTTCACCACCCTCACCGCCGGCGGCTTCCACACCTGCGGGCTGCGGACCGACGGCACCGCCACCTGCTGGGGACTCAACACCGACGGACAGGCCACGCCACCGACCGGCACCTTCACCACCCTCGCCGCCGGCGAGTCCGACACCTGCGGGCTGCGCACCAACGGCACCGCCACCTGCTGGGGCTACAACCTCTACGGACAGGCCACCGCCCCCACCGGCACCTTCACCACCCTCACCGTCGGCGGCTTCCACAGCTGCGGGCTGCGCACCAACGGCACCGCCACCTGCTGGGGCTACAACATCTACGGACAGGCCACCGCCCCCACCGGCACCTTCACCAGCATCACCGCCGGCAACTACCACACCTGCGGGCTGCGCACCAACGGCACCGCCACCTGCTGGGGCTACGACTTCAACGGCCAGGCCACCGTCCCCACCGGCACGTTCATCACCGTCACCGCCGGCAGCAACCACACCTGCGGGTTGCGCACCAACGGCACCGCCACCTGCTGGGGCCACAACACCTACGGGCAAAGTACGCCACCGGAGGACGACACCTTCACCATGCCAGCGTTGAGCGCGGGCGCCGACAGCACTTGTGGGATCCAGACGAACATTGCGGTGGTGTGCTGGGGCAGCGACAGCAACCCCGTGGTCTCGGGCTCCCCGAGCGGCACGTTCACCTCGATCAGCGACGGCGGCGGCCACGCCTGCGGCATCCGGACCTCTGGCGTCGTGCGCTGCTGGGGCTCCAACACCAACGGCGAGGCCACCGCGGCCAGCGGCACCTTCGTCTCGGTCAGCGCCGGCGGCGACCACACCTGCGCCGTCCGCACCTCCGGCGGCGTTGCCTGCTGGGGACTCAACACCAACGGCCAAGCCTCTCCGCCAACAGGTTCGACCTACGTGCAGGTCAGCGCCGGCGCGACCCACAGCTGCGCCCTCAAGGTCAACGGCGTCGCCGTGTGCTGGGGCAACAACGCCTCCGGCCAGACCACCGTCCCCAGCGGGGCCTTCGCCACTGTCAGCGCCGGCACCGCCCATACCTGCGGCATCCGTCCCGAAGGCGGTCTGCGGTGCTGGGGATCCAACGCCTCGGAGCAGTCCGAGCCTCCCAGCGGCACCTACGTCCAGCTCAGCTCTCGGGGCAACCACAACTGCGCCGCCGACTCCACCGGCTTCGTCACCTGCTGGGGCGCCGGCGGCTACGGCAAGGCCTCCCCTTCGAACGGCAGGTTCCGCACCGTTGCCGTCGGCAACAACCACACCTGCGGGATGCGAGTGACCGGCGTCGTCGCGTGTTGGGGTCGCAACAACGTCGGCCAGCTCAACGTCCCGGGCTCGTTCGACTGATCGCTCCAGACGGCACTCCGTGCTCGTTCCGCAACACTGTTGCTGGTCGTACCACGCCTATTCCGGCGCGCCGCCGGCACAGTCGGTCAGCTCGGTCGGCGCGGTCTCCACCACGCACCAGGTGCCGTTGTCGACGGCCCGCATCTGATCGCGGCGGTCGAACCGCACCGCGTCGACGGGGTACGGCGTCGACCCGACGGGGACCGGCTGCTGGCTCCGCCACCACATCAGCTCGGCGTCGTGGATCCACCAGTAGGTGAGCGTGCCGTCCTTGTCCGGATCGCCGTCGGTGCCGAACTCGTAGTCGACGACCGGGACCAGCGCGCCGTCGCGAAGGCTGAGCACGACGGGCACAGCGCGGTGCAGGTCGACGGACTCGGGGTCGACCACGGCGATGATCTCCTCGCCCTTGCGCCCGTCGACGTTAGCGGTCGCCGCAAGCCCGACACCGTTGACGGCGCCCATCGCGTACTCCACGGTCGCGCCGCTGCCTGAGAGCACCACCTCGATCGCGTTCGACTGCACCCGGACCTGGTCGGTCTCACCGTCGCCGTCGACGTCAGCAACCGCATTGGTCGGGGCGGCTGGGTTGGACGCGACGTCGTCGCGGTCGCCGGCCTTCGGTCCGTCAGTCAGCGACATCGCCAGGAACGGGACCGCGATCGCCAGGATCGCCACCGCGGCCACGGCCAGCAGCGGTCCCGCCCGGTGCCACCACGGAGGAGGGGGGTCGGCGACCGGCTTGTCGGGGCTCAGTTGCTCGGGCTGCACCAGTTCCGCGCGCGCGTTCAGCGCGTCCTGGAGCCGGGTCTCGATGTCACTCATCGCGCACCCTCCATCTTCTGTTCGAGGGCCCCGAGCGCGCGGCTCGCGGTCGACTTCACAGTGCCGCGCGAGATGCCCATCGCGTCGGCGATCTCTGCTTCCGAGAGGCCGCTCCAGTAGCGGAGCACCAGCACTTCTCGCTGGCGCTCGGGCAGGGTCTCCAGGGCGGCGAGCACGGTCCGGTGCTCTTCGCTGAGCACGGCGAGGTCGTCGGGTCCGTCTGCGGGAATGTCGCGCGGTGGCGCGTAGGCCCGCGCCGTACGACGCCGCCGGAGTGCCGATCGGGACCGGTTCACCACGCCCCGGCGGAGATAGCCCAGCGCGGCGTCGGCGTCGCGGAGCGACCTGGTCTTCAGCAGCCCGGCGAAGACGTCGTGGACGACGTCCTCCGCCGACGCGGTGTCGTCGACCAGCAGGACGGCAAGCCGCACCAGGCTCAGCCGGTGCGCGGCGTACAGGTCGCTCACCAGGCGCTCGTGGTCGACTCCCGCGTCGACGAGCGCGAGTCTCGCCATGTCAACCTCGTTCCACCGATGCCTGTCGCTGACACCCAGTAGACGCCCCAGACCTGGCGAGGTTGCCTCAGGTGCTCACCAATGTTCCATCGAGTCGCCGATGATCCCGGCCAGGTCGTCCTCGGTGACCGGCTTCGGAGCGGTCGCGAGCAGCCGCTGCTGTTGGACCGCCCCGGCCACGAGGTCGTCGACGTCGGCCTCGCCGTAGCCCACCTCGCCCAGCCCGTTGGGCAGCCCGATGTCGCGCATCAACGTGGCGAGGGTGCGCGGCAGTACGTCGGGGCCGGTCCCCTCGGCGGCCGGGTCGAGCAGCCGGGCCGCGCGCAGGTGGCGATCGGGCGCGGCGTCGAACGTGAACCGGAACGCCTCCGGCGCGGTCAGCGCGACGGCCATGCCGTGCGGCACGATCGGCTCTCCCGCCGGATAGCCGGCCGGGCGGAAGTCCCGTACCCGGCCCGCGATCGGATAGGCGTTGGCGTGAGGGATGTGGACCCCGGCGTTGCCGAAGCCGAGTCCGGCGAAGGTCGCCGCCATCGCCATCTGCTCGGCGATCTCGGGCGCCATCCCGCCCTCGCGCACGGCCGAGCGGAACGCGCCGGCCAGCAAGCCCAGCGCCCGCTCGGACCACAGGTCGGCGATCGGGTTGGACCCGCAGTAGGGCACGCGCTGCTCGGGCGTCTTGGCGTCGAAGTCGGCGTACCAACGGGCCGTGTAGCTCTCCAGCGCGTGGCACAGGATGTCCATCCCCGCCGCCGCGGTCACGCCCGCCGGCTGGGTGGCGCTCAGGTCGGGGTCGACGACCGCCAGCCGCGGCCGGAGAGCGGGGTGGCTGATGCCGGTCTTGACCTTGAGCGACAGCACGTCCATCACGCAGATGGTGGTGCTCTCGCTGCCGGTGCCGGTGGTGGTCGGCACCGCGACCAGCGGCAGCAGCGGGTGCTGGGGCGCCCGCGCCTTCCCGACCGGCGCGTTGATGTAGTCCATCAGCTCGCCCGGGTTGGTCACCAGCAGCGCGACCGCCTTCGCGGTGTCGATCGACGAACCGCCCCCGACGGCCACCACCGCGTCGAACGGACCCTCGGCCCGCGCGAACTCCACCGCGTGCGTCAGTGACTCATCCGTCGGCTCGACATGGGTCTCGTCGTACGTCGTCACGGCGAGGCCGCGCGCGACCAGACCCTCCGCCACTCGGGCCGGGTGTCCGGCGGCCGCGACACCGGGATCGGTCACCAGCAGCACCCGCTTCACGCCCCAGGTCGACAGGTCGTAGCCGAGCTCGCGCGACGCCCCCCTCCCGAACTTCAGCGCCGGCGCCGCATAGGTGAAGACGGTCTCGCTCACCCGCCCAACCTATCGTCGAGTGCTCAACGCCCTTCGGCAGCTGCGATCGCGGCTCGGACCAGGCTGCTGAACCGCTCCTCCTCGGCGGCGATCTCCTCGAGCGGCACCCACGCGACGGCGTCGGTGGTGCCGTCGACCTCGACCACCCGCGGCTCTGTCCCGCTCGGAACGGCCGCGCGGTAAACGATCCGGATGGCGTGGAAGTCCTCACGCCTGCCGTTCGGGGCGACACCGGTGAAGTGGTGGTCGTCGACGGTCAGCAGCTCGCCGAGCTCACCGTCGAGCCCGCACTCCTCGTGCAGCTCGCGCCGCACCGTGTCCGCCGGCGACTCACCGTGGTCGACGCCGCCCCCGGGCAGCGTCCACACTCCGGGGTGCGGCCCCAGCTCGGAGTTGCGGGTGAGGAGCAGGGCGCCGTCGCGCTCGACGAAGGCGTACGCCGCGACCCGCTGCCGCCGGTGCGGGTGGAGCACCCTGAGCGCCTCGGTCACCAGGCCCACCGTGGGCAGCGAGCCGTCCATCACGTCGCGAAGAGGCTGCCAGGCGGCATCGGCGGTCGACCCGTCGATCTCGACGACGCGAGGGTTCGGCGCGTCCGACGCCACCCACCCGTCGTAGACGATGCGCACGGAGTGCGCGTCCACCCGGCGGCCGCGCCGCCAGGCGTCAGACAGGTGCATCGAGAAGACGTGCGCCGTCTCGCCGACCTCGGCACGCAAGCCGGTCTCCTCGTAGACCTCCCGGACGACCGCTGCCCGCGGGTCCTCGCCGTGGTCGACCCCACCGCCGGGAAGTGTCCACAGCTCGTGCTTGGTGACCCGCTCCGCGAGGCGGGTCAGCAGGATGCGGTCGCCGCGGATGATGACGGCGTACGCCGCCAACCGCTGCACCTGCTGCCCCATGGCCCTCCTCCTCGAAACGCCAACCCTAGAGGAGCGCTCGCCTGCTCGGCCCGTCAATCGAACGGCGGGCGGGCGTCCCGAGCCAGCGATCGGCGACCGGCCCAGCGCCACACCCGCGCTGCCCGGTCGCGGTCGTCGTCGGTCACGAGGTTGCCCATCCAGCGCAGCGCGAGCGTCATCAGCAGGTCCGACCGCATGCCGACCGGCCCGAGCGCGGGAAGCAGCCGGGGCACGGTCACCAGACCGGCGAGCCGGCGCGCGATCGAGAACGACTCGCCGTAGTGCCCCCGGAGCACGCGCGGGCCACACGATCCCGAGGTCGCTCCGCGGCTGGTCGACCATCAGTTCCGCGATCATCCGGCCGGTCTCGAGGCCGTAGTCGATGCCCTCGCCGTTGAGCGGGTTCACGCAGGCGGCGGCGTCGCCGATCAGCGCCCAGTTCGGGCCGGCGACGTTCGAGACGGCGCCGCCCATCGGCAGCAGCGCCGACGTGGGCATCCGCAGCTCGTCGCCGAGCTCGAACTCCTCGCGCCGCTCGTCGGCGTAGAAGCTCATCAGCGGCTTGATCGCGACGTCTGCCGGACGCTTGGCCGTGGCCAGCGTCCCGACCCCGATGTTGACGCCGCCGGCGTCGTTGCCGAGCGGGAAGATCCAGCCGTAGCCGGACAGGATCTCGCCCTCCTGGCCGCGCAGCTCCAGGTGCGAGCTGATCCACGGGTCGTCCGGCTTGGTCGACGAGACATAGCAGCGCCCCGCGACGCCGTAGACGGTGTCGCGGTGCCACTCCCGGCCGAGGACCTTCCCGAGCGGCGATCGGACGCCGTCCGCGACCACCAGCCGCTCGCACTCGATCTCGAACCGGTCGCCGCCGCGCGCGGACCCGGAAGCCGACCGCCCTCCCTGGGCGAAGACGACCGACGCGACGCGACCTGAGTCCATGCGGACGTCGACCGCCCGCGCACCGTCGATCCCGGTCGCGCCGGCCTTGATCGCGGTCGTCCGCAGGTAGTCGTCGAGCTCGGTGCGAGCGATCGCGCTGCCCCAGTCGGGCAGATTGCCGCCCGGCCACGGCAGGTGCAACGTCTGTCCGAACCCGTGTGCGCGCAGACCCTGGTTGACCGTGTGCGCCCGCACCCAGTCCGTGAGGCCGAGCCGATCAAGCTCGCCGATCGCTCGCGGCGTCAGCCCGTCACCGCACGTCTTGTCGCGGGGAAAGACCGCTGCGTCCGCCAGTACGACGTCCGCACCCAGGCGCGCTGCCCATGCCGCGGCCGCGGAGCCCGCCGGGCCCGCGCCCACGACGAGCACGTCGGTGCGCTGCGGAGTGGTCACCCCACCATTCTCTCAGCCGGGCCCGAAGCGTCTGCCAACCGGTCCACTCCGGTTCAACCGAGGAAGTCCTGCGCGACCGCCGACCAGAGCTCGGTGGAGAGACGGAGCGACTCGACGTCGATCCGTTCGTCGTTGCCGTGGAACATCGCGGCGAAGTCGCGGAACGAGATCCGGTTGCTGAAGAGCCCGTAACCGTAGGCGGTGGAGCCGACCCCGCGGAAGAACCGGGCATCGGTGATGCCGATCAGCAGGAACGGCACCGGACGGGCACCCGGCAACAGCGCCGAGCTGGTCTTGGCCAGCGAGTCCCACAGCGGCGTCTCATGCGGGGACATCGACGCCTCCTGGAACTTCCCGACCCGCACCTCGACCGACGCCATCAGGTCCTCACCGACCGCGGCCGCGATCGTTGTCACCAGGTCGTCGGCGGTGACCCCGGGCAGGGTGCGGATGTCGAGCTCGACCTCGACCCGGTCGGCGATCACGTTGGTCTTCACGCCTCCCCGCACCATCGTCGGCGCGATCGTGGTCGTCGTCGTGGCGTGGATCAGCCGAGCCAGCCCGAGGTCGGCGTCGTCGCTGGCGCAGTACGCCGTCAGCGCATCAGGGTCGAGGAACAGCCGCTCGACCTCCTCTGGCAGGCGACAGGCCTCGACGAACGATCGCCAGGGACCCTCGACCCGCGGGCTGCTCTGGATGGCGGCGACGCGCTGCACGACCTCTGCCGCCTTGACCAGCGCGTTGTCCGTCCGCAACGTCATCGACCCGTGGCCCGGCGTGCCGTGCACCACGAGGGTCAGCCACCCGAAGCCCTTCTCGCCGACCATCAGCGGCAGCAGGGTGTCCGTCGCGCCCGGCACCGGCAGTGACATCCCGCCCGTCTCGGTGATCACGTAGTCCGCTTTCACAGCCTCGCGCTCATGCTCGAGCAGCCACTCGGCGCCGTACGTCCCGCCGCCTTCCTCGTCGGCGACGGCGAGGTAGATCAGCGAGCCGCGCGGCCGGAAGCCGGAGCGCGCAAGTTCTTTTATCGCGACGGCCATGGACGCGGTGTGGTTGAGCATGTCGACCGCGCCGCGACCCCAGACCTCGCCGTCGATCAGCTCGCCGCCGAACGGGTCGTGCCGCCAGCTCTCCGCATTGGCAGGTACGACATCGGTGTGCCCCATCAGCAGCAGCGACGGGGCGGTGGGATCGCTGCCCTCGATGCGCGCGACCAGGCTCGAGCGTCCTGGCAGGGGCTCGTAACGCTCGAGGTCCACCCCGGGGCCTTCGAGGAGGGCGGCGAGCACGTCCGCGTTGCGCGACTCGCCTCCCGACTCCGCGGTGCCGTCGTTGACGCACTGGTTGCGGATGAGGGTCTGCAGGAGCTCTGGTGTCGCCGTGGTCATGTGACCAGGGTGCACCCGTCTGGAATGCCGTCACGTGTCGTCGAGGGTGTACTTCTTCTCCGCTTCGTCGAAGCCCTCTTCGTCGGTGAACATGCCCTTCTCGCCGTCGAACTCGCGGCCGGCATTGCTGACCTCGGTGTTCTCCGGGCGGTTGTCGGGGTCGAGGCGTTCCTCCCTGTCCTTCAGGATCTCCTCCACCGACGACCCGTCGAACCCCTTCGCGTCCGAGGGGTACTCGCCCTCGGGGGTCTCGATCACGTCGTCGTTCCCGTCGGCTTGCTTCCGCACGTCCTCGGCCTCCCGACCGAACTTCTGACCCTGCTCGGAAGTGTCCTCGGTCTCGCCGTTGCCCTTCGCGTCGACGTCCTGCGCCTCGCTGTCAGCGGAGTCGTTCGCCATGCCGTTCTCCTCTCGTCGGGAACATCGCTTCGAAAGGCGGTACCCGATCGGGCGGAGATCACCTCTTTCGGAATGCGCGATGGCTCGAGACGCAGCAAGGCCCTCCCGAGCTGACGCTCGGGAGGGCCTGCTGCTCCTCGACTCGTTCGTCAGTTCTGATAGGAACCGAAGTCGAAGTCGTCGAGCGCGACGGCCTGGCCGCCGGTGTTGCCGAACTCGTAGTCGTAGGACTCGTAGCCGGTGACGGCGTACGCCGCCTGACGGGCCTCCTCGGTCGGCTCGACCCGGATCGCGCGGTAGCGCTCCAGGCCGGTGCCGGCGGGGATCAGCTTGCCGATGATCACGTTCTCCTTCAGACCGCGCAGCGAGTCCGAGCGGGCGTTGATCGCGGCGTCGGTGAGCACCCGGGTGGTCTCCTGGAAGGAGGCCGCCGAGAGCCACGACTCCGTGGCCAGCGAGGCCTTGGTGATGCCCATCAGCTCCGGGCGACCCGAGGCCGGCTTGCCGCCCTCGGACACCACGCGCCGGTTCTCCTCCTCGAACTTGCCGCGGTCGACCAGGTCGGACGGCAACAGGTTGGTCTCACCCGACTCGAGCACCGTGATCCGGCGCAGCATCTGCCGCACGATGATCTCGATGTGCTTGTCGTGGATCGACACGCCCTGGCTCCGGTAGACGTCCTGGACCTCGTCGACGAGGTGCTGCTGGGTCCGCCGGACACCGAGGATCCGCAGCACCTCCTTCGGGTCCGGGGTGCCCTGGGTGAGCATCTGGCCGACCTCGATGTGGTCGCCGTCGGCGACGAGGAGCCGCGAGCGGCGGGAGACGACGTACTCCTTCACGTCGCTGCCGTCGTCCGGGGTGACCAGGACCTTGCGGGCCTTGTCGGACTCCTCGATCTCGACCCGGCCGGCGGCCTCGGAGATCGGCGAGACACCCTTGGGGGTGCGAGCCTCGAAGAGCTCGACCACGCGGGGCAGACCCTGCGTGATGTCGTCGGCCGACGCCACACCACCGGTGTGGAAGGTCCGCATCGTCAGCTGCGTGCCGGGCTCACCGATCGACTGGGCGGCGATGATGCCGACCGCCTCGCCGATGTCGACGAGCTTGCCGGTGGCCAGCGAGCGGCCGTAGCACTTCGCGCAGGTGCCGGTCTTGGCGTCACAGGTCAGCACCGAGCGGACCACGACCTCCTCGATGCCGGCTTCGATCAGCTCCGCGATCTTGACGTCACCGAGGTCGTCGCCGGCGGCTGCCAGCAGCTCCTTGGTGTCCGGGTGGTGCACATCGACAGCCGAGGTGCGGGCGTACGCCGCCGTCTCGGCGTTCTCGTGCTTGACCACGACGCCGTCAGCGTTGCGCTCGCCGATGATCTTCGGCAGACCCCGCTCGGTGCCGCAGTCGTCCTCACGGATGATGACGTCCTGCGACACGTCGACCAGGCGACGGGTGAGGTAGCCCGAGTCGGCCGTCCGCAGTGCGGTGTCGGCCAGACCCTTGCGGGCACCGTGGGTGGAGATGAAGTACTCCAGCACGGAGAGACCCTCGCGGAAGTTGGCCTTGATCGGCCGCGGGATGATCTCGCCCTTCGGGTTCGCCACCAGGCCACGCATGGCGCCGACCTGGCGGATCTGGTTGAAGTTTCCGGAGGCGCCGGAGGTGACCTGCATGAAGATCGGGTTCGTCTTGTCGAACGCCTTCTCCATCGCGTCACCGACCTGCTTGCCGGCCTCGGTCCAGATCTCGATGAGCTCCTGGCGCCGCTCGTCGTCGGTGATCAGACCGCGCTCGAACTGCTGCTGGATCTTGGCGGCCTTCTCCTCGAAGCCCGCGAGCAGCTGGGCCTTGTTGGGCGGCGTCGTGACGTCCGCGATGGACACGGTGACGCCGGACCGGGTGGCCCAGTGGAAGCCGGTGTCCTTGAGCGCGTCGAGCGACGCTGCCACCTCGACCTTGCCGTAGCGCTCGGCGAGGTCGTTGACGATCGCACCGAGCTGCTTCTTGCCGACCTCGTAGTTCACGAACGGGTAGTCCGCGGGCAGGGTGTCGTTGAAGAGCGACCGGCCCAGCGTGGTCTCGAGGATGATCGGCTCGCCAGGAGCCGCCCCCTCGACGACCGCGTCGTTGAACCGGATCTTGACCTTGCTCTGCAGCGTGATCTCCTTGCGGTCGAACGCCATGATCGCCTCGGCCGGCGAGGAGAACAGACGGCCCTCGCCGATCGCGCCCTCGCGGTCGGTCGTGATGAAGAACAGACCGATGATCATGTCCTGGGTCGGCATGGTGACCGGCCGGCCGTCGGACGGCTTCAGGATGTTGTTGGTCGACAGCATCAGGATCCGCGCCTCGGCCTGGGCCTCGGCCGACAGCGGCAGGTGCACCGCCATCTGGTCACCGTCGAAGTCCGCGTTGAACGCCGTGCAGACGAGCGGGTGGATCTGGATCGCCTTGCCCTCGATCAGCTGCGGCTCGAAGGCCTGGATGCCGAGGCGGTGCAGGGTGGGCGCACGGTTGAGCAGCACCGGGTGCTCGGTGATGACCTCTTCGAGGACGTCCCACACGACCGGGCGGGCGCGCTCGACCATCCGCTTGGCCGACTTGATGTTCTGCGCGTGCGACAGGTCGACGAGGCGCTTCATCACGAAGGGCTTGAAGAGCTCCAGCGCCATCTGCTTGGGCAGACCGCACTGGTGCAGCTTCAGCTGCGGACCGGAGACGATGACCGAACGGCCCGAGTAGTCGACCCGCTTGCCGAGCAGGTTCTGGCGGAACCGGCCCTGCTTGCCCTTGAGCATGTCGGACAGCGACTTCAGCGGCCGGTTGCCCGGACCGGTGACCGGACGACCGCGGCGGCCGTTGTCGAACAGCGAGTCGACGGCCTCCTGGAGCATCCGCTTCTCGTTGTTGACGATGATCTCGGGGGCACCGAGGTCGAGCAGCCGCTTGAGCCGGTTGTTGCGGTTGATCACGCGCCGGTAGAGGTCGTTGAGGTCGGACGTGGCGAACCGGCCACCGTCGAGCTGCACCATCGGGCGCAGGTCCGGCGGGATGACCGGAACGGCGTCGAGGACCATTCCCTCGGGCTTGTTGCCGGTCTTGCGGAACGCGTCGACGACCTTGAGCCGCTTGAGCGCGCGCACCTTGCGCTGGCCCTTGCCGTTGGCGATGGTGTCGCGCAGCGACTCCACCTCGGCCTCGATGTCGAAGCTCTGCAGGCGCTTCTGGATCGCCGTGGCGCCCATGTGGCCCTCGAAGTACTTGCCGAACCAGTTCTTCATCTCGCGGTAGAGGATCTCATCACCCATGAGGTCCTGCACCTTGAGGTTCTTGAACGTGTCCCAGACCTCGTCGAGGCGAGAGATCTCGAGCTCGGAGCGCTTGCGGATCTGCGCCATCTCGCGCTCCGCGCCGTCCTTGACCTTGCGCTTCTGGTCCGCCTTGGCGCCCTCGGCCTCCAGGGCCGCGAGGTCCTCCTCGAGCTTCTTGGCGCGGTCGTTGATCGCGCCGTCGAGGCGGTCGGTGAGCATCTTGCGCTGCTGGCCGACCTTCGCCTCGAGCGAGGACAGGTCGCGGTGACGGGCGTCCTCGTCGACGGCGGTGATCATGTAGGCGGCGAAGTAGATGACCTTCTCGAGGTCCTTCGGGGCCAGGTCGAGCAGGTAGCCGAGCCGGCTCGGGACACCCTTGAAGTACCAGATGTGGGTGACCGGGGCGGCGAGCTCGATGTGGCCCATCCGCTCACGGCGCACCTTGGACCGGGTCACCTCGACGCCGCAGCGCTCGCAGATGATGCCCTTGAAGCGCACCCGCTTGTACTTGCCGCAGTAGCACTCCCAGTCCCGGGTGGGACCGAAGATCTTCTCGCAGAAGAGGCCGTCACGCTCGGGCTTGAGCGTGCGGTAGTTGATGGTCTCCGGCTTCTTGACCTCGCCGTGGCTCCACGTGCGGATGTCGTCCGCCGTGGCCAGGCCGATCTGAAGCTGGTCGAAGAAGTTCACGTCGAGCACGATGGCTGATGTCCTTCGTTAGTTACTTGAAGAGTTTGATGCTGGGGACTGAGGGCCGGCGGTACTACGCTCCGCGTCGTACCGCCGCCGCACTCAGACTTCTTCGACGCTGGAAGGCTCGCGGCGGGACAGGTCGATGCCGAGCTCCTCGGCGGCACGGAAGACGTCCTCCTCCGCGTCGCGCATCTCGATGGCCGTGCCGTCCTGCGACAGCACCTCCACGTTGAGGCAGAGCGACTGCATCTCCTTGACGAGAACCTTGAACGACTCGGGGATGCCGGAGTCGGGGATGTTCTCGCCCTTGACGATCGCCTCGTAGACCTTGACCCGGCCCGGCACGTCGTCGGACTTGATCGTCAGCAGCTCCTGGAGGGCGTAGGCGGCGCCGTAGGCCTCCATGGCCCAGACCTCCATCTCACCGAAGCGCTGGCCACCGAACTGGGCCTTACCGCCGAGCGGCTGCTGGGTGATCATCGAGTAGGGCCCGGTCGAGCGTGCGTGGATCTTGTCGTCGACCAGGTGGTGGAGCTTGAGGATGTACATGTAGCCCACCGACACCGGGTCCGTGAACGGCTCGCCGGAGCGACCGTCGAAGAGCCGGGCCTTGCCGTCGGCCTCGATCAGCCGCACGTCGTCCCGGTTCTTCAGCGTCGATCCCAGCAGGCCGGTGATCTCGTCCTCGCGGGCACCGTCGAAGACAGGCGTCGCCAGCTTGGTGTTGGGCTCCGCCTTCTCCGCGCCGATCGACGTCAGTCGCTTCTTCCAGTCGGCGTTGTCGGGGTCACCGGACAGGTTGAGGTCCCAGCCCTGCTTGCCCAGCCAGCCGAGGTGCAGCTCGAGGATCTGGCCGATGTTCATCCGTCGCGGCACACCCAGCGGGTTGAGCACGACGTCGACGGGCGTGCCGTCCTCCATGAACGGCATGTCCTCGATCGGCAGGATCTTCGCGATGACGCCCTTGTTGCCGTGGCGACCGGCGAGCTTGTCGCCCACCGAGATCTTCCGCTTCTGCGCGACATAGACGCGCACCAGCTGGTTGACACCCGGCGGCAGCTCGTCGCCGTCCTCCCGGTCGAAGACCCGGACGCCGATGACGGTGCCGGACTCGCCGTGCGGCACCTTCATCGAGGTGTCGCGGACCTCGCGCGCCTTCTCACCGAAGATCGCACGGAGCAGCCGCTCCTCCGGGGTCAGCTCGGTCTCGCCCTTCGGGGTGACCTTGCCGACCAGGATGTCGCCGGTCGTGACCTCGGCGCCGATCCGGATGATGCCGCGCTCGTCGAGGTCGGCGAGCATCTCCTCGCTGACGTTCGGGATGTCGCGGGTGATCTCCTCCGGACCGAGCTTGGTGTCGCGGGCGTCGACCTCGTGCTCCTCGATGTGGATCGAGGTGAGGACGTCCTCCTGCACCAGGCGCTGGCTGAGGATGATCGCGTCCTCGTAGTTGTGGCCCTCCCACGGCATGAACGCCACCAGCAGGTTGGTGCCCAACGCCATCTCGGCCTGGTCGGTGCACGGACCGTCGGCGATCGGCGAGCCGACCTCCAGCCGGTCACCGGGGGCGACGAGCGGGCGCTGGTTGATGCAGGTGCCCTGGTTGGAGCGACGGAACTTGGCCAGCTTGTAGGTCTGGTAGGTCCCGTCGTCGTTCATGACGTCGACCAGGTCGGCCGAGACCGCCTGCACCACGCCGGCCTTCTCGGCCACCAGCACGTCACCGGCGTCCACCGCGGCCCGGAACTCGATGCCGGTGCCGACGATGGGGCTGTCGCTCCGGATGAGCGGAACGGCCTGCCGCTGCATGTTGGCGCCCATGAGCGCACGGTTGGCGTCGTCGTGCTCGAGGAACGGGATCAGCGCGGTCGCGACCGACACCATCTGCCGCGGCGAGACGTCCATGTAGTCGACGTCGGCGCCCGGGATCTCGGAGACCTCGCCCTGGCGCAGGCGCACCAGCACCCGCTCCTCGGCGAACCGGCCCTTCGCGTCGAGCGCGGCGTTGGCCTGCGCGATGACGTAACGGTCCTCGTCGTCCGCGGTGAGGTAGTCGATCTGGTCGGTGACGACACCCTTGACCACCTTGCGGTAGGGCGTCTCCACGAACCCGTAGGGGTTGATCCGCCCGTACGACGCGAGCGAGCCGATCAGGCCGATGTTCGGCCCTTCCGGCGTCTCGATCGGGCACATCCGGCCGTAGTGCGACGGGTGGACGTCACGGACCTCCATGCCGGCGCGGTCACGCGACAGACCACCGGGCCCGAGGGCCGAGAGCCGACGCTTGTGGGTCAGACCGGCGATCGGGTTGGTCTGGTCCATGAACTGCGAGAGCTGCGAGGTGCCGAAGAACTCCTTCAGCGCCGCGACGACCGGGCGGATGTTGATCAGCGACTGCGGCGTGATCGCCTCGACGTCCTGGGTGGTCATCCGCTCGCGGACGACCCGCTCCATCCGGGCCAGGCCGGTGCGCAGCTGGTTCTGGATCAGCTCGCCCACGGTCCGCATCCGGCGGTTGCCGAAGTGG
>CAVXYP010000006.1:0-698517 GCA_963766035.1 uncultured Actinomycetota bacterium | reverse complement strand
ATGGATGCCGCAAAACAAATCACAACGACATAAATTGCATGACACACTGTTGAGTTCTCAAACATCACACGCACCGGGCCGGTCCTCGCGGATCCGTGCCCGAACTGGTGTTCACCCCACACACGACCAGACCCCGGTGAAGTTCCGATCCCGCCGTTGGCAGGTTCGTTGTCACCGAGCTAGGTGAGATGGGTGGCCGCCCCGGGGCCGAGAGCCCGATCATCAGATCTTGCTCCCCGCCGCTCCCTGGCGACTCGGAGAACATTACAGACCCGTCCCACGCGACACAAATCGGGGTGGGTTCAGCGCATCCGGACGCCGGCGAAGCGCTTCTTCCCGCGTCGCAGCACCAGCCAGGAGCCGGCGATCAGGTCGGCACTCGACGGCACGTGCTCCGCGTCCTCCACGCGCACGTTGTTGACGTAGACCCCGCCCTCGGCAACCGTGCGGCGCGCCTCGCTCCTGCTGGCCGCGAGCCCGGTCAGCGTCAACAGGTCGATCACGCCGGGGATGCCGCCCGCGGAGTCGACGTCGACCGCCCCGGCTTCGCTGAGCGCTGCCTCGAGCGTCGCGCTCGACAGGCTCGTGATGTCGCCGGCACCGAACAACGCCTCGGCCGCTCCCTTGGCCTGCTCGGTCTCCTCGGACCCGTGCACGAGCGTCGTGACCTCGTCGGCGAGCACGCGCTGCGCCTCACGCAGGAACGGCTTCTCGGCATGCCGTGCCTCGAGCGCCTCGATCTCGTCCCGCGGGAGGAAGGTGAAGGTCCGCAGCAGCTCGCCGATCTTCTCGTCCTCGGCGTTGAGCCAGAACTGGTGGAACGCGTACGGCGACAGCATCTGCGGGTCGAGCCACAGGGCTCCGCCCTCGGTCTTGCCGTACTTGGTGCCGTCGGCCTTCGTGATCAGCGGCGTCGCAAACGCGTGCGCCTTGCCGCCGTCGGCCCGGCGGATCAGCTCGACGCCGCCGGTGAGGTTGCCCCACTGGTCGGAGCCGCCGAACTGCAGTGTCACCCCGTGCTGGCGGTACAGCTGGAGGAAGTCCATCGACTGGAGCAGTACGTAGCTGAACTCGGTGTAGCTGATCCCGGCCTCCAGCCGCGACTTCACCACGTCCCGCGCGAGCATCCGGTTCACCGGGAAGTGCTTGCCGATGTCGCGCAGGAAGTCGATCGTCGACAGCGTCGACGTCCAGTCGTGGTTGTTGACCATGGTGGCGGCGTTCGCGCCGTCGAAGCTGAGGAACGGCTCGACCTGGGCGCGCACCCGTTCGGTCCAGTCCTTCACGGTCTCGAGCGAGTTCAGCGACCGCTCCCCTGAGTCCTTGGGGTCACCGATCATGCCGGTGGCTCCACCGACCAGGGCGAACGGCGTGTGGCCGGCGTTCTGCAACCGCCGCGCGGTCACCAGCTGGACCAGGTTGCCCATGTGCAGGCTCGGTGCGGTCGGGTCGAAGCCGACATAGAACCGGACGCTGTCCTCGGCCAGCGCGTCGCGCAGGGCGTCGCGATCCGTGGTGTGGGCGAGCAGGCCGCGCCACTCCAGGTCGTCGAGGAGGGTCGGGTCGACGGACACGGTGGTCCTTTCATCAGCTTCGGGAGGCGTCGGTGCCGTCCCAAGACTGCCGCATGGGCGGCGGGAGTGCCTATCCGGATCGGTAGTGTGACGGGGCAATGTCCAGCATCAGGGTGGCCGACAGGTACGCACTCGACCGCGAGATCGGTCGCGGTGGATCGGGCGCCGTCTGGCTGGCGCGCGACGAGGTGCTCGGCCGCGACGTCGCCCTCAAGCGGATCGGGCTGCCGCCCGGGGCGTCGGCCTCGGAGCTGGCCCGCGCGGAGCGGGAGGCGCGCCTCGCGGCCAGGGTCAACCACCCCAACGTGATCTCGGTCTTCGACTTCGTGCACGAGGGCGATGCCCACTGGCTCGTGACCGAGTACATCGACGGCACCACGTTCGCCGAGATGATCCGCAAGCGAAAGGGACTCCGGCCGGACGAGGCCGCACCGGTCCTGCTGCAGGCCGCCGAGGCGCTGGCCGCGGCGCATCGCCTCAAGATCGTCCACCGGGACGTGAAGCCGTCGAACATCCTCATCGCCCGCGACGGCACCGTGAAGCTGTCGGACTTCGGGATCGCCCGGGCGGTCGCGGACGCGTCGCTGACCCAGACCGGGCTGGTGACCGGTTCGCCGGCGTACCTCGCACCTGAGGTCGCCACCGGCGCGTCCGCAACCCCGGCCAGCGACGTGTGGTCCTTCGGGACGACGATCTTCCACGCGCTCGCCGGCCGGCCGCCGTACGAGGTGGCGGGCAGCGGGAGCGCCGTGCTCGGCGTGCTCTACCGGGTCGCACACGAGGAACCACCGCGGCTCGATGACGCCGGCTGGCTCGCACCGGTGCTCGAGTCGACCATGCAGCGCGACCCCGGTCGCCGCCCGACGATGAAGGACGTGGTGGCCACCCTGCGCGCCGGACCGACGGATGCGGCCGTCGCAGCCACCCAGGTGCTGCCGGTCGTCGGCCGACGAAAGGCGACAGCCACCCCGCGGACGCCATCGCCACCGCCACCGCCGACTCCACCGCCGACTCCGGTCGTTGGCCCTGGCGGCGCGAACCGGTGGCGGATGGCCTTCGCCGGAGCGGCGATCGTCGCGGTGCTCGCGGTCATCGGGACGCTGCTGCTGATCGGCGGTGGCGACGACGACCCGAGCAGCACGGCGGAGCCTGGCCCGACGGACAAGGACAGCACCAGCGAGAGCGCTGATGCGCTTCCGCCGCCGTCGGTCGCGGAGCTGGAGGCGTTCGCGACGACGTACGTCGAGACGGCCGCGGCCGACCCGGCCGCCGGCTTCGCGATGCTGACGCCGGCCTACCAGGAGCGCAGCCCGGACTACGTGGAGTTCTGGGGCTCGGTGGAGAAGCCGAAGATCAAGGACGTGTCCGCCGATCCGGCCGGCCTCACGGTCACCTACACCTACGAGTACAAGCAGAAGCACGAGGGCAAGCGTGAGGAGACGGTCACCCTGCACCTGGTGCAGGAAAGCGACCGGCTGCTGATCGACGACGCCGTCAGCAGCGGGTAGACGGTTCTAGCGCGGAAGGCTGACCCGGACCACGGTGCGCCCGCTCTCGCGGGCGATGGCGATCGTGCCGCCATGGGCGCGGATGATCTCGTCGACGATCGGCAGACCGAGCCCGACCGAGCCGTGACTGGCAGCGAACCGCTCGAACGGCTGCTCCTCCTGGAAGCCCGGGCCGGCATCGCTCACCTCCACGACCGCCGTCGTGCCACCGGCGAGGCGGACGTCGACGTCACCGGCGCCGTGCCGCAGGGCGTTGTCGACCAGGTTGGACAGCACCCGGCGCAGCTGATCCGGGTCTCCGGTCACCCGGACGACCCGGTCACCACTCACCGACACCGAACGCGACTCGGCGTCGGCGGTCGCGCCGAAGCGGCGTACGACGTCGGCCGCCAGCGCCGCCAGATCCAGGTCCTCGGCGCGCACCTGGAGCTGGCCGGCATCGGCGCCGGCGAGCGCCAGCAGGTCCTCGCTGAGCGTGATCAGGCGGCGTACCTCCTGCTCGACCGAGCGGAGTGCGTCGATGAGCTCGTCGTGCGAGCGCGGGCCGCCCAGGGCGAGCTCCACCTCGGTGAGCAGCAGGGCCAACGGGGTCCGCAGCTCGTGGCTCGCGTCGGCGGCGAACCGTCGCTCGCGGTCCAGACCCTCGTCCAGCCGGTCGAGCATCGCGTTGAGGGTGAGTGCGAGGCGGTGCAGCTCGGCGGCGGGCGGCACCGGGAGCCGCTCCCCCGCGCTTCGCGACGAGATGGTGGCAGCCCGGGCTCGCATCCGCTCGATCGGACGGAGCCCGAACCCGGCGACGAGGTAGCCGAGCACACCCGCCAGCACGAGTGCGGCGGGTCCGCTGATCAGCAGCTGCTTCCGCACCGCGCCGACGGCCTCGTCGGCCTCCTCACGTTCGGCGGCGAGGATCACGGTCTGGCCGTCGATCGTGTCCACGAGGATGACCACCGGCTCGTTGTCGATCTCGGGTTCCTCGCCCGACTCGTTGATGTCGTCACGCACCCGGACGCGGTCTTCGGTGTAGCCCTCGTGGAGATCGTTCGGGTCGACCAGCGGTTCGATGACCGCGATCGAGGACGCCAGCACCTCGCCGTCGTCGGCGAGCACCTGCCCGTGGATGTCGCCCGCGAGGCTCTCGACCGAGCTCAACCGGGCGCCGGCGGGTACGACGGCAAGCCCGTTCATCTCGCCCTCGAGCTGGTCGCGAAGGCCCTGCTCGAGGGTGTCGTCCACTCTCAGCTGGACGTAGAACCCGAGCGCAAGCATCGCCACGGTGGTGGTGGCCAGGAAGGCCACGGCGACCCGGGCACGGAGCGACCAGCCGAAGCGTCGTCGTCGCCCGTCGCCGTCAGCCATCGACAGCGCCGGTCAGTCGGTAGCCGAGGCCGCGGACCGTGCGGAGCGAGTCGGCGCCGAACGGGCGGTCGATCTTCTCGCGGAGGTAGCGCACATAGACGTCGACGACGTTCGACGAGGTCTCGTGGACGTCGCCCCACGCGTGGGTGAGCAGCTGGTCGCGACTGAGGGTCTGCTCGGCCCGCCGCATCATCGCCTCGAGCAGCGCCATCTCGCGGGCCGACAGCTCGATCTCGACCTCGCCGCGCCACACCCGACGCGACGCGGGATCCAGCCGCAGGTCGCCCACCTCGAGCACGGTCGGGCGCGGGACCGGGCCGCGGCGGGCCAGCGCGCGCATCCGCGCCAGGAGCTCGTCGAACGCGAACGGCTTGCCGAGGTAGTCGTCGGCCCCGCTGTCGAGGCCCGCGATCCGGTCAGCGACGGCATTGCGCGCGGTGAGCATGAGCACCGGCGTCCAGACCCGCGCCCGCCGGATCCGACGGCACACCTCGAAGCCCTCCATGTCGGGCAGGCGTACGTCGAGGAGGATCACGTCGTACCCCTCCTCACCCACGGCGGCCCCGACGGCGGCCTCGCCCGTGCCGACGATGGTCACGATGTCGCCACGCTCGGTCAGACCCCGTCCGACCAGCTGGGCGAGCTTCGCCTCGTCCTCCACCAACAACACGCGCACGGAGACCACTCTAGGGAGGCGGATGAGGGATGGATGAGAGCCTCATCGCACCCTCATCGAACGGTCGTAGCGTCGATCTCATGAACACACCGAAGATCCCCCGCAAGGCCGCACTCGTGGCCGGCACCGTGATCGCGGTCGCCGTGCTCGGCGGCGGCACCGCCTACGCCTTCTCCAACGGGGACGACGACGACACCCAGCGGCCGATCCCGGCAGCGGACCGCGAGCAGGCCGAGGAGGCCGCCCTCGCCGAGACCGGCGGAGGCACCGTGACCGAGACCGAGGTCGACGACGAGGAGAGCAAGTACGAGGTCGAGGTCACCCTCGACGACGGCACCCAGGTCGATGTCCAGCTCGACGAGAACTTCAACGTCGTGTCCTCCGAGAACGACGGCCGGGACGACGAGTCCGGCGACGACGACTGAGGATCGACCATGACCCGTGGGGCGGCGGGCATCGCCGCCGTGCTGGTGACGGCTGCGCTCGCCGGCTGCGGAAGCGACGACGGCGGCCGGGCGACGGACCCGGCCGACGCGTCGTCCACGGCGCCGGTCGATCTCCCGTCGTCGGACGAGCCGTTCGAGCTCGACCCGACCGAGGTCGGGCCGGACGTCACCAACCCGTGGTTCCCGTTGACGCCCGGGACCCGCTGGGTCTACCGGGAGGTGGACGAGGAGGGCGCGAGCCTGCGCGTCGTCGTCACCGCCACGACCGAGACCCGGACCATCGCCAACGGCATCGAGGCGCGCGTCGTACGCGACACCGTCAGCCTCGACGGAGAGGTCATCGAGGACACGTTCGACTGGTACGCGCAGGACGCCGACGGCACGGTCTGGTACCTCGGTGAGGACACCGCCGAGTTCGAGGACGGCGAGGTCGCGTCCTTCGAAGGCTCGTTCGAGGCCGGCGTCGACGGTGCGCTCGCCGGTGTGATCATGCCGGCCGAGCCCTCCGTCGGGCAGCGCTATCGACAGGAGTACTACGGAGGCGTCGCCGAGGACAACGGCAAGGTGCTCGCGCTGGACGGCACGGCGACCGTCCCCGCCGGGTCGTACGACGACCTGGTGCAGACCGCCGACACCAACGGGCTGGAGCCCGACGCGCTCGAGCACAAGTTCTACGCCGCCGGCGTGGGGGCGGTGCTGACGATCGACGTGGAGAGCGGCGCCCGCGAGGAGCTGCTGTCAGTAGAGACCATCACGCCTGCCGAGGCCCGGCGCGCCGCCACCACGCCGCTCGGGTCGGCGTACTGACGATCAGCGGCGGAGCGCCTCGCGCTCCTGAGCAGCAGCGATGGCGGCCTCGACCCGGGCGCGAGGACCGGCGACGAACAGGTACTCGACGTTCCGTCGCCGGCCCACCTCGCCGACCCGCTGCCCCGCCGGGTTGTGGATGCCGATCTGAGCGCCGACGTACCGCTTCCGGTCGAAGCCGAGCAGCCGCACCTCCTCGTGTCCGGCGTCGCGGAGCATGCCGGTCATCTCCTCCGCGGTGATCCACGACTCGTCGTTGTAGGACACGACCACGACGTCGGCGCGCACCCGGGTGAGGAGATCGGCGAGCGCGGCGGGCATCGTCCGCCGGCTGTTGTACACGCTGCGGGTGTCCTCGTCGCGGCTGTCGACCCGCTTGCAGGCGACTCCGTAGTGCTCCGGGGCGTCCCAGCGGATCAGCGTCTCCCAGATGTGGTAGTTCGTGAAGTAGCGGTGCTGGTTGTAGGGCGGATCGATGTAGGCCAGGTCCACCGGACCGACCTCGTCGACGACCCGGCTCGCGTCGCCGTGGACCGTGGCGCCCGGACCGGGCAGCAGCACCGGACGTTCCAGCCGCAGGTCGCGGTGCGCGCGAGGAGCCCACTGCTTGAGGTAGGCCATCTGCACCCCGGTCGTGGAGTCGACCCGGTCGGCCGCGAGCATCAGGCTGGTCAGCAGGATGGCGCGCAACGGATCGCCGGGCGGGTGGTCGAGCTCGATCGCGTCGCGGATGGCGTCGACGCGAGCTCCGTTGCGGGGCTGGAAGAAGCGGGCCCGCTCGCAGAACGTCTCGGTGAAGTAGCCGGGGCTGCCGGGCAGGGCGTCGAGCCGGGTGAGCGCATCGTCGAGGGCGGTCTCGTCGACGGTTGTCGCGTCGCCGGCGATGTAGCAGTCGCTGAGCACGGCGGCGTACGTCGCGAGGTCGCTCGCCGTGACGTCGATCCCTCGCCTCTTCAGCTCCTGGGCGACCCGGGTCGTGCCCGTGAACAGATCGAGCGCGGTGCATGCCCCGGCGGCCACCGCGAGATCGCCCAGCACCGGCACCAGCGTGCGCTTGGAGCCGAGGTACTTGATCACATCGGCAGCGTACGGCGGCGGGTGCCCCGCGAGGCTCAGGCGCGAGTGTGCCAGGCCGCGAGCAGCTCGGCCTCCCGCTCACGCCCGATGCCGGTGACCTTGGCGTCGGGGTGGTCGCGCAGCCAGGCCACGGTGTCGCGGGACGTCTCCCCGATCGGGCGGAGCGTCAGCCCGGCCGCGAGCGACGGCTCGACGTCGTGGTTCATCATCCCGTCGTAGTCGGGTCGCGGCAGCCAGAGCGGCAGCGAGTCGGGTCCGGTCCACGGGGCGACGCCCTGGTCGGTGAGGAACGCCTGGTCGAGCCAGGTGAACGAGGCCTCGGGGTCGCACTCGCGGAGCAGGTCGCCGATCGGGGTGGGGAGGCCGACGCCGTCGAAGTCGCCGGTGGTGCGATCCTCGGCGAGGGTGACGATCCACGCCGCGAGATCGCGGACGTCGATCACCTGGGCCACGTCGGTGGGCGCGCCTGGCGCCAGTACCTCGCCTCCGTCGGCGAGCCGGGCCGGCCAGTAGCTGAACCTCCCGCTCGGGTCGCCGGGGCCGACGATCAACCCTGGCCGGACCACGGCCGATGACGCGGTGCCGGCACGGACGATGTCCTCGCACGCCACCTTCATCGGGCCGTAGGCCTCGGGATCGGTGCTCAGATCCACGTCCTCGGTGATCGGGTCGCGCAGCGGCACAGTGCCGGGGCGACCGGGCCTCGCGTCATCGGCGTAGACGTTGATGGTGGACACGAAGACCCAGTGCGCGTCCGGAACGGCCGCGACCGCGTGTCGTGCGTGCGACGGCAGCCGCGTGACGTCGACCACAGCGTCATAGCCGGTGAGGCCGGCCGGAGGCTCCTCGGCCCGGTCCCAGGGCACCATCGTCGCCCCGGCGGGAATTTCGCCAGACCTGCCTCTGCAGGCGCAATTGACGTCGTGGCCGCGCCGGAGCGCCTCCGCCGCCACCTCCCGGGAAAGGAACACGGTGCCACCCAGCACGAGCAATTTCATGTCCCCATCTCGGCAGACCCGTCGTCACGCAGCAAGTGATTCCGCGCACAGCGGAAGCTCAAGGCGGTCAATCGCACCCAAAGTAGGGGGTTATCCCTGATTCGCGAGATGGGCGTTCCTTCGTAGTTTCGTCCTACCCCCTCCAAGGAGACGACTGATGAGCGAGTCCCTGCCCACCACCCTGGCGACGTACGGCATCCAGCGCCGTCACCTCCAGGTCGTGCACGCCGCGATGCCGTCCAGTGTCGCGACCGCTCCCGTCGTGGCGGCTCCGTTCTGGGCCGACCGCCTCTCGTCTCGAGAGGTGGAGGTGCTGCAGTGCATCGCCGGCGGCCTGTCCACCAGCGAGATCGCGCAGACGCTCTTCATCTCGACGGCGACCGTCAAGAGCCACATCGCCCGTCTGATCGCGAAGGTCGAGGTGCGCGACCGGCTCCAGCTGGTGATCGCCGCCTATCGTTCGGGCTTCATCCGGGTCAACTGACGTCGGCCGCGTGCCGAGGTTCCGGGTGCCCGCTGCTCAGGGCAGCAGCCCCAGGTGCTCGAGCGACGCCCGCATCAACGCCTCCCTGTTCGAAGCCCCCGTGACCGCCTCGAGACCGAGCCCCGCGTAGACCGTGTCGTCGGTCGTGACGATCGGCGTCTCCACGAACGACGCGGACTGGGCGCGTTCCCACCCGGTGGCGGCGTTGCCGGTCCCCGGCGGCGGTCCGGGCGTTTCCCAGCCGTCCAGCCCGGTCTCGAACGACGGATCGGCGCTGTCGATCGGCGTGTCGTCCGCAGCTCGCATGGACACCTGATCCACCCAGGCACCGAGACCCTGGACGGCTGGGTCGGTGACCACCGAGATCGAGACCTCGACATTTTCGCCGACGTAGGCCGCCGGGATCGGCATCTCCCACTCCTGCCACCCACCGGTGTTGCCCGTCGCGGCGTTCCACGCACCCGAGGTCCCGGTCGGGTCGCAGCTGTCCCCGCCGTCGGTGATGGTCTGGTAGTGCGCCAGGAACGGGTGCAGCAGCTGCCAGTTGGACCCGTCTCCGGTCTTCGGGCAGGAGAGCCCGACGTCGTCCGACGTGTTCCCGTTGCTGTCCGCCAGCGTCGTCCAGTCGTCCTCACCGACGGTGTGGATCTCCACGAACATGTAGTCGTAGTCGGCCTCGAGGTCGAAGGAGGTCGACAGGTCCAGGGTCGCACCGGTCTCACCGGTGAGGTCGAACGTCTTCGCCAGCCGCTTGTACGCCGCGTCCGTGGCTCCGGCGGACACGAACCAGTCACCGTCGACGGGGTCGAACGGTGACGCGAACGGCCGCTCCCAGGCGGCGACGGAGCCAGAGTCCGCGAACAGCGGGTACTGGTCCGGGTCGAGGATCGAGGAGGTCACCAGCAGGGTCGGCGCCTGGTCCGCGTTGGCCGCGGAGTCCGCGCCGTTGACGGTGAGGTCCAGCGCGTCGAACGGCGCCTCGGTGCCGTCGACCGCGAAGACCGAGCCGTCATCGGGGTCCTGGCCGCCACCGGTGATGTAGGCGTACGCCCCGAGCCAGTACTGCAGGAAGTCGTCCTGGACGATGATGCACGTCGGGTTGTCGTCCTGGCAGTAGGTGCCCTCCTCGGCCTGGAAGGGGTTGTACTCGTACCCCTCGGCGAACACCCGCCCGGCGTTCTGGCCGCTGTAGAAGAGCTTGCCTCCCTCGTTGAGGAAGTCACGCACGTTGTTCTGGATCTGGACCGCACGCTTGGTGATGCCGGAACCGCCCGGAGCGTCCGGCTCGCGGGGCACGTAGTCGTCGCCGGTGTACCAGACGACGTGGGAGAAGTGGCTGAGCACACCAAGCGGGTGCGGCGGTCGCCGGCGGTGGGCGTCCACGTCGTAGACCGCAAACTTCACGCCTGCGGCCTTCAACGCGTCGGTGTAGTAGTGGAGGTACTGCGGGCCCTCGAGCGGCGCGGGGTTCGGCTGCACACCTGACCAGTCCTCGTTGGCCAGCACGAGCACGCGCTTGTGGGACTCGACCCGCGCCCGGTACCTGAACGGGTCGGACTCTCGCTTGCCGGCGGTGAACCAGACCTTGACGGTGTCGCCGGGCTCGGTCCCCTTGATCACACCGCGCACGCGTCGGTAGTAGACCCCGGGGTCGTCGTTGTAGCGCTCCCCGCCGCCGTACGACCAGGTCCTGGTCGTCTTCGTCTTCTCACCCTTGATCCTGTAGTGCAACCTCACCTTGCCGAGCCCGCGTTTCACCACGGCGCCGACCCGTTGCGGGTCGCCGTAGGACTCCTTGAAGGAGTCCACGACGAACGGCTCTGCCTCGTTGTCGAGGTGTGAGGTCGGCCTGGCGGGGTGCAGGCTCGAGTGAGCGAGGTCGAGCACGAAGGGCAGGTGGCGCTGGAACTCCTGAGCCACTTGCAGCGGCGAGTCGGGGTACTCGAATCCGGTGACATCGGGGTCCTCAGCAGCGGTGCCCTCTGGGGTGAACGACAGGGTCTTCTGCGAGTTGTAGGCCCAGCCGGTGAACTCGCCGTTCGTGATGTAGAGGCCGGCCGACAGCTCGGGCAGGAAACCCGGGATGCCCGGCTTGAACGGGTCTCCTGCCAGCGCGGTGAAGATCTCGTTGTCGGCAGTGGGGGTGTCCTGTTGGAACCCCTGCGGGTAGAGCAGCAGCTCCGCCGCCGTGTGGTCGTTCTTGTGGAGGACGGGGTGGATCTCCTCGAAGAGCGCCTCCATGGCGGTGGTCTCCGGCTCCGACGCCGGCGCCGGTCCGCGGTACGTCTCCGATGCGGGGTTCCCCGAGCTGCCCTCGGCGTCCAAGCCCCAGTGGTCGGGGAAGTTGCGGTTCGGGTCGACCCCGTCGCCGGCCCCGATCACGCCGTCCCCGTCGTTGTCGCGCAGGTTCTTGCGCCACAGCCGGTTGCCGGGGGTGAAGGTGAACTCGTAGCCGTCGGGGTTGTTCACGCACACGAACCAGAGCTCTGTCCGGTCGACCAGACGCGTGACCTCGATGCCGGCGCTCGTGCGCTTCCCGTAGTTCCTCGTGAAGTAGTCGAGAGTACGGCGGCAGGTCTCGCCCGCGAGCCACTCGCGGGCGTGCTGCATGGCGGTGTAGAGGACAGCCGGGCGCCCGGGGATGTCAGCGCCGGTGGCGCCCTTGGTGATCTGGAGGGCGACGATCTCGCGGCCGCCGTAGGTGGTGCCGGCGACCCGCTTCCTCGTGATCTCGGGGTAGTCGGCCAGGATCCGCTCGTACGTCTCGGTGTACTGCTCCTTGTCGTCGCCGGGCACGGCGTCGTACTTCGTCCACACTGTCCAGTCGGCGTCGCTGGCGCCGTCGGTGGGCGCCGCGTCCGGTCCTGCCGTGCGGGCGGGAGCAGCTCGGTACGACGACAGCTGCCGGCCGTGGAACCGGGAGAGGTCGCTGCCGTAGCCGACCACGTCGACGGTGCCGCGGTCGAGGTCGCGGCCCTCGGTGACGTCGTACCCGGCGAGGGCAAGTGCGCGGAGGTTCTCCGCGGAGGCCTCCACCCGGTAGGCGTTGAGGGTGTCGGCGACGGTGGCCGGTCTCCGGTCCGGTGGGCCGGCCACGGCCGACGATCCGAGCGGGGCCACGAGGGCGACAGTGCCGAGAATGACGAGCAGGCGGTAGCGACGCATGGGTGTCTCCCGAGTCCGAGAAGAGGGTCGCAGCAAGCGATGGCCCTTCGGCGGAGCATAAGCCCGCCCCGCCCCATCGCGCCATGCACACAACACAGTCGAGCACCAGGGAACAACGTCCACATTCGCCTCTTCGGGTGCCAGAAATGACCGATCGGTCAGATTCCGGCCGGTAATCACATATGAGAACGCAATGGGGCTACGTTCCGAGGTGTAGGCAACCGTCGAGTCCCCGTTCGTCTGGAAGACCAGGTTGATGATCGCGGTGCCTCAACCGAAGGCACTCATCATGAGTTCAGCCGCGCGATCGTCCCGTTACATCATCTGCTCCCTGCTCGTCGCTGGCGCCGTCGCCGTTGGCAGTGGGGCCACCGCGGCCCCACCCCCGCCACCAGCGACGACGCCCGCGGCGGCCACCTTCGTCGACCTGGGTTCCGCGGCCTCGTACTCGGTGCTGGCCGGCACCAGCGTCGCGAACACCGGCCCCGGCACGGTCCTGGCGGGCGACCTCGGGCTCAGCCCCACCGGACCGATCAGCGGCTTCCCGCCCGGGACCGTCAACGGCACGATCCACGACAAGGACGACGCTGCCGAGGCCGCGCAGTCGGACCGCGCCGAGGCCTACGCGGACGCGGCCGCCCAAGAGACGACGACCACGTTCACCGGTGACCAGGCAGGCGTGACGTTCCATCCCGGCGTCCACACCACGGCCGCCGCCTTCTCGAACACGGGCACGGTGACCCTCGACGCCGATGGTGATTCCAACGCGGTCTTCATCTTTCAGGTCAACGCGGCCCTCAGCTCCGCGGCCGGCAGCAAGGTGGTCCTCGCCGACGGCGCGCTGGCCAACAACGTCTTCTGGCAGGTTGCCGGTGCGATCTCGCTCGCTGCGGACGCGAAGTCCGTCGGGACCTTCCTCGGGGCAGGCGCGATCGCCTTTGGCGACGGCGCTTCGCTGAAGGGACGCGCCCTCACGCCCACGTCAGTCGCCATGACCAACACCCCCTTCCTCGTGGCCATCGACGACCTGACCGCGCCGTTGATCAGCATCGATGGCGATGCCGCGCGCTCTACCAACGACACCACTCCGGCGATCTCGGGCACGACCGACGAGCCGGCCGGCACGGTGCGGGTCACCGTGAGCGGGCAGACGCTGACCGCCCCGGTCGGCGCCGGTGGCATCTGGACGGTCAGCTCCAACCGCTTGGGCTCGGGCACCCACACCGTCGTGGCAACGATCACCGACCCGTCCCACAACGTCGGCACCGCCGAGCAGGAGCTGACCGTCGACCAGACCGCGCCCGTCATCTCGATCAACGGTCCGGCGACCAGGGCGACCAATGACACCACCCCGGCGATCTCCGGAACCACCGACGCCGCACCGGGCACCCCGGTGACCGTCACCGTTGACGGGCAGACACTGACCACCGAGGCGACCGGCGAGACTGGTGCCTGGACCGTCACGGCCGAAACACTGGCCGAGGACGTCCACAGTGCGGTGGCCTCGATCGAGGACGGTGCCGGCAACAAGGCCATCGCGACCCAGATCCTCGTCGTGGACCTCACGGTGCCGGTGGTCACCATCACCGGTGGCGCAACCCGGTCGACCGACGACACGTCTCCATGGACCTACGGGACCACGGCTGAGAAAGCAGGCACGACGGTGCACCTCACCGTCGGCAGCCAGCACCTGACCGCGACGGTGGAGCCCGGCGGCGCCTGGGGAGTCAGCGCGGCCACCCTCGCGGGGGGCACCCATACCGTGGTGGCGAGCGTGACCGACGCGGCGCAGAACACCGGCACCGCTACTCAAGCTCTCACCATCGACGTCCCCGGCGACCCCGCCCCCGGGATCATCGCGATCTCCCCGTCACGGGGGCCGCTGACCGGGAACACGCAGGTGATGATCACCGGCACCGGCTTCACCGGCGCCACCAAGGTCACCTTCGGATGGAACGGGGATGCCACGTCCTTCACCGTCGTCAACGACAGCCACATCACGGCGACCTCGCCGTCCTCGGCGGCTATCAGGACCCTCAACATCAGGGTCACCACCCCGGTCGGTGGCATCAGCCCCATCGTGGCCGGCGACCGGTTCTCCTGGGTCGTCTCACCTGCGATCACCGCGGTCGCTCCGGCCAGTGGTCCCGTGAGCGGTGGCACCGAGGTGATGATCACCGGCACCGGTTTCAACAACGCCACGAAGGTGAGGTTCGGGCTCGCCGGGAACGCAACCATCTTCACCGTCGTCTCCGACACCCAGATCAGGGCCACCTCACCGGCATCGGGCACCGGCGCCGGCCGGAGCCTCAACATCACCGTCACCACCCCCGGGGGCACCAGCCCGGTCGTCACCGCCGACCGGTTCACCTGGCAGTGAGCCGGCGGGGGTCCGCGAGCACCCCTCCACTGGCGCAACAACAAGACGGGCGTCACGCTGTGCGGACGCACCATGAAGCGGCCGAAGTGGCAACTTCCGCCTGAATCGGCACCTCGGCGCTACCTTCTGCCCGACGTGCGAAGTCGCCCGCATGAACCTCTTCGCCTTAGAGGTTGTCTAGTGGTGGCTGGGGGTCGCTGTGGGCCCGAGCGCCAGCCGTTGTCTCTCGGCGTCGAGCTGGCGCTGTCTCATTCTCGGGAGACGGACAGCAGGCTAGAACTCGCGGCTGTGAGTGTCGGAGGGACGGTCGGCCGCCCACGGTGCGTTGGTCAGAACACCATGATCGTGAAGTCGACGTCGGCGAACGAGCCGTTGATGTTCCTCGTCTGGACGTAGAAGACACCGGGGCTGAACGACTCGACGGAAATGACGGTGCTCGCGATGGCCCCGTTGGCCGTGTTCTCGGTGACGACGGCAAGCCGCGCAGGGTTGCTGGTGCCGAAATCGACGACGTAGTTTCCGGCGCCCGCCCGACGGACCCTCACAGTGCCGCCGGAGCACGAGTGCGGATAGCCGATCCAAGCGGTCGTGTAGGTGCTCGGTACTGCCGGGTCTGCGTTGATGAGCGCAGTCCCTAGCAGCGTCTCAAGGGTGCAGCGGTTGTCGTTGAATAGGTCGATGTCGTTGCCATTGATGCTTCCGTCAGCGATGTCAGCGCCGGCGACGGTGCCGTCCTTGACGTCGAGGCCAGTGAGACTGCCATCCGCGATGTCGCGGTCGTCGAGGCTGCTATTGGCGATGTTGTAGCCGTCGATGGTGCCGCCAGCGACCTCGAAACCGGTGATGCTGTCGTACGCAATGTCACCGCCGGTGATGGACTTGTCCTGGACGTCGATGCTGGTGATGTTGCCGTCAGCAACGTCAGCGCCCGTGATGGTCCCGTCCTGGAGGTCGCGGCCGGCGATGCTGTTGTCCTTGATGTCGGAGGTGATGAGCGTGTTCTTTGCGACGTCGAGGCTCGTGAGGGTGCCGTCGACGATGTCGTCACTGAACACGGTGTTGGAGCCGTCGAGCGCCGAGGCTGACCCCACGCCCGCAAGGCCCACGGCAAGCGCAGCGGCGGCCACATAGGCGATGGTGAGTCGTCGGTCGCGTCGTCGGCTCGAACGATCGACCGCGGGGATCCGTTCCTCGCGAAGCCGTGAGAGCTCGGCTTCGAACCGGGCGTTCTGATCGGCGAGCTGGGCGTTCTGATCAGCGAGGCGAGAGAGCTCTTCGACGATGTCCTTTTGGTCCATGACAACCCCGTATGTGGCCGGATGAGATTTTGAGACTAGGCGCCGCCCGCTCCGCTGTCAGGCGATGTGGCGGAGGTCTCGGGCGACCAGTCCCAAGTCCTGCCATGCTCACGACATGCCACGACCGGCTCACATCTGGGTGCGGCCTGAACACTCCAAGACCGAATGCCCCGGCCTGGTCCTCGAGTGGCGGAACAACTGCTGCAGGCTGCGCCGAGGGGGTGCCTGACGGTTGCTCGCATGGCGAGACACTCCTCTGTGCAACCGTTGTGCGGGACGAAGTACTCGTGTTGGTGCAGGTAGTGGGGCGGGTGGGGCTCGAACCCACGACCCAAGGATTATGAGTCCTCTGCTCTGACCGACTGAGCTACCGCCCCTCGAGGATCGGAGCCTATCGAGCGCACTATCCCGTTCCGGCCCGCCCACGCCAATGACATGCTCGGCGCATGGACCAGATGCCGCCACCGCTCAAGCCACTTCCCGAGGACTGGGACCGGGCCCTCGTGATCGTTGCCCACCCCGACGACGTGGAGTACGGCGCGGCCGGCGCGATCGCGCGCTGGACCGGCCAGGGCAAGACGATCAGCTACATCATGGTGACCAGCGGTGAGGCGGGGATCGACGGGCTGGATCCCGACGAGTGCCGCGCGCTCCGGGAGGCCGAGGAGATCGACTCGGCACGGATCGTCGGGGTCGACACGGTGGAGTTCCTCGGGTTCCCCGACGGCACCTTGGTCTACGGGCTCGAGCTGCGGGCGGCCGTCGCGAACGCGGTGCGGCGACACCGGCCGGAGATCGTGATCACCGGCAACTTCCGAGACCGGTACGGGCCGGGGGCGCTCAACCAGGCCGACCACATCGCCACCGGGCAGGCCGTGCTCGACGGCGTGCGCGACGCCGGCAACCGCTGGATCTTCCCCGAGCAGCTCACCGACGGCCTCGAGCCGTGGGGCGGCGTACGCGCCGTGTGGGCCGGTGGCTCACCGGAGTCCCGGCATGCGGCCGACGTGACCGACACGTTCGACGTCGGCGTCGCGTCGCTCGAGGCGCACGACGCCTACATCAAGGGACTGGGCTGGGAGGGCTGGAGCCCTCGGGAGTTCCTCGAGGGCAACCTGCGGCCCGCGGGCGGGAGGCTGGGGACGACGTTCGCCTCGGCGTTCGAGGTCTACTCGCTGGTGTGGGGCGGGACCGACGAGGACTGACGACGGCTTGCGAGCTGCCTTGGTTTCGAGGCTCGCTGCGCTCGCACCTCAACCAGCGGAGCGGCGCTTCTTCACGACCCACGCCCCCAGCCCGACCGCGGCGGCGCCGGCGGCGACCAGGCCGGCGCGGTTCTGCCACCGGTTGTACTCATCGGCGACCTGGGGCCAGGCTTCGCCGATCGCGGCCGCGGCATCCTCCGGGGTCGCCTGGAGGCCCTCGACCGACACCGGGGTCCCGAACACCATCCGGACCTTGCGCGGGAGCGGCCAGCGCCGCTTCTCGGTGCCGGTGATGGTCGCCGGGACGATCGGGGCGCCGGCTTCGATCGCGAGGCGGGCGGCGCCGCGCTTCGGCGTACCGAGGCCCTCATCGCGGACCCGGGTGCCCTCGGGGAACAGGGCCAGCGCGTCGCCGCGGGCGAGGATGGCACGTGCGGTGTCGAGCGCCTCTGCGTCGGACTCGCCGCGCCGCACGGGGAAGGCGCCGAGGCGCAGGAAGATCGGCGCCATCGGGCCCTCGAAGTGCTCGGCCTTGCCCATGAAGTGCACCGGACGGCGAAGCACGATGGCCACGAAGAACGGGTCCCAGAAGCTCTTGTGGTTGGGCACGATGACGACGGGTCCCTTCTTCGGGACGTTCTCCTTGCCCGTGGCGGTGAAGCCGCACACGATCCGGAAGACCAGGCCGGCGGCGTACTTCACGATCCAGTAGAGCGGTCCGCTGACGCCTTTCTCCCGCGCGATGCGGTGGGCTTCCTCGTTGGTCGTCACGCGCCGATTCAATCAGTAGCCGTCGGAGGCTACCGCGTCCTCGACGGTCTCCCCTGTCGGCTCGTAGGCGCACGCGTCCTCGGGGTCGTCGGCCGGGTCGCGGTCGCCGGAGCCGTGCTTCTTCGGCGGTGGGTCGATCGCGCGCTCCACGATGTCGCGCATCCAGTCGAAGTCGGGATCGGCGGAGCTGAACTCCTCGGAGGATCGGAACACCACCGACTTCACCTTCGCGTCCTTCACCTTGAGCGCAAGATCGACGAAAGCCGGCGCCAGCTCACGCGGGATGTCGGTGTAGACGATCTCCTCACCCGCCTTGAGCAGGTCGAGGTAACGCAGCAGCAGGTTGCCGGGGTCGGCCTCCTCCACGATCGCGTCGACCATGCAGCGCTGTCGCTCCATCCGCTCGTAGTCGTCGGAGCCCCACCGGCCGCGGGAGAACCACAGCGCCTCGAAACCGGTGAGGTGCTGGTCGGCCCCGGGAGCCAGGTAGTCGTCCGGTGGGACACCGGCATCGGTGTTGCCGCCGATCGCGATCGGCTCGTTGATGTTGACGGTGACGCCGCCCATGGCGTCGACGACTTCCTTGAAGCCCTCGAGGTTGACCAGCACGTAGTACTCGACCGGAATCCCGAGCGAGCCCTCGACCGCCTGCTTGATCGCATCCGCGCCCTCGTTGGAGCTCTTGCCGAGAACGCCCGGGTGAAGTGCGGGGATGTTGCGGTAGACCGCGTTGAGCATGTACTCGCCGTCGGCGTAGTCGCCGTTGGAGAAGCCGTTCGGGTAGAGGTCCTGGAGCGGGCTGCCGTCAGGGAACTGGGCGTTCGCCATGTTGCGCGGCAGGCTGAACGTGACGGCCTTGCCGGTCTCGGTGTCCATGCTGAGCAGGATCATGCTGTCGGTGCGCACGCCGTCGCGGCCCTCGCCGCCGTCGCCGCCGAGGAGCAGCACGTTGACCCGCTCCCGGCCGTCCCACGGATCTTCCTCCGTCACCTCGTAGTGCGGTGTGGTCGCGACCTCGTTGTCGTCGAAGACGACGGTGACGAAGTCGGCGGTCGCGACCGCGTACTGCGCGGCGCGGACGACGGGCGCGGCGAAGATCAGGCAGAAGACGATGACCGCGAGGTTGCCCACGACCGTGTGCCAGCGCGGCCGCTGCCGGGGACGGATCAACCGGTAGGAGGTCCAGACGACGAACAGCCAGACCAGCAACAGCACCGCGGCGACCGCGGCCGCGATGCGGAGCCGGGTCGGGTCGAACGCCAGGTCGACCGCGCGGCCGCGGGCAGCCGCCAGGTCGAGGTCGCGGCCGAAGTAGTACGCGACCGAGCCGACCACGGCGGCCCAGCCGACCAGCACGACCCAGCCGGCGAGCCGGCGCTTGGCGAAGAGGTAGCCGGTGCCGGGGACCATCGCCGACGCGAACGTCAGGGCGAGCGTGCCCGGAAGTCCGCGCGTGCGACGCACGAACGGTCGCAGCACCCGCCGCCCGCCTCGTGGACGCTCGGCGCGCGGCTGCTTGTCGACCGCAACCCGAGCCGGCTGGTCGCCGGGACGGAGGGCGCGCTTGCCGCCGTGGTCCGTGGCGCGTCTCAGCTGCCGTCGCTCACGTCGCGACAGCCGGACAGACCGGGATGCTCGTCGAGCGCCGCCGGGCCGCCCCGGGCTCGTTCCCGCCATCCGTACCCCTCGTTGCGGCCGCGGGCCCTCCGCGCCCGGTGCGACCTCGTCCCACACTTGCGATCCAGTATCGCCACGGCGACCCCGAAAGGTCACATCGGTGAGAGGTGTCCTACCGGCGGATCGGAGTCGAGGGTACTCAGCCAGTCGGCGGGGGCGGAGCCGAAGTCCGCGCGCTCGTCGTCGGTCATCGTCGCCACGCAGCGGCGCCACGACTCCACGCGCGCCAGCCGGGCCAGCTGGAGCGCCGCCGGGAACGCCCTGCGGAGCTCCCGGGCGGGGGCGAGATCGGTCCAGACCTCGAGCGCCGCGTCGGCGATCCGACGGAGCCTCAGGTCGTCGGGGCCCGCATCGAGCTCGTGGGCACACACGTTGAGCGGGATCAGCAGCGCGCCGAGCGGCTCGGCGACGACGGCATCGCCGAAGTCGAAGAAGCACAGCGGCTGGTCGGGGCCGTCCGGTGCGATCACGTTGGCCGCGTGCAGGTCGTTGTGGTTGAGCGTGAGCGGCAGGTCCAGCTCGGCCACCTGGTCCGCCCAGTGCTCGATCTTCGGGAGCAGCGCGCACAGCCGCTCGGCGACCTCCTCAGGTAGCCGCCGGGGGTCGCTCGGAGGTAGTGCGCCGAGGCGGCCGGCCGCGTCGGCGACGTACGCCGTCGCCGACTCGGGCAGCATCTGGGTCAGCCCGAGATCAAGGGCGTGCGGTGCGATCTCGCGCTGGAGGAGTGCCGCGTCGCGGACGATCCGGCACCAGGTGTCGACGTCGTGGTCGCCGCCGCGCTCGGCCAGCGTCTCCCCCAGGTCCGGCGTGAGCAGCAGGTCGCGGCCCGGATCGGCAGCCACCACCGGCACGACGTACGCCGGCGCGATCCGCCCGAGCGCGGACAGCAGGCCGGCCTCGTGGCCCTGGCCCGGGCAGTTCTGCTTCGCGTAGTAGACCCGTCCACCGGCGACGACGCGCCACACCGCGGACCACGGCCGGATCTTCCGCACCTCGAAGCCCGTCGGCTCGCCGACCGCGGACACCACGAAGTCCCGGAGCTCCTCGCGGAACTCCGGCGTCTCCCAGACGGCACTCGTCCAGGTCGCAGCGGCGGTCATGCGCGAAGCCTCTCCCGGCGGCCCTCGGTGCGCCACCGGGTTTCCGTTGGCGGCCGCGCGAGTTACCTGCCGTGCCCGTCCAGGTACGCCGTCACGAGGCCGCCGAGGGTCGGCAGGTGGTATCCGCCCTCCTGGACGACGACCGTCGGCAGACCCGCGGCGCCGAGGACGCTCCCGGCGGTCCGGTAGCCGTCGACGGTCACCTCGAGCGGGCTCTCGGGGTCGTCGGCCGCGGCGTCGACGCCCAGCGAGACCACGAGGGCCGAGCAGCCCTCGGCGACCACCCAGTCGGCCAGACCGCCGACCGCCTCCAGCCACGGGGCGTCGCCGGTCCCCTCCGGGAGAGGCAGGTTGCGGGTGGCACCCTCCCCGGGGCCGGTGCCGGTCTCATCGGCGTAGCCCACGACGTGCGGGAACCAACCGGCACCCGGGTCGACGTGCACCGACCCGTAGAGGACGTCCGCGCGGTCGTAGAAGATCGCGGCGGTGCCGTTGCCGTGGTGCGCGTCGATGTCGATCACCGCCACCTTGTCGTGCCCGCCGGCGCGCAGCGCCTCGGCGGCGACCGCGGCGTTGTTGAGGTAGCAGGAGCCGCCGAAGCCGGCCGGGGTCGCGTGGTGTCCGGGCGGCCGGCACAGGGCGTACGCCGCGCGCTCCCCCGCCAGCACCAGGTCGGCTGCGGTCAGGGCACAGTCCACCGCAGCGCGGGCGGCTTCCCAGGTGCCGGGTCCCACCAGGGTCATCGTGTCGTAGGCGTGGCTGCCGGCCTCGGCGTGGACCGTCACGGCCCTCCGGGCGGGGAGCCCGGCGGTCATCGCGGGCGTCGGGAAGAGATAGGGCACCACCCGCGTCTGGCCGACCAGGTCGTCGTACGGGCCCTGTCGCCAGCGCTCGGCCGCCTCCGCCAAGAAGGTCAGCAGTGACGGGTCGTGGACCCGGGCGAGCAGGTCGTCGGGATGTGCCGTCGCCTCGACCAGCGGGTGCCCGGCTTCGGTGACCGCCGCCAGGATCGCGTCGACCCGCGCGGCGACCTCGGTGCCGGTCGTCGCGACCCCCACCCACACCTCGTGCCGGGGATCGTGGTCGCGGGTGGTCGGCGACCACACGACGGACGTCCGGTACTGATTCATGAATCAGCAGTATGGCGCCCGGGCCGCTCGCCCCGCGAGGATGTCGGCATGCCGCGCGCACGTGAGATCGGGATCGAGATCGGCGTCCTCCCGCCCGGCCCGACCAACTCGGTCCTCGACGTTCCGGGCGTGGGCCTCGGGCACACCACCCTGCACCGCGACGAGGCGGCACCGCCGGACGGGCGCGGCATCGCGCGGACCGGGGTGACGACGCTCGTCGTTGCCGAGGACGCCTACGCACGGCCGCTCGCCACGGGCGGCGCTGTGCTGAACGGAGCCGGCGAGTGCACCGGCTTCATCGGCGCCGGCGAGTGGGGGATGCTCGAGACGCCGATCTATCTCACGTCGACCATGCAGCTGGGCCGCGTCTACGACTCGGCCTGCCGGATCGAGCTCGAGCGGGACGCCCGGGTGGCCGACGCGGTGGTCATCCCGGTGGTCGGCGAGTGCGACGACTCGTTCCTCAACGACTGCCGTCGGATGCAGGTCGAGCACGAGGACGTCGTGGCGGCGCACGCGGCCGCACTGGCGTCCCGGGGGTCCGGCGAACCACCTCCGGAGGGGGCCGTCGGTGCCGGCACCGGCATGTCGTGCCTGGGGTTCAAGGGCGGCATCGGTACGTCGTCACGGGTAACCCCCGACGGACACACGGTTGCCGTCCTGCTGCTGACCAACTTCGGTGAGCGCAAGCGGTTGACCGTCGACGGCCACCACCTCGGCCGCTTGCTGCCGGAGGATTCCCACGTCGACGACCGGCCGCCGGCGGGATCCTGCATCGGCGTCGTGGTCACCGACGCGCCGGTGATCAGCGCCGACTGCGCCCGGCTGGCGCGGCGGATCGGCCTCGGGCTGGCCCGCACCGGATCCACCGCGCACAACGGGAGCGGCGAGATCTTCCTGGGCGTCTCCTCGACCCGGCGGGCGCCCGGGCTGTCCTGGGAGGAGGGCGCGGTGGTCTCCGGCTCGGGCCTCGACGACCTGTTCGAGGCAGTGGTCGACGCCGCGGAGGAGGCGGTGCTCAACTCGATGCTGATGGCGCCGACGACCACCGGCAGGGACGGCAACGTCAGCGAGGGCCTCGACGCCGTGACTGTGGCCAGGCTGATCGGCGAGCATGCGCGTGGCGACTGAGCTCGACGTCCGGATCCCGATGGCGGACGGGGCCGAGCTGGCCGCCACGCTCTACCTCCCCCGCGACGACCGCTGGCCACAGCCGTGCCTGCTGGAGGCGCTGCCCTACCGCAAGGACGACCTGACGTCGTCGTACTCCGATAGCTACCGGCGGCTGCGCGACGAGTTCGGGTACGCCGTCTGCCGGGTCGACGTGCGTGGCACCGGCTCGTCGTCCGGCGACCCGACGGACGAGTATCCCGAGGCCGAGCAGTCCGACCTGGTCGCGGTGATCGCCTGGCTGGCCGACCAGGACTGGTGCGACGGCAACGTCGGCATGTGGGGCACGTCGTACTCCGGCTTCAACTCGCTGCAGATCGCCGCCGAGCGTCCGCCGGCGCTCAAGGCCGTGTGCGCGATCTACTCCAGCGACGACCGCTGGACCGACGACGTGCACTGGCGCGGGGGCGCGCTGCGGCTGGTCGACCTCGTCGACTACGACCACTACATGACGCCGATGGCGGTGCTGCCGCCCGTGCCCGCGGTGTGGGGCGAGGGCTGGCGCGACGAGTGGCGGCGCCGCCTCGAGACGGTCGAGCCGTGGCTGCTCACCTGGCTGCGAGAGAACCGCGACGGCCCCTACTGGCGCCACGGGTCGCTGCGATCCGGCAGCGGGGGCGGCGTCGGCGGGGGCTACGACCGGGTCGCGTGCCCGGTGATGCTGGTCGCGGGTTGGGCCGACGGCTACCGCAACAACACGTTCCGCACCATTGCGGCGCTGCGCGAGGCCGGGGTCCCGCACCGGCTGCTGGCCGGGCCGTGGGTGCACGCCGATCCCACCACCGCCTACCCCGGCCCACGGCTCGACCTCGACGTCGAGATGGTCGCGTGGTTCGACCACTGGCTGCGCGGCCCTGACCACACCGGCGCGCCGCAGGACGACCGGGTCGAGGTCTTCGTGCGCTCGGCGACCCGCCCGGCGGCGTTCCTCGATCAGCACGAGGGCTACTGGATCCGCGACGTCTGGCCGTCGGCGGGGTCGTCGACCGAGACCCGCACGCTCGACGGTCCCCGCTCGCTCGTCGTGCGGCCGGACGTCGGCACGTCGGCGTGGATCGACTGCGCCGGCCACCTGCCCTGGGGGCTCTCGGGAGACCAGCGCGAGGACGACGTCCACTCCCTGACGTTCGAGTGGCCGGCCGACGGTGAGGTGCTGGTCGGGCATCCGGTGGCCCGGCTCCGGGTTTCCGCCGACACTCCCCTGGCTTCCTTGTCGGTGAAGCTCTGCGACGTGTTCGCCGACGGAGCCTCGGCCCTGGTGTCGCGCGGCAGCCTCGACCTCACCTACCGCGACGGGGTGCACGCGCCGGCGGAGCCCAGCCCGCTGGTGCCGGGGCGGGTCTACGACGTCGTGGTCGACCTCGACGCGTGTGCGTACGCGTTCGCACCTGGTCAGACCATTCGGCTCTCGGTTGCCGGGTCGGACTGGCCCAACACTGTCGCTCCCCCGGCGCCGGTGACACTGACCGTCCACGGCGGCACCATCGACCTGCCCCGCTACGACGGAAGGGCGTGGGAGCCGGGCTTCGCCCCCGGAGCGGGAACCTCCTCGGAGGATCCGACGGGCGTCTCCTGGACCACCACCCGCGACGTCCTGCGGCAGACCACCACCTGCTCGGTGCGGCACGGGTCGACGTACGCCGTCCCTCATGACGGCACCGCCACGGAGGAGTACGCCGGTGACGTCGTGGTCGACAACGTCACCTTCGCCCAGCACGCCACGGCGACCTGCACCTACCGGCTCACCTGGCCCGGCATCGACGTGCGGGTGGAGTCCGGGCTCCGCGTCGACGTGACGGCCGCGGGCTACGACGTGGCGATCGACGTGACGGCGTACGACGGCGACGAGCAGATCTCGCACCGGGAGTGGTTCGAGCACGTGCCGCGGTGAGGGCACTACCGCCCCATGCGTGCGCCGCAACGCTCAGGACAGGAGAGGTTCTCTACCTGGCCCCGTCCACCCAGACGATGAGGTCGCCGGGTTGGCACTGCAGCTCGCGACACACGGCGTCCAACGTGGAGAGGCGCACCGCCTTGGCCTTGCCGGTCTTGAGGATCGAGAGGTTGGGAACCGTGATTCCGACGCGTTCTGCGAGCTCCGTCAAGGTCATCTTGCGCTCGAGCAGCATGTGGTCGAGGCGAATCTCGATCGGCATCAGACCGTCAGCCTCTGTTCTTCAGCCAGGTCAGCGCCGTGGCGGAAGAGCTCGGCGAGGAGGAGCAGCAGCAGGCCGAACGAGATGACCGTCCAGCTCGGCCCGCCCGGCTCCATCGAGCTCAAGGACAGATGTGGCGAAGGGCCGATCGTGATCTCGGAGTAGTCATTCGCCTTGGGGCTGAGGAAGAGCCAGAGGAGCGGTTCGAGGAGCTCCCAGCCGACGATCGTCCAGCCGATGATGCGCAGGCGACGGACCATGAGGCCGGAGAACGCCTGGCCGTGCGCGGCCGTGCGCAGCAGCAGCCACAGCTGAGCAAGCAGGAAGGCCAGGACGAGCAAGGCCAGCACCTGCATGCCGTACAGCGAAGCCATGAGCGAGTTCCAGCCGGGTTCGGCATCCAGGAAGAGTCGACCGGAGAGGGCAGCATCGACCGGACGCACGTCGCCTTGCTGCACCACCTCGCCGTCCGTTTGCGGCTCCCCTTGGTGGAGCACGAGGTTGTAGCACTCCGGCGCCGGGTCGCGCAGGTTGACCTGGTCGCACACCTCGCCGGCCTGCGAGACCCCCCAGGACGGCTGGAAGCCCAGGTCCACCGACAGGCCGGGCACGGGCACCTCGACCTGGTGCCTGTAGTCGCCCCATCCAGTGAGCCCGATGACTCCGAAGGTGGCCACGAGCAGGGCAACAACCGTCGTGCCCACCCAAGCGACGAGGGCCAACCCGCTCGCGATCCGGAACGCCTGCTGTCTCGGCATCACTCAGCTTCCTTCCTGCTACTCAGTACGACCTTATTGTTAAACGATATGAAGATATCGTATAACGATGTCACTGCAACGGGGAGTAGTAGCCCGTCCCCATTCCCGCGGCGTCGAGAGTTGCGTATGGACACCGCGAGCGGCCGATGGTTGTCTCTGGTGGTATGGGGCTGGGCACCGTTGAACGCGCCGCTCTCCTCGATGCGGCGGCCGAGGCACTCGCCACCGACGACGACAGTGCGGCAGGGGCGCCGCTGGACGCGCTGTTCGCAGACCTCGATCCCGCCGATCCCGGCGACCTGACCTACCAGATCTTCGGCCAGGCCCTCGCCCGGCGAGCCGGCCGCGCGGCCCCTGACGTGAACCTCTACCTCCGCGACCTGAAGCTGCGCCAGATCTCGCTGTTCAACCTCATCGCCACCCACCTGCCGTTCGTGCGCCGCTCCGGACAGTTCACCAACGACGTCCTCGCGGGCGTGCTCGCCGACACCGACCAGGTCACCCTGGTCGACGTCGGCATCGGGACGGGTCAGCAGGAGCTCGCGGTGCTCGAGGCGCTCGCCCGGCTCGACCGGCTGCCCCGACGCCTCTCGGTCATCGGCATCGAGCCGAGCCCGTCGATCCTCGCCGACGCCGAGCGCACCTTCGCCCGCGCGCGCGAGGCGTTCGGGGTCGACGTCACGTTCACCGGGGTCCAGTCCGTGGCCGAGGCGATGACCGACCACCAGTGGGACGAGCTCCCCGTGGGGGACGACGTGGTCGTCAACGCCGCGTTCGCCATGCACCACATCCAGGCGACCGGGGACAGCCCAGCTGCGGCCCGCGATCACGTCTTTCGGCGCATCAGGGCCCTGAATCCCCGCGTGATGACGCTCATCGAGCCGAACAGCAACCACCTCGAACCCGACTTCCTCGTCCGGTTCCGAAACTGCTGGGAGCACTTCGGCGCCGCCATGCAGGCGATCGATGCCAGCCCGGCCACGGTGACCGAGCGGTTGGCGATGAAGATGTTCTTCGCCCGCGAGGTCGATGACATCATCGCCAACGCCGAGGAGACCCGTGCCGAGCGGCACGAGCGCACCGAAACATGGATGCAGCGACTGGATCGGACCGGGTTCGGCCGCGTCGGCGACCTGCCGTCGGATCCGCGGGGGGACCAGTTGACCGTGGACCGAGCCGAAGGCTGGGTGCGGATGGGCTACGACGGTACGCCGATGGTGGCCTGCATCTTCGCCAGTCGCCAGGACGCCGATCTCGGGGCGCTGGGCTGGAGCGATCTCGGTGGCGGCGACGGCCCCGCCGCGACGACCGCCCCGGTCTTCGCCACCGATCCGGGCCGTTACGGCGCGAGCGTCCAGCGGGTCCGCGACATCATGCAGAGCGAGATCGCGTCGATCTCGCTCGGGGCGACCTTGGCGGAGGCCGCACGACTGCTCCGCGACACGCGCGCGAGTGATCTCGCTGTGACGGGTGAGGGCGGCGCGTTCGTCGGCGTGCTCGCCGAGGGCGATCTCATCCGGACCCTGCTGCCCGGCGAGTCCGGTTTCGAGGGGGACGTCGCGGAGAGATTCGAGGTCCTGGCCATCAACGGGCGGGCCCGCGCCAGCGACGCCATCGACGACCTCGTGATCCGCGACCCGGTCCCTATCGCGCCCTCCGACGACCTTCTCCGGGTCGCCGCGGTGATGGTCGAGCGCCAGATCCGCCGACTTCATGTCGTCGAGGACGGACGGCTCGTCGGGACTGTCTCGCGCGCCGACCTGGTCACGGCGCTGCTCAGCGGCTGACCTTCTCCAACTCTGATGTCGACGAGCCGTTATCGGCGGGGATCCGATCGGCCGGCTTGAACGGATCCCCGCCCATCAGCGGGACTTGGGCCACAGGACGTCGACCCGGCTGTAGTGGCCGGCGGCGTCGAACCAGCGCTTGGCGTGGAGCGTCTGGCGCAGGTCGCAGTCGGCGACGACGATGCCCTCGGCGTCGTACAGCGGGCCGGCGATGACCTCGCCGGATGCGGGGGCGACGATGGCTGCCCCGCCGCGGCCGAAGACCTCGTCGTCCGGGAGCGGCCAGGGGAAGTCGTCGCCGAAGGCGGCGCGCTGGATGTACTGGGGCACCGACACGACGAAGGCACCGGACTCGATGGCGATGTGCCGGATCGTCGCCTGCCATCCGTCGGAGTCGTCCGCGGTCGGAGCCAGCCAGATCTGCGGGCCGCCCTGGTAGACGTGCCACCGGGCCAGCGGCATCCGGTTCTCCCAGCAGATCAGCCCACCGAGCCGACCCAGACGGGTCTCGGTGACCTGGAGGTCGTCGCCCGCGCCGACGCCGTGGAACAGCCGCTCGTGGTGGGTCGGCATGAGCTTGCGGTGCTTGCTGAGCAGGCCGTCCGGCCCCACCAGCAGCAAGGTGTTGTAGAGGCTGCCGGGGCGCTCACGCTCGCGCTCGTTGACGCCGACGGCGCAGATGACGTCGTGCTCGCGGCACGCCTCCGCGAGCCGGTCGACGACCGGACCGGGAACCTCGACCGAGCTGGCCCACAGTCGCTCCCACAGCGCGTTGCCGTCGCCACCCGGCAGGTGGGCCCAGGCGTACGACGGGTAGAGCGACAGGAACGTCTCGGGGAAGACGACCAGCTGGGCGCCCTGCCCCGCCGCCTCCGCAACCAGACCGAGCGCCTTGTCGAGGCTGGCGTCCAGGTCGAGCACCACCGGCATCGCCTGGACCGCGGCGACCCGGACCGTCGGCAGGGCGGACAGCGGCTCCATGCCGGCAGACTACGACGCATCCGGGCGCTACGGAGCAGGGAAGCTCAGCCCCCGTACCCGGTGACCACCGAGCCTCCCGTGCACCACCGCCGGCGCGCCGACCGCGCGCGTGTCCCAGCCGCCCCGCAGGTGGCCGCGGACCACGCCGCGCAGCGACAGGTCGACGGTCATCCGGTCCCCGTCGCGGTCCCAGGTGGCGAGGCCGGAGACGGCCAGACCCTGCACGAGCCGATAGTCCTTCAGTCGCAGCTTCACGACGTCGTAGCCCGTGTAGCTGAAGGTGCCGCCGCGGAGCCCGACGCCGCTGCCCGAGTAGTTGTTCCACCACCGATCCACGACGTCGGCGATGGTGAGCGCGGCCGCCGGCGCGGCGCGCCGGATCCTGGTCGGCAGCGCTTGACGAACCTGCGCAGGCCCGACGTCGGCGAGCGTGCGCGGCACCGTTCCCAGGGCACGCACCGGCTCCACCTCTCGCGCGCAGCCGAGCAGGCGTCTCTCGGAGCCGGGCGAGCGCACGAAGGCCCGCAGGATGCGCTCGGCGCAGTTGTCCCGGTCCCCCACCGCGGTGACGTGGAAGCTGTTGCGGACGACGACGTGCCGGGCGTTCGGGAACTGCCCCACCACCAGGTCGCCCTCGGCCGCCGTCGTGATCGAGTCGAGCTCGCCGCTCAGCACCAGCACCGGGGCGTCGGGGTAGCCGACCGACGGATGGATCGGCCCAGCCGGATTGTCCGGAGCCGCGACCGGCCAGCGGGTGCACCAGTCGAGCGCCTGCCAGTCGGAGTCGGCGTACTCCCGGACCGTGAACGGGCCGTAGGTGTGGGGGTGCGTGCGGGTCCGCCCGGTGATCGCCCGGTCCAGCTGACGCTCCCGTGCGACACCCGGTGGCGACGTCATGTCGTAGAGCTGCGGGTAGTCGTGGCAGGCCACCGCCGCGTCGAGGCCCTCGCTGTAGGCCTTGACCGGCCCGGCGTTGCTGCTTCCGCCGACGGCTTCGGCAACCAGCCGGAGCAGCGGCGCGCGATCGCCGCGCAGACCCGAGCGGAGGGCAGCCGTGAGCTCCCGGTAGAACGCCGGTGCGTACGTCGCCCCGAACGCCACCGCCGTCAGGGCCGCCCCGTCGATCGTCACCTCGGCGCGGGTGCCCTCGGCGTCGTGCGACGTCCCCCGCCAGGGTCGGTCTCGCACCCGCTGGAGCACGGTGCGGAGTGTCGGGAGGAAGCCGCGTCCGGCCGACCGGCAGTCCGGCGACCGTCGACAGACCTTGGCGAACGCAGCCCGCATGGCCGGGGCCTGGGTGGGATACCAGCCGGACTCGCCGTAGGTCGGGTATGCGCTGTCGAGCACGATGCTGCGCACCAGGTCGGGGTGCCGACCGGCGAAGGCCTGGGTGAAGAAGGTGCCGTAGGAGTCGCCGTAGAGCGAGACCGAGCCGATGCCCAACCTCGCGATCACCCGAGCGACGTCGTCGGCGGACCGCGCGGTCGTGTAGTCGTCGGCGCGGTCGCCGAGCGAGCGACCGCAGCGACCGGCCGCGACGTTGTACGGCAGCACGAGCCTCTGCAGGTCCGGGCAGCGCAGCGCCGTGGAGAGGCCGGTGCCGCGCTGGTCGACGAGCAGCAGGTTGCGACGATCGAGCAGCGGGCCGTACATCGCCGCGTAGTCGGCACCGGTCCCGGTCGTGCTGTAGCCGGGCCCGCCCTCGTGCGGCACCAACGTGTCGATCGCCGGCTGGGTCCTGGCCGGCACGAACGCGAACCCGACCCGCACGGTCCCGGCTGCCGGATCGCCCGGCTCCCAGGGCCTCCGGATGCTGCCGCAGAGCGCGCGCCTGACGATCTTGCAGGGCTCCAGGGTCAGGTCGCCCACCTGCACCGCGCCCGGACCGGCCGCGACGGGGAACGCCGGTGCCGGCGAGTCGACGACCGCGAGGCCGGCGGCGATCAACGCCGTGACCAGCACCACGAGTGGTTTCGAGGCTCCTCGCTGCGCTCGTCGCACCTCAACCACCGGTGGCAGCTGCGCTCGTCGCACCTCAACCACCGGCGGTGGGCACCAAACGGCCGGTGCTGTACGCCCGGCCGATCATCGACACCATCCGGGCCACGGCGTCCTCGCTGGGCGCGAACGGCCCGGGCTTGAAGTGCGGGCTGGCCAGACCGCGCTGCACCGACTCGCAGGCCGCCCAGTCCTGCTTGTTCGTGATGTCCCAGAACTCGACGGCGCCGACCGGGTCGGGCGCCGAACCGTCCGAGCCGGGCAGCACCAGCCAGGAGCACTCCACCCAGGTCGTCTCCGGTGTCAGCGGCACCATCCGGTGGGTCATCACGTAGTCCGGGTGGGCCGAGACCAGCAGGTTCGGCAGCAGCTGCAGGTACTCCACCGTGGTCGGCGGCGCCCCGGGCAGGGGGGTCGCGGCCAGCTCGCCGGTCAGCGACATGGTGCGCATCCCGTCACGGAGATCCATCGAGCCACCGACCCAGTCGCCCGGGAGGTCGTAGTTGTCCCCCGACGTCGGAGGGCTGACCTGGCACAGCTCCGGGTGGATGAGCGGGCAGTGGTAGCACTCGTGGTAGTTCTCCGAGATCACCTTCCAGTTGGCCGCGACCTCGTAGGTGTGCCGGTCGCCGACCACGAGCGTCCCCGCGGCGTACGGCGCCAACACGGTGTCGAAGGCTCCGAGGTGCTCCTCGAACGACGGCACCTCGGGCGAGCCCAGCGGGTGCAGGGCGTGCCCGAAGACCCAGCCCTCCCACACCCGCACGGGCAGCTCGACCAAGCCGTGCTCCGCGAACTCGAAGCTCTCGTCGTCCCGGAAGCCCTTGGCGCCGATCAGCTGACCCCGCAGGTCGTAGGTCCACGCGTGGTAGGGACACACGACGCTGCGCCGCCCGGACGTCTCCCCTTCGGGCAGCAGCTCGTGGCCGCGGTGCCGGCAGGTGTTGGCGAACATCCGCAGCGTCTCCCGCTCGCCGACCAGCAGGCAGGCGATGTCGCCGACGACCACCGCTCGCTGGGTGACCGGTCGTCCGGCATCGACCGGGAACAGGTCGTCGACCCGGCCCAGGCAGGTCCAGCTGCCGGCGAAGAGATGCCGTCGCTCCCAGGCGAGTACGTCGGGCGACGTGTACTTCTCGGCGGGCATCATCATCACCTGATCGGTGGTCATCGAGACTCCCTCGTCTGGGTCGGTTCGAACAGTCCTATGCTGCGATCCATGAGTGGTGGGGCGTGAGCAGCAGTCGGCCCCGCAGCCGGCGCAGTGTCGAGCTGCGGCGCGACGAGATCCTCGCGACGACCACCGAGACGGTGGACCGGATCGGCCTGGAGGCGACCCGCGTCACCGACGTCGCGAAGGCGCTGAACGTCAGTCCGGCGCTGATCTTCTACCACTTCGGCACCAAGGACGCGCTGGTCGCGGAGGCGTTCGCGTACGCCGTCGAGCGCGACCTCGCCCGGCTCGACAAGGCCACCAATGCCGGCACCGACCCGGTCGACAAGCTGCGCCGGGCGCTGCGCTCCTACGGACCGACCGGACCCGCCAAGGGCTGGCGGATCTGGATCGACGCCTGGGCGCTCGCGCAGCGCGAGCCGGTGATCCGCAAGGTGCTCCGCCGGATGGAGCTGCGCTGGTGCGAGGTGCTGCTCGCGATCATCGACGAGGGCGTCGCCGACGGATCGTTCACGTGCCCCGACCCGGACGTCACCGTGGCTCGCGTCTCCGCGCTGATCGACGGTCTCTGTGTGGCCGCGCTGGTCTACCGCACGATCACCCGGGAGCAGCTGCGCGGCTGGGTGGCCGAGACGGTCGCCCGTGAGCTCGAGATCGACCAGGAGGACCTGTCGTGAGGCTGTCTCCACCCAACGCATGTCACACCAGCCAGTGGGCGGCGTAGGCGGGATCGGTCAGGGCCGGGCGGTCCAGCCGGAAGTCCGTCAGGTCGGTCGCGGTGCCGCCGTCGACGACCAGGTCGGCGAGCAGCCGGCCGAAGGTCGGCGCGAACTTGAAGCCGTGCGCGGCGCCGAGGCCCACCACCACGGACTCGTGTCCCGGCGCCGGCGCGATCACGAAGTCGCGGTCGGGCGTCAGCGTGTACTGGCAGCGCGACGACCGCACCGGTGCCCCGCTGCCCGGCAACAGGCCGGCCACGAACGAGGCGAGCCGCGCCTCCATCGCAGGGTCGGGCGCCGCCGTCCGGTCGTCGGGGTCGACGGTCGGCCCGCCGCAGTCCTGGGCGGCCTTGATCGTCGCCTCGCCATAGCTCGGGAAGCCGTAGTAGGACGGGTCGTCCATCCAGATCCACAACGGCATCCGCTCCGGCGCGAACCGCGCCGGCTCTTCCGGCTGGAAGTAGGTGACCTGCTCGAGGGTGACCTCGATCGGCACCCGCACCCCGAGGTGCCCAAGGACGTCGTTGACCCATGCGTCGGCGCAGACGACGAGCCCGCGACATCGGATCGTGCCCTCCGCCGTCGCGACCTCGATCCCGCCCGACAGCTCCTCCAGTCCGATGACCGGGCTGTGCGGCCGCAGGTCGGCACCCAGGCTGGTCGCCTGCTCCTGCATGGTCTTGGTGCCGAGCCCGGCCGGCACGATCGCGGCATCGCGTTGGTAGAGCGCGATCACGTCTCGGGCCAGGTCGAACTGCGGCCAGCGCGCGGCCACGGCCCCCGCGTCGAGCACCTCGTGCTCGATCCCGACCTCCCTGAGCGAGTCGACGTAGTCGACGGGAGGGATCGCCGCGTCCGGCGGGAACAGGTCGAGGCCGCCGACCTTCGTGACCAGGCTGCGACCGCTCGCCTGCTCGAGCCGGGCCCAGTCGGCGTACGCGTCCCGGGTCAGCCGCACGTACGCCGGGGTGTGGTAGCTGTGCCGCAGGATCCGGCTGGTGTCGTGGCTGGCGCCGTTGGTGTGCCCGAGCTCGAAGCGCTCCAGCCCGATGACGCTTCTGCCCCGGCTCGCCAGCTCGTAGGCGGCCGCGGAGCCGAGCGCGCCCAGCCCGGCGACGACAAAGTCGACCTGCGTGCTCACGGCGCTCCCCCGGTCTGCCCCAGGCGCGGCAGCAGCCAGCGGCGGATGTCGAGGCTGTCGTCCTCCATCGGGGCGAACCAGCCGTGGCGGTAGCTGCGCGACGACATCCCGCGCTGTACCGACTCGCAGATCGCCCAGTCCTGTCGGTTGACCAGGTCCCACAGCTCGCCGGCGTCGGTCGGGTCGAAGTCGGCGGCCTCGGCGGCGTCCTTGGCGAAGAGGAGCGAGCACGCGACCGTCGTGCGGTCGGGCGCGTGCGGCAGCAGCACGAACGCGGCGACATGGTCGGCCGACGCCGAGAGCATCAGGTTGGGGTAGACGAGGTCGCCCTTGTGCCGGGTGCGCTCGTCGGCGTCCAGCCCGGGCAGAGGGGCGCGCGCGGTGGTGCCGGTGGTCGTGAAGGTCCAGGCACCCTCGCGATGTGGGATGCCTGCCTCCCAGTCGAGGTCGTCGCCTCCACCGGCGAAGGAGGGCACCAGCCGGCACAGCTCCGGGTGCACGGGTCCGCAGTGGTAGCACTCGTTGTAGTTCTCGAGGAGGACCTTGTAGTTGGCAGCCACGTCGTAGCTGAAGGTGGCACCGACCACGAGGTCGGACAGCCCGTAGTTGGCGAGCGTGCCGGCCGCGTGCGCCACCGACTCCGCGAGCGGGCGGGCCCGCTCCGGCGACAGGTGCACGAAGACGAAGCCGCCCCAGGTCTCCACGGCGACCGGGTTGAGCGAGAACGCCGCGGCCCCTTCGACCGGGTCGACGTCGGCGTGCGGTGCCTTCAGCAGGCGGCCGTCGAGGCCGTAGGTCCACGAGTGATAGGGGCAGCGCAACGCCGACGCCGGGCACGCCGACGGCGGGCCGCCCGGCGGCAGGGCGGGCAAGATCTGGCTGCCCCGGTGCCGGCAGACGTTGTACGCCGCGTGCAGGACCCCGTCCTCGTCGCTGGTGACCAGCACGGACTCGCCGGCCACGTCGATCGCCACGACCCGGGACGACTCGGCCAGGCCGAGCCCGTCCAGGCGACCCACGCAGAACCACTCGCCGTACAGCACGGCCTCACGTTCGACGCGCCAGGCGGCCTCGTCGACGTACATCTCCCTGGGGAGTGCCTCCTGCACCTGGCCTCTCCTTACTGATTCACGAGTCAGTAGTGGAATGGTCTCACGAGTCCGGCGGCGTCGCCAGGTGGCACGCCACCCGGTGGTCGCCGGTCGCGGCCAGCACCGCGAGCGGCGTGGTCCGGCAGCTGTCGGCGATACCGGCAGCGGTCGCCGTGCCGTCGGCGAACGCCGGACAGCGTGGATGGAACCGGCAGCCGCCGGGGATCCGGGTCGGGTCGGGCACCTCGCCCTTGAGCACCACCGGGCGTCAGCCGCTCCATCTCCGGTACGACGGAGAGCAGCGCCCGCGTGTAGGGATGCCGCGGCGACTCGAGGACCTGCTCGGTCGTGCCGCACTCCACGACCCGGCCGAGGTACATCACCGCGATCCGGTCGGCGATGTTCCAGGCCAGGCCGAGGTCGTGGGTGACGACGACGATCCCGAGCCCGAGCGACTCGCGAAGGCCCAGCAGCAGCGCCAGGATCTCCCCGCGGATCGAGGCGTCCAGTGACGACACCGGCTCGTCGGCAACCAGCAGCCGCGGCCGCAACGCCAGCGCCCCGGCGATCAGCACCCGCTGCTTCTGGCCGCCGGAGAGCTCGTGCGGGTAGCGCAGGAAGATCCGCTCCGGCGGCCGGAGCCCGGCCTCCGAGAGCGCGGCCGCCACCAGCTCCGCCTCGTTGCGCCCCTCGGCATCAGAAGCCGCCCGCCGGTGCAGCCGGATGCCCTCGGCCACGGACTCGTAGACCGTCTGACGCGGGTTGAGCGAGCCGGCGGCGTCCTGCAGCACCATCTGCACCTCGCTGCGCAGCCGACGCAGGGCACGGCCCGAGTACGACAACGGCTCTCCCTCGAACCGCACCTCGCCCGCGGTGGGGCGCTGCAGGCCGACCAGCGTCCGGGCGAGCGTGGTCTTGCCCGACCCGGACTCGCCCACCAGGGCGAGGATCTCGCCGGAGCGAACCGAGACGTCGACCCCGTCGAGCGCCGTCGCCACGGTCCCGGCGCGGGTGGTGAACTCCACCCCGACCCCGGCTGCCTCCAGCAGCGGAGCGTCACTCATCGGAGTGCTCACGGCTCACCCACCCGGATGCAGGCCGCCTGCCGACCCCCGACCTCCCGCAACGGCGGCTCCGCCTCGGCACAGGCGTCGATCACCCGCGCACATCGCGGCGCGAACGAGCACCCGGACGGCAGGTCATGCGGATCGGGCGGGTCCCCCGCCAGCCCTGCCGGCGCATAGCGCGCCGCGGCATCGCCCACGCGCGGGAACGCCCGCGACAGCGCCTGGGCGTAAGGATGGGCCGGGGAGGTGAAGACCTGCTCGGCGGATCCGCACTCGACCACGCGGCCGGCGTACATCACCGCCACCCGGTCGCAGACGTCGGCGAGCACCGAGAGGTCGTGGCTGATGATCATCAGGCCGACGCCGAGCTCCTTCACCAGGCCGGACAGCAGGTCGAGGATCTGGGCCTGCACCATCACGTCGAGCGCGGTGGTCGGCTCGTCGGCCACGATCAGCTGGGGACGGCAGGCCAGCGCCATCGCGATCATCACCCGCTGCCGCTGACCCCCCGAGACCTGGTGGGGGTAGACCCGCGACCGGGTGGCCGGCAGCCCCACCTGCTCGAGCAGGTCTCCGACCCGCGCGGAGACATCCGCCTCAGACAGCTCGGGCTCATGCAGTCGGATCGGCTCGGCGATCTGGGTCTCGATCCGCCGGACGGGGTTGAGCGAGTGGAGTGCTCCCTGGAAGACGATCGCGGCCTCGGCCCAACGCAGCGCGCGCAGGTCACCCCACGGCATCGTCTGCACGTCGCGGCCGGCGACCAGCACCTCACCCTCGACCACTGCGTCCTTGGGCTGGAGGCGCAGCACCGTGCTGGCGAGCGTCGACTTGCCACACCCGGACTCACCGGCGATGCCCACCACCTCGCCCGCGTCGACCACCAGGTCGACACCGCGTACGGCGGGCAGCCGCCCGTCGGCGGTCTGGTACGCCACGGTCAGCCCGCGGAGCTCAAGGAGGTGGGTCATCATCTCCTCCGCAGCCGCGGGTTGAAGATCTCCTCCAGCGCCTGGCCGATCAGCGTGAACGACAGCACCACCAAGACCACGCAGATACCCGGCGGGACGATGAACCACCAGGATCCGGTCGTCATCGCGCCGACGTTGAACGCCGCCTCGAGCATCGAACCCCAGGAGACGCGGGTGGGGTCCCCGAGACCCAGGAAGCTCAGCGTCGTCTCCGCGAGGATCGCCGCCGCCACCGTCAGGGTGGTGTTGGCGAAGACCATCGGCATCACGTTCGGGAGCACGTGCCGGGTCATCTGGTGCCAGCGTCCGGCGCCGAGCAGCCGCGCCCGCTCGAGGTAGGGCCGCTCCTTGATGCTCAGGGTCTGGCTGCGGATCAGCAGGGCGGTGGCCGACCAGCTGGTGACGCCGATGACGATGGCGATGTTGAGCAACGAGCGACCCAGCACCACGGCGAGGACGATCGCGAGCGGCAGGAACGGGATCACCAGGAACCACTCGGTGAGCCGGTACAGCACGCGGGCGGTCCAACCCTCGAAGAAGCCCGAGACCAGGCCGACGACGGTGCCGATGAGCATCGAGATCGCGGTCGCGAGGAGCCCCACGAGAAGTGAGATCCGGGTGCCCCAGATGAGCATGGTCAGCACCGAGCGACCGGTCTCGTCGGTGCCGAGCCAGTACTCGCCCGACGGGCTCTCGAGGAATCCCCCGGTGGCCTTGGTCACCCGGAGGCCGTCGGCGTCGGCCAGCACGGGCGCCGCCAGTGCGATCACCACGAAGAAGCCGAGAATGCACAATCCGATGAGTCCCGAGCGATGGCCGCGGAACAGCTTCCAGTTGCGCCGCCACGCCTCGAGCCGACGGCGGCGGGCGATCTGGCGGGCCGACAGCGGTGTCGCCCGCTCCGTCGGGGCGCTCATGTCCGCACCCGGGGGTCGAGGACGCCGTAGATCAGGTTGGCCCCGAGGTTCGCGGCGATCACGGCTCCGGATGCCAGCAGGAAGGTGCCCTGCAGCACGTCGTAGTCGGGGACGGACAGCGCCTCGTAGGACAGCAGGCCGAGGCCGGGGATCGAGAAGATGGTCTCGATCGTGATCGCTCCCGACACCACGAAGCCGATGTTGAGGGCGGCCAGAGTGGTGGTCGGCAGCAGCGCGTTCGGTACGGCGTGCCGGCGGCGCACCTCCACGTCGCGCAGGCCCTTGGCGCGCGCGGTGACCAGGTAGTCCTCGCCGAGCTCGTCGAGGAGCGATGACCGCATGATGAGCGAGTACTCCGCGAGGTAGGCCAGGGTGAGGGTGATGACGGGCAGGGTCAGGTGCCAGGCCGCGTCGAGGATCCCGCTGAGGCTCGATGGGTCGGAGTCGATGGAGCTCAGCCCACCGGTCGGGAAGATGCCGGGCAGCGGTCCGGCGCCGACAGACAGCCCAGCGATGAGGAGCAGGCCGAGCCACCACTCCGGCATCGAGTAGAGGGTGAGGGTGGCGCCGGTCGAGAAGTTGTCGAAGCCCCCTCCGCGCCGCCACGCGCTCACCATGCCGAGGTAGACCCCGATCACCATAGACAGGATGGTCGAGACACCCACCAGCGCGATCGTCGGCCACATCCGGTCGACGATGAGCTCCGAGACCGGCACGTTGTAGCGGATGGAGACGCCCAGGTCGCCCTGAGCGGTGTTCTTCAGGTAGGTGAGGAACTGCTGTGGCAGTGGTTGGTCGAGGCCGTACTGCTCGGTGATCGCGTCGAGCTGCTCCTTCTTCACCGCGCGCCCCCGGGTCAGGGTCCGTGCCGGGTCGCCGGGCAGCACCCGGAACAGGAAGAAGTTGACGACCATCACGAAGAGCAGGCTCCCCAGCGCCCCCAGCACCTTGCCGAGCAGGTAGCGCCAATAGGTCTGCCGGCGGACTGTGGGCTCGGTGCCGGTCTCCGTGCCGGATGCCGTGACGAGCGTCGTCACAGGGTCATTCCCTGGTGTCCGCCGTGGTCCGTCGACGCATCGCGAACACCCCACCACCGACCAGCAGCACGGCCAGGGCCACGCCCCCGATGATCAGGACCGTATTGCCGTCGTCATCGTCCTCACCCGACGACGACGAGGCTCCGATCGCGGACTCGATGCCGTCGCAGTCGCCGGCCTCGTCGGCCGGGCGGAGCAACGAGTAGTTGAACGCGCCGTACTGCACGAGCAGGACGCCTCCAGGATCCGGCTGCGGCTCGAAGCACGCGAAGCGGTCGGTGCGGACCGCCTGTCCGTACTTCGTGTACGCCGTGACGAGGTACGGCGAGTCGCGGAAGATGATCTGTTGCATCTCCTTGATCGTCTCGATCCGCTTCTCGTCGTCGACCTCGGCGTTCTGGGACTGGTAGAGCTCGTCGAACTCCTCGTTGCAGTACCACGAGTCGGACGAGCCGCCACGGGCGTCACAGAGGAAGACCGAGAGGATCGAGTCCGGGTCGGGCTCGACGTACCAACCCCAGTGGAACGCGTCGAACTCGCCCTCCAGGATCACGTCGGTGAGCTGGTTGCTCTCCATCACGCTGACCTCGGCCTCGATGCCGATCTCACCGAGCCACTCCTGGAAGAACTCCATGATGGTCTGCGACCGCTGCTCCTCGGAGCGCGCGAACAGCCGGAGGGTGCCGATCGGGCTGCCGTCGGGCATGGTGCGCAGACCGTCGGAGCCGACCTCGTAGCCCGCTTCGTCCAGCAGTTCCCCGGCTCTGTCGAGGTCGAACGTGAACGCCTCTTCCTCGGGTGGCTCCCACCGGAACGTCCCGTAGGCCGAGGGGATGAACGTGTCTCCCGGGACCCCGGCACCCTGGTAGGCGCTCTCGATCAGCCGGTCGATGTCCAGCGCGTAGCCGAGTGCGTGGCGGAACGCCGGATCCTTCAGCGCCGGGTTGCCGTCACCGAGCGGGTCGCCGCTCTCCGGATCGACCGCGCCCGTGTTGAAGGCGATCTCCTCGAAGTACGGCGAGACGCCGTTCTGGGCGTAGATGCCGTCGCGCCCCTGGAGCGACTCGACCTGGATCGGGGTGATGTCGTCGACGAAGTCGACCTCGCCCTTGATGATCGCCTGGATCGCGGGGTCCTCGCTCTTGTAGACGCGGAACGCGACCCGGTCGACGTGCGGGGGGCCTCCGTAGTAGTCGGGGTTGGCCTCGAAGACGTACGTCGAGCCGCCCTTTGTTCCCTCGACCAGCCGGAACGGGCCCGAGCCCACGACGGCCTCGCCGTCGGTCGGCTCGTTGCGGTAGGACTTCACCTCGTCCTCGGCCACGTCGGACCAGACGTGCTCAGGGAGGATCGGGATCGGCAGCAGCGGCAGCACGGCGTTGGGCTTGGAGAGCGTCATCACGACGGTCGTGTCGTCGGGCGCCGTGACGGTCTCCACGGACGTCAGGTAGGTGCCCCAGTTGCCCGCCTCGGGTCCGCCGTCGAGGATCCGGTTGTAGGTGTAGGCGATGTCGCCCGCGGTCAGCGGCTCGCCGTCGGACCACTTGACGCCCTCGCGGATGTCGAAGGTCCAGGTCAGGCCGTCCTTCGACGTCTCCCACGTCGTCGCGAGGGCGGGCGCCGGTGACATGTCCTTCATGGAGTAGCCGACCATGTAGTCGTACATCAGGGCCCACATCTCGTAGGACGTGGCCTGGTAGCCGTTGAACGGGTTGAACGAGTCGACCTCGTCCAGGAACGCGACGGTGAAGGTCACCGGCTCGTCGTCCGCCGCTCTCGCCGGCTGCAGCGAGGACGCCCCGACGGTCGCCAGCAGCATGCTGGCGGCGAGGGCGGCGGCGGCCGCCACCCGTCGCCGGACGGGACTACGGTGCCCTCTGTGACCAACCCGCCCAGCCCGCCGCAGGCGCCGCGCGAGCCGTACGAGCACGTCGAGCACGGTGTGGTGCGCGCCGATCCCTACCACTGGATGCGCCGCACCGACGACCCCATGTTGGTCGCCCATCTCGAGGCCGAGCGACTCTGGTACGACACCGCCACCGGACATCTGAACTCCCTCGTCGAGACCCTACGGTCCGAGATGTTGAGCAGAGTGCCCACTACTGATCGGACAGTCAGTTGGCGACTCCAAGGCTGTTCCTACTACACGGCTCATCCAGCCGGAAGAGAACACCCACAGTTGGTGCGCGAAAAGAACGGTCCCGACAACGAGATCTCGGGCCACGAAGTGCTCCTCGACGTCAACGACCTGGCCGACGGCCCGGGCAATGACACGGGATACGTCGAGCTCGGCCTGTCCCTGGTCAGCCCCGACCAGGGATGGCTGGCCTACTCGGTGGATCGCACCGGTAACGAGGTCTACGAACTGCGGTTCCGCGACCTCGAAACCGGCGCGGACCTGCCCGAGGTCGCGCCGCGCACCTACTACGGCGGTGCGTGGAGCAGCGGGTCGGACCACTTCTTCTACACCGTCCACGACGACGCCTACCGGCCGTTCCAGGTGTGGCGGCACGCACTCGGCACACCGGTGGCCGACGACGTTCTCGTCCTCGAGGAGCCGGACGAGCGCTTCGAGCTGAACCTGCGAGCGACCCGCAGCGGCGCGCTGATCGTGATCTGGGCCGAGAGCCGCGACACCCGGGAGGTGTGGGTGGTCGACGCCAGGTCGCCGGCATCGCCGCCGTTGTCGGTCGGCGGCCGGCGCCCGGGCATCGAGTACCACGCGGAGCACGTGGTCAGTCCGGACGGCACGGAGACACTCCTGCTGGTCACCAACGACGACGCCACCGAGTTCCGGCTCGCCCGCTGCCCCGTGCCTCGTTCCCAGCACCAGGACCACACGTCCTGGGCTCCGGGCCGGGCCGAGCGCCCCGACGAGCGGCTGGAGCGGGTCGACGGGTTCGCCGGGCACGCCGTGCTCAGCTTCCGCTCCGAGACCGAGCACCGGTTGCGCGTGCTGCCGCTCGACGATCTCGACGGCGACGGGTTCGTGATCGAGTCGGCATTCGAGTGCGGCGGGGTCCTGATCGGGCCCAACACCGAGTACGACGCCGCGGCGGTGACCGTCGAGGACCAGTCCTACGTCGATCCGCCGGTCTGGTCCGGTGTCGACCTCCGCAACGGCCGGCGCACCGAGCTGCTCCGGCGCGAGTCGCCCGGGCACGACGCGTCGTCGTACGTCTGCGAGCGACGGACCTTCGCGGCGCCGGACGGCACCGGCATCCCGGCCACGCTGGTGCGCCACAAGGACACCCCGCTCGACGGCACGGCGCCCGCGCTGCTCTGGGGCTACGGCGCCTACGAGTCGGTCTACCCGGACCAGGAGTGGGATCCCGCGATCCCCTCGCTGCTGGACCGCGGGGTCGTCTACGCGAACGCCCATGTCCGCGGCGGTGGCGAGGGAGGACGGCGGTGGTGGCTGCAGGGACGGCTGGAGCACAAGCAGAACACGTTCACCGACTACGCCGCCGTCGCTGATGGGCTGGCCGGGCTCGTCGACGGGGGCCGGATCGCCACCCGCGGGCTGAGCGCCGGCGGGCTGCTCCAGGGAGCGGTGTTCAGCCAGCGGCCGGACCGGTGGCGAGCGGTGGTCGCCGAGGTGCCGTTCGTCGACGTGGTGTCCACGATGTTCGACGCCTCCATCCCGCTGACCATCACCGAGTGGGACGAGTGGGGTGACCCGCACCGGCGCGCCGACTTCGATTGGCTGCTGGCCTACTCGCCGTACGACAACCCGCCGAGCGGGCCACGTCCCGACCTCCTCGTCACGGGAGCGCTGCACGACCCCCGCGTGATGGTCTTCGAGCCTGCCAAGTGGGTCGCCCGACTGCGCGAGACCGACCCGGAGTGGTCTCCCCGGTGCCTCTTCCGCGCGGAGACCGGCGCCGGCGCCCACGTCGGGCCGGCGGGCCGGTTCGCCCACCTCGCCTACGAGGCTGAGATCTACGCCTGGATCCTCGACCGCCTCGACGCCGCCGGTGGTTGAGGTGCGACGAGCGCAGCGAGGAGCCTCGAAACCCCGGCGCCCTACTGACTCACCGGTCAGTAGGCAGTAGCCTGGATGACGATGATCACGACCACGCCGTTCCATCCACGACTGAGCGAGCTCAACTCCCAGGGTCTCTACACCCACTGGCAGGGGCAGCTGTCCGCGCTGCGCTACACCCCGGCGCCCAAGCACGAGTACTTCGCGGTGCGCAACGCGGTCGGGGTCTTCGACACGTCGCCGCTGTACAAGTACCGCATCACCGGACCCGACGCCGAGCGGCTCCTGTCCGGTGCGCTGGTGAGGGACATCCGCACCTGCCGGCCGGGTCAGGCGCAGTACACCGCCTGGTGTGACGACCGCGGCTACGTGATGCACGACGGGGTGGCGTTCCGCCACTCCGCCGACGACTTCCTGCTCACCGCCGGCCGGCCCACGCTCTCGTGGTTCCAGGAGCTGGCGTCCGGGTTGCGGGTGGGCCTCGAGGACGTGTCCGGCGGGTACGGGATGCTCGCGGTCCAGGGACCGCGCTCGCGTGCGGTGCTCGCTGAGCTGATGCCCGATGCCGGGTCGCTGGCGTACTTCGCGCACGTGCCCGCCAAGGTGGCCGACGCGGCGGTGACGCTGTCACGCACCGGCTACACCGGCGACCTCGGGTTCGAGATCACGGTCGAGGCCGCAAGCGCGGTCGCCGTCCTGGATGCGGTTCTCGACGCCGGCGCTCCTCACAGCATCCGCCCGTTCGGGGAGGAGGCACTGATGACCCTGCGCATCGAGGCCGGCCTCCCGCTCGTCGACATCGAGTGGCACGACGCCCGGCTGGCGATGAGCGACGCCGACTGCGTGACGCCCAAGGAGCTCGGCTTCGGCTGGATGCTCCGCGGCGTCCGCGACGGCTCGCGCCGGTTCGTCGGATCGGAGGCGATCCGCCGGGAGCTCGTCGACGGCACCTCGCGCTGGGCCACGACCGGCCTGGTCGTCGATGCTGCCGACTGGGACCGGATCCACCGCGAGGTCGGTCTGTTCCCGCCGAAGTCCGAGCACCCGCTGCCCTACGAGTCGATGGTGCTCGACGACGACCGGGCGGAGATCGGCTACTGCACGAGCTTCGTCTACTCGCCCATGCTGCAGCGGCACATCGGCATCGCCCGGGTCCGCCCCGACCTCGCGGCCGCCGGCACCGACCTGCGGCTCGAGCTCGCGATCGCCCACCACAACACCACGGTGCGGGTCACGACGACCTCGATGCCGTTCTTCGACCCTCCCCGGAAGAAGGAAGAGAGGAAACGGGCATGAGCTCGCACGACTTCGACGCGATCGTCGTCGGTGGCGGTCACAACGGCCTCACCAACGCGGCGTACCTCGGCAAGGCTGGCCTGCGGACCCTGGTGCTGGAGAAGAACGACGTCGTCGGCGGCGCTGCCATCACCGAGGAACTCGGTGTCGACGAAATTGGCCAGGGCTTCTTGTTCACGACGTTCTCGTACGCGCTGAGCCTCCTGCGGCCGGAGATCATCCACGAGCTCGACCTGGTCAAGCACGGCTTCCTGCCGCTGATGATGCCGTCGTCGTTCCACCCCACCGGCGACGGTGACTACCTGCTGTTCGGCGACGACCACGCCCAGAACCTGCAGGAGGTGCGCCGCCACTCGCCGCGCGATGCCGACGCCTACGAGCGCTATCACCACGACCTCGACAAGGTGTGCCGGGCGGTCCGTCCGCTCTTCGACAACGCGCCGCCGAACATCTTCGGCAGCGACCCCGAGGACGCCGTCGACGTGAAGTGGCTGGTCGACCACCTCAAGGGCATCGACCGGAAGACGATGCACGACGTCGTACGGCTGCTCACCGGGAGTGCCGCGGACTGGCTGGACGACTACTTCGAGCACGAGGCGATCAAGGGCTACCACGCGTCGTCCTCGATCATCGGCTCCAAGGTCGGCCCGATGTCGCCGGGCTCCGCCCTGGTGCTGCTGTTCCACAAGATGGGCGAGCACGACGGCCACCTCGGCTCGTGGGCGTTCCACAAGGGCGGCAACGGCGGGTTCACCCAGGTGCTGGCCCGGGCCGCGCAGGCCTACGGCGCCGAGATCCGGCTCGGCGCCCCGGTCGCCTCGGTGCTGACCGAGAACGGCCGCGCGGTCGGCGTCGTACTCGACGACGGCACGGAGTTCCGGGCTCCGGTCGTGGTCTCGGCGCTGGACCCGCGGCGCACCTTCCTCGACCTGGTGGAGCCCCGTGAGCTCCCGCTCGACCTGGTCGACAACGTGCGGCGGATGAGGTTCCGGGGCGTCTCGGCCAAGGTCAACTTCGCGCTCGACGGCCTCCCGGTGTTCCCGGCCCTGCCGGACACCGTCGACCACTACGGCGGCTTCCTCAACATCGGCCCCACCATCGAGTACGTCGAGCGGGCGTTCGACGCCGCCAAGTACGGCTGGTACTCCGAGCGGCCCTTCATCGACGCCGCGATCCAGTCGGTCGTCGACCCGGACATGGCCCCGCCCGGAAAGCACGTCATGTCCTGCTTCGTGCAGTACGCGCCGTACGAGCTGAAGGGGAGCGACTGGGAGACCGAGCGCGACAGCTTCGGCGACAAGGCGCAGGCCGTGCTCGAGTCCCACTTCCCGGGCTTCGGGGACCTGGTGCTGCACCGCGAGGTGGTCACACCGGGCGACATCGAGGCCCGGACCGGGCTGACCGAGGGCAACATCTTCGCCGGGGAGTTCCTGGCGCCGCAGATGTACTTCTTCCGGCCGGCGCCGGGCTGGAGCCAGTACGCCACGCCGATCGAGGGCTACTACCAGTGCGGTTCGGGCACCCACCCCGGCGGTTGCGTCATCGGGGCGCCCGGCAAGCTCGCCAGTCAGCGGATCCTGCGCGACCTGCAGTGACGCAGCGCACGTCGGGAACGGGAACGACACTCCCGGCGGCCCGCGTTCCACCCCCATGACTCGAGCCCGCTCCGAGAGCGCCCGCATCCTGTCCCAGGGACGTCTGACCTACCTGTCGATCGACGTCGGCAAGGGGCCGCTCGTGACACCGGTGCTGTACGGCGCGCTCGGCGAGGACGTGTGGTTCGTGACGAACCGGCACGCCGTGAAGGCGAAGGTGTTGGCCAAGCGGCCCGCCGCCGGCTGGACGGTGACCGTGGGCGAGCGCGCTGTCGTCGCGACCGGCCGCGCGGACCTCTTCTCGCTCTCCGACCTGCGGGCCACCTTCGCCCGCGCCGCCCTGCTCCCCCACGTGCCGGTGGCACTTGCCTCGTGGGTGAAGCGCAACCCCCGTCAGGTCGCCGGGTTCCTCGGCGACTCGGTCACGACCCCGAGCCGGGCGATGCCGCAGGACGTCGTCCTGGTCCGGCTGCGTCCGACCACCTCGACGGCCATGCCCGTGCCGTCGGCGGGTCCCGCCGCCGACGTCGGCACCCGGCTGACGTCGGCGCTCCCGGAGCAGCTTCGGCACCTGCCGGCAGGCCCGCGCGGCGTACTCGGTCTTGTGACGCCACGCGGACCGCTCGCGCTCCCGGCGGCGTGGGACGGGGCGATCGCCACCGTGCCGGTGGCCGCCGATGCCCTGGTCGAGGGCGCGGCGGACAGGGCGTGCATCACTTTCGACGACCCGGTCCGGACCCGTCCGACGCAGCAGCGGGGCGTCGTCCTGCGGGGGGACGGCCACCTGGTTGCCGGTGGCGGAGAGCTGAGCTGGTCCCTTGCCCCGAGCCGGGTGACCTACTGGGACGGCTTCGACACCCACACCACGGTGCTGGCACCGGACCCCGTCCTGACCCACTGAGCGGGTCGGTCCGGTCGGTGGTTCGCCTAGGGTGAGGGCACGACCACTCGAGGAGGTCCCATGCCATCGATCCGCCCCCGCCCCGTCGTGCTGCTCACCTTCGTCGTGGCGGTGCTCGCCGCCACGCTGGGTCCAGGCACCTCAGCGATCGTTGCGGCACCGGCAGCGGCCCCGGTGACACCGACCTGGCATCGCTATCACATCGGCACCGAGCAGCAGCTGCGCGGTCTTGATGCCGTCGATCGCCGGCACGTCTGGGTGGCCGGCGAGGACGGCGGTGTCTTCACGACCTCGAACGGAGGGCGGACCTGGCGCGACGTGAGCCCGCCGGCGGCGAGTGACCTGGCGCTGCGGGACGTCGAGGCGATCAGTCGACGGCACGCGCTCGTGATGGCGATCGGTCCCGGTGACGAGAGCCGCATCTTCAGCACGTCGAACGGCGGCCGCTCCTGGCACACGGCCTTCGTCAATCACGATGACGCCGCGTTCTACGACTGCATGGCCATGTGGCCCGGAGGCCGCCGCGGGCTCGCCATGAGCGACCCGGTGGACAACCGGTTCCGCATCATCGTCACCGAGGACGGAGGCCGCACCTGGCAGCGTCGCCCGCGCGGCCGGATGCCCCTCGCCGTGACCGACGAGTACGGGTTCGCTGCCAGCGGCACCTGCGTCGCGGCGACCGCCCGGCGTGAGGCCTACTTCGTCACCGGGGGCGCGGCAGCCCGGATCTTCCACAGCACCGACGGAGGCACCACCTGGACAGTGCGCGACTCGACGCTCCCCGCCACACCGGCCGGCGGCGTCTTCTCCATCGCCTTCAACGGCCCTCGTCACGGGATCGCCGTCGGCGGCGACTTCGAACAACCCGACGGAAGCGCCGGCTCGGCGACCTCGACCGATCGCGGCCTGTCGTGGACAGCGGGCGGCGAGCTGCCGGGCTACCGCTCAGGGGTGGCGTGGCGGTGGGACGACGCCGCCGTCGCTGTCGGGCCGAGCGGCAGCGACATCACCCGCAACGGCGGCGCCACGTGGACCAGGTTCAGCGGGCTCAACCTCGACTCGGTCGTCTGCATCGACCGGGTCTGCTGGGGCAGCGGGGCGGGAGGCGTCGTCGCGAAGCTCGTCCCGCGGCGCTGACCGCGGGTCTCGCGCCAGGCGCCAACGCCACTGAACCTGCCGACATGGACAGGCGGCGGCTCTACCGATGGAGTCTGCTTGTCCATGCCTCCAGCGCCGGCCCGGACGTGGTGAACAAGTCGCGCAGTCCAGAGATCCGCAGCAACCTCTCGGTCGCGGGGCTGAGGTTGCTCAGCTTGGCGTCCTTGTTCCTGGTGATCGCCTCGGTGCGGAGCCTGATCAGGGCGCCCAGGCCTGAGGAGTCGATGAAGGTGACTCCGGACATGTCCACCTCGACGGCCTCGAACCTCTCGAGGCAATCCAGGACACGGTCACGAAAGACGTCGGCGGTCGCGATATCGATGTCCCCGCTGACCTGCAGGACACACGCGGCCCCTGCTCGGCACTCGACAAAGCCGGCCATCAAGATCCACTCCAGTCCAGGCGCGCCACCCACGTGCGCACGGTGCGATCGGAACGCTCGGGCGTTCTCCAGCTCGCTTCTGAACTGTGGTGAAAACCTAGCCGACAACGCGGACCCCAACAATGACGCCTACCCCGCTAGGAAGCACGAATCCGGGTAACGACCGTGCACGAGCACGTCAGCACTACGCGGAGGAGATGACCGGTGAAGGCAGTGACCTGGCAGGGACCCAAGGACATGCGGGTCGAAGAGGTGCCCGACCCCACGATCGAGCAGCCCACGGACGCGATCATCCGCGTCACCACGACCGGCCTGTGCGGTTCGGACCTCCACCTCTACGACCCGCTCGGCCCGTTCATGACGCCGGGCGACATCGTCGGCCACGAGCCGATGGGCATCGTCGAGGAGATCGGCGCGGACGTGACCGAGCTCGAGGTGGGCGACCGGGTCGTCGTCCCCTTCAACATCAGCTGCGGGGACTGCTGGACCTGCGAACGTGGGTTGCACAGCCAGTGCGAGACCACCCAGAACCGGGACACCGGCACGGGAGCGAGCCTGCTCGGCTACAGCAAGCTCTACGGCGCCGTGCCCGGCGGCCAGGCCGAGTTCCTTCGCGTCCAATTCGCGAACTTCCTCCCCATCAAGGTCCCCGAGGGTCCGCCGGACGACCGCTTCGTCTACCTCTCCGACGTGATCCCGACGGCCTGGCAGGCGGTGCGCTACGCCGAGCTCCCCGACGACGGCGTGCTCCTCGTCATGGGTGCCGGCCCGATCGGCGACATGGCAGCACGGATCGCGCTGCACGAGGGACATCGCGTGATCGTCGCCGACCGCGTGCCCGAGCGGTTGCAGCGCGTCCGTGAGGTCGGCGCGGAGACCATCGACATCGACGAGGTCGACGACCTCGCTGCCGAGGTGCGCGACCGCACGGGAGGGCGCGGTGCCGACTCCGTGATCGACGCCGTCGGCATGGAGGCGCACGGCAATCCGGTGGCCGAGACGATGATCAAGGCGGTCGGGCTGATCCCCGACGTCGCCGCGCGCAAGCTGATGGTGAACGTCGGCATCGACCGGCTCGCCGCGCTGCACGCCTCCATCGACGCCGTCCGTCGCGGCGGCACCGTGTCGATCTCCGGTGTGTACGGCGGGGCCACCGACCCGATGCCGATGATGCAGATGTTCGACAAGCAGATCCAGCTGCGGATGGGGCAGGCCAACGTGCGCCGTTGGAGCGACGACATCTTGCCGCTCCTCATCGATGACAGCGACCCTCTTGGCACCGAGACGTTCGCGACCCACCGACTGCCCCTGACCGCCGCCCCCGATGCCTACCGGAAGTTCCGCGACAAGGAGGACGGGATGATCAAGGTCGTCTTCACGCCATGACCCGAGGTGCCGTCGACGCCGTCGTCATCGGAGCCGGACCCAACGGCCTGGTCGCAGCCAATGCCCTGGTCGACGCCGGCTGGGAGGTGGCGCTGATCGAGGCCAACGCCTCGGCCGGTGGCGCGGTCCGGAGCGCAGAGGTGACGGCACCAGGGTTCTGCAACGACCTGTTCAGCGCGTTCTACCCCCTCGCGGCAGCGTCCCCGGTCATCCGGGGCCTGGACCTCCAGGACCACGGGCTGCACTGGACACAGGCGCCGACCGTCCTCACCCACGTCCTGCCGGACGACCGGGCCGCCGTGCTCCACCGCACGGCCGAGGACACGGCGGCCGGTCTGGACGAGTTCGCCGCGGGCGACGGAGACGCCTGGCTGGAGCTGTTCGCGCAGTGGCGTCGCGTTCGCGACCCGCTCCTCGACGCGCTGTTCACCCCGTTCCCGCCGATCCGGCCGAGCCTGCGGCTGTTGCGCTCGCTCGGCGCGGCTGACGCCCTCGACCTGGCGCGCCAGGCAGTGCTCCCGGTTCGTCGGCTGGCCGACGAGCGGTTCCACGGAGAGGGCGCGGCAGTCCTCCTCACCGGCAACGCGATGCACTCCGACGTCGGCCCGGACTCAGCGGGCAGCGGGATGTTCGGCTGGCTGCTCTGCATGCTCGGTCAGGACGTCGGCTTCCCGGTGCCGCAGGGCGGCGCCCAACGACTGGCCGACGCGCTCGTGTCTCGATTCCGTGCAGGAGGGGGCGAGCTCCTGCTGGGGACGCGGGTGTCCTCCGTGGACGTCAGGGGCGGACGAGCGACCGGCGTACGGCTGGCCGACGGCACCCGTGTCGTGGCCAAGCGTGCCGTGCTGGCCGACGTCGACGCACCGACCTTGTATGGCGACCTCGTCGGCGCGGAGCACCTTCCGGCGCGATTCGTCGACGCCTTGGAGCGTTTCCAATGGGACAACCCGACACTCAAGCTCAACTGGGCCCTGAGCGCCCCTGTGCCGTGGACCGCGGCCGGGGCGCACGGAGCCGGAACGGTCCACCTGGGAGTCGACGCAGCAGGATTCGTGGACTTCGCGGCCGACCTGTCGACCCACCGCGAGCCGAGGACGCCGTTCGTCCTGTTCGGCCAGATGAGCACCGCCGACCCGACGCGGTCACCGCCGGGCACCGAGAGCGCCTGGGCCTACACCCACCTGCCGCATCGGGTCGCCGGCGACGCGGAAGCGGTCGACGCGGTGACGGAGCGCGTGCGGAAGCTGATCGAGACGCACGCGCCCGGGTTCGGCGACACGGTGATCTCCGAGCACGTGCAGCGCCCGCACGACCTCGAGGGGGCCGACTCGAACCTGGTCGCCGGCGCGCTCAACGCAGGAACGTCCGGGCTGCACCAGCAGCTGGTCTTCCGCCCCACTCCGGGGCTGGGGCGTCCCGAGACCCCGATCAAAGGCCTCTACCTGGCCGGCGCCTCCGCTCACCCGGGCGGTGGGGTCCATGGTGCGTGCGGATGGAACGCCGCACGGTCCGCGATGGGCGGCTCGGGCAGGGTCCGTACGCGGCTGCTGAGCACCACCTGGTCGCGACTCCTCGAGCGTCCCGGCGAACGCTGAGCGTCAGTGCCTGCGCCCCTCGGCGAGGTAGGCGAGCCGACGCAGCGCCTCGCGGTTGCGGGGAGCGATCATCGCCTGCCGACCCGGGCGCGGGACGAGTGTCCCCGGTCCCTCGACCGCGTCCTCGCGGATGGTCACCAGCGAACCGACACCCTTGCCCTCGATCTGGATCAGAACCTCGGCGGCTCCAGCAGGCCAGCCGTGCGCCCGCAGCCGCAACGACTCCAGCGGCACCGCGTCGAGCACCTCCGACTTGTCGTCGAGGAGGAGGGGCCAGTTGCCGACGGAGTGGTGCAGCCGCGATCCCTTCTCGGGCCAGTTTTCGTCGACGTCGCGCATGCGGGCCGCACCGACCACCCAGCACGGATAGAGCCACCCGTCGCTCAGCACGTCCCACACGTCGCTGGGCGAGGCGTCGACCTCGCGGCTGACAGTGATCGCGTTCTTCTCGAAGTTGCTCATGCTTGGTCCTTCGCGGGCTCGGGTTCGGGGCTGGGGTGGAAGACGTTGCCCGGATGGTCGGCGACCGGGTCGTCGGCCAGGGCGAGGCGGCTGACCAGCGGAGCGACGATCCGGTCGTAGACGGCCGGGAACATCCGGAACCCCAGGCTGATCACGGGGTTGAGGAGCCCCACGGCCCGCTCACGACGCGGGCTCTCGATCACCTTCACGACGGCCTTCGCGACCCGCTCGGCGTCGTACACCGGCGGCGGGGGCCTGCCCTGCACGCCCAGGTAGCTGGCCGCCTTGTCATAGATCGTGGTCGAGACCCCTCCCGGCTCGATCAGGCTGATGTCGACCGGTTCGCCGGCCAGCTCGGCCTGGAGGGTCCGGGCGAGGCCGTGCACGGCCCACTTGCTGGTGACGTACGGCGACAGGTACGGCGTGCTGATCTTCCCGACGAGGGAGCCGAAGATCACGAGATGACCGGCTCGCTGCTCGTCGAAGTGGCCCAGCGCGCTGCGCGCGACGTTGGCAGTGCCATTGACGTTCGTCATCTGGACGCGGTCGAAGACCTCGGCGGGGATCTCGGTGAACCTGCCGTAGGCCGCGACGGCTGCCGCGTGCACGACGACGTCCACCCGGCCGAACTCGGCCACCGCCTGTGCGAACGAGTCCTCCCACACATCGACGTCGGACACGTCCGCCGGGGCGACCAGGACCCCGCTCGCCCCGCGCTCGACGCACGTCGACGCCAGCTCTTCGAGCTCGGGGCGTCGCCGTGCCACCAGTGCCAGAGCGGCACCACGCTGGGACAGGGCCAGCGCCACCGATCGGCCGATGCCGCTTGATGCTCCAGTGATCAACACGACTCGACCCATGCGCCCTCAGTACCCGGAGCAACAGGAAGCAACGGCCGCCGACGCCAGCGGGACCATGCGATCTTCGCCGCAACGACCGACAGCAGGGCAGGCGGTCGGGTTGCCGACGAATATTCGGGTACTGCCAAGAGACGGGCTCGCCCGTGTGCACACCGGCGAGGTTCGTAGGTCCGTCTGGTCCAGCAAACGGCCAGGCGGATCGATCTGTCTGCGTGCGCCTCTCGGCACTGACGTCACTTCGGCGAGCGAAGCGGCTCCTGACCTGCGTTTCAGCAGGTCAGGAGCCGCTTTCTCTGGCTCCCCCGGTTGGACTCGAACCACTATTTCGCCTTGTTGGACCGAGGTGGACAAACGAGCCCAGAAGTAGCCTCTGACCTGCGGAAACAGGTTCGAAGCGATGCCATCCAACAGGTCACGAATGGACTCGAAATGCCGTACGATCCGATGCACGAACGATGCAAAGGGCAAGGGATCTCGGATGGCAGGAAAGAACTCCCGGCGCCGGTTCGGGCAGATCAGCAGGATGCGCTCCGGCCGTTGGCAGGCGCGGTTTACCGTCCCGCTCGGCCACCCCTCCGGCCGCGGTGGGGAGATCATCAGGGCACCTCACACTTTCGAGCCGAACACCTACGGCCGGGAGGCCGCCGGGGACTGGCTTCGGTCAGAGGAGCTGAGGCTGAACGCTGAGGGCGCCTCTTGGCGAACCGTGTCCGAGCACGCCGAGAACGAACGGACTCGCGCTGCGGCCGAGGAAGTTCCGACGTTCGCCGAGTATGCCGATGTCTGGCTGCGCGCCCGCAAGGTCAAGGGACAGCCGCTTCAGGAGTCCACCAAACGCGGCTACCTGATCTGGCTCGGCAAGTACCTCCTACCGACGTTCGGCGAGATGCCGCTGAACACCATCACCGTGGCCGACGTCGTGCGATGGTACGAAGGCCTCCCCCACGACAAGGGGAAGACGGTGCGCGAGTGCTATGCGCTGGCCAAGGCGATCATGAAGACGGCCACTGCTGCGGACGGCGTGCTTCCCGGCGTGATCAACCCGTTCGCGATTGACGGAGCCGGCTCCATCGGCAAGCGATCGGACAAGCGGACCGAGGTGATCGAGGACGCCGACCTCGCATTGATCCTCGCCACGATCCGCCCCGAGTGGCGCGCGATGGTGGCGCTGGCGCTCGGCTGCGGGCTCCGGTTCGGTGAGATCGTCGCGCTGCGGCGCTCGGACGTGGACCACCGGGCGAAGCCACCCGTGGTTCGCGTCCGGCGTGCGATTAGCACCGGCCCGGGCGGAAGGCGTTATGAAAAGGAGCCCAAGTCCCGAGCCGGCATCCGGGACCAGAGGATCCCCGAGAGCGTCGGCGCGGTCTTGACCGAGCACCTGCGGACGTACGTCACCGGCCGCGACGGCCTGCTCTTCCCCGGGCCTACCGGCGATTGGCTGCAGCCGACGCGGTTCCGCGATCTTTCCGGGGGGTGGCGCGACGTGCGCGAGGCTGTCGGTCGGCCGATCAACTTCCACGACCTCCGAGCGACCGGTGCGACTCGCCTGGCCCAGCGGGGTGCGCACGTTGCAGAGGTTCAGGCCTTCCTCGGGGACTCGTCGTCCCAGGCCGCAGAGCGGTACGTCCGCGCGACCCAGAGCCGGATGGACGACCTGACTGCTGCCGCGTTCGCGGGACTCGACTTCGGGACGGGTCGGCGATGAGAGCGTCGGAGATGGTCAGGGCTGGATGAGGCGGAGTCCCTCGAACTCGACGAAGTCGTCGAAGTGTCCGAGGTTCAAGGTGGCGAGCGGCAGGTCGTAGGTGAGACAACAGGCTGCGATCCAGGAGTCGTTGACCGGTCGCGGTCGGCCTCGCTTGTCGGCGTAGGCCACGATCTCGCCCCACTTGCGGGCGACATCTCGACCGCCGGTCAGAAGTGGGCCGGCGATCCAGCGGTTGATCTCCGCCTTGCGCCGGGCGCCGAGCTCCCGCTGGACGGCCCATCGCTCCAACTCGCCAGCGCTCACGAAGGTCGTGATCAGCTCGTGGCCAATCAGCTTCGCATCGAGGCTCTGCGGCAGACTCTTCTTGATCAGTCCTGAGGCGACGTCCGTGTCGACGACGATTGCTGCCACGGCGGTCAGGCGAGTTCCTTCTCGCGCTCGGCGCGGTACCAAGCGACGAACTCGGCGTGCTCCTCATCGGTCTCGAAGAAGCCGGGGATCGCGAGCTCGTCACCTCCCGAGTACGGCTTGACGTCCTTCAGGAGCTCATCGAGGTCGACCTTGTCGCTTGCCCACTCAGCAGGCGGGTCGGCGTGCGGGGTGCTCGTCATCGTGACCTCCTGGCGTGGTGTGGGATCTGACAGTGACAGTTTGCCACGCTGCGCCGACGATCTCGGGAGATCACTCCCGGGCTCCCAGTGGCTGCGGAAGGACGCAGGCCTGCTCGCGCTGCCCGTCGCTGAGCACGCCGCGGAAGCTCGTCGAGAATCTCGCTCCACCGGTCCAGCGCCGCCAAGACCGACAGCCCTCCGGCGTGGATCTCACCCGTCACCTCTGCGCAGCGGGAACACGCTGGAAGACATGGTCGAGGTCGTCGAGACGGATGCGGATGACGCGGCGTCCGCAGCGGTAGGCGGGGAGCGTTCCGTCGGCGATCCTGCGGCGGAGGGTCTTGACCGACACCGACATCAGTTCAGCGGCTTCGGCCAGGGTGAGGTATTGGGTGCGGGTGTGATCAGCCACGGCTTCGGGCCTCCCTCGAGGTGACGGCTGGTGGGCGAAGGAAGCGGCGGAGTTCGGCGACGGTGGTGTAGAGCCGCCCGGTGCCGTTGAACCGCCACCAGCGCGGACCGATGCCTCGTCGCTTCCAGTCGCGGACGGTGCGTTGGGGTGTGCGGATGAAGGCGCAGAACTCTTCGAACAGCAAGATGCCGTTGTCGTCCCACTCGGCGGGGACCTGGATGGGGATCATGAGTGTCTCCTCGACTCGGTGACTGATCTCGACCGAAGGGTGACGAACCGACGTCCCCGTTTCCGTACCCCCTGGGGGCGTACCCCCTTATGGATAACGGGGGGTACGCCCGACCCGTCGCCGCGTTTGCGCAGGCCAGGAGGCGTCCCCCCGAAATTTGTCCGCATCGTGGTCATCGGCTGGATTCCTCTCGTCCGGGCTCGCATTTGGCCGCGAGCTCCTCCTGGAGGAAAGGCAACGGTGACCGCTCCGGATCGGACAGATACGTCGGTGTCGGTTGCGTGACGGGCTCTGGCGGCGATCTCAGAAGCCGATACCGGTCCCACGGTCGGGTGCTGGGCGAGGGCCGGGGATCGGGTCCCGTGGGCGCCGCGGCCGGGTGCCGGTCAGGGCTGCGGCCTGCAGGGCGGCCGCGCCGTCAGGTGCGCGCCTGGGTCGGGCACGGGGTCCGTAGCGTTCGATGTCCTCGGCGGCAACGGTGGCGGCGTGTGCGGGTCCGAGGTCGGCCCGGTCGCGGGCGAATACCTCGACCCACTGCGCCCGCGCATCCTCAACGCTGTCGGCGACGAGGTGGGCGGTGTTCGCTTCGCGGCCGCGGGTCATGCCGACATAGGCCGCGGCGGCACCAGTGGTCTCCCCGATGAGCAGGTGGGCGCGGTCGACGGTCTCGCCCTGGGCTCCGTACACAGTGGTGGCGTAGGCGAGCTCGACATGCTCCGACGCGTAGCGCGACGGGAGGGTGCGGTCACCGGGCCGTCCGGCCACGCCCAGGCTTCCGTCGGCACCGACCGCGGTGACGGTCCAGGTGTCGCGGTTCGCGACGCCGAGGTCGCGGTCGTTGAGGCGGGTTGCGATCCGGTCCCCGACCCCGATCACCTCCCCGGCCTGAGTCGTGAGCACATCACCACCGCGCTCATCATCGCGCCCACCGGCGGCATGACCCGGTGCTCGTTGGTCGCGGATGGCGGCGTTGAGTGCGGTGACCTGGTCGCGGGTGTCAGCGAGGACCAGTCCGCGCACCGCGGCGATGGCCTGAATCGCCTCAGCCTCGGAGCCGTGGACGACGATCTCTCCACGCTCCAACAGCGCGTCGAAGACCTCACCACTGTGCTCACCAGTCCGCATCTGCAGACTGAGGTCGGCGTAGGCGGGGTCGGTGAACCGGTGCACGGTGGTGAGCTGCTTCACCGCCTCCGGCGGCGCCCAGCGCAGCGCGAGGTCGAGCACTCCCCCACGGCCCACGGCCGGGAGTTGTTGGCGGTCGCCGATGAGGACGACTCGGGCGCCGGCCTCATCAGCGATGGTGAACAGCGCTTGGGCGGTGTCCTGGTCGAGCATCCCCGCCTCATCGACCACCAGCTCATCGCCCGGCATCAGCACCGCCGCTCGGTCGACCCGATCGCCGGCCCCCCGGGACCAGTGGCCATCGGTGTCCCAACGCCAACCGTGCTGGTGGGCCAGCCACGCCGCGGAGAACGCGCTGGACCCGACCTCGGTGGCCACGACCTCGGCAGCCTTCAAGGTCGGAGTCACCACGATCATCCAGTTCCCGGCGGCTTCGAGGGCCCGGCGCTGCGCGCGCAGCCGAGTGGTCTTCCCGGCGCCCGCGGCTCCCTCGACCACCACCATGTCACGGGCTCCCTGCTCGACACGGAGGGACAGTCGGTCGTTGAGTTCCGCCTCGACCGCCAGCACTCGGTCGCTGGTCAGGGACCGGATGTGTTCGGGCACGCCACCGCGTCCGAGCAGCGGTCGGGAGGCGGCGACCGCGCGTGCGGTCAGGTCCTCGGTCAGCTCGGTGCGGATTCCAGGTTCGGCAACGACGCCCGCGGAAGCGATGAGTTCCTCCACGACGCCGCGGATGTCGCCGGCATTCCACGCCGACCGCTTCGCGCCGAGCCGGGTGAGCGCGACCTCCACGACGAGGTCGCGGTCGATCGAACCGATCGGCGTCCCGCGCACCAGCATCGGATGAGTCGGCGCCTGGTAACCGAGCGCGGCCAGCTCCTCGACCCAGTGCAGCCGCAGCTCCTCCCCCGACGTGGGGACGACCTTGTCGGGGCGGGCGTCGGCCCAGGCCCGGCGGTCCCACGAGCGCAGCAGCTTCGGACCCGGCTCCTGGTCGGGGTGGTCGCGGCGCCACTCGGCCTCGTACCGGGCGATGTTGCGACCGACCTGAGCCGACCGCGCGCTGAACGCCCCGGCGTACGGCGCGAGCTCGTTGATCTCACCGTCCTCGTCCAGGGTGAACCCGTTGCGGGCGAGAACGGTCCGGAACTGCGGGTCACACATCACCGCCGCATGCCCGACCCCGTTGACCGCCGCCACCATGTCCCGCAGCCCGACCGTGTGCAGCCCCCGCCACTTCCCCTCCGCGAACACCCGGGCGTTGACCTGAAGATGGACATGCCGGTGCGGATCACCAGCCCGGGAGGTGTGGTGACGGATCACCGCCGCCTCGATCCGCTCCACCGGCACCTGCACCTGCAGGTCCCGCGGCCCGACACGAGTGGTTGCGTGCTGGGCGACCCAGCCGATGATCTGCTCCGCCGCCCGCGACTGCGCCGCGTCATAAGCCTCGGAGATCTCCGGATCCAGCGCGGCCGCGAGCGACCAGGTCTTCGGACCATTGACCACGACCTCGGCGAAACGCACCCCGTTGTCGGCCTTCACCAGTCGACCCTTGGCCGCGCCGGTGCCGACGTCGTAACCGGCCACCCACCGCTCGTAGGTGTCACCACCCATCGGCGCTTCGGCGACCAGGGTCGACGGAGTGGCGACGTACCGGGCAGCGACGCCGGTGCCCTCGGCCAGGTAATAGTCATCAGCCCGGGAGCGGTCGGCCTCCACGTAGTTCCGGGCGGCCGCCGCGGACCCGCGGTAGATCGCGACCCCACCCCGCATGCTCGTCACCGTCCGTCACCACTCGTCAACGACCCCAGAAATGGCGCTCGGCCCACCCAAGGGGGTAGGCCGATCTACGAACCTTCGTAGCATGCGTGCCGCTTGATTTGGGGTGGTGAAGGGCAGGTCGAGGGCGGTGATTTTCGGGGTCGTGAAGGGTCGTCAGTGTTCGGTAGGAGCGGAGGGTGCGGATGGCGATTGGAGCGTGCGGCAAGAGTGAGGGCGTGGAAGACCTTGCGAGGGAGCCTGACCCGGCTACCAGGTCAGGCTCCGGCTCCAAGTGCCCTCTACTGCTTGTTATGCACGTGATCCTTCAGGACATTTCGACCAGCCGTTGTGGCTGCCTGTCGATGGAGCTGGAGGGCCCGAGATGTCGCTGTTGGATCCGTGTCTGATTCGTTCGCGTGGACCGTCGGGCCAGGTTCTGGTTCGCGTCGGGATGCCGCTGGTTGATGACTATCTGGAGTTCCTGGAGGGACGGTGCCGGCCGAACACGGTGCTGGCCGCGCGCTATGACCTGCGGGTGTTCTTCACGGTCGTGGACAAGTCACCGGCCGAGGTCCGCCCTGCTGACGTACTGGGTTTCATCACTGCCCAGCGCACTGGCCGCACCGGTCGCACTGAGGAGCAGCGGCTGCAACCGGTCGACCCCACCGACGAACCGGGCGGGGTAGCGACCAGCACGGTGGCGCGACGGCTCTCGATCGTCTCGGGGTTCTTCTCCTATCTGCTGGCCCGCGGTGACATCGAGGCGAACCCGGTGCCCCGTGGACTGCCCACTCGCCGTGAGCGCCAGCGTCCCGCCCAGGGCGTCCCGCTGACCCGCCGGGTCCGCCGGCTGCCGCGGATCCTGAGCCCGGCCGAGGTCGACCAGCTGACGACCGCGTTGCGTACCCACCGTGACCGGGCGATGGTCGCGGCGATGGTGCTGGGCGGGCTTCGCCGCTGCGAGGTCCTCGGGCTACGGCTGGAGGACCTGCGGGTCGCCGAACGCCGGGTCTTCATCGCTGAGGGCAAGGGCGGCCACCAGCGACTCGTCCCGGTCTCGTCACGGTTCTTCGCCGCGGTCGCGGCCTACCTGGACACCGAGCGACCCACTGCTGGGGACACCGACCGGGTGTTCGTGGTCCTCAAGGGACCCACCCGCGGACAGCCGCTGTCGGTACGCGGGCTGGATGAGGTGCTGGCCGGCGCCCGGGCTCGCGCGGGGCTGGCGCACGCGACCTGCCACGAGCTGCGGCACACCTGTCTGACCCGGCTCCGGGAGGCCGGGATGGCGCTGGAGGCGGTCCAGGCCCAGGCCGGGCACGCCTCGATCGAGTCCACCAGGATCTACCTGCACCTGGCCGATGACTGGATCGCCGCCGAGTACCGCAAGGCCGCCGAAGTCCTCGACGCCCAGCTCTACGCCGCCGGCGCGATCAGTGGTGGTGAGCGGTGAGCGGGCCGCTGCTGCTGCCCACCTGGCCAGAGCTCAGCGTGCGCCCACAGATCGTGGCCACGATGCGGCGCTACCTGGAGCAGATCGGCTGTGTGCTGCAGCCCCGCAGTGTCGGCGCCGCCGACCTCGCACTGCGCTCCTTCGCGGCCTTCCTGATCGAGTCCGCACCAGAGGTCACCAGCACCGCGCAGGTCACCCGTCGGCACGTCGAGGACTACAAGCCCTGGCTCGCCAACCGGCCCGGGCAGAACAAGCCACGGGTCACCACCGCGACGCTGGCAAGCAGGCTGGGCACCCTGCGGATGTTCTTCGTCCGGATCGATGAGTGGGGCTGGGACGAAGCACCACCGCGGGTGCCGATGTTCCCCGGCGACCTGCCCCGCCAGGACCACCCACTGCCCAAAGCGCTCGACGATGCCGCGGCCACCAAGTTGCTGCGTGCCGCGGTCAGCGACAAACGACTGTTGGTCAGGGTCACCGTCGAAGTGCTACTGCGCACCGGGCTGCGGGTCAGCGAGTACACGACCTTGCCCGCCGACGCGGTCGTGCAGATCGGCGCCGCGCCCTGGCTGCACGTCCCGGTCGGCAAGCTCCGCGAGGACCGCTACCTGCCACTGCATCCCCAGCTCGTGACGCTGATCGACGACTATCGCACCGCCCACGTCCCGTCCGATCACCCGCTGCTCCTGCCCCGGGAGAACGGACGCCCACTAGACCGGCACACCGTCACCCGGATGCTGAACAAAGCAGCCAAGGCCGCGGGAGTGCCGCACATCCATCCCCACCAGCTGCGCCACACCCTGGCCACCCAGGCCATCAACCGCGGCATGAGCCTGGAGGCGATCGCAGCGATGCTCGGTCATCGCAGCATGGACATGACCCTGCGCTACGCCAAGATCGCCAACCGCACCGTGGCCGATGAGTACTTCGCCGTCACCGACCAGGTCGACGCCCTCTACGCACAGAGCCAGCCGCTGCCCGCCGATGCCATCGGACCGAAGATGGCCCGGTTGCGTCGCGAGCACTACCGACTCCTCGGCAACGGGCACTGCACCCGCCCACCTGAGCTGGACTGCGCCTTCGAGTCGATCTGCGAGACCTGCAGCTTCTTCCAGACCAGCATCGAGTTCCGACCCACCCTGCAAGCCCAGTACGACGACGCCGCGATCAAGGGTCAAGACCACCGAGCCGGCCTCTTCGACCAGCTCCTCAACGACATCACGGAAGGCCAAGCATCATGAGCGACCGCCGGCGGGATCATGTGCATAATGCCGATATGAGGGCGTGTCACCGACCGGTCCTGGGGCGGAGGGATCGAGCCGGTGCCGGCTCGCTAGCCACTCTTAGGGGGTGAGCTCGATCGTGACCCGGTCTTCGATCAGGATGAAGCCCTCGGCTCCGAGGAATGAGCGAGTACCTCCGGTGATGGCGAAGATCTCGCGGCGACCACCCACGTTGGGCACCCTCTTGCCCGTGCTGCCTCCTTCGAAGATCAGGCTCCCTTCGGGCAGCAGTACGACGCCGGAACACATGTGACCGTCATAGGTCGCGTCGATTCCGACGCACTGAGCCTCGAGCCGTCCGGCGATCTTTCCTGACTTCTTGAGACTCACGGCCGCGTACGACGTGTCGCCCACAGACTCGCCTTTGGGTTTGATGTCGATGGTCAACTCGTCTCGCGGCTTGATCGACATCGCGTAGGACATCGTGGTGGCGGCGTTGTCGCCTTCGGCAGGTCCGGTGGTGGCACTCAGGCAGACACCGCCTGCAATGGCCATGGCGGTCAGGGTCTTCGCGGTCTTGTTCATGTCACAAGGCTGTCGGTCGAGGACGGTCTGCACATCGCTCCGGTGAGCGATCGTTGACCGCTCTTGTGAGCGATAGACCCTCACCTGGGGGCGCTGTAGCGTCGCGCGGCATGGGCCTGCGTGCGAATCTGCGAATGCATCGGGCACCGATCTTTGCTGGCTTGCTGATGGCGTTGTTCACGGTCGAAGTACTCACCGACCCCGCCTTCACCGGGCACCAGTGCGAGTCGCTGCTGCTGGCAGCTGTCTTCTCGGTTGCTCACGCGCTGGTGCGCCGCGCCGTCCTCCTCCCGCTCGTGGCTGCCGTGGCGCTGGTTCCGCTGGGGGACGCGGTTGCAGAGGGCTTCGTGGACTCGGCCGCCTTCCTCGTTGCCGTTTTGTCGGCGATCTACCTGGTCGGACGCCACGCTGACGAGCGTGAGTTCCTAGTTGGGGCAGCCCTGGTGGCTGCTGCGATACCTGTGGCTGTGCTCACTGACTCCGACATCGTGGCACTGAGCGACGTGGTGTTCTTCGGAGTGTTCTTCGGCGGTCCACTAGTCGTGGGCAGGTTCGTCCGCATCCGCGCCCACCGGGAGGAACGAGCCGTTTCCCGAGCGTCGGACGCAGAGCGCGACCGCGACAATGCTGTCCTGGAGGAGCGGCTTCGGATCGCCCGCGAGCTGCATGACGTGGTCGCACACTCGCTCAACGTCATCGTGCTTCAGGCCCGCGGTGGAAGGAGCGTGCTGACCACTGCTCCAGCCGACACCGCATCTGCCCTCGACGCGATCGAGTTCCTCGGCAAACAGGGCCTCGACGAGATGCGCCGCATGCTCGGGATGCTGCGAGAGGACAACGCCTCTCCGTCGCTTGTGCCACAGCCCAGCCTCCGCCTGATCGACGAACTGGCCTCCGCAGTGACTGCCTCCGGCCTGCCGGTGGAGATCGACATCGTGGGCAGGCCGTACCCACTCTCCCCAGGGCTCGACATGTCGGCATACCGCATCGTTCAGGAGGGCCTGACAAACGCCTTGAAGCACGCAGGGCACGCCCAAGCCAAGGTGCAGGTGAGGTACGCCCCCGACAGCGTTGAGCTATCGATCGAGGACAACGGGCCGGGAGGCGGACCGACCGGCGGCGGTCATGGTCTGGCCGGCATGCGCGAGCGGGTAGCCATCTACGGCGGCACGATGAACGCAGGACCTGAGCCCGAGGGCGGATTCCGCATCCACGTCGTACTTCCGACGGCCTCAACATGAGGCAACCGATCAGGGTTCTGGTGGTAGACAACGAGGCGCTGGTGCGCACCGGCTTCGAGCTGATCCTCCGCAATGAGCCCGCCGTCGACGTTGTCGGCGAGGCCGGCGACGGGCTGGAGGCCGTGCAGCAGGCACGCGAACTGACTCCAGAGGTAGTCCTGATGGACATCCGGATGCCGAGGATGGACGGCGTGGAGGCTACAAAGCTGCTGGTCGCATTGCCGAACCCACCGAAGGTGCTGGTACTAACCACCTTCGACGAGGACGAGTACGTCTATGAGTCACTCCGCGCCGGAGCCCACGGCTTCCTGCTCAAGGACGTGCCGGCCCAGCAGCTGGTCGCGGCGATCGAGTTCGTCGCTATCGGCGGTTCACTCTTTGCTCCCTCGGTGACCACACGGCTGATCGAGCGATTCTCGCGGACGACGACGCCGACACTGAAGGCAGCGGCACTCGATCAGCTGACCGCGCGTGAGGTCGAGGTCCTGACCCTGGTAGCACGTGGCCTCTCCAACGCCGAGCTCGCCGCTGAACTCTTCGTCAGCGAACACACCATCAAGACACACGTGGCGAGCGTGCTAGCAAAGCTCGGCCTTCGAAACCGGGTCCAAGCCGTCGTGCTCGCCTACGAGTCGGGCCTGATCAACCCCGCTCCCTGATCGCCGCGCGACTGACCTAGATTCCAGAGAGCAGAAGTTGGGAACTCCACACCATGCGGTCTGCTCCGTCAACCGCCCGCTAATGCCGCCCGGCGGGCTGCTTTTTGGTCGTCAGAGATCCAGTGACTGGCATAGCAACCAGCGAAGGAAATGGGAGACTCGCCGCGTGCTCTCTGGAATCGAGTGGTTGATCCTCCTCGCGCTCGTCGTTGTCGCAGCGTCCGCGGTGCTGTTCCTTGTGGTGCGCTCGGCCGTCAGGGCAGGGGTGCGCGCTGCTCACAGAGACGAGCAGGCAGCCGCGCGTCAGGAGAACTGACCGCCCGCTACTGCCGCGTTGACTGGGTTTCGTCGTGGTGGCGCAGTAGACGAATGAACACATCCACAGCCGTCATGGTCACCACCCCGGTCGACGACGGCAAGCTTCGGCTTGCCGTCGCAGCCTTCTTGGCCCGCTACAAGGGCAGAACCCGTAAACAGCACGAGACCAATCTCCGATTCTTCGTCGAGTGGTGCATCGACAAGCACTTGCATCCGTTCGAGGTGAAGCGCGCTCACGTCGAGCTGTACCTGAGATGGATGCAGGAAGTCCGTGGCTACAAGCCAGCCACCGTGTCCCAACGGCTCTCCGCCGTCGCCGGGTTCTACCGGATCTGCGTGATCGACGGGGTGTTGGAGCATTCACCTGCCGACTACGTGACGCGACCGCGGGTTCCGACCGAATCGCCGACCCTTGGCCTGAGCCATCTGCAGTTCGAAGGCATGCTCGCGGCCGCTCGAGAGTCCGCGAATCCCAACGACTTCGCTCTGGTCTGCATGCTCGGGCTCCTCGGACTGCGGATCTTTGAGGCGACTAGTGCGAGCATCGAGAACCTCAGCGATGTCCACGGTCATCGGGTTCTCAACGTGCGCGGCAAGGGCGACAAGCCGGCCCTGGTGCCGCTGCCACCTGCAGTTGGACGAGCCTTCGACCTCGCGATCGCCGGACGCGACCACGGCCCGATATTGCGCAGTAGCACGGGTAGCCGTATGGATCGTCACTGCGCCACCCGCCGGCTACGGGCACTCGCATCGACCGCGCGGATCTCGACCGCGAGGATGCATCCACACATGCTGCGCCACACCTACGTCACCACCATGCTCGACGCCGGCGTCGACCTCCGCGACGTTCAGATCGCCGCTCGCCACGCCGATCCACGCACCACGATGCGCTACGACCGAGCCCGCAAGAACCTCGACCGTCACCCCAACTACATCCTCGCGGCCTACATGGCCTCCGGGACATGACACCCGGGCCGGACGCCGGCCGGCCGGTCGCGAGTTCCAGCCGACTCGACCTCATCGTCGTTTCCGCGCGCCGCGTTCCCACCAATCGATCTGAGGATCACGCAGCAGCGTGGCGGTGAACAACGCGTCCGAGATGTTGCAGAACTTCCACAGTTCCTTCGCCGCTCGGCTGTACTGAAACATGGCATCGTCGAACTCGAAAGCATCAACCTCACCAGCACGAAATCGATCGACTGCTTCCCCGACGCGCTGAACAAGCTCCTCCAAACACGCCTCGTGATAGGCGCCGACCGCCTCCCTCGCTGCCTGCCGCTCCGACTTCGTCGCCATGCCCAGAACGCTACTCGTGCACCTGCCGTGAGCACGTTGTGCGACGCTAGCGCCCTTCGGTCTACGCACGCTTGCGCGCTTGCCGCGCGCGATCCCGAAGCGCCTGCGGTCGGTCGGACTCTCCCTCGAGCGTCGCCAGTTCGTCGAGGAGTGAACGGCTGGGAACGCCCTCCTCCAGCCATCCGAGTGCCAGGTCGGCCCAATAGTCAGATGCCCCGAGCGCATATCGAACCAGCTCGACTGGGTCGTACGGGCGAAAGGCGATGACGTCGAATCGAGATTCGAGGTGGACGAGGTACGGCAGCATCGGATGCTCCGGGTTATGCATGGAGTTCAGTCTCCCAGCCGTCTTCCACAACGCCGCAGGGTCCGCCGAATCTGCGAGCACGCAGGGCGGCAGTAGCGTGCTGCTCCGCGAGCACGCAGGGCGGCAGTAGCGGGCGCTCGCGGTGGGCGACCTCGTCAGTTCAAAGTGACTTACAGGGGTCGGGCGCATTGGACCCGACCGAATCGATAGTCCACCCTCGCCGATGAGCCGGGCAGTCGCACGCGACACCTCGAAGTCGCCTTCCCACATCAGGATGCCGACTCCTCCCTCGATCGCGTCTTCTTCAACTCGACCGTTCGGGTCGGTCACCCTGATGCCCGTCGCGGCGGGGTCGTTGATCCACCCACCCGACACGCCCCGCGCTGGCTTTATTGGCGCTGCTTCATCGTCGCCATGATGGATCGGTCCGGAACCCCAGCCACCGGACGATGTCCAGATGGCATCCGCCGATGCTTCACGGACTCCCGAGGTCCAACTGCCGCCGGCAGCCCGCCAGCCGGAATCCTCGATTCTGCGAAGGCCGACGAATCCGCGGACCATTCCACCAGACGACTTGCGGAAGATCGCGGCTACGACAGCGTGGTCGTCGTGGCGCTTCTCCCGGACGACTTCGATCGTGTCGCGAATCGCGTCACAGTCTTCAACGAAAGCGAGTATTGCGGCTTCGCGGATATCGACGCCCATGCGGACCTCCCGGTGCCACTGACTGTAGGACGACCCGGCGACGGCGCACATCAGGGATCACCCTGAGATGGCCCTCTACTCGCGCAACTCGACTGGCATGCGCAGCGAGCGGCAATAGCGGGCACTGGGCGCTGACCTGCGACACGATGGGAGCGTGCCTCCCTCGATCGACCTGAGTTCGCTGCCCGGCGAATGGTGGCTCGTTAAAGATCAGGAGCAGGCTGCTGAACTGACGCGCGAGGTCGAGCGGGAAGTGCCGCCGGGACACGACCTACACGGTCTTCGAGTTGAGGCGGTAGCCGTCAAGCGCCACCTCAAGGACGTGATCCTCTGGCTGCCGGACAGCAGCCGATGGGCGTGGGTGCACCTGACCTACAAGATGGAATCGGACCCGCGCTGGCCGAGCACGGTCCTCGTTAGCGACTGGCCTGAGCTGGTAGAGGAACTGACAGCCAAGTAACCGCTGCTCAGCACGATCGAGCTCGGCGTGGCATGGCAGCGCGGGCGGCGGTGCTGGAAGATGACATCGTGAACCATTGGCGCACCAAGCGGCCCTTCTCATGGGGACACGTCGTGCTTCTGGACCGCGACAGCGCCAATGTTCCACAGCCGTCTGGCGAGGTGGTCTCGCCTTCGCGAGATGGTCTGGCTGTCAAGGTGCTGCACGCGCAGGACGTTGACCTCGCCGGATATGAAGGCGATGAAATCGTGCCTCCCGCAGAGGTCCAGGTCGACATATTCATCGGCGATGCCGCGCCCGGCGAGGTCCTCTTCACCGGCTTCATCGATCTCCCATCTGGGGTGCTGACCGTCGGTGACGCAGAGCGTGAAGACGCCTTGAAGATCGGCGCCGGGCGTTGGGCCGTCCAGGTCGACTGCCAGCCATCCGAGTTCGCGGAGCTGGTGCGCGTGTGGCTTCGGCCGGCCTAACGGACACGGTCATCGAACTGCTGGCCGCGGTCGGGACCTGTCCGCACCACTTTCGGCAACGGCGCGCTTCGCGGGGCGACCTGTGGCGCTTCGGCAGCGCCTGCAGGGCGATCAACGTGCCAGTCCCTGGCGCGGAGGGCGTGCGCCGTGTCCTCGGGCATCTGGCCAGCGTCGGTCCTAGGCTGGCGTTGTGGCTGATCTGACCGAGCCCTGCCCCAACTGCGACACGATGATGCGCTGGGAGACGTCGCACGAGCGATGCGGCGGCTGTGGGTACATCCGTCCGTGCTGCGAGGGCGCACCCTGCACCTGACCCACAAGAGGCGCCGCCGGCCGGCTTGCGGCAGTAGCGGGCGGATCCTGTCAGACCGTGCCCAGAAGTGGCTGCGAGCCAAGCGGATTCGCGTATCCCGGCTCCCACGGCAAACGCCCGCCAGAGTCGGTCCACACGATCTGTAGGGCTGGCACATCCCCGTAGATCGCCTCGACGGCCGTCAGGGCGGTCTTGTTGAGCACTTCGAGCACCGGCATCGCCGGTCCGTCGGCCAGCTCCGTTGTCGCCTCGCCCGCTACGAACCGTCCGCCCTCGCGAACGACGATCTCGCCAACGATGTTGAGGAAGGCGTGTCCGACCTCCGGCGGAAGACCGGTCATCACAACCTCTGGATGATCGTGGGCAGTCAGGCCGACCGTGTACGACAAACACTTCGCCGGATCCGGGTCGGCAATGTTCCGAACGGCCCAGCCGAAGGCGGCGATCTTGTCGCGCAGATCATCGAGAGGGTCCACGTCGGCACCCTAGGTGACGTTGATGGCGAGCACGCAGGCGGCAGTAGCGTGCCGCTCCGCGAGCACGCAGGGCGCCAGTAGCGTGCAACTGCCGCGAGCACGCAGGGCGCCAGTAGCGCGAATCACGCTTGATGGTGCGTCAGGATGGCGGGGTGGTGCCAACCGTCTTCGAGCTCATCGATCTGTTGGCACGCGGAGACCGGCCTGTCGCTCTCAGGAACGTTTCGATGGCTTGATTCCGAGGACAGTCAACGAACGTGGAAGGTGTGGCGTAGAGGCCGCCTTGCGCGCATTGAGGAGCCACCTGGCGTGATGGCGCTCATCGCGAGCGAGCAGACCTACTGGATGAGCTGGCCGGCAGCGGAGGGAATCGTGGCCGTCCCGCGGGATCCGGAGGTCGACGACTTCGAACTGTCGGCCCTGACCAGGCCAGACCCGGAAGCATATTGGCGGTCCTGGCTGCTAAGCGACCCCACGATCGTGGAGTCGTCCCTCGAAGCTGTCGACCACGACGGTCGCACAGCCTGGCGCTTCGTCGCTCCTGAGGCCGATGGAGCCCGGTGTCTACTCACGATGGATGAGAGAACGGGCATCGTGGTGCACGCGGAACATCCAAGGATCGGTGTCTTCAACGAATGGTGGGATGTGTCGGAGGAAGTGCCCGAGGACGAGATGTTCGCCTATGACGGCGAGTGGACGCGGGCTGAGGAGTTCTCCCACAGGTACCCGCCTGGCTGGCATCCGGAATAGTCGGACTGCCCATGCCCCCGCGGCAGTAGCGGACGCATCAGTCGGGCTGGAAAACGACCCGGTCGGTTCCCGCAGTTCCGTGCTGCACGAACTGTTCCACCGCTTCGACCGCGGCCGCGAGCGGCACCTGAAAGTCGCGGGGTGCTTCGGACCAGGAGCCGAAGTAGTCGAAGGCCAACGTGCCGTCGGTTCCGCCGCCAACGCTGTGGAAACTGTCGCCTAGCGCATCGACCCAGACGAGGACCGCCCACTCGCCGTCGGTCCCCAACATCAGCGATGAACCATCCTCACGGATAATCTCGGCAGCCGGGAAGCCGCGGTCCGATGAACACACCAGCAAGTCGTTCACTAGGTCCGCCGCACGCCAACCGGGAGCGATCCGGTGCTCGCGGGTCGAATCGTCTGTCGAGTCGAAGGAACGCGCCCGGGGCATGGGCACGCACCTTGTCAGACCGGGCGGCCAGACGCACGCTTCTCGGCGACACTGCGCGCTCGGGGCGGCATTAGCGTGCGAGTCTGCGAGCACGCAGGGCGGCATTAGCGGACGGAAGTCAGCAGCGCGCTGAGTACTGCTACTCATCGCGTCGGAGCGTTCGCGCCATAGGTTGGCCCTGTGACTCTCGATTCGAGCGCTTCTGGCCAAAGCGGCATCCGGGAGTTCTTCGGTGGCGTCGCCGTCGGCGCATCTGTGAATCTCCTGTTCAGCGCGGCTGCATGGCTCTGGGCCTTTGATGGAGACGCCACTTACCCGAATGACGGCATTAGAGATTGGCTCATTGCGATCGTGATCTGCGCGCTCGCTGTCAGTTTCGTCGCGGTGATAATCGGGCAGCGGCGCTGGCTTGTGTGGGGCGTCGTTGCCGGAAGTGCAGGTGCCGTCGGCCTCGAACTCGCGGGTCTCTTCTTCGAGATATTGCGGCACTCAGAGTGAGGACACCCGTTCAGCGACGAGCGGCCGCGCCCGCTTCTCGGCATTATGCACATGATCCCGCCGGCGGTCGCTCATGATGCTTGGCCTTCCGTGATGTCGTTGAGGAGCTGGTCGAAGAGGCCGGCTCGGTGGTCTTGACCCTTGATCGCGGCGTCGTCGTACTGGGCTTGCAGGGTGGGTCGGAACTCGATGCTGGTCTGGAAGAAGCTGCAGGTCTCGCAGATCGACTCGAAGGCGCAGTCCAGCTCAGGTGGGCGGGTGCAGTGCCCGTTGCCGAGGAGTCGGTAGTGCTCGCGACGCAACCGGGCCATCTTCGGTCCGATGGCATCGGCGGGCAGCGGCTGGCTCTGTGCGTAGAGGGCGTCGACCTGGTCGGTGACGGCGAAGTACTCATCGGCCACGGTGCGGTTGGCGATCTTGGCGTAGCGCAGGGTCATGTCCATGCTGCGATGACCGAGCATCGCTGCGATCGCCTCCAGGCTCATGCCGCGGTTGATGGCCTGGGTGGCCAGGGTGTGGCGCAGCTGGTGGGGATGGATGTGCGGCACTCCCGCGGCCTTGGCTGCTTTGTTCAGCATCCGGGTGACGGTGTGCCGGTCTAGTGGGCGTCCGTTCTCCCGGGGCAGGAGCAGCGGGTGATCGGACGGGACGTGGGCGGTGCGATAGTCGTCGATCAGCGTCACGAGCTGGGGATGCAGTGGCAGGTAGCGGTCCTCGCGGAGCTTGCCGACCGGGACGTGCAGCCAGGGCGCGGCGCCGATCTGCACGACCGCGTCGGCGGGCAAGGTCGTGTACTCGCTGACCCGCAGCCCGGTGCGCAGTAGCACTTCGACGGTGACCCTGACCAACAGTCGTTTGTCGCTGACCGCGGCACGCAGCAACTTGGTGGCCGCGGCATCGTCGAGCGCTTTGGGCAGTGGGTGGTCCTGGCGGGGCAGGTCGCCGGGGAACATCGGCACCCGCGGTGGTGCTTCGTCCCAGCCCCACTCATCGATCCGGACGAAGAACATCCGCAGGGTGCCCAGCCTGCTTGCCAGCGTCGCGGTGGTGACCCGTGGCTTGTTCTGCCCGGGCCGGTTGGCGAGCCAGGGCTTGTAGTCCTCGACGTGCCGACGGGTGACCTGCGCGGTGCTGGTGACCTCTGGTGCGGACTCGATCAGGAAGGCCGCGAAGGAGCGCAGTGCGAGGTCGGCGGCGCCGACACTGCGGGGCTGCAGCACACAGCCGATCTGCTCCAGGTAGCGCCGCATCGTGGCCACGATCTGTGGGCGCACGCTGAGCTCTGGCCAGGTGGGCAGCAGCAGCGGCCCGCTCACCGCTCACCACCACTGATCGCGCCGGCGGCGTAGAGCTGGGCGTCGAGGACTTCGGCGGCCTTGCGGTACTCGGCGGCGATCCAGTCATCGGCCAGGTGCAGGTAGATCCTGGTGGACTCGATCGAGGCGTGCCCGGCCTGGGCCTGGACCGCCTCCAGCGCCATCCCGGCCTCCCGGAGCCGGGTCAGACAGGTGTGCCGCAGCTCGTGGCAGGTCGCGTGCGCCAGCCCCGCGCGAGCCCGGGCGCCGGCCAGCACCTCATCCAGCCCGCGTACCGACAGCGGCTGTCCGCGGGTGGGTCCCTTGAGGACCACGAACACCCGGTCGGTGTCCCCAGCAGTGGGTCGCTCGGTGTCCAGGTAGGCCGCGACCGCGGCGAAGAACCGTGACGAGACCGGGACGAGTCGCTGGTGGCCGCCCTTGCCCTCAGCGATGAAGACCCGGCGTTCGGCGACCCGCAGGTCCTCCAGCCGTAGCCCGAGGACCTCGCAGCGGCGAAGCCCGCCCAGCACCATCGCCGCGACCATCGCCCGGTCACGGTGGGTACGCAACGCGGTCGTCAGCTGGTCGACCTCGGCCGGGCTCAGGATCCGCGGCAGCCGGCGGACCCGGCGGGTCAGCGGGACGCCCTGGGCGGGACGCTGGCGCTCACGGCGAGTGGGCAGTCCACGGGGCACCGGGTTCGCCTCGATGTCACCGCGGGCCAGCAGATAGGAGAAGAACCCCGAGACGATCGAGAGCCGTCGCGCCACCGTGCTGGTCGCTACCCCGCCCGGTTCGTCGGTGGGGTCGACCGGTTGCAGCCGCTGCTCCTCAGTGCGACCGGTGCGGCCAGTGCGCTGGGCAGTGATGAAACCCAGTACGTCAGCAGGGCGAACCTCGGCCGGTGACTTGTCCACGACCGTGAAGAACACCCGCAGGTCATAGCGCGCGGCCAGCACCGTGTTCGGCCGGCACCGTCCCTCCAGGAACTCCAGATAGTCATCAACCAGCGGCATCCCGACGCGAACCAGAACCTGGCCCGACGGTCCACGCGAACGAATCAGACACGGATCCAACAGCGACATCTCGGGCCCTCCAGCTCCATCGACAGGCAGCCACAACGGCTGGTCGAAATGTCCTGAAGGATCACGTGCATAACAAGCAATAGCGGGCGTTGCCGCCGCGCGAGCCCAGGGCGCGACTGGCGCCGTCTCACGGCGCAACAGCATGCCCGAACGATGCATAGACGATGCAAACGGCGAACGAAACGGCCCGTGAACTGCGTTTCCGCAGGTCACGGGCCGTTTTGTGTGGCTCCCCCGGTTGGACTCGAACCAACAACCCTCCGGTTAACAGCCGAATGCTCTGCCAGTTGAGCTACAGGGGACCGCGTCCGACGCTCGGCCGGACAGCCCGCACAGGTTAGCAAGTTCGCCGAGCGCCGATGAAATCGGTATCTGGTCTCTACTCCCCCACGTCGTCGCGGGCCACGGTCAGCGCTTCGTCGACGATGGCGGCGACAGCCGGGTCGGCCGGGTCAAGGCCGTCGTCGTAGTCGACGAACCAGGCGATCGCGCCCCGGCCGCCGGGCGCGCGACGGCCGAGCACGCGGGCACCGAGCCGCCCGGAGATCGAGACCTGGCGCTGGACCACGATGCTCGCGGTGACCCGCTCACGGACCAGCGACAGCAGCCGGTCGGGCTCGACAAGCACGAGGCGATGCTCGGGCTGCGGTTCGCCAAAGCTGCCGATCTCGACCACGTGCAGCTCGCGCTCGTCGCTGTCCCAGTCGGCGGTCGCGATCTCCTCCCACGGCAGCCGAGGCGGCTCGCGGCCGGGCAGGTAGAGCGCGTCCCTGGTCCCTTGGACCGTCGCTTCGTCAGAGGTCGGTGCCCAGGCCAGCACCCGCTCACCGCGGGCGACCGGCGGCAGGCTGGACCGCCTCCTCACGAGCCGATGATCCGGTCGCGGAGGGTACGGCGGTGCTGCTCGAGCGCGGCGAGCTCGCCGAACATCTTGTTGTAGTCGGTCGTCTCGGTCTCCGGGTTCGTGCGTTGCAGCCGCGACTTGAGCTCCGCGATCCGCCGGAGCGCGGTGAGCTCCAGCAGCCGGAAGACGTGATGGGCGACGTACGCCGCATCGGGCTCGCGCGCCGTCTGGATCGGCTCGACCGCCAGCGCGCTCACCGCCGACGTGACCGCTGGGTCGGTGGCGCCTTCTCGGATCTTGCTCACCCAGGCCGGGTCGCCGTCGCCGGCGGCCGGCCCGCCGGCGGCCTCGACGAGTGTCCAGACCGCGCGGTAGGTCGGGTGGGTGAAGTCGTTGCTGCCGATGTCGGCGGTCGTCCGGCCGATCGCGAGCGGGTGCTGGAGGACCAGCTTGAGCGTCTCGCGCTCGATGGTGAACCGCGGGTCCATCGGGTTCGGCGCGGAGGGTCGCGGCGGTTGCGCGGCGTCGGGCCGGACGCTCCGCTGGTCGCGACGGTCGTCCGGACGACTCCCCCGCTTGGCCGCACGGCGCACCTCTGAAACGACCTGGTTGGTGTCGATGTCCGCGCCGATCATCTTCGAGATCTCCTGGGCGAACGCGGTCACCTTCGACTGGTCGCGAACCGACGACACCAGGCGGGCAGCTTCACGCATCGCGTCGATGCGGCCGTCCGCCCGGTCGAGGTCGAACTTCTTCACGACGTTCGCGAGCACGAACCGGTAGAGCGGCTGACGGGTCGCGATCAGCTCCCGCACCGCGGCATCACCGGACTTGATCCGCAGGTCACAGGGATCCATGCCCTCCGGCGCGACCGCGACATAGGTCTGGGCGACGTACTGGTGGTCTCCCTGGAAGACCTTGAGCGCGGCCTTCTGCCCCGGCTCGTCGCCGTCGAAGGTGAAGATCACCTCGCCGCGGAACTCCTCGTGGTCGGCGAGCAGCCGCCGCAGCACCTTGGCGTGCTCGTCGCCGAACGCGGTGCCGCAGGTCGCGACCGCGGTCGTGACGCCGGCCAGGTGACACGCCATCACGTCGGTGTAGCCCTCGACGATCACGGCCTGGGACGACCGCGCCATGTCGCGGCGCGCGAGGTCGACGCCGTAGAGCACCTGGCTCTTCTTGTAGATCGCCGTCTCGGGGGTGTTGAGGTACTTCGCCTCGATCTTGTCGTCCTCGAAGATCCGGCGGGCGCCGAAGCCGATCGTGTCGCCGGAGGTCTCCCGGATCGGCCACACCAGCCGGCCGCGGAACCGGTCGTAGGGGCCGCGGCCGACGGCGACCAGGCCGGCCGCCACGACCTCGTCCAGCGAGAACTTCCGCTCGCGCAGGTGGTGCCACAGGGCCTCGCTGTCGCGCGGGGCGAAGCCGATGCCGAAGTGCTCTGCGGAGCTCTGGTCGAAGCCGCGATCGGCAAGGAACTGGCGCGCCTGCACCGCATCGGGGCCGCCGAGCTGGCCGGCGTAGTAGTCCTGCGCCACCGCATGCGCCTCGATCAGCCGGCGTCGCTGCGGACCCTTCGGTCGCTCGTCGGGGCCGCTGCCCTCCTCGCGCCTCAGCTGGACGCCGTACTTGTCGGCGAGCCGCTCGACCGACTCGACGAACGTCAGGCCGTCGATCTTCATCAGGAAGGCGATGACGTCCCCGCCCGTGTTGCAACCGAAGCAATGCCAAAAACTTCGGGATGGCGTGACATGGAAGGACGGGGACTTCTCCTCATGGAAGGGGCACAGCCCCTTCAGCGAGCCGCCGCCGGCATTGCGCAGGGTGACGTAGCCCGACACGACCTCTTCGATCTTGGCCTTCTCGCGCACGGTCTGGATGTCGTCGTCGCGAATCCGGCCGGCCATGTCGGCGATCCTAGGCGCAGCCTCCGACCCCCGGCTCAGTACTCCGCTGTCATGACGTTGGCCAGCTGCTCCCCCGCCGCGAACCGGTGCAGCTGGTCGCGGACCAGGCGGTAGGCGCGGGGCCACATCGCGCTGCTGGCTCCGCCGACGTGCGGCGAGATCAACAGGTTCGGGACCTCCCACAGCGGACTGTCGGCCGGCAGCGGCTCGGGGTCGACGACGTCGACTGCCGCGGAGATCCGGCCGGACCGCAGCGCGGCGATCAGGTCGTCGGTGACGACGACCGGCCCGCGCGCCACGTTGACCAGAAGTGCACCGTCCTTCATGCGGGAGAGGAATCCGGCGTCGACCAGGCCGCGCGTCTCGGCTGTGAGCGGCACGATCATCACGACCACATCGGCCTCGGGCAGGAGCGCCGGCAACGCCGAGATCGGGTGGACGCCGTCGCGTGTCGACCTGGCCACCCGCACCACGTCGACCTCGAACGGCAGCAGCCGCGCCTCGATGGCCGCCCCGACCGCGCCGTACCCGACGATCATCACCTGACGGTCCGCCAGCGCCGGCCGCACCTCGGGCGTCCACTCCCGCCGGTCCTGGGCCCGGACGAACCCAGGCACGCCCCGGAGCGAGGCCAGGACGAGGGTCAACGCCAGCTCGGCTGTCGACGTGTCGTGGATGCCGCGGCCGTTGCACAGGGTCACCCCGGACGGCACCTGGTCGCGGATGTTGTCGACGCCGGCGGTCAAGGTCTGCACCACCCGCAGCGCCGGCATCCGGGCCAGCACCTCGGCCAGCGCCGGCCCGACCTGGTACGGCGGCACGTAGAACGCCACCTCACCGACGGTGTCGGGCACCTCGACCGTGGGATCGACCACCTCGTAGCGCAGCCCCGACGGCGGATCGCCGAGACGAGCGGGTTCGAACGGGAGCCAGACCAACGGGGCGGCGCACACGGCTGGCGAGTCTACGGCCGTTCCGGCCGGTAGTGTCCGGCCGGTGGAGGTCGTCGAGGAGCGGTACGACGCCGCCGACCGCGAGCGGATCGTCCCGGAGCCGCCCAAGCGGGTCGACGCTCCGGAGCGCAGGCCGTTCGAGCGCGACCGTGCACGCGTCGTCCACGCAGCTTCGTTCCGGCGGCTCGCCGCGAAGACCCAGGTGGTCGGGCCGCAGAGCGACGACTTCGTCCGCAACCGGCTGACCCACAGCCTCGAGGTCGCCCAGATCGCCCGCGACCTCTCGCGCGCGCTCGGCACCCACCCCGACATCGCCGAGACCGCGGCTCTCGCGCACGACCTCGGCCACCCTCCGTTCGGGCACAACGGCGAGCGGGCGCTCAACCGGCTGGCCACTGCGTGCGGCGGGTTCGAGGGCAACGCGCAGACGCTGCGACTGCTCACCCGGCTCGAGGCGAAGACGTCGGACGCCTCGGGCGCTTCGGCCGGCCTCAACCTCACCCGGGCCACGCTCGACGCCTGCACGAAGTACCCCTGGCCGCTCTCGGACGCACCGCGAACGGGTGGCGGCGAGAGCGACTGGGTTTCGAGGCTCGCAAGCTCGCACCTCAACCAACGTGTTGAGACCCAAGGTGCCAAATTCGGGGTCTACGACGACGACCTGCCGGCGTTCGCGTGGCTGCGGCTCGGTGCCCCCGACGGTCGGCGCCGTTGTGTGGAGGCGCAGGTCATGGACCTGGCCGACGACGTGGCCTACTCGGTCCACGACGTCGAGGACGGCACCGTCGCCGGCACGATCGACCTGACCCGGCTCGACCGGGCAGCGGTCTGGCACACGGTTCGCTCCTGGTACGCCCCCGAGGCGAGCGACGAAGCGCTCGACGACGTGCTCGACCGGTTGCAGCGGATCGGCAGCTGGCCGACGACGGCGTACGACGGCACGCGAGGCAGTCTCGCCGCGCTGAAGAACCTCACCAGCGACCTCATCGGCCGGTTCTGCGGTGCCGTGCAGCAGGCGACATTCGCGGCGAGCGACGGCCCGTTCGTGCGCTACCACGCGGACCTGGTGATCCCCGAGGAGACGTGGACCGAGATCACCGCCCTCAAGGGGATCGCCGCCTTCTACGTGATGCAGGCCGACGACCGGGTGGCGCTCCAGGCGCGGCAACGCGAGCTCCTCGCCGAGCTGGTCGAGGTGCTGCTGGACCGGGCGCCGGACGAGCTCGACGAGGCCTTCCGCGCCGACTGGCACGCCGCCGCCGACGACGCCGCGCGACTCCGGGTCGTCGTCGACCAGGTCGCGTCCCTCACCGACGCGTCAGCCGTCGACTCGCATGCGCGCCTGACGTAGTGGTCCGCGGAAACGGCCACCAGTCGACGACTGCCGGCACGCCCGCGAGCACCGCCAGACCGATCGCCCCCTGGCCCATACGCACCCGCAGCTCTGGACCGCGGACGTAGGATCGGGTCAGGCCGGGGGACGCGACGCATCCTGCGTCGAGCTGTCGGCTGCGAGGAGAGGCGGCGCCATGGGTGCCCCGCAGTTCCCATATCCGCACCGCTATCCGCAGCCGTTGGGGGCACTCCGGCTGCAGCTGGCGCCGAGCTTCGGGCGCTCCGAGGCGGATGGGATGTGGTGGCCGTACGGCCGGGACCTCACCAGGGAGGTGCCGCACCTGATCGACGACTTCCCGAAGGGACGCGGACGGATCGACCGGTTCGTCTATGCCCCGAACGACTGGGACGTCGTCGCGACCGAGGTCTTCACCAGCCAGGGACGGGTCAAGGTCGGCTTCCTCCCCTCCGACCGCCCGGGCGGCGTGGTCCTGCTCCGCATCGCCGGAGCCGGGATCGTCCGGATCCGGGTCGCCTGGATGGCACCGACCGCACGGATGCGGGCTTGATGCGACACGGACATGCCCGGGGCATGCTTGCCTCGCCAGCACATGCACTTCTACGATCGACGTATGACGATGATCCAGATCCGCAACGTTCCGGAGGACATTCATCGGCGGCTGAAGGCCCGAGCCGCCCTCGAGGGCATCTCTCTCTCCGATCTCGCCCTCGCCGAGCTGCGCCGATCGCTCGACAGGCCGACGCGGCGTGAGCTTGTCGACCTCGTGGCGTCGCGCGAGCCGGTGCGATCCGGTCCGTCCTCGATCGACCTGATCGACGCCGCGCGCAACGCTTCGTGATCGTTCTTGACGCCTCCGCGACCGTCGAGTGGCTCCTGGCGCGGGACGCGGCTGGAGCGGTCGCCGACCGTTTCCGGGACCCCGACGTCACGGTGCATGCGCCCTCGTTGCTGGGCGTCGAGGTCGCTGCCGCGCTACGGGGCCTGGTGCTCGGTCGGCACACGACTGCCGGACGGGCTTCGATCGCCCTGACCGATCTCACCTCGGCCGGCATCGAGCTCCACGACCCCACTCCGCTCCTCCCCCGCGCCTGGGACCTGCGCAACAACCTCACGCCGTACGACGCGGTCTACGTCGCCCTCGCCGAAGTGCTCGACGCACCCCTGGTCACCCTGGACGCGCGCATTTCGCGAGCGCCGGGCCTACGCGCTGAGATCGACGTCGTCACAGCAGGATGACCCCGCCGGGCGTGGTCGAGGAGGCTCAGTAGACCGAGACGTGCACGTGGTCGTAGTGGTTGGCCGTGGCTGAGCCGCGGTTCTCCATCGACCGCCAGCCCTCGGACCCGCGCTCGGGGGTCCAGATGTGCTGGCGCCAGATGACGTCGTAGAGGTGCAGCTCGGAGGCGTGCGCCCGGAGGAACTCGGCAATCGCGGTGCCAACCGTGACATCACTGGTCATGATGTCGATGGCACGGCCTGACGCGTGCTCGCCGTGCGCGTCCCAACCGCCGTACGACGTGACCTGCGGGAAGGCGTTGCACACCGAGCGGTAGACGACGACAGCAGCGCTGGTCAGGCCGTTCTCGACCGACGGGTCGGGGCAGGGGTCCATCGACAGGCCGGCTCCGACGCCGACCGGCTTCTCGGCGCTGAGGTAGCCGGCGGTCACCCACCGTGCCTTGCCGTCGAGGACGATCTCCTCGCGGGCCTTCATCTTCCGTCCGGTGACAAGGACCCTCTTGCCGCCCTCGATCTCGCCGGTCTGCTTCGCCTTGTCGTCCGGGCGCGTCCACAGGTTGAGCGTGGTGCTCGTCCAGAGCCTCTTGTCGGCCTGTTCGATGGCCTTGCTGACGGCTTCATCGGTCAGCATCTTCTCGACCGGGCTCAGCTCGACGGCCTTCAGAGAGATCGGTCCGCGGTCCGCATCGTTGTCGCGGGAGATCGTGCCGAGCTCGCGGCGGTCGCCGATGACGTTGACGGCGAGGGACGGGTCGACGGTCAGGAGATCCGCTGCCGGCTTGGAGCCGACCACGCCGACGGAGACGACGGCACCTGTTGCTAGAACTGCCAAGGGGGCCGCGATGAACGCTGCCCGGGGCCTGCGTCGCGCGGTCTCCCGCTTGTGGCTGTGGTTCGCTGCCACGCGCTGATTCCTTTGCTTTCGCTTGTTCTGTCAACGTGCCCGAGCCACCGTAGCGGCCTCGGGCACGAACATCGACTAAAGCACACGACTTTTGACTCACCGAATCGTCACGGGGTGTTTCCGGGGTGTTCCCGGTCACCCTCCCGTGGTCTCGTCGACCGATTCCTGCAGGTGACAGTCGCTTCCGTCGGCGTCGTCGAGCCATCCTTCGGGAAGAAAAATTTTGCTTCGCGGCGACCCCTGGCGGCCTCGTGGTGCCCCCAGCTCGGACACCGGGAACGGCTCGGTCGGGTCGAGCTCGGCGAGCAGCCGGTCAAGATCGGCGAGGGTCGAGATGAGTCCGAGCGACCGCCGCATCTCGCCGCCCGCACCGAACCCCTTGAGGTACCACGAGACGTGCTTGCGGAACTCCTTGCAGCCGCGCTCCTCCCCCATGTGCTCGACCAGCAGCTCGGCGTGGCGGCGCATCATCGCGGCCACTTCGCCGAGGACCGGGAGGGTCGTTGTTTCGAGGCTCGCTGACGCTCGCACCTCAACCACCGGTCCGGCCGCGAACGCGGCGGCGAGGTCGCGGAACAGCCAGGGCCGGCCCAGGCAGCCCCGCCCGACGACGACGCCCGCGACGCCGGTCTCCTCGACCATCCGGAGGGCGTCCGCAGCCTCCCAGATGTCGCCGTTGCCGAGCACTGGAATGTCGACGTGGTCGACCAGCCGGGCGATCGCGTCCCAGTCGGCCGCCCCGGAGTAGGCCTGGGCGACGGTGCGCCCGTGCAGGGCGATCGCCGCGCACCCCGTCTCCTGGGCGATCCGGCCGGCGTCGAGGTAGGTGAGGTGGTCGTCGTCGAGTCCCTTGCGGGTCTTCATCGTCACCGGCACGTCGTACGGCGTCGCGGCGGCGACCGCCTGCTCGAGGATCCGCGCCAACAGGCCGCGTTTCCACGGCAGGGCACCACCGCCGCCCTTGCGGGTCACCTTCGGAACCGGACAGCCGAAGTTGAGATCGATGTGACCGACGCCGTAGTCGGCGCAGAGGATCTCGGCGGCCTTGCCGACATAGGCGGGATCGGTGCCGTAGAGCTGCACCGACCGGACCTGCTCGGCGTCGTCGAACACCAGCATCCGCTGGGTGGTCGCGTCTTCCTCGACCAGCCCGCGGCTGGTGATCATCTCGCAGACGTAGAGCCCGGCACCGAACTCGGCGCAGAGCCGTCGATAGGCCGCGTTGGTGATCCCGGCCATCGGTGCGAGCACGACGGGTGTCGGCACGTCCAGCGACCCGAGCCGGAGGCCCGGGTACGGCGCTGCGGAGGTCGGCGTCACTGCTGCTTCTTCTTGTCCTTCTTCTTGTTCTTGTTCTTCTTGTCCTTGTCCGGCTTCTCGATCTTGGTGATCTCGCCGCTCCAGGTGATCGGTGCGAGCTCGCCGGCCACGTCGAAGGCCGCCGCGGTGATCTCCTGGTCCTCGGGCAGCAGGTAGACGAAGCAGAGGTCTGCGGACTTGCCGGGACGGAGCCGCTGGGGGAGCTCGCCGCCGGGACAGGGCTCGAAGTCCTCGTCGCGGAACGCGAGCGGCTCGTACATGCTGTCCGCGCTGGAGAGCCCGTAGAGCGGGACCAGCAACGCGCTCACGTCGGCGTCACCGACGTTGGTGGCCCGGGCGCGCACGAAGTAGGGGGTCTGACCCCTCATCTGCTTGGTGACGACCCAGCCCTCGAACGACTCCTTGAACGAGGTCTGGTCGATGCGCGCGACCGTCAGGTCGAGCGCGACCACCCGGTCCTGGCGCGGTCGCCAGGCGATCGTCGCCTGGTCGCCGAACCCGAGCGAGGTGCCCTGCTCGGTGAGGGTCACACCGTCAGGCACCGGCAGGTAGCCCGACGGCGTCGACCCGGCACTGGTCTCCTCGGTCGATGACGGCGCGGCCGACGGCTCGTCCTCGGAGTTGTCGTCGGACCCGCCGCAGCCCGCCAGCACACCGGCCGCGAGCACACCGCCGAGCACTGCGGCGCCGGCGCGCATCGTCATCGAGGCAGGCATCACGATCATCATTCTGTCAGGGATGGAGGCGGTTGAGGCCCGAGCTCAGCAGCCGATGAACCGCTCGGCGAAGTAGGCCGTGAGCCGGTCGAGGCTCACCCGCTCCTGCTCCATGGTGTCGCGCTCGCGGACGGTCACGGCGTGGTCGTCGAGCGTCTCGAAGTCGACGGTGACGCAGTACGGCGTGCCGATCTCGTCCTGGCGGCGGTAGCGGCGGCCGATCGCGCCGGAGTCGTCGAAGTCGATGTTCCAGGCGCGGCGCAGCTCGGCGGCGACGTCCTTGGCCTTCGGCGTCAGGTCGGCGTTGCGCGACAGCGGCAGCACGGCCACCTTGACCGGCGCAAGACGCGGGTCGAGGCGGAGCACGGTGCGCTTGTCGACGCCGCCCTTGGTGTTGGGCGCCTCGTCCTCGGAGTAGGCGTCGACCAGGAAGGTCATCAGGCTGCGGGACAGGCCGGCGGCCGGCTCGATGACGTAAGGCACGTAACGCTCCCCCGCCGCCTGGTCGAAGTAGCTCAGGTCCTGGCCGGATGCCTCCGCGTGGGTGGTCAGGTCGAAGTCGGTGCGGTTGGCGATGCCCTCGAGCTCGCCCCACTCCGAGCCGGCGAACTTGAAGCGGTACTCGATGTCGACCGTGCGCTTCGCGTAGTGGGAGAGCTTCTCCTTGGGGTGCTCGTAGTGGCGCAGGTTGTCGGCCTTGACGCCAAGGTCGACGTACCAGGCCGTGCGGGCGTCGATCCAGTGCTGGTGCCACTCCTCGTCCTCACCCGGCTTGACGAAGAACTCCATCTCCATCTGCTCGAACTCGCGGGTGCGGAAGATGAAGTTGCCGGGCGTGATCTCGTTGCGGAAGCTCTTGCCGACCTGGGCGATGCCGAACGGCGGCTTCATCCGGCTCGAGGTCACCACGTTGGCGAAGTTGAGGAAGATGCCCTGCGCGGTCTCGGGCCGCAGGTAGTGGAGGCCGGACTCGTCCTCAATGACGCCGAGGTAGGTCTTCAGCAGGCCGGAGAACTGACGCGGCTCGGTCCACGCGCCACGGGTGCCGCAGTTGGGGCAGGCAAGCGTGGCCAGGTCGACCGCGTCGGGGTCGTCGAGACCCTTCTTCTCGGCGAACTCCTCCTGGAGGTGGTCGGCCCGGAACCGCTTGTGGCACGACTGGCACTCGGTCAGCGGGTCGGAGAAGGTCGCGACGTGGCCGCTGGCCTCCCAGGTCTGGCGCGGCAGGATCACCGAGGAGTCGAGGCCGACGACGTCGTCGCGCAGCTGCACCATGGACTTCCACCACTGGCGCTTGATGTTGTCCTTGAGCTCGACGCCGAGCGGGCCGTAGTCCCAGGCGGACCGGGTGCCGCCGTAGATCTCACCGCAGGGGTAGACGAATCCCCGCCGCTTCGCGAGGGAGACGACATTGTCGACGGCGGACGGAGGCGGCTTGGCCACGGTGGTTCCTTTCTATGGGGCTGCCCGGCCGGCTGCCGGGAGTCTTCGTTGGTCGAGGAGGTCGCTCTGGCGACCGTCACGAGACCTAGATTACGCGGCTCCGTTACGCGGACGACACCGCATGGGCGGGGCTATCGTGAGGCGTCTCGCATGGGGGTCAACGTGGAGCACCTCACCCAGTACGAATCCGCCGGGCTCGCGCTCGGGATCTGCTTCGTGGGCACTGCGGTCGCGCTCCTGCTCGCCCAGGAGCGGACCCGTCCGAACGTCGCACTCGCCCTGGTGTTCCTCGGCGTCGGCCTCGAGACCGCCACCATCACGTTCGCCATCTCGTCGGCGGCCGGCTCCGACCCGGACTGGTTCGCCCGCTCCCAAGGGCTGCTCGAGGCTTCGATCACAGCACTGTCCTCGGTCTACATGTCCAGCCTGGTGTCCACCGGCGAGATCTCCGCCCGCTCGGCGACGGTCGTGCGTTGGGTAGTGCGCTCGGGATTCGTCCTTGCTGCCTGGCACGCAGTGACCTCGCTGCTGTTCCCGACCGAGCGGCTCCGGGACTTCACCTTCAGGGGGTTCGAGTCCTCGTCCTACTCGACCGGCGGCTTCTGGCTGTTCGCCGGCTTCTGGCTCCTGGTGGCCGGCGCCTTCATGTCCGGGTGGATCGCGCTCGCTCTCAACCGGGTGGACCATGCGGAGCGGGACCGCGCCGCTGCGATCGCGGTGAGCGCCGGTCTCGCGGTCACCGCCCTGTTCGTGCCTGTCGTCACGAGCGCGTGGGTCGCCGCCCTCGCGATGACGGTGGGACTGTGGGGCCAGCTCCGTGTGACCGCTGCCCAGGCGCGGCGCAGCGTCTTCCTCAGCCGCTTCCTGTCCCCGCGCGTCACCGAGCTGGTGCATGAGCAGGGTCTCGAGGCGGTCATGCAGCCGCACCAGGCCGAGCTGACAGTCGTGGCCGCCGACCTCCGGAACTTCACGCCGTACGCCGAGGGCGTGCCGTCGCAGGCGGTGGTGGACCTGCTGACGGAGTACTACGACGTCGCAGGAGGCGTGGTCGCCCGCCACGGTGGCACCATCACCGCCTACGCCGGTGACGGGATCCTGATCCTGGTCGGCGCGCCGCTCCCCCGCGAGGACCACGCCGACGCTGCGCTGGGTCTGGCGCGCGACCTCCATGTGGCGATGCGCCCGGTCCTGGAGCGCTGGGCCACCAAGGTCCACCCGCTCGGCCTGGGCGTCGGGGTTGCGAGCGGCACGGTCACGGTCGGGACCATCGAGACGAGCGAGCGGATGGAGTACACCGCGATCGGCACCGCCGTGAACCTCGCTGCCCGCCTCTGCTCCACTGCCGCAGCGGGAGAGGTGCTCGTCGACGAGGACGCTGCCCGGCTCGGCAACGCGCGCGTCGTCGAGCGCGGATCGATGGCGGTCCGGGGGCTCATCGGGGAGCAGGTGGTCTTCGCGCTCGACGAGACCGCCGACGTTGCTCAGGTCACGCGCGGGTCGGCGACGTTGAGCACCGAATCCGGCCCGACGACCTCGTAGGCGCTCGGCTCGTCCAGCGCGCGGCTCAGGATCGGCACCGCGCTGAGCTTCACGTCGTACGTCGACAACGCCCGCCGGTAGGCCCCGACGCTCGCCCACCGGGTGGTGAGCACCCAGAGCCCGGGCTCGTCGAGGTTGCGGCCGAGCGTGCCGTCGACGTACCCGGTCTGCGCCGCGAGTACGGCATGCGCCTGCTCGAGCGATCCACGGAAAGACTCATCGGTCTCGGGGACGCGGAACCGGTTGACGACGAGCACCGCACGAGCCTACTGTCTATGACAGTTGTCATAGACAATCCACCCGGGAGCCAGCGTGACCCAGACCGACCCGACCTGGCAGAAGACCGCCTGCATCCTGTGCGAGTGCAACTGCGGGATCGAGGTCCAGGTCGAGGACCGGCGCCTGGTCCGGATCCGCGGCGACAAGTCGCACCCGTCGTCCGAGGGCTACACCTGCGAGAAGCCGCTCCGGCTGGACCGCTACCAGAACGGCACCGAGCGGCTGACCTCTCCCCTGCGCCGCCGCGCCGACGGCTCCTACCAGGAGATCGACTGGGACACGGCGATCACCGAGATCGCCGACCGACTGCGCCAGGTCCGCGACGAGCACGGCGGCGACAAGATCTTCTTCTACGGCGGCGGCGGTCAGGGCAACCACCTCGGCGCCGGCTACGGCCAGTCGCTCCAGGCAGCGGTCGGCGCGAAGTACCGCTCCAACGCGCTGGCCCAGGAGAAGACCGGCGAGATGTTCGTCGACGGCCGGCTCTACGGCGGGCACACGAAGGGCGACTTCGAGCGCGCCGAGGTGGTCGTGTTCGTCGGCAAGAACCCGTGGCAGTCGCACTCGTTCCCCCGCGCCCGACCGGTCCTCAAGGAGATGGCCGCCGACCCGAATCGCTGCATGGTCGTGATCGACCCGCGCCGCAGCGAGACCGCGGCGATGGCCGACATCCACCTCCAGGTGAGGCCGGGCACCGATGCCTGGTGCCTCGCCGCTCTCGGCGCGGTGCTGGTCCAGGAGGACCTGGTCGACCACGCGTTCATCACCGAGCACACGACGGGAGCCGAGCCCGTGCTGGCGGCCTACGCCGAGGTCGACGTCGCCGACTACGCCGCGCGCTGCGGTGTGTCCGAGGACCTGATCCGTACGACGGCGCGCCGGATCGCGGCTGCCGAGAGCGCGTGCACCTACGAGGACCTGGGCATCCAGCAGGCTCCGCACAGCACGCTGAGCTCCTACCTCAACAAGATGCTGTGGATCCTCACCGGCAACTTCGCGAAGCCGGGCGGCATGTTCCTGCACTCCTGGTTCGCCGCGATCGCCGGCGGATCGGGCCGGCCGCCCCGCGGCAGCGAGAAGCCCCGCACGCCGCTGCAACGCGCCGCGTCCCGCGCCACCGGCGTTGCGCTCCAGATCCCCGCGTTCCTGCCCGACGCGATCGCCGGTCCGGTGGCCGGGCGGATGCGGGGCCCGGTCGCCAAGGTCGTGACGGGCGGCGGCAAGCCCGACCGCGGCGCGCCGGAGCGTCGTACTCCGGTCACCGGAGCGCGGATCATCTCCGGACTGGTGCCGTGCAACTCGATCGCCGAGGAGATCCTCACCGACCATCCCGACCGGTTCCGGGCGATGTGGATCGACAGCGTCAACCCGGCGCACTCGCTGACCGACTCGGCGGGCTTCCGCGAGGCCATGCGGTCGCTCGACCTCACCGTCGTCGTCGACATCGCGATGACCGAGACCGCGCAGCAGGCCGACTACGTGCTGCCCGCGTCGAGCCAGTTCGAGAAGTGGGAGTGCACGTTCTTCAACGTCGACTTCCCGGAGAACGTCTTCCACCTGCGCGCTCCGTTGATGGAGCCGCTCGAGGGCACGTTGCCGGAGCCGGAGATCTACGCCCGACTGATCCGCGAGCTGGCTGTGGTCGACGACGCCACGCTCGCGCCGCTGCGGCGCGCCGCCCGGAAGGGGCTGACGCAGTACGCCATCACCTTCCTCAGCGCGGTCGCCACCAACCCGCGGCTCTCGGGCCTGGCGGCCTACGTCCTCTACGAGACCCTCGGCCCGACCCTGGGCCGGGCACGCGGCACCGCGGCGCTGTGGGGCGTCGCCCAGCTGTGCTCGATGCGCCAGCCCGACTCGGTCGCGCCGCGCCGGCTTCACCGGCCCGGGCTTCGAGCCCGGCAACCGGCTCTTCGAACGCATCCTCGAGGGCGAGGCGGTGGTCTTCACCCGCGACGACTACGAGCACGCCTGGAGCTACGTCAAGCGTCCCGACCGCCGGTTCACCCTCGAGGTCCCGGAGCTGATCGAGCGGATGCGGGCCCTCGCCGACGAGCCGAGCAGCTGGACCACCGACGAGTTCCCGTTCGTCCTGTCGGCGGGCGAGCGCCGCGCGTTCACGGCCAACACGATCATCCGCGACCCTTCGTGGCGCCGTCGCGACGCCCAGGGCGCGCTGCGGATCAGCCCGGACGACGCGGCGTCGTACGGCGTCGGCACCGGCGACTCGTTGCGCGTGGTCACCGAGCGGGGTGCGGCCGAGGCCACCGTCGAGGTCACCGACACCCTGCAGCCCGGGCACGTCTCGCTGCCCAACGGCATGGGCGTGGAGCACGCGGACGGTACGCCGGGCGTGGCGCCCAACGAGCTGACGTCGCTGCACCACCGGGACTGGCTGGCGGGCACGCCGTGGCACAAGTACGTGCCCGCGCGGCTCGAGAAGGTCTGACCCTTGCAGCCTTGCCTTTGAGAACGGTTCTCATTTACAGTTCAAGGCATGGACGCGTTCTTCCACCACTACACCGAGATCCTCACCGACCCGGCGCACCTGGCCGTCGAGGTCACCCTGATGCTGCTGGTGGACGTGCTGTTCCTCGGCCTCATCTGGCCGCTCTTCAAGGGCTACTTCGAGCGGAAGCTCGCGCACCAGCACCAGCTGCTCGATGCCGAGCACGGCATCGTGCACCACGCCGACCACGTGCACCACGACGACCACGTCCACGCTCCCGCGAAGGCCGCGGTGGAGTGCGAAGAGGTCTGAGCTCGTGCTCCCGCGTCAGCCGGTCTGGTCGGGCAGGCAGCCGGGCACGCCCTGGGTGCGGCCGAGGTCGAACCACTCGATCCGCTGGAACGAGTCGCCGTGGTCGCCTGACATGCCCCAGGGCACCTCGTCGGCGATGTAGTTGAGCCCGTCGACGATCTCCTTCTCGTCGCCGTCCATCTTCTCCAGGTTGCCGTCGGCGATCTGGCCGTAGATCACGGCGCCGGCCAGGCAGTCGGCCTGGAGCTCGTACTGCTCGGACTGCAGGTCCATCGCCAGATCGGCCTGGATCGCGTGGCCCCACTCGTGGGAGATGATCAGGTAGGGCCACGAGTCACCGATCTCGTAGCCCAGCTCGAGGAGCGTCTTGTCCCACGCCACGTAGTCGCCGTCAGGGCAGTAGAACGCGTTGCCCGGCGGCAGCGGCTCACCGAAGCAGCTCGGCGAGTTGTCCGTGTCGTAGCCGTCGTAGATGCCGTAGACGTTGGGCGCCGTGTAGCGGCCGGTGAAGTAGTCCTTCCAGTGCCGCTTCCACCAGTCGTTGGCCAGGTCCTGCGCGGCCTGGATGTCGGTCGCGAGCTCCTCCTGGTCGACGGTCCCGGTCGGTGCGATCGTCATTTCGACGGAGGTCTCGACCGTGGTGGGCGAGGTCGGCGCGGTCGTTGTCGCCGTGTCAGTCTCCGTCGGCGACTCGGTCGAGTCCGCGCCGGGAGTCGCGGTGACGACGACCGTCTCCGGGTCTTGGGCCTCGTCGTCGCCGCCATCGCCGCCACAGGCGGCCAGCGAGAGGGACCCGAAGGTGAAAACCACGGCGAGCGCGACCGCTGCGGAGGAGCGGGAGGACTTCATGACGACGAAGCGTACGGCGATCAGGGGGTGGTCGTGAGCGGATTCCGACGAAGTCGGGCGGGATCGGCGATACGCTCGACAGCCGGTCTCGGCCATCACTGCGTGAGGAGTCGAACATGCTTCGACCAATCGCAATTGCTTCCATCGTTGCGTCACTGGCGACCGGCTCGCTGGTCGCGCTCGCCGGACCCGCCAGCGCCAACAACTTCGCGGTCACCGAGGTCACCGACGGCGTGCCGGAGGTGCGGGCTCGGTGGGTCGACGCCGGCAACATGCTGTGCGCCAACGATGTGGCCTTCGACGACTGGCCGGTGCGAGCAGCAGTCCGCAAACCGAACGGTGACCTGGCCTTCGTCCGGGACGAGATCCCTGGCGACGGCCCGACGTGCCGAGCGATCTCCGTCCGCGAGAACGTGACGATCAAGATCAAGGCCTGCCGGCAGATCACCCCCTTCCCCGACGATGAGTACCGGTGCTCGCCCTTCAAGGAAGGTAGGTCCTGAGCACGGCGGCCCCGACCGGTCGTCCTCAGACCGGATCGGCTCCGCCGTACCTCCGGTCGCGGCGCGCGTATTCGTCGATGGCCTGCCACAGATGCCGGCGGTCGACGTCGGGCCAGAGCACGTCGGAGAACACGAGCTCGGCGTACGCCGCCTGGTAGAGCATGAAGTTGGACAGCCGCTGCTCCCCCGACGTCCGCCAGATCAGGTCCGCGTCCGGCAGCTCCGGCACGTAGAGGTAGCGACCGAGGGTGGCGTCGTTGACCTTGTCGGGGTTGAGCCGCCCGGCCGCGACGTCCTGGGCCAGGGCGCGGGCCGCGTCGCCGAGCTCCGAGCGGCCGCCGTAGTTGACGCACATCGTGAGCGTGAGGACGTCGTTGCGCCTGGTCATCTCCTCGGCGACCTGGAGCTCCTTGATCACCGACTTCCACAGACGGGGCGCGCGGCCGGCCCAGCGGACCCGGACGCCGAGCTCGTGCATCTCGTCCCGGCGGCGGCGGATCACGTCGCGGTTGAAGCCCATGAGGAACTTGACCTCGTCCGGGCTGCGCGACCAGTTCTCGGTCGAGAACGCGTAGGCCGAGATCGCCTTCACCCCGATCTCGATCGCCCCCTCGACGACGTCGAACAGCGAGCTCTCCCCCTGCTCGTGGCCCTTGGTGCGAGGCAGCCCCCGCTCCTTGGCCCACCGCCCGTTGCCGTCCATCACGATCGCGACATGGTGCGGCACCAGCTCCGCCGGGATGGCCGGCGGCCGCGCCCCCGACGGGTGCGGGGTCGGCGGACAGGGCTCGGTGTTGCGCTGCGGCGTCGGGGCCGACCGTCGGGAGGCTCGGGTCACGAGGTGCAGTTTGTCAGTCGGTGGGTGGGTGGGGCAGCGCGTGGGGCTCGGCGCGGGGTGGTGGGGACGAGGGGCTGCAGGTTCCCCACGGTATGCAGCTGAACCTGCACATCCCACGGCGTACGACCTGTGGGAAGCGCAGCTTCGTCGACATACCGTGGTGAACCTGCACGCCCAGGTCGACTCCGTGGGCAGCCCGGCGACGAGGTTTCGGGCCACCTCTCGTCCACAACCGCCTTGGGCCAGGACGGTCATCCCCAGGGTGAGCTGTCTGCGCCCCGGATGTGAGTGGGCTCGACCCATGCTGGCCCGATGGACCCACTTCGCATACTCACCTCCGAATGCGGCTTCTTCACGCGAGCCGAGGCGAGGGAGGCCGGGTACGACGACCGAGCGGTCGCGCGGATGGTGCGCCAACGGATCTGGGTCCGCTTTCGCAGGGGCGCCTATGCGTTCGCGGACGAATGGAGCCGACTCACCGATGTCGGGAGGCACCGGGTGCGGTCGAGTGCGGTGCTCCGCTCGCTCGGCGACGCGGTGGCCCTGAGCCACGTGTCGGGAATCGTCCGGCACGACATCGACGTCTGGGGCGTTCCGTTGGACAAGGTCCACGTGACCCGTCTCGACGGTGGAGCTGGCCGCATCGAGCGCGACGTCGTCCACCACGAGGGGCTGGCTCTCGACGACGAGGTGATGGTCGTTGCCGGCGAGCCGGTCCTTCGCCCCGAGCGGTGTGTCCTGGAGGCTGCGTCACGAGCCACCAACGAGGTGGCGCTGTGCCTGATCGAGGCCGGGCTGCGACGTCGAGCGTTCGATCGAGAGCAGCTCGAACGGACCTTCCAGCTGCTTCAGTTCTGGCCGTTCATGCAGCACGTGCACATTCCGATCCGGATAGCCGACGGCCGCTCCGGATCGATCGGCGAATCTCGAGGGATCTGGACCTTCTACACGTTGCGAATCCCGGCACCCGAGCGCCAGGTCGAGGTCAAGAACCACGGCGGAAAGATCGTCGCCGTGACCGACTGGCATTGGGCTGCCTACAACCTCTACGGCGAGTTCGACGGGAAGGTCAAGTACGGCCGATTGCTCAAGCCCGAACAGGACCCAGGTGACGTCGTCTTCGCCGAGAAGACGCGGGAAGACCTGATTCGCGAGATCACGTCCGCCAAGATGTTTCGTCTCATCTGGTCGGACTACAACGATCCGCGCTCGATCCTGGCGCGGTTCGAGCGACTCACGGGGCGTCGCGCCAGCTAGCGCCTGGCGGACGGGGGCCGGTGCTCGCGGGCGTGCAGGTTCATCACGGTATGCAGCCGAACCAGCACTTCCCACGGCGTACGACCCGTGGGAAGTGCAGGTTCACCTGCATACCGTGGGGAACCTGCGCCCGACCCACGAGACCCTCAGCGCTCCACGTACGCCAACGACCTCAGGCCCCGCTCGAGCTGCCACTGGACGAACGCGGCGATCAGCCCACTCGCCTCGCGGACGTGGCGGGGGTCGGCGGCTTCGACGACGGGCCAGTCGCCGGCGAGCAGGCCGCCGAGCAGGGCCAGGGTCCCGGGGGCCGGGCTGGCGGAGCCGGGGATCCGGCAGGTCGCGCAGAGGACGCCGCCCATCGACGGGTTGAACCAGCGGTGGTGTCCCGGCCCTCCATCGGGACTCAGCCCCGGCGCGCGACCGCAGTGGGCGCAGTCGACGCACGCGGGGGCATAGCCGGCGACGGCCAGCGAGCGCAGCAGGTAGGAGTCGAGCACCTGGCCGGGGCGGCGTTCGCCGGTCGCCATCGCGCGCAGCGCGCCCAGCAGCAGCAGGAACTGCTGGACGGCGGGCTCCCGCTCCTCGACCACCAGCCGCTCGGCGGTCTCGAGCATCGCGGTGCCCGAGGTGTAGCGGTCGTAGTCGGCGCCGACCGCGGCGGCGTACGACCCCCGGGTCTCGGCCTGCGTGATCGTGTCGAGGTTGCGGCCCTCGGCGAGCTGGAGGTCGACGTGGGTGAACGGCTCGAGCCGCGAGCCCCACCGTGAGGTCGTACGGCGCACGCCCTTCGCGACCGCCCGGACCCGGCCGTGCTGGCGGGTCAGCAGCGTGATGATGCGGTCGGCCTCGCCCAGCTTGTGGGTGCGGAGGACGATCGCCTCGTCGCGGTACAACACCTGCCTATTGTGCTCGCCGGCCGGTCAGTTCGCCGTACGCCGACTCCGACGCGCCGGGCGCCAGCAGTCGAGCACGAACTTGGTCGCCGCCAGGTCCAGCCGCTCGGGCGACAGGCGCCACTCGAGGATCGAGGTGGCCGTCTCGAGGGTCGCGTTGGGCAGCTCGTCGGCCACCATCGCGGCGTCCGACGCCGGGTGCAGCAGGTCGCGCGGGTGGCCGACGACGAGCGCCGGCGCCGTGATCCGGCGACGCTCGGAAGCGGGCGGCGCCACGCGACCGAAGAACAGTCCGTGGACGTAGGCCGCCAACGGGCCCGGCCGGTGGTCGACCGAGTCGAGGCCGATGCCGACCCACCACGGCACCATCCCCCGCGGCACCCGCCGGGTCGCGAACCGGATCCCCGTGAACACGAACGGCACCACCCGCGCGCTGAGCAGCAGCGGCGCGAACGCCACGATCGCCACCTCCAGCGCGTTGTCGAGCACCGGCATCTCCACCAGCAACCCCCGCACCCGGTCCGGTGCGATCGCGGCCACCTCGAGAGCGACGTTGGCCCCGAGCGAGGTGCCGCCGATCACCGCCTGGCCGGCTCCCAGATCGTCGAGCAGCGCGACGACCTGCCGGGCGAAGGCGGTCACCGAGTAGGCGAACGGGTCGTCCGGGCGGTCGGACCGGCCGTGGCCGAGCAGGTCGAGGGTGACCACGTGCGCGCCCGCCGACGCCAGCGACCGCGCCAGGTGGTCGTGCATGCGCCGCGGCATCAGCAGCCCCGGCAGCAGGATCACCCAGGAGTCGCCGGTGCCGTACTCGGTGTACTCCAACCGGTCGCGACCACTGTCCGTCTCGACGAAGAACTGTCCGACCCGTTCGGATGCCAGATGTCGTTCGCTCACACCATCAGTGTGACATTGCCTTGGTTTCGAGGCTCGCTGCGCTCGCACCTCAACCAGCGGCAGTTTGCGGGATGGTCTGGGCCTGGGCCCGGTTGGCTGCACACACCACCGCCCGCAGGGACGCGGTGACGATGTTGTGGTGGATGCCGATGCCCCACACGATCTCGCCGGCGATCTCGCACTCGACGTACGCCGCCGCGACCGCGTCGCCGCCCGAGGAGAGCGCGTGCTCGGCGTAGTCGAGCACCCGGATGTCGGCACCCGCCTGCCGCATGCCGTCGACGAACGCAGCGACCGGGCCGTTGCCCATGCCGGAGAACGTCCGCTCCTCGCCGCGCACGACCAGGTGGACCTGCTGCTGGTCGTCGCCCTCGGCGTCGGTGACCGACGTCCACCGCTCGAGGGAGTAGGGCTGGTCGCGGTCGAGGTACTCCGCCCGGAAGATCGACCAGATCTCCTCCGGCGTGACCTCGCCACCCTGCGCGTCGGTGTGCTGCTGGATCACGCGGCTGAACTCGATCTGGGCCCGCCGGGGCAGGTCGAGGCTGTGCTCGGCCTTGAGGACGTAGGCGACGCCGCCCTTGCCGGACTGGCTGTTGACCCGGATCACGGCCTCGTAGGTGCGGCCGACGTCCTTCGGGTCGATCGGGAGGTACGGCGCCTCCCAGGGGATGTCGCGCACGGAGATCCCCTGCTCGGCCGCGCGCTTGTCGAGGTCCTCCAGGCCCTTCTTGATCGCGTCCTGGTGGGAGCCGGAGAACGCGGTGTAGACGAGGTCGCCCGCGTAGGGGTGGCGCGGGTGGACCGGCAGCTGGGTGCAGTACTCCACGGTGCGCCGGATCTCGTCGATGCCACCATCGCCGGACAGGTTCACCTGCGGGTCGATGCCCTGGCTGAACAGGTTCATCGCCAGGGTCACCAGGTCGACGTTGCCGGTGCGCTCTCCGTGCCCGAAGAGGCACCCCTCGACCCGGTCCGCACCGGCCATCAACGCCAGCTCGGTCGCGGCGACGGCCGTACCGCGGTCGTTGTGCGGGTGCAGGCTGATCGCGGTCACGTCGCGGCGGGTCAGACCCCGCCCGAAGTACTCGATCTGGTCGGCGTAGGTGTTGGGCGTCGACATCTCGACGGTCGCCGGCAGGTTGAGGATGATCTCGCGGCCGGGCTCGGGCTGCCACACGTCGGACACCCGCTCGCAGACCTCGAGCGCGAAGTCGGTCGGGGTCTGGGTGAAGATCTCGGGGCTGTACTGGTAGCCGAAGTCGGTGCCCTCGAGCAGGCTCTCGGCGTACTTCATCACCCATTCGGTGCCGCGCGTCGCGATCGCGATGCACTCGGCCTCGGTCACGTTGAACACGACGCGTTGGAAGAGCGGCGCGGTCGCGTTGTAGAGGTGCACGGTCGCCTTGTCGGCGCCGACCAGTGACTCGACGGTGCGCGCGATCAGGTCCTCGCGCGCCTGGGTCAGCACGGATATGCGTACGTCGTCGGGGATCTTGTCGCTCTCGACGAGCTGCCGGACGAAGTCGAAGTCGAACTGACTCGCGGCCGGGAAGCCGACCTCGATCTCCTTGTAGCCCATCCGGACCAGGAGCTCGAACATCTTCATCTTGCGCGACGGGCTCATCGGGTCGATGAGCGCCTGGTTGCCGTCGCGCAGGTCGGTGGACAGCCACCGCGGAGCGTGGGTGATCTTGCGGTCCGGCCAGGTGCGGTCGGGGACGGTGACGGGCTCGAACGCGGTGTAGCGGTGGAACGGCATCCCGCTCGGCTGTTGCGGGGGAATGGTGGTCATGACTTACCTCGATGATCGGCGGAAGGATGGGCGCCGGTCGCGCAGCCGCACTCCGCAGCGAGGGGGTCCGGCTCAGTGCTGGAAGACTGGGACCTCGCTGCGGCAACCAAGAAGAAGCGCGCGCATCATGACGCCACCACTCTACCTGACAGGCAGGTCCGGGGTGGCTAACGTTCCGGCTCATGGCCAGCGAGGAAGAGTCAGCCTTCTCGGAGGTTCGGTTCCATCACAGCCCGTCCTTTCCGGACGTGCTCACCCGGTCGGGGTGTTCGTTGCTGGTCTCCACCTACCAAGCCGGACAGCTCGTCGCCATCGGCGTGGCCGACGGTGCGTTGAACTTCTCCTTCCACCGGTTCGACCAGGCCATGGGCGTGGCCGTGGGGCCGGACCGCCTCGCGGTCGGCGCCCGCGGTCAGGTCTGGAGTCTGCGGGAGCACCCGGAGATCGCTCCGGAGCTGGAGCCCGAGGGCCGCTACGACCGCTGCTTCCTGCCTCGCTCGTCGACGTTCACCGGCAACATCCAGGGCCATGAGCTCGCGTGGGGACCGGCCGCCGCCGGCCAGGACGGAGCTCCACCCCTGTGGATCGTCAACACCCTGTTCTCCTGCCTGGCGACCGTCCACCCCGACTACAGCTTCGTCCCCCAGTGGCGCCCGCCGTTCATCACCGAGCTCGCCGCCCAGGACCGCTGTCACCTGAACGGCATGGCCATGCGGGACAGCGTCCCCGCGTTCGTGACCGTGATGGCGCAGACCGACGAACCGGCCGGCTGGCGAAAGCTGCCGAAGAACAGCGGGGCCGTCCTCGACGTCGCGTCGGGTGAGCCGGTCACCACCGGGCTCTCGATGCCGCACTCCCCACGTTGGTACGACGGGCAGCTGTTCGTGCTCAACTCCGGGCTCGGCCGACTCGAGCGGATCGACCCGTCCAGCGGGGCGCGCGCAGTGGTCGCGCTCCTTCCGGGATACGCCCGAGGACTCGCGCTGCACGGCGACGTGGCGTTCGTCGGGCTCTCGAGGATCCGGGAGACCGCGGTCTTCGGCGAGGTGCCGATCGCCGAGTTCCACGACCAGCTCAAGTGCGGCCTCGGAGTCATCGACCTGGCCACCGGCGCCACCGTCGCGACGCTCGAGTTCGCCACCGGCGTCGAGGAGATCTTCGACGTCCAGATCGTCCCCGAGACCCGTTGCCTCGCGCTCGGGGGCTCGTCGGGCGGCAACGACGAGGTCTGGCTGGTCCCGTCTCCCCGATGATCGGCGACCAGCTCCGCGGGCGCTGTTATCACTACCGAAAGCATCGGTCTCTCACTCGCTGAATGGGCAGCAAGAGACCGGCCTACAGTCGCTGCATGACTCGGGGACAACGGACGGCCAGGGACAACGCGATCAAGCGGCGGGCGGCGCAGAAGGCGCTCCGACGCCGTCGCCGTCGTACCACCGCGATGCCGGCAGTCGCGGCGGTATCAACCGCCGCCGTACTGGCCTTCGTCGGCGTGCCCGCGCCGGCCGGTGCCGACCCGTCCACGCTCGAGCTGATCGCCCATCTCGACGCGGACACCCTCACCGTCTTCGACGACACGCTGTTCTTCGTCACCGACGACGACGTCCACGGCCGCGAGCTGTGGAAGTCGGACGGCACGGCGGCCGGCACGACGATGGTCAAGGACATCATCCCGGGCCTCGAGGGATCGTCCCCGGCCTACCTGACCGCCGCCGACGGAGTTCTCTTCTTCACCGCCGGCGACGGAGCCGACCGGGACGTGTGGAAGTCGGACGGCTCCACGACCGGCACCGTCCTCGTCGCGGGACTCCCCGCTACCGACAGGTACGACCCCGGAGAGCACGACCTGACTGCATTCGGCGACCAGGTGTTCTTCACCTTCGAGACCGAGGACGACTCAGAGCTGTGGAAGTCCGACGGCACCGCGGCAGGCACCGGCCTCGTCAAGGACGCCGCCGGACATACGTTCGCGGGCGGCAACGACTTCGCCGTGGTCGGGGACACCCTGTTCTTCACATCGAGCTACGACGACGCTCACGCCAATGAGCTGTGGAAGACCGATGGCACCCGTGCCGGCACCGTGCGGGTCAAGGACCTGGCGTCCGGATCTGGTGACGCCAGGCCCCGGTTGCTGACGGCAGCGGGCGACGAGCTCTTCTTCGCCGCGGGCACCTCCACCAACGGCGTCGAACTCTGGACGTCCGACGGCTCGACCTCGGGGACGACCCTCCTGAAGAAGTTCCCGGCCGGCTCGGGCTATCAGCACGGCTTCGGTCTTCTCACGGCGGTCGGCGACGAGGTGTTCTTCGCCGCGCGGGACAACACGCACGGTCAGGAGCTGTGGAAGTCCGACGGCACGACCGCCGGCACCCGGCTGGTCAAGGACGCCACTCCCGGCTCCGGAGACAGCAAGCTCTACAACCTGGTCGCCTCCGGTCCGCGCCTCTACTTCACCGCTGACGATCAAACGGATCTGTGGACGTCGGACGGCACCGCCAGCGGCACGCGACGACTGCCCGTCGAGACGGCCAGCTGCGGCTTGTTCTGCGACGGGATCTCCGGACTCACCGATGTCGCCGGCACTCTCTACTTCTACGGCGCGGACACGCGCGGACGGGAGCTGTGGCAGACCGATGGCACCGCAGCCGGCACCTTCCTGGTCAAGGACATCAATCCGGGGGCGGGGAGCAGTGTCCAATTCCATCCGGAGATGGTGTCGTTCTCCGGAAGCCTGTTCCTGACGGCCGACGACGGCCACGGACCCAGCCTGTGGAAGGTGGTCGACGCGCCGCCCACGGCGACGTGCCACGGCCAGGCGGCGACCATCACCGGGACGGGGACCATCACCGGCACGTCGGGACGGGACGTGATCGTCGGCAGCAGCGCCATGGACATCATCGACGGTCGCGGCGGCGACGACATCATCTGCGCCGGCGACGGGGACGACCGGATCCTCCAGGGCACCCACGCCGACGGCGCGGACGTCGTGGACGGCGGCGCCGGGAGCGACACCCTCACCTACGCCTCGCGGACCACACCGGTCAACGTGACCCTGGGCGGCACCCGCGCCAACGACGGCGCCGTCGGCGAGGGCGACCAGGCCCTCGCGGTCGAGAACGCCCAGGGCGGAGCCGGCAACGACGCGCTCAGCGGCAACGACGGCGACAACCGGCTCAGCGGCGGTGCCGGCAACGACGTCCTCAACGGCAGCGGCGGCGACGACTCGGAGAAGGGTGGCGACGGCGACGACAAGTTCGTCCAAGGCACCGCCACCAACGGAGCCGACGTCCTCGACGGCCAGGCAGGCACCGACACCGTCAGCTATGCGGCGCGCTCCGCCGCCGTCACCGTGACCCTGGCCGCCAACTTCAGAGGCAACGACGGCGCCGTCAGCGAGGGCGACAACCTCAACGCCGTCGAGAACGCCTACGCCGGCGCCGGCGCCGACCGCCTCACCGGCGACGACTCCGCCAACCTGCTGATCGGCGGCACCGGCAGCGACAGCCTCAACGGCAGCGGAGGCAACGACGCCCTCAAGCTCCGCGACGGCATCACCGGCAACGACCTCGGCGACGGCGGACCAGGCACGGACACCGCCACCCGCGACACCGGCGACACCCTGGTGAACGTGCCCTGACCCGGCACTAGCCTTGGCCGATGGCCAGGCTGCTCGTCGTCCACCACTCACCGACCCGGTCCACCCAAGCGCTCCTGGAATCGGCACGGGCGGGCACCCACGACCTCGCGATCGAGGGGGTCGAGGTCGTCGTACGACCGGCGCTGGAGGCCACCGCGGACGACGTCCTCGCGGCGGACGGCTACCTGCTCGGCTCGCCGGTGAACTTCGGCTACATGAGCGGAGCGCTCAAGCACTTCTTCGACACGACGTTCCTGGCCGTGGGCGGTGCGCTCGATCCCAGCGGCGGCGCGGGCGAGTCGGAGGGGCAGACCAAGGGACGTCCGTACGGCCTCTGGATGCACGGGAGGTACGACCTGACCGGCGGGGTCCGCGCGGTCCAGTCGATCGTGGGCGCGCTCGGCTGGAAGCAGGCGTACGACGTGCTCGCCGTGCTCGGCGCGGTCGGGCCCGAGGAGGAGGCGGCTGCCTACGAGCTGGGCGCTACGATCGCGGCACTGCTCAGCACCTGATCCAAGGGGGAACCGGCGATGACGCACGCGCGCGTGGCGGTCGCTGCCGCGTTCGCAGCCGTCCTGGTCCTGGCCGGGTGCTCGTCGGAGCCGCAGGGCGAGAACGTCGATCCCGAGCAGGTGGACTCGACGGAGATCCCCGAGCTGGGCGCGTGCCGACTGCTGGCGCCCGCGGACGTGGAGCAGCCCGCGAACGCGACCCGCACCGTCGACTGCGAGGACAAGCACACCGCCGAGACGTTCGCGATCGGCGACATGCCCGACAGCTACGACGATGTCGACTACGACGCCAAGTCGGTGGGTGAGTTCGCCTACCGGACCTGCACCCAGCAGTTCGCGAAGTTCCTCGGTGCCGACGAGAGCCTGGTGCTCCGCACGATCGTCAGCTGGGCATGGTTCCGGCCGTCGGAGAAGGCCTGGGACGACGGTGCTCGCTGGTACCGCTGTGACGTCGTCGGCGGCAACGCCTCGAGCACCGAGTACAAACCGCTGCCGGTGACCGCGAAGGGTCTGCTGCTCGGCCGGCCCGACGACCGGTGGTTGGTCTGCGCAGTCGGAGCCACGGTCGCCGCGGGCGAGAAGGTGCCCTGCGCCCAGCAGCACGACTGGCGGGCGGCCACGACGATCAAGCTCGGCGAGCCGAAGGACAAGTACCCGGGAGACGAGGTCGTCGCGAGCCGGACCAAGGCGTTCTGTGCCACCTCGATCAAGGCCTGGCTCAACTACCCGGCGCGGTTCGAGTACGCCTACACGCACTTCCACGAGGCCGAGTGGCAGGCAGGCAACCGGCGCTCGGTCTGCTGGGCGATGACGAGTGAGTGAGATCGCCGTACGCCGTCGCGCGGCGGCTGCGGTGGTCGCGGTCGGCATCGCAGTGGCTGCGACCGTCGGGTGCTCGGGCGACAGCGACAAGGGCAGCGACAAGGACGCGGACCGCCCTGCTCCGACACCGACGACGACCGCGCCCACTCCCCCGCCCACGGCGGCCCCGCCACCGAAGGCACCCGAAGAGGGCGCCTGCTACGACCTGAGCTTCCGGGAGGCGCTGGCCCCGACGAATCGCACCAGACCGACACCGTGCGCGGACGCGCACACCTCGGAGACCTACGCCGTCGGGACCCTCGACACCGTGGTCAACGGGCACCTGCTCGCAGTGGACTCCGCGCGGGTCCAGGCCCAGGTCGCCGAGGCCTGCCCCGCGGCGCTCTCCCGCTTCCTCGGCGGCGACCAAGCAGCGCAGCGGCTCAGCATGTTCCGGCCGGTCTGGTTCACGCCGACCGTCGCCCAGTCCGACCGCGGTGCCGACTGGTACCGCTGCGACGTGGTCGTGGTCGCCGGCGACGAGGAGCTGGCCGAGCCCGACACCACGCTGAAGGGCGCTCTGGGGAAGGACGACGTGCGCGACCGCTACGCCATCTGCGGGACGGCCGCGCCCGACGACGACGACTTCGAGCGCGTCATCTGCGGCGTCGAGCACACCTGGCGCGCGATCCAGGTCGTGCCGTACGCGACCGGCGCCTACCCCGGCGAGGCGGCCGTCCGCGACCAGCTCGCGTCACCGTGCGAGGACGCGGGCCTCGACTTCGCCGACGACCCGCTGGACTACCAGTGGGGCTACGAGTACCCCACCAAGGACCAGTGGGACATGGGACAGACGTGGGGCTACTGCTGGGCCCCCGAGTAGCCGGCTAGATCACAGCTAGAACCCGAGCTTGCGCAGCTGGCGGGGATCGCGCTGCCAGTCCTTGGCGACCTTGACCCGCAGGTCGAGGTAGACCGGGGTGCCGAGCAGCGACTCGATCTGCTTGCGGGCGACGGTGCCGACCTGGCGGAGCCGGGATCCCTTGTGGCCGATCATGATGCCCTTCTGGCTGTCACGCTCGACGTAGAGGTTCGCGTGGATGTCGAGGAGCGGCTTGTCGTCGGGCCGGCCCTCACGGAGCCCCATCTCCTCCACCAGCACCGCGATCGAGTGCGGCAGCTCGTCGCGGACGCCGTCGAGCGCGGCCTCGCGGATCAGCTCGGCGACGAGCACCTCCTCCGGGGCGTCGGTCAGGTCGCCGTCGGGGTAGAGCGCCGGACCCTCGGGCATCAGTCCGACCAGGAGCTCGGCCAGCAGCTCGGTCTGGTCGCCGGCGACCGCCGACACCGGCACGATCTCGGCCCAGTCGGTGCCGGTCGTCCTCCCGAGCTCGGCGATGTCGAGCAGGTGGCCGGCCATCCGTTCGGGGTCGGCGAGGTCGGTCTTGGTGGCGACCGCGATCTTCGTCGTACGGCGCACCTTGGCCAGCTCGTTGACCAGGAACGTGTCACCCGGCCCGACCTTCTCGTCACTCGGGAAGCAGACCGCGACCACGTCGACCTCGGACCAGGTCGCCATCACCAGGTCGTTGAGCCGCTCCCCCAGCAGGGTGCGCGGCTTGTGCAGGCCAGGCGTGTCGACCAGCACCAGCTGGCCGTCGGGACGGTGCACGATGCCGCGGACGACGGTGCGGGTGGTCTGCGGCTTGTCGGAGGTGATGACGACCTTCTGGCCCACCAGCGCGTTGGTCAGCGTGGACTTGCCGGCGTTGGGACGACCGACGAAGCAGGCGAAGCCGCTGCGGAAGCCCTCGGTCGCGGTGAAAGTCGGCGGCGCCGGAGCCGGCAGGTCCGCGAAGTCCTCGTCGAGCTCGTCGTCGTCGCTCACTGCTGCACCTGTTCCTGGGAGGCTCGGTCGTAGTCGGCCCAGATCTCGTCGTCGGACTTGCCCGCCGCCTTGCCGGCCCGCCAGATCGGTCCCGGGTCGACGGGGCGGGGATGGCGAGCGGCGACGGCTCGCCAGTAGCCCATCACGTCGTACGCCGTCGACGGCAATCGCCGCTCGCGCATCAGGAGCTTGCGGATGGCGCGCATCTGCGCGGACTCGCCGGCCATCCAGAAGTAGCCGTCGCCCGCGGGCCAGTCGATCTCCTCGACGACGGCGGCCAGCTGGCTCCCGCACAGCCACGTGGTCTCGGGACCGCTGGGGAGGTAGCCGGCGAGCTCCTCCAGGTCGGGCACCTCGGCCCAGATCCGGGTCGGGACGGCCGCCGCGTGCGTCTCGGCGATCCGAGCCATCGCCGGCAGCGCGGTCAGGTCGCCGACGAGCAGCAACCAGCCGGCGCCGTCGGGCTTCGAGAACGAACCCTTGGGCTCGGTGATCGTGACCTGGTCGCCGACACAGTCGCCGCTCGCCCACTCCGTCACGAGCCCGACCTCGTGCACGACGACGTCCAGCACCAGCTCCCCACCCTCCCAGGACCGCACCGTGTAGTAGCGGCTCTGGAACTGGCCGGGCACGACCAGCCCGACCCACTCGTCGGGGATCCCGGTGGACGTGAACCCGGCGAGCCCCGGCCCACCGAGGGTGAGCCGCACCAGGTGCGGAGAGAGCTGGTCGCGCCGGAGCACCTCGGCGACGTACTGCTCGGCGCGGGTGCTCACGCGCCCAGGCTATCGACCGGGCTGTCGACCGGGCTGTCGACCGGGCTGTCGACCGATCTATCGAGACGAGTTGATGACGGCCGTGTAGGTCCGGCGATCCTCGTCGGGGACCAGGAACAGCGAGGTGGCCGTGAACCTCGCCCGCGCCATCGAGAAGGTGGCTTGCTCGGGACCGGCCTTGGCCTTGGCAAAGGTCAGCGTGAACGCCGACTCCGCGCCGGCCCGGGCGCCGTCGGCGTCGCCGACCGAGACCAGCTTCAGGTCGACGGTGCGGCCACTCTCTGACGCCGTGAACCAGCGGCCGGCGAGGCTCGCCCACCGGGTCCGCGTGTAGAGCCGCGAAGCCGAGGTCACCTTGGCGTCTTGCGCGACTCCCGGTGCGGCAGAGGCCGGCAGCGTCGCGATGCCCGGCAGACCGACCGCGGCGGCGGCAACGGCGCTCGCTCCGATCATGCTGCGACGAGAGACGTCGGTCATGGTGTCCTCCTTGGTGGTCGAGCCTGTCGACACTCTACGATCGGCCCGTGGCTGAGACAGCGTGGTTCACGTACGACGACTTCGCCGGCCACACCGGCGAGGACTTCCTGGCACGCGCCCCTGAGGGCGACTCCAGTGTGGCGCTGACCTTGGCCGAGGTGACCCTCGGCGCGGCGGCGGGCGGATCCGGCCCGGACGGCGTCGCGCGCCAGCAGTTCTCGCTGCTCTTCCGCGGCCCGGCGGATCTCCAGCTCAACCAGGGGATCTGGGACCTCGAGCACGCGACGATGGGCGAGCTCGCGCTCTTCCTGGTGCCCCTGGGCCCGGACGCCGAGGGCCCTCGCTATGAGGCCGTGTTCGCCTGACCGAGGTCGCCGGTCGACGGGTGAGCTCACGGCGCCCTCCACTCGAGCAGCCGGTCGAACCCGAGATCGGCAGCGAGGCGGAAACCGAGCCGCTCGTAGAGCCGGCCAGCCCGGTTGCCGAGCGCCACGTGCAGGCTGACGCTCCGGCCAGCGGCCGCAGCCTCGTCCTGCACCGCGCGGATCAGTGCCGTGCCGATGCCGTCTCCCCGGTGCTCCGGCAGCAGGCTGATGTCGATGACCCGTACGTCGTCGGCCCGACGGTCGACGTACAGGCGTCCTGCCGGCCGGCCGTCCACCTCGACCACGTCGAAGCTGGCGTCCGGGTTCGACTGGCGGTAGTGCGCGTCCTGGGCGACGTACTGCTGCCGCACCAGACCGACCCGCAGCTCCGCGGGCAGCACCGCGAGGTCGGCGCGCGTGCTCGTATACAGGCCCAGGAGGAACTCCTCGTCGGCCAGCGTCGCGGGGCGCAGACAGGTCCGGGTCGGCGTGGTGGACAGCACGATGCTCACTACCTCGACGGGAAGATGCCCTGCAACGCGATGCAGAAGTTCAGCGTCAGGTAGGGCTGCATGTTGTTGTGTGGAAGGCCGCCGCCGGCGAGCGACAGCGTCTGGAAGTTAAGGTCGGTGTTGGCGGAGGTCTGGTAGAGCGTGCCGCCTGATGACAGGGCGTAGACCGCGTTGGGATTCGGCGTGTTGGTGTCGGCGAGGTCGAGGGTGTCGGCCGCCATCGAGTGAGCGTGCGCCGGGATCTCGCTCTGCAGCAGGGTCAGCGATTCGACCCCGGAGGTCTCTCCGAGGTCCCGGAGGCTCAGGCCGGCACCCTGCCCGGGTTGCATCGGCACCATGCCTTGCAGGTCCGGCAACGCGAAGGTGGACTTCCCGTCACCGCCGTAGTACGTCCCGAGCAGCGCGAAGAGCGCTGTGTTCTGGGAGATCGGCAGCAGCTGTCCGTTGCAGAACGCCCACCCCTTGGGCGCGAAGTTGAACGGGAAGATGCGGATCTCGGCGACGAACGGGTCGGTCATGACAGTCCTTCGTGGCTCAGTTCTGGGTCGGGTAGACGCCGTCGTACAGCGAGATGATGAAGTTGATGCAAAGGAAGGGCTGCATGTTCTCGTGCGGTTGGCTGCCGCCGACGGGCTGGACGGATCCGGCGTTGAAGCTTCCCGTTGCCGCATCGTTGATGAAGGGCACGACGTTGAGCGAGAGCGCCGGCACGTTGTCGGTCGGGGCCACCTGGTTGCCCGGTTGGGCGTCGACCGCGCCGAACGCGTGGTTGTGGATCGGGATCTGCTGGACGGTGAGGGTCTCGGACTCGGCCCCGGCCATCTCGCCGAGCTGGTAGGTCGTGCCGTCCGGCCCGGTGCCCCAGTGGATCGGGATCCGGCTGGCCAGGTTGGGCAGGTTGAACGTCGACTCGCCGTCGCCGCCGTAGGTCGTGCCGATCAGGTTGAAGAGCACGTCGTTCGACGCGATGGGCAGCGTCTGGCCCTGGCAGAGGGCCCATCCTTGCGGCGCGAAGTTGCCGGCGAACATCCGGATCTCGCCTATGTATCCAGTCATCGTGGGAACCCCCTCTAGTTCCGGCTCGGGAAGACGCCCACCAGGGCGATGCAGAAGCTGAGCACCAGGTAGGGCTGCATGTTGTTGTGCGACTGGCTGCCGCCCGCGTTGCCGATCATCGTCGGGCTGAGCGTCGTGGTGGGCGGCCCGTTGCGGTAGGCGTTGTTGGCGCCACCGAGGAAGTTGTTGTTCGGGCTCGCCGTGCCGCCGGTCGCCACCAAGGATCCGCGCACAATGTGGGTGTGCGTGGGCAGCTGCTGCAGGTTGATGGTCACCGCCCTCGTGCCCGCCTGCTCTCCGAGGGTGTGCCCGTTGCCCTCGTGCAGGGGCACCTGACCCCGGAGGTTCGGCAGCGCGAAGGTGGTGACGCCGTTACCGCCGTACGTCGTGCCGAGGAGCGAGAACAGCGCCTGGTTCTGATTGATCGGCAGCAGCTGTCCGTTGCACAACGCCCACCCCTTCGGTGGGAAGTTGAACGACATCAGCCTGATCTCGGACAGGAATCCCGGGTCAGCCATGTCATCTCCTCTCGTGGTTCGAGGTGGTCATCAGGTCGGGCATGCTGCGGCACCGCCCACGAATCCGCCACCGTTGTTGGGCGGGATGCCGCCCACCGTGTTCTGAGCGAGCACGGTGACTGTGCCGGCGTTCAACGAGTCGACGTAGGTCTGCACGGCGGTGTTGTCGTTGTTGGGGCCGGCGTACCCGGGCAGCCGGATCGTGGTGCCCTGCCGCTGCCGGAGGCGCACGTCGTTGACCTGGCCGGTCGGCGGCACGCCGTCCGCGCCGCTCTGGTCAAGCGTGTTGCCGCTGATGTTGGCGCAGGCCTGGAACGTGTCGCCCGGCACCGTGCCGATGTTGAGATGGACGCCGTTCTTCGGGATCGCCAGGGTCCCGACGGTGTTGCCCGGCTCCGCGATCGTGTTGCCCGTGATCGTCGTGTTGATCGCGCCAGACTGGGCCGACGCTCCGCCACCGGCCTCGACCTCGATGCCGAAGTTGTTGTAGCCGTAGATCTGGTTGTTGCTCACCGTCCACGAATCGGTCCCGCCGCCGACGTTCTGGAGCTTGAGAGCCGACCCCTCCGCCGATCCGGAGTTCGCGACGCCGCTCACGCCGATGGCGTTGTTCTGGAACGTGCCCGCCTGCGTTGAGCTCCCCAAGAGCTTGACGATGAGCACGCCGGGGCCGACCGCGCCACGGAACGTGTTGAACTCGATGGCGAACGTCGTCGACGCGCTGGTGTTGATCGACACACCACCGCCGCCGGTCGCGATCGCCGGATGGGTGTCGTTGAAGGTGCTGCCCGACAGGGTGAGGCTGCCCGAGCTCGTCCCCTGGGCGATGTAGTTGAGCAGGTCGCCGGCCGCACTGGAGAAGGTCGAGTTCGTGATCGTCGCGTCCAGCGAGCCCGCCGTCGGCTCGGCCTCGAGTGCCAGCGCGTCGTTGTTCGGCGTCGTGCCGCTGGCTCCGAACGTCACGTTGCTGACGGTGATGGCGAGCGAGCCGCTGGTGTTGTCGACCCACATCCCGTTCGCGTAGCCACCGCTGATGTAGGAGCTGCCGACCGATGCGGTGCCGGTCAGGTTGGTGAACCTCAGGCTGGAGTCGTTGTACGGCGACGCGTCGGTGGTGCCGTTCGAGCCGGAGACCACGCTGCTGTTGAGCGCGAAGCCGGCCACCGAGGTGCCCCGGATCCCGTAGTTGGAGACGTCGTGGATCCACATCCTGCTGAAGGACGGGGCCATCGTGTTGTTCAGCACGATGCCCGTGCCACCGGGGGTCGCCGACGAGCTGTCAGGTCCGGTCTGGCCCGTGATCTCGCCGCTGACGCAGCCCGCGGGGGTCGCGACGGTGCAGGTGCCGGCACCGCTGGCGCTGACCGTCAGGTGCCCGAGGTTGCCGGTGTTGTCGAGCAGGATGCCGACGTCGCTGCCGCTCGCCGAGATCTTCTGGAACGTGATGTTGGCCGGGCCGATCGTGGTGTTCTGCACGACCAGGGCGCGACCGTTCGTGCTGACGATGTGGCTGTTGCCCCCGGTCACGGTGACCGGACCTGACGATGTCGCCTGGAAGCCGGTGCCGCCGGTCGAGGTGACCTGGGCGCCATTGAAGTTCAGGCCGCTGCCCGAGACGTTCGACAGCAGGATCCCGCCGGTGCTCGAGCCCGTCGACCGCGCGAAGATCTTGCCCGAGACGTTGGCGGCGTTGGTGGCGTCGACCACCTTCGCGCCCACCGCGAGGAAGCTGTTGTTCTCGAACGGGTCGGGATTGGCATCGAGGTCGATGAACGTGATGCTGCCGGTCGTGTTGTTGAGCCGGAGGGCGGTCGACCCGGACGTCTGCCCGGTCGCATTGGTGTTGTCGGCGGAGATGCCGCTGAGGTTCCAGGTGCCCGACACACCGTCGAGCTCGACCATCGGCTGCGTGCCCGCGGTGTCCAGGTCCGTGACCTTGACCTTGGTCCACGTGCCGCCGTTGTCACCGGCGCCGCCGGCGATCCCGCCACCCGTGCCGGAGGGATCGAACTGGATGCCCGCCAGGGTGTTGCCGGAAGCAAGAGTGACGACGTCGGCGTTCGTGGCGGTCAGCAGCGGCGGGAGGAACGGGCTGGAGGGGACCAGCGCGGTGCCGCCGATCGTCAGGCCGACGTACTCACCGATCAGCGACTGGTTGTCCTTGAGCACCAGCCCGTCGCCGCCGTAACCGTTGCTGGTCCCGTCGCCGTCGTAGACGAAGATCGTGGAGCCGGCCGCCGACGCGGTCTCGGCCTCGGTGATGGTGTCGAAGGGTCCACTCGAGACGCCGGTGCCGCCCGCGGCCGCGTCGTTCTTGACGTACCAGACGCAGTCGGCGATCTCGATCGTCACGGTGCCGGTGTCGGAGCGCGGCACCGGAGTTGACCGTGTAGTCGAACGAGTCGGTGTGGTCGGTGCAGCTGATGCCCGCAGCCGGTGTGAAGACGAAGTCGCCGTCCGCCTCGATCGCGGCGGTGCCGCCGTCGGTCGTGCTGACGGTCTCGGCGGTGATCGCGAGCGGGCCCGGGCCGTCGATGTCGCTGTCGCCGTCGAGCAGGTCGCCGGACACCGTCTTGTGCGGTCCGGCCTCCGCCGGCGCGGCGTCCGTGGGGTCGTCGACGACGAGCACGGTGTTGCCGATCGCCGCGTCCGCACCCGTGAACGTCTCGTCGTCGGCCATCGGGCCGTCGTCGGTGCAGATGACGGTGACGTGCACCGTGGCGGTCGAGCCGCCCGGCTTCAGCGTGTAGGTGAAGTCGTCCGTGGAGTTGGTCGGTGCGTCGTTGCAGTAGTTCGGGTTGGGCTGGTAGATGACGCGCCGCTCCCCCGCGCTGATGGAGACCGTGCCGTTGGCCGGTTGGGTCACCGTGTCGATCTTCCTGACGCCACCGTCGGGGTCGGTGTCGTTGGCCCGGACGTTGAAGGCGGCGGCCGGGTCGTCCTCGGTGACCGTGATGTCGTCGTCGACCGCGGTCGGTGAGACGACGTCGAGGACACGCGTGACCTCACAGTTGACGGCGTCGAACGTGTCGACCTGGTCGATGTACGCCCTGTCCGCGCCGAGGCCGCACAGCACCTGGTCGACGGTGCCGCCGTCGCGGCTCCGGATGATGTCGTTGTCGTCGCCGCCGGCGAGGGTGTCCGAGCCGGCGCCACCACGGACGTCGTCGTCGCCGGCGTCTCCCGAGACCTGGTCGTCGTCGGCGGCGCCGTTGAGCAGGTCGTTGTCGGCCCCACCGAAGATGGTGTCGATGCCGGCGCCACCGTAGGAGTAGTCGTCGCCGGCCTCTCCGTAGATCGTGTCGGCACCCGGTCCGCCGCGGATGACGTCGTCACCGCCACCACCGGACAGGTCGTCGTCGCCGCCGAAGCCGCAGATGACGTCGTCGCCCGGACCGCCCGTGAGGGTGTCGGCGCCGCCCGTGCCCGTGACCGTGCACGGCGCGGTGGGCAACGGCCGCGCGGCAGACGCGGTCTCCGGCATGGCCGGGAAGGTGAAGGCCGCCATGGCCAGCACCGCGAGGAGGGACCTGCTCGATGCGCCCGATGCACCCATTTTCGGCTCCGATTTCTCTGGCCTTGTCCTGGAGCGGGACGCAGCACGAACAACCCCCCGGTTGGATGGCACGGACTCTGCCATTGTCGGGGGGCGTCCTGCAGCGAAATCAGAGACCTGGTCCGTGAATTCGTTCGAACGAGCTACCAGGTCGGGCGCAGGGGGAACCCGTTGCTCCCGTCGTCGCCGACCTTGGCGGCGAGGATGTGGTGCAGCTGGATCTCGTTGCGCTCGAAGGCCAACCGGGATCCGGCCATGTAGAGGCCCCACACCCGGCAGGTGTTCTCGCCGACCTCGGCCACGCACTCGTCCCAGTTCGCCGCCAGGTTGGCGCACCAGCCGGCCAGGGTCCGGGCGTAGTGGACCCGGATGTTCTCGACGTCGTGGACCTCGAACCCGGCGTCGTGCACCGCACTGACCAGCCGCCCCGGCGCGGCGAGCTCGCCATCCGGGAAGACATAGCGGTCGATGAACTCACCGGTCCGCGTCGACTGACGGTTGTTGGCCCGGGTGATGCAGTGGTTGAGCAGGCGGCCCTCGGGCTTCAGCTTGTCCTTGAGGAACCCGAAGTACGACGGGTAGTTGCGCACCCCGATGTGCTCGGTGAGCCCGATCGAGCTCACGGCGTCGAAGTCGCCCTCCTCGACCAGCCGGTAGTCGAGGTGCCGCACCTCGGCCAGGTCGTCGAGCCCCTGCCGCTTGATCTCCTCCTGGGCCCACTCGGCCTGCTGTCGCGAAAGAGTCACGCCGAGCGCCTTGACGCCGTACTCCTTGGCGGCGTGGCGGACCATGCCGCCCCAGCCGCACCCGACGTCGAGCAGCCGCTGACCCGACTGCAGGTCGAGCTTGCGGGCGACCAGGTCGTACTTCGCGGCCTGCGCCTCCTCCAGGGTCGCGTTCTCGTGGGGGAAGACCGCGCAGGTGTAGGTCATCGACGGCCCGAGGACCATCTCGTAGAAGTGGTTGGACACGTCGTAGTGGTGGCTGATCGCCTCCGCGTCGCGGCGCAGGCTGTGCCGCACCCCCTCGAACACCCGCCGGACGCGGGACGGCGCCTCCTCCGGCGGCGGGGCCGGAGGGACCAGGTGCGAGACGCCGAGCGAGCGCACCAGGTTGACCAGCTCCGTCGGGGTCGGGCGTCGGAACTTGATGCCGGTCTTGAGCACCACGAGCGCGTCGTAGGGGTCGCCCGGGTGGGCGCCGGACAGCTGGAGGTCGCCGGCGACGTAGGCCCGGCCGAGGCCGAGGTCGGGGTCCGGCGAGCTCATCAGGTAGCTGAGGCCACGCTCGGTGGCGATGTGGAAGCGGTAGGGCGCGTCCTCGGGACCGGCGGCGCTGCCGTCGTAGGCGGTGACCCGCAGGGGCACCGGCTCCCGCAACAGGGACTCGAACGCCTCGGCGATGGTGAGCTTCTGCTTGGTCATGGTCTGGGACATCAGCGGCTTCTCACAGTCTTGTCATAGAGGGTGGTCAAACGGTTGTCGGGGTCGTAGCGCTGCTTCACGGCGACAAGCCCCGGTCCGTTGTAGAGCCGGTCGAACGTGTCGGCGTCGTAGAACGCCTCGGAGTAGAGGCTCTTGTGCCCGCCGAGCTCGTGCACCTTCGCCTCGATCGCGCGGTTCTTGGGGGCGTGGGCGGCGTCGGGGCCGACGTGGACGGTGCCCCAGAAGCCGACGTTGACGTAGGTGCTGCCCGGCTCGAGCGGGTACGCCGTCCACTCCCGCCGCGCGACCAGCGGGCACAGCCACACCGGCCGCATGCCGATCTCGGCGTCGAACCAGTCGAGGAACTCTGCGAGCCGGTCGACGGGGACCTCGATGTCCTGGACGACCCGCTCGCGCAGCGGGCGGCCGGCCCGGCGGTCGAGCCGGTCGGCGATCGCGAACCGGCGGTCGAGCTTGAGCAGCCGCATGTAGACGTCCGAGCGCCGGCGGCTCCTGGGCCACAGCCGCCGCACGACCGGGTGCTGCGCGCCGAACGCGCCCGAGCACCAGAACCAGTCGGTGTCCCAGCGCCACAGGTAGTCGTAGATCGTCAGCAGGTCGGTCTCCTTCTGCTGGATCGACCGGTAGTAGACCTGCTGGCCCGTGTAGTCGCTCGGGGTCTCGTGACGGGTCTCGTGACGGGTCTCGTGACGGGTCTCGTGACGGGAGAGGTCGTCGGCCCACCGCGCGAGGGTGAGGTAGTACTCCCCCGGCGCGAACGCGACGCCGTCGAGGCCGTCGACGGGCTCGCCGTCGTGCTCCCTGGCCTGGGTGATCTCCTCGATGGTCTTGGCGAGGAGGCCCGGGTCGTCGAAGCGCAGGTGCCGCAGGGCGACGTACGGCGACACCGGCTCGAGCGCGATCCGCAGCCGGGTCGCGTAGCCCAGACTGCCGTAGGAGTTGGGGAAAGCGTCGAAAAGATCGTCGCCGGGCTGGACGGTGATCACCTCACCGGCACCGGTGAAGACGTCCATCTCGAGCACCGACTCGTGCGGGAGGCCGCTGCGGAAGCTGGTGGACTCGATGCCGAGCCCGGTCACCGCGCCGCCGAGGGTGATCGTGCGCAGCTGCGGCACGACCAGCGGCATCAGCCCGTGCGGGAGGGTCGCGTCGACCAGGGCCTCGTAGGTGCACATGCCCTGGACATCGGCGGTCGGCGGCCCCTCGGCGGGATGCGGGTCGACCTGGATGACGCCGGTGAGCCCACTGACATCGAGGCCGGGCGCGGTGCTCGCGGTGCGGGCCCGAAACAGGTTGGTGGTCTGCTTCGCCAACCGGACCGTCTCGCCCGGCCCGATCGCGTCATAGGACGACCCGAGCCGTTCGACGGCCCGCACATGTTCTTCCCAGGCGCGGTCTGCCACCCGAAAAACCTACCGTGCGGGCGGCGTACTCTCCACCGAGATCGTCGCGGCGACCGCTCCACGCGGGTCGCCGAGGTGGACGACGACGCCGTCGGCGCCGGCGAACTCGCTGAGAGCGGCCCGATCCGATCCGTCCAGCTCACCCGCGTCGCCCAGCAGCACCAAGGCGTCGACGCCGGCCGCGCCGGACGCGACCGCCATGGCGACGCATGCGTGCACCGCGGAGATCTGGAGCGACGGGAGGTCCACGGTCGCCGCGGCGTAGGTCCGGCCGCCCGTGTCGCGGGCCGCGGCACCCTCGGCGGCGCCGATCCGGGCCCGGGTGGCGCGGGCGAGCGTGACGAGCTTCTTGTCCTCGGCGGAGAGGTCAGCCATGCCGCTGATTATCGTGGGGGTCCCGTGCCGGTCGCAGCGCGACCTCCTCGACCAACGGATTGGCCGGGGCCGACCGCCGGATCCGCACGGTGCCGATCTTGTTGCGGCGGCCTGCCGCCTCCTCGGCCTCGAAGCGCAGCCCGTGGCACTCGACGGCCGACCCGGGGATCGGCACCTTGCCGAGGTGCTTGGCCATCAGGCCCCCGATCGAGTCGACGTCCTCCTCCTCGACGTCGAACCCGAACAGCTCGTCGAGGTCGTCGATCGGGTAGCGCGACGAGACGCGCACCTCGCCGTCGGCAAGGTGCTCGACCTCGACCCCGGCCTCGTCGTACTCGTCGGTGATCTCGCCGACGATCTCCTCGAGCAGGTCCTCGATCGTGATCAGGCCGGCGGTGCCGCCGTACTCGTCGACGACGACGGCGATGTGCTGGCGCCGCGCCTGCATCTCCCGCAACAGGTCGTCGACCGGCTTGGAGTCCGGGACCCAGAGGGCCGGGCGCATGATCTCCTCGACCCGCTGGGTGAGCTCCGCACCCTCAGGCGTCTCGAAGTCGCGCCGTACGACGTCCTTGAGGTAGGCCACGCCCCGGACCTCGTCGAGGTTCTCGCCGATGACGGGCACCCGGGAGTAGCCGGACCGGAGGAAGAGCGAGAGCGCCTGCCGCAGGTTCTTGTAGGCCTCGATGTAGACCACGTCGCCACGCGGCACCATCACCTCGCGCACCGTGGTGTCGCCGAGCTCGAAGACGGAGTGGATCATCTTCCGCTCACCCGCCTCGATCACCGCCGACGCCTCGGCGATGTCGACCAGCTCCCGCAGCTCGGTCTCGGTCGAGAACGGGCCCTCGCGGAAGCCGCGGCCGGGCGTGATCGCGTTGCCGATCAGGATCAGCAGCTTGGGGAACGGCCCGAGGATCCGGGTGAGCGCCCACAGCGGCCACGCCGACCACAGCGCGACCGCGTCGGCGTGCTGCCGGCCGAGCGTGCGCGGCGCGACGCCGACCACCACGAAGGAGACGACGAGCATGGCGCCGGTCGCCATCCCGACCCGGGTCCAGAACGACCGGTCGACGTAGTCCGTGATCAGGACCGCCACCAGCACCGTTGCGGCGATCTCGCAGAGCATGCGGACGAACAGCGCGGTGTTGAGGTACGGCGGCGCGTCGTCGAGCACGACGACCAGGCGCGTCGCGCCCGCCCGCCGCTCGGCCGCGAGCTCACCGGCGCGGGCTCGCGAGAACCCGCTCAGCGCGGCTTCAGCCGCCGCGAACAGCCCCGCCAGCACGACCAGGATCGCCGCGATGACGAGCAACCACAGGTCACCGGTCGACATCGCGCCATGCGGCGAGCAGCTGGTCCTGCAGCCCGAACATCTCCTTGTGCTCCTCCGGCTCCGCATGGTCGTAGCCGAGGAGGTGGAGGATGCCGTGCACGGTCAGCAGCTCGAGCTCGGCCAAGGTGCCGTGGCCGGCCTCCTCGCCCTGGCGCTCGGCAACAGCGGGACACAGCATCAGGTCACCCAGCACCCCCTCCTCGGGCTCCTCGGTGACCAGGCCCGGCCGCAGCTCGTCCATCGGGAAGGCGAGCACGTCGGTGGGGCCCTCCTTGCCCATCCACTTCGCGTTGAGCTGCGCGATCGTCGTCTCGTCGACCGCCTTGATGCAGAGCTCGGCGAGCGGGTGCACGCGCATCTGGTCCATGGCGAACCGGCTCAGCCGGGCCAGGTGCTTGACGTCGATCCCGGCGCCGGACTCGTCGAGGACCTCGATGCTCACGAGTGCATTGTCATCCATGGGGTCGCTGGGGACGGGCCACGGGGCCGACTTCGGCGCGCGCGTCGTAGACGTCGTACGCCTCGACGATCCGGCCGACCAGCTTGTGCCGCACCACGTCGTGCGAGGTCAGGCGCACGAAGGTGAGGTCCTCGACCCCGTCGAGGATGTCCTCGACGATCCGCAGGCCGGACGTCGTGCCGGACGGCAGGTCGACCTGGGTCACGTCGCCGGTGACGACGATCCGCGAGCCGAAGCCCAGCCGGGTGAGGAACATCTTCATCTGCTCGGGCGTGGTGTTCTGCGCCTCGTCGAGCACGATGAAGGAGTCGTTGAGCGAGCGGCCGCGCAGATAGGCCAGCGGCGCGACCTCGATCGTGCCCGCTGCCAGCAGCTTCGGGATCGACTCCGGGTCGAGCATGTCGTGGAGCGCGTCGTAGAGCGGACGCAGGTAGGGGTCGATCTTCTCGCTCAGCGTGCCCGGCAGGAAGCCGAGCTTCTCCCCCGCCTCGACCGCCGGCCGCGACAGGATGATCCGGTTGACCTGCTTGGACTGCAGCGCCTGCACGGCCTTGGCCATCGCCAGGTAGGTCTTCCCGGTGCCGGCTGGGCCGATGCCGAAGGTGATCGTGTGCTTGTCGATCGCCTCGACGTAGCGCTTCTGGTTGAGGGTCTTCGGCCGGATCGACCGCCCGCGGTTGCTCAGGATGTTGAACGACAGCACGTCCGCCGGACGCTCGCCCGGGTTGGTGGTCTCGGCGCGGAGCATGCTCGAGACCCGCTCGACGGTCTCCGGCGTCACGCCCTGGCCGGTGCGGATGATCGCGACCAGCTCGTCGAGGAGCCGCTCCGCGAGCGCGACCTCGCCGGGGTCGCCATGGAGGGTGATCCGGTTGCCGCGAACGTGGATCTCGCAGCCGAAGCCGCGCTCGATCATGCCGAGGTGCTCGTCCCCCGGACCGAGCAGGCTGACCATGTCGACGCTGTTGGGCACCACGACGGTATGACGGGTCTGGTGCGTGCTTGTGTTGGTCATCCGGGCCCGAGGTGGGCGGCCTTTCCAGTACGGCGACAGGGCGTCCTTCATGCTACGCCGCATCAACACGCTGGCCGACCCGGTTTATGCCATCCGGTGTCCGGCAGGGGCGCGTACCGTGTTCGCATGCACCAGGACGAGTACGACGACGAGCTCGTCGAGCCGGCGCCCGACGCCGAGCCGTCCTGGTTCCCTGGCCACCACCTGCCCGAGGACGCGCGCCGGTTGGGGCTCACCCACCACGTGCCGGACGGCGCCCTGCTCGAGTTCGCGGGCTCGCTCGACGGCGCCAAGCCCTACCACCGGTTCGCGGCCTGGTTGCTGCTCCTGGTCTTCGGGCTGCCGGTGCTCTTCGCCGTGATGCGGCTGTTCGAGGCCCTGGTCGACTGATCAGCCGGGCGGCCAGGTCATCGGGCGGCCGCCGAGCACGTGCAGGTGTGCGTGGAACACGGTCTGGTGCGCGGCCGGCCCGGTGTTGAACACCATCCGGTAGCCCCCGTCGGGGCCGTCGAGCCCCTCCTGCGCGGCGATCTCGCGGGCCGCGTCGAAGAGATGCGCGGCACTCGCCGGCTCCGCAACGGCCAGCGCCGCGGCGTTCGGGTAGTGGCTGCGGGGGATCACCAGGACATGCGTCGGCGCCTGCGGGTTGAGGTCGCGGAACGCCACCGTGGTCTCCGACGTGTGGACGATCGTGGCCGGGATGTCGCCGGCAACGATCTTGCAGAAGAGGCAGTCCACGTCGAAGGGGGCCGGATCTGTGGGAGGGGTCACCGTCGTACTCTCGCAAATCGGGGCGCGCCGACGTCAACCCGGTCCGGGCGACGCGCGTGGAACTAGCGTGACCGCTTATGCAGCGTCTCCCCGGATCGCGCCGCACCCCCCGTGGGGGCTCGGCGTGACCGAGGCACGCCCGGATGCCGACTCGCGGGGTGCGTCCGACGCCGATGCCGGCGTCGAGGCGCTCTACCTCGCGCACTGGAACCAGCTGGTCCGGTTGTCGGTGCTGCTCGTGCACGACCAGGGCATGGCCGAGGAGATCGTGCAGGACGCGCTGGTCGCCGTCCACCAGAAGTGGGACCGGCTCACCGACCAGCACAAGGCGCTGGCCTACCTGCGCCAGGCGGTGGTCAACCGGTCGCGCTCGGCACTGCGGCACCGCGGCGTCGTCCATCGCTATCTCGCCCGGCAGCAGGCCCCGGCGACGATGCCGGGAGCCGACCAGGAGGTGTTGGCCGACAGCCGGCGCCGGCTGGTCCTGGACGCCCTGCAGCAGCTCCCCCGCCGACAGCGTGAGGTGTTGGCGCTGCGCTACTACCTCGACCTGTCCGAGGCGGAGATCGCCGAGGCACTCGGGATCAGCCGCGGCGCCGTGAAGAGCCATGCATCGCGGGGCTCCGCAACCCTGCGGCCGATCCTCGAAGAGCTCGGCCCGGATCTGAGGACTGACCAATGACTCGCAACAGCGGCATGGACGACGAGCGCATGCGCGCGCTCTTCCGCGACGCCGTCTCCGACGTCGAGCCCCACGACGGACTGGCAGAAGTACGCCGGCGCACCCGGGTTCGCCGTACGTCCTCCTCGCCCCGCTGGGCGCCGCTCCTCGCCGGCGCGGGCGCGGTGGCGGTGACGGTCGTGACGGCGACGTTCGTCGTGATCGGGCTGGGCGACGACGAACCGGGCGACGACCGGCCACCCGCTGCCGGCAACCCCAGCACCGACAGCGATGTCTCGACCTCGGCGGCCGCGCTCTACTTCCTGGCCGACACGGCCACCGGACCGCGGCTCTACCGCGAGTTCCAGGCGGTGACGCCCACCACCGATCCAGCACAGAAGGTCCTCTTCGCGCTCCAGCGGCTGACCGCAGACCTCGGTCCCCGCGACAAGGACTACCGCACGTTGTGGCCGGCCGACTCGTTCACGGCGGTCCAGGTCGAGGACGACCGGATCCTGGTCTCGCTGGGCGCCGAGGCCACACTGCAGCAGACCGACGAGGCCGGCACCGGACCGCTCGGCGTGCAGCAGGCCGTCTACACGGCCGAAGCGGCACTGGGCGACGCGCTGCCCGTGGCGTTCGAGTCGAACGGAGTGCCCGCTCGGCAGGTGCTCGGCGTGCGGATCAAGGCGTTGGTCGACCGCGACCGCTCGTTCGTCCTCACCGCGCCGGTCAACATCTCCGACCCGTCGGAGCGGCTGCTCGTGGAGGACGGGACGTTGCGGGCCAAGGGCACCATGGCCACCTACGTGCGACGCGTCGAGTGGACCCTGTCACTCGGACGCGACGTCGTCCTCGAGGGCCAAGCCACGCCGGCCGACAGCGAGGGCGGTGACGCCGGCACGACCCTCGGCGCTCCCGGCTGGGAGATCGACGACATCGACCTGAGCGCCCTCGCACCCGGCGACTACGTCTTCAAGGTCTCGGCCCTCGACGTCGGACAGACGTCCGACAGCCCGGTCGAGTACAGCGACACGCGGACCATCACGGTCCGCTGACCTCCAGGAATTGGCGCCCGACACACAGAAGGATCGACACATGAGACTGCAGCGCACCGCCTTCCCCCTCGCCGTGACCGCGGTCCTGACCGCCGCGCTGCTCGCCGGCTGCGGCGACGAGGAGCCCACCGGCGCCGACGACCCCGCCTCGACGCCGGCCACCTCGGACGCGACCAGCGACCCCACCACGCCGGCGACCGAGTCGACCGAGACCGAGACCGTGACCGAGACCCCGAGCCCGACCGACGGCGAGCCCGAGACCGTCGACGTACCGCTGTTCTTCGTCGCCGCCACGCCCCAGGGACCGCGGCTGTTCGCCGAGACCCAGTCGATCGAGGCTGACAACCCGCTCGAGGAGGCCGCGGCCGTGATCATCGCCGGCGACGCGAGCGACCCCGACTACGGCACCCTCTTCCCCGCCGGGTCCTTCGGTGGTGTGGAGTTCGACGGTGAGAAGTTCGTCGTCACCGTGGCCGACGACGGCTGGAACGCCCGCGCTCCCGGCATGAGCAAGGCCGAGGCGAAGCTCGCCGTACAACAGCTCGTCTACACACTGCAAGCGGTCCAGGGCGCCGAAGTGCCCGTCGTGGTCGTGCCGTCCGGTCTCCTCTTCGGCGTCGACGCCTCGACGATCGGCGCGGCCGACGAGCTGTCCACGCGGGCCCTCGTCAACGTGCTGTCGCCCGCTGAGGGCGCGACCGTGAGCGGCTCGTTCGTCGCCAGCGGTGAGGCGAGCTCCTTCGAGGCGACCGTGCCGTGGGAGATCCGCGACGAGACGGGCGCCGCCGTGCTCAACGGCTTCGCCACGGCCGAGGGCTGGATCGACGGCCTCTACCCGTGGGAGACCACGGTCGACGTCAGCGGGCTCGAGCCCGGGACCTACACGTTCGCGGCCCTGACCGACGACCCGTCCGGCGGCGAGGGCCCTGGCCCGACCGAGGACACCAAGACCATCGTCGTCGAGTAGCGGCGGGACTCGCGCCCGGCCGGCGCGGTCCGGGCGCGGTCCGGGCGCGGTCCGGGCGTGGTCCGGGCGTGGTCTGGGCGTGGTCCGGGCGTGGTCCGGGCGTGGTCCGGGCGTGGTCTGGGCGTGGTCTGGGTCGGCCGGCGTGTGATGTAACACGCCGTTCGCCGATCTGGCAGGACGTTCGCGTTGCTTCGGCACCGATGGAACGGTCTCCCAGGGACGTGACGGTCGCCCAGATCGGCGAACGGCGTGTTACAGCCGCCACGGCCCCGGAATTACGGCGAACGGCGTGTTACAGCCGCCACGGCCCCGGAAGTACGGCGAACGGCGTGTTACTGAGCCGGCCGGCTCAGTGGGTCCGGAGGTAGCTGAGCACGGCTGCGGCCTGGGCGCGGGCACCGGCGGCGTTCGGGTGCGCGGGTACGCCGATGGCAGCGTCGTTGACGGACGGCCCGAGCGCTTCGGCGTACCGGACCGTCGGGCTCTTGCACATGTCGTGGCCGATCGTCGGCGTGTACGTGTCGACCAGCTCGGCGCCGCCGCGGCGGGCGGCCCGCGCCACCATCGCGTTGAGCTTCTGGAAGGTCGCGTAGAGGTACCGCATGTCGTTGTTGGTCACCGGCACCACCGGCCAGCATCCGGTCTTCGGGACCGCCGCGAGGTAGTTGACAGCGAGGATCCGGGCGTTCGGCGACAGCCGGTGGATCTGCCGGAAGGCACGGACCAGCTTGATCTGCGACGCGTTGATCGCCACCTCGAGCCGGTCCACCCCGCCGGCCGTGAAGTAGGCCTTGCACCCACCGACGGGCAGGGTCGACGTCGAGATCAGCGGCACCGGGAGGTCGGGCAGCGGCAGCAGGTCCATCGGGATCGTCTCGATGGGAAGCAGGCTGATGCAGGCGAGAGCAGCACCCGCGAAGCCCGCGTCGTTGCCGCCGATGCCCACGGTCACCAGGTCCGTGGTCGAGGTGAGCCGGTCGAACTGCGGCGGGTTGCTGCCGCCGACCGGCAAGGACTGCGGGGCGGTGAAGTCCTCTGTGGTCGCCGAGCCGCACGTGGCATCGCGGAGCACCGGCACGCCGAGCTCGCGCGCCACCAGCTTGGGGTAGTTCGTGTGCGACTGCGCGCAGTCGATCGGCACGTACGTCGTGTCGGGCGTGCCGTGCCCGTCGAGGAAGACCACGTCCGCGGACCAGGAGTCGCCGAGTGCGACGTACTCCTGGAATCCGGTGGCCGCGCGCTCGGCGGCCGATCGGGGAGCCTCGCGGTCGGCGACGGCGTGCGCGGGAGCGAGGCCGACGAAGCCGGCGACGACGACAAGGGCGGCCGCGGCAGCTGCTATCCGGGGGTGCACGTCAGGTCAACGAGGAGCCCGGATGTAGGTCACGCGACCTACTCAGCCTGTCGAGCTCCGCGATCACCGGGCCGCGAGCTCAAACCTGGTTGCTTTCCGTGATTCGAGCGGGCGGTCGTGACTTCTACCGTCGCTGTCATCCTTTCCCCACCACTGATCGGGTCACCGTCATGATCGAAGAGCAACCCCGCCCGGCGAACCAGCAGAACCTCCCGGTGCCGTCCTATCAGCCGTACGTCGCCCCCTCGGGGCCTGCCTACTATCACCCAGCCATGCCGTACGTGCTCGCCCCGGCGGCGCCGTACGGCATCGATCCGCTGACCGGCCTGCCCTGGTCGGACAAGTCCAAGGTCACCGCGGGATTGCTCCAGGTCCTGCTGCCCATCGGAATCGGCAGGTTCTACATGGGCCAACCCGGCCTCGGTGTCGCTCAGCTCCTGGTCGCGATCTTCACCTGCGGGATCGGCATGTGGTGGTCCGCGATCGACGGCATCGTGATCCTCGCCGGCCATCCCCGGGACGGCAAGGGTCTGCCGATGAAGTCCGCCTGAGCGCGCTGCATCCTCAGCCAGGGACCTCGAACTCGAGGTGGTGCCGGAGCTGCTCGAGCCCGGCGACCAGGTGCCGCCCGGCGATGCCCCGGGCGAGCATCTCGGCCAGGCGGCCGACCACCAGGCCACCCAGCTGGACGGTCATCGCCATCGTCACCACCGCGCCGTCCGGGTGGTCGGTCACGTCGACCTGCATGGAGTGGCGGGTGCCGCGGACCGAGTGCCAGGTCAGGGTCGGAGCGGCGCTGACGACGTGCACCCGCCCGCCCACGTGGACCGCACCGATGTCGAGGAACATGTCCCACTCCTCGGTGCCGTCCGCTCCGCGCTCGATGAACTCGAAGCGGCCCAGACCGGCGACGAGCGGCAGCAGCACACCGGGGTCGGTCGCGACCGGCGCGACCACCGCGAGCGGGCGTCGTACGACGATCGACTCGGTCGCGGTCGTCGCCATCAGCCCAGCACCGGGAGGATGGTGCGGGCCGCGAGGGAGGAGAGCGCGACCTGCATGGTGGACGTGACGAAGTCGTAGGCCTCGTCCCAGTCGGGCTCGTCACCGAACCTCTCCCGCAGGTCGATCGGCGGCAGCACCTGCATCCGGATCTTCGCGGGCAGCGGGATGTGCGGCAGCCCGCCGGGAAGCAGCCCCCACGGGATGCTCAGGGTCAGGGGCACCGACTTGATCCGCAGCAGCGTGTCGAACCGGAACGCCCGCGCGGTCTTCCGGCCGTCGTTGAGGATGATCACCGTCTCCTGACCACCGGTCGCGACGACCGGGACGATCTTGACGCCGGCGTCGTGCGCGAGCTTGAGGAAGCCCTTGCGGCCGTCGAAGACGATCCGGTTGCGGTCCCGAGTCGGCCGCAGCGCCTCGACGTCGCCTCCGGGATACACCAGCACGCTGGCGCCCTGCGCCAGCACCTCCCGGGCCCGGTCCGGCCCGGCTTTCACCATGCCGAACTTGCGGGCGAGGTCGCCTATCAGCGGAGTGTCGGTGATGATCCGGTGCGCGAGGCCGATCAACGGCCGTCCCTCGACGGTGAAGTAGGTGTTGTAGGCGAGCAGGAACAGCCAGGTGTCCGGCACGCTCGCGCCGCCGCTGTGGTTGCCGACGAAGAGCACCGGCTCGTCCGGGACGTGCTCGAACCCGTCGACCTCGGCCCGGAAGTAGAGCTCGAACGCCAGCCACAGCCGCGGCAGGATCCGCCGGATGTATTCCGGGTCCCGGCCCTCGATCCCGTCCGGCACCCGTCGCAGCGACGGGAAGCGGGGCAGCGCCACGGTGCACCTCTCTCAGCGGTCCGGACTGTCTGATCCGAACACTAGTGTTCCGGTATGCGTCTGACCCGGCAGCGCCTCAACCGCACCCTGTTGCTCCGTCAGCACCTGCTCGAGCGGGTCTCGATGACGCCGGAGCAGATGACGCGGCACCTCATCGGGCTCCAGGCCCAGGAGAACCTGCCGCCCTACCTCTCGCTGAGCGCCCGGCTCACGGCGGTCGACCCCTACGAGGTCAGCGACCTCCTCGAGAAGCGGCGGCTGGTGCGGCTGCTGACCATGCGCGGCACCATCCACCTGCTCACGCCCGACGACGCGGCTGCGCTCCGCACCTGGGTGGCGCCGCGCATCGAGCAGGAGGTGCGCGTGAGCCAGTCCATCGGCGACGCCCGCGAGATCGAGCGGCAGGCCGCGGTCTCCGCCCTGCGCGAGGTGCTCGCCGACAGGCCCCTGCCGCAGAAGGAGATCGGTCAGGCCCTGGCCGAGCGGTTCCCCTACTCGGCCACCCAGCTGGGCCAGCTCGCGCGGAGCATCGCACCGCTCGCCCAGCTGCCCCCACGCGGCTGCTGGAAGGCATCGGGCGGTGTCGTCTACGACTACGTCGACCGCTGGACCGGGGTCCCGATGGCCGAGCCCGACGTCCCGGAGCTGGTGCGCCGCTACCTGCGGGCCTTCGGGCCCGCCACCGCGGCCGACGTCACCGCCTGGTCCGCGGTGACCCGGCTCGCTCCGGTGCTCAAGGGCATGGACGACCTGGTCCAGCACGAGGACGAGGACGGTCGGGTGCTCTACGACGTCGCCGGTTCGCCGATCGCCGACGAGGACGCGCCGGCACCGGTCCGGCTGCTCGGCACCTACGACAACGTGTGGTTGTCGCACTCCGCGCGGGACCGGGTCACCGACCCGGAGGCCCGGAAGTCGTGGATGGGCACCAACGGAGGCATCGGAAACACCTTGTTCGCGAGCGGCTGGCTCGCCGGCATCTGGCGGGTCGTCGACGACCGGGTCGAGGTCGACCGGCTCCACCGCGACCTGACCAAGACCGAGAGGGTCGAGCTGGACGAGGAGATCGCGCGGGTCGACGCCCTGCTCGCGCGCTAGGGCCACCGTCCGGGTGCAGGTTCCCCACGGTATGCAGGCGAACCTGCAGTTCCCACGCTGTGTGCGCCATGGGAAGCGTCGGTTCGCCTACATACCGTGATGAAACTTCACCGACCGCCCCAGCGAGGAGTTCGGGACAGCAGCGCGGCAACGGCTGCGACCCCGGCGGTCGACGTGCGGAGCACCTCGTCGCCGAGTCGTACGGCGACCGCCCCTGCCGCGACGAAGCCGGCGACCTCGTCGTCGGTGAGCCCGCCCTCGGGGCCGACGACGACCAGGATCTCGCCGAGGTCAGGGACGGCGATGGCCCCGAGCGGCTCGGTGGCCGCCTCGTGCAGCACGACGGCGAGGTCGGCTCCCCCGACCAGCGCGACGACATCGGCGGTCGAGGCGAGCTGAGGGACGACCGGGTGCCAGGCCCGGCGCGCCTGCTTGGCCGCCTCCCGGGCCGTGCTCTCCCATTTCGCGTGTGACTTCGCTGCCCGCTCGCCCTTCCACACCGCGACGCTCCGGGCGGCCGCCCACGGCACGATCCGCGCTGCACCGATCTCGGTGAGCACCCCGACCGCGAGCTCGCCGCGATCCCCCTTCGGCAGCGCCTGCACGACCGTGACGGTCGGCACCGGCTCGGTGCTCTCGCCGACGCCGGCCACCCGCACGTCGAAGGAGCGCTTCGACGTCGCGCTGACCTCGCCGGTGGCGACCAGGCCGGAGCCGTCGGCCAGGGTGACCTGCTCACCCACCCGCAACCGTCGTACGACGACCGCGTGGTGCGCCTCGTCGCCCTCGACCGTGACGGTGGCGCCCGGCGCCACCCCGACGAGGGACGGCACCAGGTGCTGCGGGAGGGTCACGGACGGGTCGCCTCAGTGGCCGTTGAACGCGTCGCGGAGCCGTCCGAAGACCGACTTCTGGGTCGCCCGCACCTGACCCGTGGGCTGCTCCTCGCCGCGCAGCGCGGCCAGCTCGCGGAGCAGCTCCTCCTGGCGCGCGTCGAGCCGGGTCGGCGTCTCGACGCTGATGGTGACGACCAGGTCGCCGCGCCCGCCGCGGAGTCCGGGCACGCCCTGGCCGCGGAGGACGGTCTCGGAGCCGGACTGGGTGCCGGGCGGCACCTCGAGGTCGAACCCGGTCTGCAGGCCCGACTCAGCGGCGCCGTCGGCGCTGACCAGGTCGGCCTCGAGGGTCGGCAGGCTCAGGGTGGTGCCGAGGGTCGCCGCCGTCATCGGCAGGACGACGGTGCAGTGCAGGTCGTTGCCGTGCCGCGTGAACGTCGGATGCGGCGCGACGTGGATCTCGACGTAGAGGTCGCCCGGAGGGCCGCCGCCGGGGCCGACCTCACCCTGCTCGCTCAGCTGGACCCTGGTGCCGGTGTCGACGCCGGCCGGGATCTTGACGGTGAGGGTACGACGCGAGCGCACCCGGCCGTCGCCCGCACACTCCCGGCACGGGTCAGGGATGACGGAGCCGAAGCCACGGCACGCCGGGCACGGCCGCAGGGTGCGGATCTCGCCGAGGAAGGAGCGCTGCACGTGGGCGATCTCGCCGTGGCCGTGGCAGGTCTCGCACTGGACCGGCTTGCTGCCCGGGGCCGCACCGTCGCCCCCGCAGGTCGTGCACCGGATCGCCGTGTCGACCTTGAGCTCGCGCGAGACGCCGAACGCCGCCTCGGCCAGGTCGACCTCGAGCCGGATCAGCGCGTCCTGGCCGCGGCGTGTGCGGGGACGCGGCCCCTGGCTCCCGCCAGGTCCGGCGCCGCCGAAGAACGCGTCCATGATGTCTGTGAACGAGAAACCGGCTCCCTGGCCGCCGAAGCCGCCGCCGAACGGGTCTCCGCCCCGGTCGTAGGCCGACCGCTTCTGGGGGTCCGACAACACCTCGTAGGCCGCCGTCACCTGCTTGAACTGCTCCTGCGCCTCCGGGTCGGGGTTGACGTCGGGGTGGAGCTGTCGGGCGAGGCGCCGGTAGGCCTTCTTGATGGCATCGGCGTCCGCGTCGCGGGCGACACCGAGGAGGTCGTACAGGTCCTGACTCACGTGCTTCCTTGCTTCTGTGGGTGGGTTCGTCTGCGGGCGGGCGGTCAGCCCTCGTCGAGGATCCGCGACACGTAGCGGGCGACCGCGCGGACCGCTGCCATCGTGCTCGGGTAGTCCATCCGGGTCGGGCCCACGATGCCGAGCGAGGCCAGCGCGTCGTCGGGGCCGTAGCCCGTGGTCACCACGCTGGTCGACGACAGCTCTTCGTAGGGACCCTCGGCTCCGATCCGGACGGTGACCGCGCCGCCGCCGGTGGCCTCGCCGAGGAGCTTGAGCAGCACCACCTGCTCCTCCAGTGCCTCGAGGAGTGGCCGGACCGCGGAGTCGAAGTTGTCGCCGAAGCGCGCCAGGTTGGCCGTGCCACCGACAGCGATGCGCTCGTCGGAGCGGTGGTCGCTCATCGCCTCGACCAGCGTCTCGACCACTGCGGTGGTGGCGGCCGAGGCCGCCTGGCCGCCCGCGACCATCGCGTCGAGCGCGACCGCGGCCAGCGCGATCTGCTCGCCGGTCGCCGCCAGGTTGACCCGAGACCTCAGCTTGGCCAGCTCGTCGTCGGGGAGGTCGTCGGCGAGGTCGACCACCCGCTGCTCGACGCGCCCGGTGCTGAGGATCAGCACGACGAGCAGCCGGGACGGTGTGAGCGCCACGATCTCGACGTGCCGCACCGTCGAGCGGGACAGCGTGGGGTACTGCACCACCGCGACCTGGCGCGTGAGCTGGGAGAGCACGCGCACGGAGCGGTGCACGACGTCGTCGAGGTCGACCGCGCCGTCGAGGAAGGTGGCGATCGCGCGGCGCTCGGCGGCGCTCATCGGCTTGACGGTCGTCAGCCGGTCGACGAAGAGGCGGTAGCCCTTGTCGGTCGGCACCCGGCCGGCGCTGGTGTGCGGCTGGGCGAGGTAGCCCTCGTCCTCGAGCGCGGCCATGTCGTTGCGGATCGTCGCCGGGGACACGTTGAGGTGGTGCCGCTCGACAAGTGCCTTCGACCCCACCGGCTCCTCGGTGGCGACGTAGTCCTCGACGATGGCGCGCAGCACGGCGAGCCTGCGGTCCTCCTGCATCTCGCCTCCTTCGCCCACGTCAACTGGCACTCGGATCCCCGGAGTGCCAAGGATACCGTCCGCCTCGGCTCCGAGGCTCGCTGCGCTCGCACTCAACCAGCGGCTAGCGTCGCCAGCATGCCCTTCACCGAGATCGCAGACCGGGTGTGGCTGGCCCGTTACCCCTGGTTCGACGTCAACATCACCCTGGTGGGTGGTGCTGCGGGCCTGCTCGTCGTCGACACCCACACCTCCAGCCAGGCGGCACGCGAGGTCGTCGACGACGTCCGTCGGCTCGGCGTCGGCGACGTGGTCGCCGTGGTCAACACCCACGAGCACTTCGACCACACGTTCGGCAACGCCGAGCTCCGGGCGGCGTACGGCGCCGTGCCGATCCACGCGACCGACACCGCGGCGGCCAGGACGGTGGCCGCCGGCGAGCGGGTGCAGCGGGCATACCGCGACGGCGAGCGCACGGACCCGAGGTCCGAGGAGATCCTGGCGACCGAGATCGTCCCCGCCGACCAGACGTTCTCCAGCGTCACGACCGTCGACCTCGGCGACCGGATGATCGAGCTGGTGCACCCGGGTCGGGGCCACACCGGTGGGGACCTGGTCGTGCGGGTGCCGGACGCCGACGTCCTGCTCGCCGGGGACCTGCTCGAGGAGTCCGGTCCGCCCGTCTACGGCCAGGACTCGTTCCCGCTCGACTGGCCGGCCACCATCGACGTGGTCCTCGGCCTGGTCACGCCCGGCACGACCGTGGTGCCGGGCCACGGCCTCCCGGGAGACCGCGGCTGGGTCGAGCAGCAGCGCTCCGACCTGGCATGGGTCAGCGCGAACATCCGCGACCTCGCGGAGCGCGGCGTCCGACCGGAGGACGCCGCCGGTGCCGCCGAATGGCCGTGGCCGACCGACGACTGGCGGTTCGCGGGCGCCATCGCGCGCGGCTACGAACAGCTGCCCCGATCCCAGAAGCGGCTGCCCCTCGTCTGAGGATCCGACCCGGCCGTTCGGGTACCGCTCAGACATGTCGAACCTGAATGTGCCCCCGCCCGAGCCGGACCCCGACGAGGCCCCGGTCGATGACCCTTATGACGACCCCGACCAGACCAAGCAACACGACCTGCCTCCCGAAGTGCCCGAGAACGCTGGCGAGGACGAGGCTTTGTCGGAGGAGGCGCCTTAAGAGAACGCCGGATCCGCGGCAACCTCGGGTTGGGGCGCGAACACCTCGAGCGGCTCGGCCTTGCCCTTGAGGGGCACGCTGCCCCGTGAGACCAGCCGCACGTCCCTGGTCAGCCTCTGCGCCGTCGCGACGGTGATCAGCACGTCGTCGCCCGTGTCGCGGGTCGCGGCCTCGACCCGGGCGGCGACGTTGACGGCATCGCCGATCACGCTGAAGTTCAGCCGGCCGGCGCCGCCGATCGACCCGGCGACGACGCGGCCGGTGTTGACGCCGGCCGCGACGCTGAGGCCGGTGCCCGCGGCCGCCGTGGCCGCGGCGATCTCGCACGCAGCCGCGACGGCCCGGTCGGCGTGGTCGGGGTGGACCTCCGGCGCACCGAAGACCGCCAGCAACCCGTCGCCGATGAACTTGTCGACGTGACCGCCGTGCCGGTCGACGATCGGCACCATGATCGAGAACAGCCGGTTGAGGGTGGCGACCACCTCGGTGGCCGGCGCGCCCTCGGCGTACGACGTGAACCCGCGTACGTCGCAGAACATGATCGAGACGTCGACCTCGACACCCTCCTCCGGGAACTGCCCCGACAGGATCAGCGCGGCGACCTCCTTGTCGACGTAGGTGCCGAAGGCGGCCCGCATCTGCTCGCGCTCCTCGAGACCCCGCGCCATCAGGTTGAAGTCGTGGGCGAGCTCGCCGAGCTCGTCGCTGGTCGTCACCGGCACCCGGGCGGTCAGGTCGCCGTCGGCGACCCGCGTCATCGCCCGGCGGACCCGCTCGATGGGGATCGTGATCGCCTCGGCGAGGAGGACCGAGAGCTCCTGGGAGAGGGTCAGGCCGACGCAGACCGAGGCCACGACGGTGAGCACCAGATCGTCTGATCCACTGCGGTCGCCGAGCAGGCTCGCGACCAGCATCGCGGTCGCGATCGTGTAGATCGACGGCCCGAGGAGGATCCGCTTGCGCACCGGCAGGCCGAGGCGGGTGAAGGGGAAGTCGTCCGGCAGCACCTTGGCGATGTCGCTGACCATCGGCCGGGACAGCATCTCCCCCGCCGAGTAGCTCAGGACGGTGGCGTAGACAGCGGGCACCACGCACGCGAGGGCGAGTGCGAAGAAGTCGAGCCAGCGCAGGTCGAACAGCACGACACCGAAGACGCTGGTCGGCAGCACGACGAACGGGTTGATCCACCAGCTGTTGCTGCGGAACTGGCGATAGGTCAGCGTCGATGCCGTCTCCCAGGCGCTGACCGTCTCCTCCGGGGTGGGAGCGGGCGTGTCGTGCCAGGTGCGGACCGCGCAGAACGCCGACCGGGTGCGCAGCGACGCGCCGAAGATCGCGACCGCCGTCAGGATCGAGCCGAAGGCCGCGAGGCGCGCCACCTGGTGCGTGCTCGCGTCGTAGTAGGAGGCGAGGATCACGACCGTCAGGAGCGCGACGACGATCGACACGACCGCCTGACCGATCGCCAGGACCAGCCAGTACCGGGATCCCAGGCGCTCGTACAGCCACCCGGTGATGCGATCGAGCACGATTCGAGTCTGACGGTCGTCATAGCGATCCGTCCAGCGCGCACCGGCGGGGCCGATCACGGCGCGGCATCCCGACTCTGTCGGCGGCGGCCCGTACGGTCACGGGTCGTGAGCGATCGCTACGGGACCGATGTGCTGGCGGGTGACTGGAAGACGCCGAAGAACGGCCGTGCCGTCGAGGCGCCGGCCGAGATCGGCGCCGTCGTCGAGGAGGTCACCACGGACTGGTGCGGCGAGATCGTCGCCGTCGACCGCGATCTGCACACGCTCACGTTGGAGGACCGGCGCGGGAAGCGGCGCACGTTCCCGCTCGGGCCGGGCTTCCTGCTCGAGGGCCGGCCGGTGATCCTGACCGCCCCGGTCCGTCGTGCTGCCCCGGCAGGCGCCACCCGGACGGCGAGCGGCTCGGTCGCCGTCCGCGGTGCCAAGGCCCGGGTGGCGCGCGCGAGCCGGATCTTCGTCGAGGGCCGGCACGACGCGGAGCTGGTGGAGAAGGTCTGGGGCGACGACCTCCGGATCGAAGGGGTGGTCGTCGAGTACCTCGGCGGCGTGGACGACCTGGCCGACCACCTGGTGTCCTTCAAGCCCGGCCCGCAGCGGCGGGTCGGCGTGCTGGTCGACCACCTGGTCCGGGGCTCGAAGGAGTCACGCATCGCCGATGCGATCGCGCGCGGGCCGAACGGGCCGCACGTCCGGATCGTCGGCCACCCCTACGTCGACATCTGGCAGGCGGTCAAGCCGGAGCGGCTCGGGCTCAGGGCGTGGCCGACCATCCCTCGCAACGTCGAGTGGAAGAAGGGCGTGTGCCAGCACCTCGGCTGGCCGCACCGCGACCAGGCCGACATCGCCCGGGCGTGGCAGCACATCCTCTCCCGGGTGGGATCCTTCGCCGACCTCGAGCCCGAGCTGCTCGGCCGGGTCGAGGAGCTGATCGACTTCGTGACGGTCGAGTAGCGGCGGTCAGCTCATCTTCATCGGGCGTCCCAGCCCGTCCCTCGGGTTGCCGGTGAGGATCAGGATGCCGTCGATGAACGGCCAGAGCGCGCCGATGCCGCAGGTGAAGATCGTGACGAGCAGCTGGGCGACGCCGACACCGGTGTGCCCCATGTAGAACCTGCCGATGCCCAGCGGCACCAGGATCTGCAGCAGGCCGGCGACCAGCTTGGACTTGTCCGAGTAGGGCATCCCCGTGAGCGGGTCGACGCCATAGGGCGCACTGGCGTCGAAGGCCGCCACCCCCGGCACCTGGCCGTAGGGCGCCGGCGGCGGCGCGCCGTACGGCTGGTAGGGCTGGCCCGCCACGGGCGGCGGAGTGGGCGCGGGCGGCGGAACGTACGGCGCGGGCGGCGGAACGTTGACCGGCATCGCCGGCGGCTCGTTCGGCGGTGGGGTCGGTTGCGCCGGAGCGAACATGGTGAGGTCGTCCGGTTCCTGCTGCTCCTCGTCGGCCATGGCTCGGACACTAGCCGATCAGGTCGCGCACCACGGCGTCCGCCAACAGTCGGCCGGTCCGGGTGAGCGCGACCCGGCCCCCGAGGCCCCACTGACCGGCATCGACGAGGCCGCGTGCGACCAGTCCCGGCACCGCGGCCCGGCCGACGTCGTCCAGACCTGCGCCGTCGAGACCCTCTCGGATCCGGACCTCGAGCAGGACCCGCTCGACCTGCCGGGTGGCGGCATCGAGCACCTCCCGTGCGTGGGCAGGGCTCACGCCCGCCGCGAGCCGGTCGCCGAACGCCGCCGGGTGCTTGACGTTCCACCACCGCACGCCGCCGACGTGGGAGTGGGCGCCGGGCCCGACGCCCCACCAGTCGGCGCCGGTCCAGTAGCCCAGGTTGTGGCGGCACCGTGCCTCACGTCGCACCGCCCAGTTCGAGACCTCGTACCACTCCAGGCCGGCGGCCGCGAGCAGGTCGTCGGCGGCGAGGTACTTGTCCGCGAGGTCGTCCTCGTCCGGCATCGGCAGCTCACCGCGTTTGACCCGGCGGGCGAGTGCGGTGCCCTCCTCCACGATCAGGGAGTACGCCGAGACGTGGTCCGGCTCGCACGCCAACGCTGCCTCGACCGACGTCACCCAGTCGGCTGCGCTCTCGCCCGGCGTGCCGTAGATGAGGTCGAGGCTGATCTGTTCGAAGCCCGCGGCGCGGGCCGCGGCGACGACGCTCGGCACCCGCTCGGGGTCGTGGGTGCGGTCGAGGGTCGCGAGCACGTGCGGCACCGCCGACTGCATGCCGAAGGAGATGCGGTTGTAGCCGGCTGCCCGCAGCTGCTCGAGGTAGGTCCGGTCGACCGAGTCGGGGTTGGCCTCGGTGGTCACCTCGGCATCCGGTGCGAGTCCGAACTCGGAGTCGATGGCGGCGATCACCGTGCCGAGGTCCGCGGCGGGCAGCAGCGTCGGCGTGCCTCCGCCGAGGAAGACCGTCGTCACCGGCAGGTCGACGGCACCGAGCACGGACCGGGCCAGCCTGATCTCGGCGACCGCGTGGTCGACGTAGGTCTGCCGGGAGACGCCGCCGCCCAGCTCTTCGGCCGTGTAGGTGTTGAAGTCGCAGTAGCCGCATCGCACCCTGCAGAACGGCACGTGGACGTAGAACCCGAACCGGCGGGTGCCCAGCGAGGCCAGCGCGCTCGCGGGGAGTGAGCCGTCGGTCGGGACGGGCTCGCCTTCGGGCAGCGCGGACGGCACGCATCGATTGTCGCAGGCAGCTGTCAGACCGGGACGTAGAACCCCGCCGCTGGTTGAGGTGCGAGCGAAGCGAGCCTCGAAACCAAGGCGCTCAGCCGTAGAAGGAGTCGATGAGGTCCTTGTTGTTGGCCTCCACGACCGAGCGCTTCACCTTCAGCGACGGCGTCAGCTCGCCGGACTCGATGGTCAGGTCGTGGTCGAGGAGCTCCCACTTCTTGATGGTCTCCCACCGGTTCAGCTGGCCGTTGAGGTCGTCGACGTAGTCGCCGATCATCGACGTCACCTGCTCGGAGCGGACGAGGTCGGTGTACGACGTACCGCCCATGCCGTTCTCCTTGGCCCAGCCGGCGATCGCGTCCGGGTCGACGGTGATCAGGGCAACCACGAAGTTGCGCTCGGCGCCGAACACCATGAACTGGCTGACGTAGGGGCAGATCGCCTTGAACTTGGCCTCGATCGCGGGGGGCGCGATGTACTTGCCGCCGGAGGTCTTGAAGAGCTCCTTGATGCGGCCGGTGATCCGGAGGAAGCCGTCGGCGTCGAGCTCGCCCTTGTCGCCGGTGCGCAGCCAGCCGTCGGCGGTCATCGCCTCGGCGGTCGCCTCGTCGCGGTTGTGGTAGCCGGCCATGATGTGCGGGCCCTTGAGCTGCACCTCGCCGTCGGACGCGATGCGGACCTCGGTGCCGGGGAACGGCATGCCGACGGTGCCGATCTTGTACTCGTTCGGGTGGTTGACCGTGGCGCCTGCGGCGTTCTCCGTCATGCCGTAGCCCTCGAGGATGAGGATGCCTGCCGAGTGGAACCACTCGGCGATCTCGGCGTTGAGCGCCGCGGAGCCGGAGATGAAGAACTTCACCCGGCCGCCGAACCGCTCGCGGACCTTGCTGAAGACCAGCTTGTCGAACAGCTGGTGCTGGAGCTTGAGCGGCAGCGGGACCGACTTGCCGGCAGCCTTGAGCTTGTTGACCTTGGCTCCGACCTCGAACGCCTTGAGGAAGATCTTCTCCTTGGCGCCGCCCTCGGCCGCCTGCATGGTGACGATACGGGCGTGCGCCTTCTCGAAGATGCGGGGCGCGGCGCCCATGAACGTCGGCTTCACGATGCCGAGGTTGTCGACGATCTTGTCGACGCGGCCGTCGATCGCGGTCGCGAAGCCGCAGGCGAGCTGCGTCGAGAGGAGCACCTTGCCGAAGGAGTGGGCCATCGGGAGCCAGAGGAACTGCAGGTCGCTCTCGTCGAGGATGTCCTGCGCCTTGATGGCCTCGCCCTCGAAGACCCACGCCCGGTGCAGCGTGCGCACGCCCTTGGGGCGTCCGGTCGTCCCGGAGGTGTAGATGAGGGTCGACAGCTGGTCGGGCCGGATCTCCTTGCTCACCGCCTCGATCGCGTCGGGGTGGTCGGCCAGGTAGGCGTCGCCCAGCTCGGCCAGCGCGTCCATCGAGATCACGAAGTCACCGTCGGCGAGCTCGTCGTCGAACGAGATCACCTTGGCCAGGTTCGGCAGCTCGTCGCGGTGAGCCTGGAGCTTCTCGAGCTGCGAGCCGTCCTCGGCGAAGACGAAGCGGCAGTCGGAGTCGCCCACGATGTAGGCGGTGTCCTCGGGACCGGTCGACGGATAGACGGTCGTGGTCGCGCCGGCGGCGCACATCACGGCGAGGTCGGCGAGGATCCACTCGTAGCGCGTCGACGACGCGATGCCGACCCGTTGCTCGGGCTCGAGGCCGAGGGAGAGCAGGCCGGCCGCGAGGCGTCGTACGCGGTCGCCGGCCTGGGCCCAGGTCACCGACTCCCAGGCGTCGCCGCGCGGGAAGCGGAACGCCTCCTTGGAGCCCGATGCAGCGACGCGGTCCAGGAACTGGACCGCCACGTTCTGGGGCATGTGCTCGAGGAAGCTGATGTCGTGGTTGATGGGCATGATGCTCCTCATGCGCGTCCGAGACCGGCGGGAATGACACCCGTAACCTAGATCACTCCTGCCCCTGCCGGTAAGGGACCCGCTGTCCGCCGAGATACTCGTCGACCCTGCGGCGCACCTTCGGCGCGAGATCGTCGATCGCGAGCAGCTCGGGCAGTCGGCTGTGGTCGAAGTTGAGGGCGACGAACAGGACCTCCACCGTGACGCCGTGCGACGGCTCGTGCACGACCTCGACGGCGTCGCCGGCGGTGAGCGTGCCGGTCTCGACGACCCGCAGGTAGGGACCCGGCCGGCGGGCGGTGGCGAAGCGCTTCACCCACACGGTGTTGTCGAAGCCACTGAGGCCCATCCAGTGCTTGAAGTCGTTGCAGGGCGTGCGGACGCTGCAGATCTCGAGGGTCGCGTCGCCGATCCGCAGCCGGGTGCCGACCTGGGCCTGGTTGAGGTCGATGCCTTCGGTGGTGAGGTTCTCGCCGAACTGGCCGTCGCGGATCGGGACACCCAGCTGCGCCTCCCAGAAGGCGAGGTCCTCGCGCGCATAGGCGGAGACGGCCTGCTCGAGCCCACCGTGGTGGACCGTGTCTGCGACCTGGTCACCGGCGACACCGAGCTCGGTCAGCGCGACCGGTCCGGTCACCGGCTGCTTGTCGATCGCCGTGGCTCCGATGCCCGCCCAGTCGGCTTCCTTGGGTCGACCGACGTTGATGGAGAGCAGGCGGGCCATGGGTTGATCGTCCCACCCGACGGTGGTCAGCGTCGCGTGAGTATTCCGTCCCGCTGGACCCGCCGAGCGCGGTCTCCGCAGCCGATCATCGGAGTCGTGTGCCTGACACCGTGGAAGAGCGAGCTCTGGGGCACACGACTCCTTCCGCCTCAGTCCTGCACGGCCTTCGCGATCGTGATGCAGCACGTCACGTGGTCCTGCTCGTCGGGCGTCATCGCGCGAGCGGCTCGCATCGCATCAGCGACCGCCCAGTGCGCATTGAGGATGCTGCGCACGATCACCCAGTCCCGGGCCCGCGCCTCCTCGAAGCCGGCGGTGTCGACGAGGGTGTGGAAGCGGAGCCGGATCCCGTCCCGCACCGTGCCGGCGGCGCCGTACTCCTCGAAGCGGTTGCGGAGCATCGGCTCGATCTCGTAGTGCGGGTCGCCGTTGGTCGGCTTCGGGTCGATCGCCAGCCAGGTCGGCTCGCCGTCGCGCTCACCGAGCAGCACGTTCTCATAGTGCAGGTCGGCATGGATCACTGAGGTGGCCGGTTCGGAGCCCAGGTCCCTGGCGAGGGAGATCGCCTGGTCGACGAGGCGCCGTGGGACAGGTACGGCGTGCGCGTCGCGGGCGAGGTCGGCGGCCCACCGGGCGACGTACGACGCGTGCTCGCGCAGCTGGGGCATCGGCGGCACATGCAGCCGGGCGTACAGGCGGGCGACGACCTCGCACGCGTGTTGGTCCCCTTGGTCGTTGAGGTTGACCTGGTCGAGCCGCTCGAGCAGCAGCGCCCGCCGCCCCGGGTCGGCGCGGAGCAGCCGCACGGCTCCCCTGCCCCGCCACCGCTGCAGCGCGAGGTGCTCGTGGTCGGACTCCTCCGCCTCCGCGTCGGTGTGCAGCTTGAGCACCGCGTCGATCCCCGACGGGGTCTTCACGGGAAGCACGAGCGAGCAGAAGCCGTGCAACGGATCGCCGTCGGGGCTGAGCTCCCACTCGTCCAGCACGTCGGCCGCGAGGCCGGGGAGCCGGTCGAGCCAGCCGGCCCACTCCGGACCGAGCGACCGCTGCCGGTCGAGGCCGGGCGGAATCGTCAGCACGGGTCCATCCCATCAGACCTGCGGGTCGTCGGGCTCGGCTAGCCTTCGCACGTGCAACACGTTCTCGTTACCGGTGCGTGCGGCCTGGTCGGGACTGCCGTGGTCGAGCGGATGCTGGCGGACGGCTGGCAGGTGACCGCGACCGACCTGCCGACGGCCGAGAACCGCAAGGCCTTCTCCCGCCACCGACGGACGCCGCGGTTGGCGGCGCGATGGGCCGATCTCACCCAGGAGTGGGAGGTCGCCGCGCTCCTCCGGGACATCCGCCCGGACGTCGTCGTCCATCTGGCGGCCGTGATCCCGCCCACGTGCTACGCGGCGCCCCAGGTCGCGCGCGCGGTGAACGTCGACTCCGTGCGCCTGCTGGCCGATGCCTCCGCCCGAGCAGCACGGCAGCCGCGGTTCGTGCTCGCGTCGAGCATGGCGGTCCACGGCTCCCGCAACCCTCATCGCGACCTCGGCCTGTTGACCCCGGAGACGCCGATCGCTCCCTCGGACAACTACGGGCAGCACAAGGCGGAGGCCGAGGCGATCGTCCGCGAGTCGGGACTCGACTTCGTGATCCTGCGCCTCGCCGGCGTGCTCACCGTCAGCCCCCGCACGGCTGGCGGGTCCGACACGCTGCAGTTCAGTGCCCTGCTGCCGGCGGACGGTCGGCTGCAGACCGTCGACGTGCGCGACGTCGCGACGGCCTTCGCAGCAGCGGCGGAGGCGCCGGTCGTCGGTGAGACCTTCCTGATCGGCGGCGACGCCAGCCACCGGCGGATCCAGGGCGACGTCGGCGGGGAGATGGTCGCCGCCATGGGTCTGGCGGGCGCGATTCCTACCGGACGGCCCGGCGATCCCGAGGACGACGCGGCGTGGTTCGCCACGGACTGGATGGACACGGCCGCTGCCCAGGCCAAGCTGCGGTTCCAGCACCACTCGTGGCAGGACATGATCGCGGAGGTCCGCTCCCGGGCAGGGGTGAAGCGCCACGTGCTGCGGTTGGTCGCGCCGATCATCCACGCGAGACTGGAGCGCGGTTCGCCGTACCGCGGGGCGCCGGGGAGGTACGCCGACGTCTGGGGCGGTGTCCGCGCCGCCTGGGGCGATCCGTCGCCCGATGCCGGGCACTGACGCCCCGGTCAGCGACAGTCAGCGCAGGTCGTCGACGGTGACCGGCGTGGGCAGCCCGTTCTTCACGTCGACCAGCAGGCCCTGGTCGGCGACGACGTAGCCCTGGGCGCCGAACAGCTCCTCGCCGCTCGCGGAGTCGAGCACGACCTGGCCGAGTCCGTCCGTGCTGTTCGCCCGGAAGGCGACCACGCCGGACCCGACCTGGGTGGTCAGTCCGTCGACGTCGTCGCGGGGCGTGTCCGACTCCCACTTCACCTTGCCCGTCGCCAGGTCGAGGCCGACGATCGTGCCGTCGGTCGAGAAGGCCACGACCGTCGACGTGGACAGGTCGGCGGCCTCGGTCCAGATCCCGGTGAGCCGGATGTCCTCCTGGGCCCTCCAGATCACCTCGAGGTCTGGCAGCCTCACCAGCCGGACCCCGTCGGCGGTCTCGAGCAGGAGCCGGTCGTCGTCGACCTGCGCAGTCGAGTCGCCCGCGAGGCCGACCTCCCTGCCACTGGGCAGCTCCAGCAGCCCGCCCGCGAGGTCGTCGACCAGGGTCGGACCCAGCGCCGTCACCGGCGTACCGCCCGCCAGCCCGCCCGAAGCGACGATCGCGCCGCTGCGCGCGTCGACGACGGTCCAGGAGTTGTCGTCGAGCGACTCGAAGGTGATCGCGCCGCGACCCTCGTAGTTGCCGGCGAGGTCACCGGCGAGCTCGATCGACCAGAGCTGCTTGCCGGCGGGCGTGAACCCGGCCGCGATCTTGGGATCGGAGTCGTAGAGGTTGGCGTTCGCCTTCTTCGCCTCGACCACGACCACCGGGCCGCCGGCCGTCGGGACGCAGCCGCCGGTGGTGATCCAGTCGTTGCGGATCACGACGTCCGAACCGGCCGGCGGCGTGACCTCCGGGACGAGCACCCGGTCCCGGTCGACAAGGGCGACCCGGAGGTCCTGGTCGCCGTCGGACGTCACCGCGACGGAGCCGCAGGTGTCCAGGTCGCCCGACGACAGCAGGTGGTCGTCCCACGTCACGTCGGAGAGGGGGACGCGTTCGGCGCGGTCACCGTCCTGCTGGACCTCGCCCGCGCAGCCGGCAGCGAGCAGCAGCAGCAGCACCGCTGCCGCCGCGGCCCGCAGCAACCGAGGCCTGGTCACTTCTTCGGCTTGTCCCCCGCGGGACCACTGGTCGACAACGCGGCGACGAAAGCCTCCTGGGGCACCTCGACCCGGCCGACCATCTTCATCCGCTTCTTGCCTTCCTTCTGCTTCTCGAGCAGCTTGCGCTTGCGGGTGATGTCACCGCCGTAGCACTTGGCGAGCACGTCCTTGCGGATCGCGCGGATGTTCTCGCGGGCGATCACCCGGGCGCCGATCGCGGCCTGGATCGGGACCTCGAACTGCTGGCGCGGGATCAGCTCCTTGAGCTTCGACGCCATCATCACGCCGTAGGAGTACGCCGCTTCGCGGTGCACGATCGCGCTGAACGCGTCGACCGGCTCGCCCTGCAGCAGGATGTCGACCTTGACCAGGTCGGCTGCCTGCTCACCCGAGCGTTCGTAGTCGAGGGAGGCGTAGCCCTTGGTGCGGCTCTTCAGCTGGTCGAAGAAGTCGAAGACGATCTCGCCCATCGGCAGCGTGTAGCGCATCTCGACCCGGTCCTCGGAGAGGTAGTCCATGCCTCCCAGGTTGCCGCGCTTGGTCTGGCAGAGCTCCATGATCGTGCCGATGTAGTCGCTCGGGCTGAGGATCGTGGCCTTGACGACCGGCTCGCGGACCTCGGCGATCTTGCCGTCGGGGTATTCGCTCGGGTTGGTGACCTCGAAGGTCTTGCCGTCCTCCATGACGACCTCGTAGACGACGTTCGGCGCGGTCGAGATGAGGTCGAGGTTGAACTCCCGCTCGAGCCGGTCGCGGGTGATCTCCATGTGCAGGAGGCCCAGGAAGCCGAGCCGGAAGCCGAACCCCAGCGCTCCCGACGTCTCGGGCTCGTAGGTCAGTGCCGCGTCGTTGAGCTGCAGCTTCTCGAGCGCGTCGCGGAGGACCGGGTAGTCGTCGCCGTCGATGGGATAGAGGCCGGCGTAGACCATGGGGTTGGGGTGCTTGTAGCCGCCGAGCGGCTCGGTCGCGCCGTGGTGCTGGGACGTCACCGTGTCCCCGACCCGCGACTGGCGGACGTCCTTCACGCCGGTGATCAGGTAGCCGACCTCGCCGACGCCGATCTCCCCCGACTTCACCGGCTCCGGGCTGATGACGCCGACCTCGAGCATCTCGTGCACGGCGTTGGTCGACATCATCTTGATCCGGTCGCGGTGCGTGAGCTTGCCGTCGATCACCCGGACGTAGGTGACGACGCCGCGGTAGGTGTCGTAGACCGAGTCGAAGATCAGAGCGCGGGCAGGCTTGTCGGCGTCACCGACCGGCGGCGGCGTCTGCTTCACGATCTCGTTGAGCAGGGCGTCGACTCCCACGCCGGTCTTGGCGCTGGTCAGGAGCACGTCGGACACGTCGCAGCCGACCAGCCCGGCCAGCTCCGCGGCGTACTTGTCCACGTTGGCGCTCGGCAGGTCGATCTTGTTGAGCACCGGGATGATGTGCAGGTCGGCGCCCATCGCCAGGTAGAGGTTCGCGAGCGTCTGCGCCTCGATCCCCTGGGCGGCGTCGACGAGCAGGATCGCCGCCTCGCACGCCTGCAGCGACCGCGAGACCTCGTAGGTGAAGTCGACGTGGCCCGGAGTGTCGATCATGTTGAGGACGTAGGTGCCCGGCTCCGCGCCTGCCTCGTTGCCCGCGACCACGGTCCACGGCATCCGGACGGCCTGGCTCTTGATGGTGATGCCGCGCTCGCGCTCGATGTCCATCCGGTCGAGGTACTGCGCCCGCGCGTCGCGTTCGCTGACCACGCCGGTCAGCCGCAGCATCTGGTCGGCCAGCGTCGACTTGCCGTGGTCGATGTGGGCGATGATGCAGAAGTTGCGGATGATCGCGGGGTCGGTGCGACCGGGCAGCGGGGCGGGAACGGACATGATGGGCCCATTCTTCCGCAGTCCCCCGCATAACGCCGAGTCGGCGCATCTTCGGTGCCGGCTGACGCCGAGTCGGCGCATCTTCGGTGCCGGCATGACGCCGAGTCGGCGCATCTTAAGATGAGCCGGCTCGGCGCTGTCCCAGGGGTAAGACGCGCCGAGTCGGCAATATCCCGGCGCGAAGATCAGCCGACTCGGTGAGGATGGGCGCCGTGAGCGCCGTACCCCTCCCCCACCGGATCCCGCACGGCCGCACTGCCCGCCGGCTGGAGTGGCAGTTCCTGCCGCCGCACATCCGGGCCGAGGTGGAGCGGCGGCTCGGGTCGCCCGTCACCGACGCGGTGTCCCAGACGTCGGGCTTCACGCCCGGGTTCGCGTCAGTGCTGACGTGTGCCGACGGCAGCCGCCACTTCGTGAAGGCGGCGTCGGTGATCGCCCAGCGGCTGTTCGCCGACTCCTACCGGGAGGAGGCCCGCAAGCTGGCGCTGCTCCCGGACGGCGTGCCGGCTCCGAGGCTGCGGTGGCTGCACGACGCCGACGACTGGGTCGTCCTCGGTTTCGAGTACGTCGAGGGGCGGGCGCCGCAGCGTCCGTGGGTTCCGGACGAGCTCGCGGCAGCGTCCCGGATGGCGGTCGCGATCGCCGATCAGCTGACGCCGGCCCCGGCGGGGATCGACCGGGCCGTCGACGACTTCGCCGGCTGGCCGGCGCTGTGGGAACGGGTCGACCACCCCCGGGCCGCGGACTGTGGGTCGCTCGCCGCTCAGTACGCCGACGTCGTCGACGGCGACACCGTGATCCACATGGACATGCGCGACGACAACCTGCTGGTCCGCCCCGACGGGTCGACCGTGATCTGCGACTGGAACTGGCCGGTGCGCGGCGCCGCCTGGCTCGACTCGCTGTTCCTGCTCATCGGCCCGCGGGGCGACGGGCTCGACGTCGAGGCGCACATCGCCGGGCATCCCCTGCTCGCTGCGGTCGACCCGGAGCAGATCGACATCGTCATCGCGCTGATCCTCGGCTACTTCGCGGCTTCGGCGACGCAGCCGGTGCCGCCGACGTCGCCGTACCTCCGAGACGCCCAGGCGTGGCAGCGCGACGTCCTCCACGAGTGGCTCGCCGAGCGGCGCGGCTGGGCCGGCTCGTGACGGCGCCTCGTGCGGTCGGCGTGCGGGCGCCGTACGCCTCCATGCCGGACGTGGTGCGCGACTGGGTCGAGCACACGCTGGGCTCGCCCGTCGTCGAGGCCGTCGACCAGGTCGGCGGGATGTCGCCCGGGTGCGCGACCCGAGTGCGATGCGCCGACGGCACCCGGGCGTTCGTCAAGGCGGTCGGGTCCGACCTCAATCCCGACACGCCGACGCTGTTCCGCCGCGAGATCACGATGCTCACGCTGCTGGGCTCCCACCCGCTCTGGGCCGACCTGCTGGCGTCGTACGACGACGGCGACCGGGTCGCCCTGCTGCTGGAGGACGTCGATGGTCGACATCCCGACCTCCGCGACGACGCCACCATGGAGCGGCTGGTCGCAGCGACCGACGAGCTCGGCGCGGTGCTGCGCAGCCGGGCAACGGTCGCCGACGCGCAGCACCTCGTCGGCAGCCTGCTGATGAAGCCCGGGCTGACCGACCTGCGCGCGACCTTCCGGCAGTGGCTGCTGGCGTTCGACGACATCGACCGGCTGCCGGAGGCCCCGGTCCCCTCGTGGGTGCGCGGCGACGCCGCCGGCTGGCGGGAACGGATGGCGAGGCTTGCCGAAGGGCCATCGGACTCTCTCGTGCACTGGGACATCCGCGTCGACAACCTGCTGCAGCGGCCGACCGGCGACATCGTCTTTCTCGACTGGGGAGCCGCGGGCGTCGGTCGGGCGTGGCTCGACCCGCTGCTGGCGCGGCTCGAGCGGGTCGACCAGCCGTGGTTCGACCGGTCACTGGCCACCTCGCCTGCCTTGGCGGACATCGGCGACGATGCGGTCACGACCTGGCTGGTCGGCATCGGCACCAACCTGGCCGTGCGTGCGGTGACCGCGGTCGACGTCAACCTGCCGACACTGGCAGCATTCCGCCGCGTCGAGTCGGCGCGGTTCCTCGGCGCGGCGGAGCGGCGGCTCGGGCTCAGCTCGTGAACGCAGGGTCGATGACGACGGACTGCGGGTCGTCCGGATCGACCCACACGTCGATCTCGGTGTCCGGCTGGACCCGGGGGATCGCCATCTGCGACACGAGGGTGCGATGGCTGACCTGGTACGCCTCGCCACCTTCGGGCCGCACCTCGAGGACGAAGTCGACGTAGGGGTCGTTGTTGAGCGACCCGTTGTTCTTCGCGCTGACGATCCGCGCCTTCGCGGTGGTTCCCTCGTCGAGGATCCGGTCGCGTTGGGCGCGGCGGGCCCTGCTCCGCCGGACCGCCCGCGTGATCAGCACGATCGCGATCACGGCCCCGATCGCCAGGGCGATGCCGATGAGGAGGTCGCTCTCCTCGACCGCCGCGACGATGACGAGGACCCAGAACAACATCGACCCGAGCGCGATCAGCATCGCGAGGATCGGGGACTTCGAGGCGTTCACCACGGAGCGCAATTTCCCACACCTGCGCACCCTGTGGTCGATTTGGGTGCGCCACGGCACCGCTGTTAGCCTTGCCAGTCGCGTCACGGGCAGGCCTGGACCCCTTTTCTGGCAAGCCCCGATGCACTCCGGACCAGACCAGCTTTCATCGATCCCACGGATCTCGAACCGCGGATCAAGACGTAAGGGCATAAGTAGTGGCGAACATCAAGAGCCAGATCAAGCGGAACAAGCAGAACGAGAAGCGTCACGAGCGCAACAAGGCCGTCAAGACCGGTCTGAAGTCGGCCGTGCGCAAGTTCCGCGAGGCCGCCGAGGCCGGCGACAAGGACCAGGCCATCGCGCTCGGTCGTGACGCTGCCAAGAAGCTCGACAAGGCCGCCTCCAAGGGCGTCATCCACAAGAACCAGGCCGCGAACCGCAAGTCCGCGATCATGAAGAAGTCTGCCTCTCTCTGAGGCCTCGGCTCCGGTCCGGAGCATCGTCTTTCGCGAAGGCGTCCACCCCGTCCGGGGTGGGCGCCTTCGTCGTCAGTGACTCTGGCGGAGGGCCGCCATGGTCAGCACCAGCCGCTCGAGGGTGTAGGACGCGTCGCTGGACGCGCCCTTCAGGTCCGCGTCCGCCTTCGCGACCGCCCGGATCGCGCGGGCCAGCCCCGGCGGTGTCCAGCCGCGGGCCTGGGCGTTGAGGTTCTTCAGCTTCCACGGCGGCATCCCGCCGTCGCTGTTGCCGGCGACGTGGTTGGCCAGCGAGCGCAGCTGCGCGGCAACCGCCGACAGGATGTAGACCTCCGAGGTGCCGCTCTCGATGGACCACCGCAGCTCCTGCAGCGCGAGCGCCCGGTTGCCGGCCAGCATCGCGTCGGCGATCTCGTAGTTCTTGACCTCGGCGCGACCGCCGAAGTAGCGGCCCACCTTCTCCTTGTCGATCCGCTCGCCCGGGAAGTCGCTGGTGAGCTGGTCGACCGCGGCGGCAAGGGACCGCAGGTCGTGACCGACCGCGATCACCAGCACCTCGGCCGCCTGCTTGTCGAGGGTCGCGCCACGCCGCCGAGCCTCGCCGACCGCGAAGCTGCCCATCTCCCAGGGCTTGACCTCGCCCGACTTCACCTCGGAGACGGTCGGTAGCTTGCGCAGCTTGGTGAGCACGCCGGAACCCTTGGGGCCGCCTCCGTGCACGAGGAGCAGGGCGACGTCCTCGGCGGGCGCGCCGGCGTAGCCCAGCAGGCCCTCGACGGACTCGTCCGGCAGGTTCTCCAGGGACCGGACGACGACGCAGCGCACCGATGAGAACAGCGACGGCGCCGACATCTCGCCGAGGGTGGCGAGCGTGAGGTCGCCCGCCTGGGCCTCCGAGAACTCCGACTCTGCGTCATAGCCGCGGACGGCGGCGCGGACCTCGTCGACGATGCGCGCGCCCAGGAACTCCTCCTTGCCGGTCACCAGGATCACCCGGCCCAGCACGTCCTCCGCCCGCATGTCGGCGAGCCTAGTGCTCGGTGACGACAGCCGGTCCGTCGTCCCCCACCACCACGGCGACACTGCCGTCCTGGTCGGTGCGGGCGACCGCGGCGCCGCTCTCGGTGAGCGTGTCGAGCAGCCGCAGGTCGGGATGGCCGTAGTCGTTGTCCTCCCCGACCGACACCACCGCGACCTCGGCGTCGAGCGAGCGCAACCACTCGGTGTCCTGATAGGTGCTCCCGTGGTGCGGCACCTTGAGCACGTCGAGATCAAGGTCGGGCAGCGCCGCCGCGAGCCGCTGCTGCGCAGGCGGCTCGACGTCGCCGGTGAGCAGGATCCGCAGCCCGTGGGACTCCACCAGGAGCACCACGCTCGAGTCGTTGGCGGCCGAGCCGTCGCCGGGGCCCGCGGTCGGGGCCGCCAGGTCGGGCCAGAGCACCTGGAGGATCACGTCGCCGTAGCGCCGGGTCGCGGCGTACGGCGCCCGGGTGAGCAGCAGTCCCGCGTCCCCCGCCGTTCGCTCCGTCTCCTCGAACCCCGCCACGGGGTCGAGCATCGGGCTGGCTTCCACCGCACGCACGGTGCGGCCGGGCAGCACGCCGGGCAGCCCGGCGACGTGATCGGCATGGAAGTGGGTCAGCACCAGCAGCGGCACCACGGTGACGCCAAGCCGGTCGAGGCAGCGGTCGACGAGCTCAGGATCCGGGCCGGCGTCCACGACGATCGCCACATGCGGTGCCACAGAGATCGCCAGCGCGTCTCCCTGGCCGACATCGCACGCCACCAGCACCCAGCCGCGCGGCGGCCAGCCGTGCGTCACCCAGCCGGGCAGCGACGAGATCCGGCCCGGCACTCCGAGCACCAGCGCCAGCGAGCCGACGACGATCGCGACGCCGAGGCCGCGCCGGCGCAGCAGCGCGGGCGCGCCGACCGCGAGACCCAGGCAGAGGCCGCAGAGGACGGCGATCGCGACTGCGCCCGATCCCCAGTGGACCGACGCAACCGGCAGGTCGGCACCCCGTTCGGCCACCAGCACGATCCAGCCGACACACCACCCGGCGGCGGTGCCGACCGCGCGCCCGAGAGGCTCCCACACCAGCCCGACCAGACCGCCGGCCAGCCCGAGAACCGTCGCCGGACCGACGACCGGAGCGACCGCGAGGTTCGCGAGCACGGCGACCAGGCTGACCTCCCCCGACAGCGCCGCGATCACCGGCGTGCAAGCGAGCTGGGCCGCGAACGGCACCGCGATCGCCCCGGCCACCGGCGCCGGCAGCCACCGCGCTAGCGCGGCGTGCACCGGAGGCGCGAGCAGGACGATCCCGCCGGTCGCGAGCACCGAGAGCGCGAATCCGGCCGACACCGCCAGCGACGGAGAGACCAGCAGCAGGACGGTGACCGCGACGCCGAGCGCGCGCAGGCCGCGCCGGCGACCATCGGTGCCGAGGGCGAACAGCCCGACCGTCCCCATGGCCGCCGCGCGTACGACGCTCGGCTCGGTGCGGGCGAGCAGCACGAAGCCGACGATGCCCAGCAGACCGACCAGCGTGAGCCACCGCCCACGCACCCCCAGCGAGCGCGCCAGCAGGAGCACGAAGCCCACCACCAGCGTGAGGTTCGTGCCCGAGACGGCAGTCAGATGGGTGAGCCCGGTCGTCCGGAAGTCCTGCTGGAGTCCGGTGGGCAGGCCGGCGTCGTCGCCGACGACCAGCGCCGGCACCAGTGCGCGCTGTGCGTCGGGCCGGCCGCCGACAGAGTCACGGATCGAAGACCGGACCGCGTCCGCGGCGCGCCACCAGACGTCCGGTCCGCGGATCCGCACGGGTGGCCGCGGACCGACGACGAGCGCGGCGACCGCGCCGTCGTCCGCCACCGCCAGTCGTCCCACGGTCCGCACCTGGGAGCCGAGCCGGACTGCTGTCCAGGCCGGCTCGCCGACGACGAGGACGGTCCCGCCGAGGTGGTAGGTCGCGCCCCGTGCGGTCAGCTGGTGCACGCGGAGTCGCACCAGCACCTGCCGGCCCCACGGGCCGTCGACCGCGACCGGGTCGGACACCACGGTGCCGGTCAGGTCGACAACCGCTTCCTCGTCGGCCCAGGCTCGGAGCGGACCGTGGGTGATCGCCTCGCTGCGCAGCAGGGTGCTCGCCACCACGCCTGCCCCGGCCACGGCACAGGCCGCGACCAGCCGGACGGTGCCAACCGGCCACCGACGGGCGAGCGCTCCTGCGACGACCGCCAGCGTGATCGGAAGGCCGAGCGACCACGCCCCCGCGCCGTGCGCCGCCACACCCCCCAGCCAGGCGGCCACGCCGATCACCGCCATCCGCAGGTCGTGGCCGCGGCCCGCACCAGGCTGCGTCGCTGGGTCGTCCATGCCGGCGAACCTAGGGAGCCGGACCGACGCTGACCGCGACGCCGGAGCCACGTTGTGGAGAGAGCGTTGCCGGAGAACCGGCTGTGGACGCCAGGTGGTCCGCCGGGCGACCTGGCCGCGGCACTAGGGTGCCGTGATGCGCTACTCCCCGGCCGAGCTCGCCCGCGGCGCGGTCGGCGCTCTCATCGGCATCGCCGTGGCGGGCGCGACAGCCAAGGTCGTGCCGGGTGGAGCCGAGACCCTTCCGTTCATCGTCGCACCGATGGGCGCAGCGGCCGTCCTGCTGTTCGCGGTGCCGGCGAGCCCGCTCGCGCAGCCCTGGCCGGTCGTCGGGGGCAACGTGATCTCCACGCTGGTCGGGCTGACGGCGCACTCGCTGGTCGACGACGTCCTCCTGGCGGGTGCGGTCGGCGTCGGGGTGGCGATCGGCGTGATGATGCTGCTGCGCTGCCTCCACCCGCCCGGCGGCGCGTGTGCGCTCCTGGCGGCAACGGCCACCCCGGCGATCGACGATCAGGGACTGGCGTTCGCAGCCCTGCCGGTGGCCGTCAACACCGTCGCGCTGCTGCTCGTCGCGATCGCTGTGAACAACCTGACCGGACGCCGCTACCCGCACCGGGCGGCGGTTCCCGGTCCGACGACCGGCGCCGTCGCGGAGCTCTCTCTCGGCACGGCCGACATCGAGTCGGCGATGGCCCGGTTGTCGCAGCGGCTCGACGTGCTCCCCCAGGACGTGGTCGCCCTGGTCCAGGATGCCGAGGCGCACGCACTCGACCGGCGACTGGGCAGTGTGCCGGTGGAGCGGATCATGCACACCGAGGTCGCCAAGGTGCGACCGTTCGAGTCCATCTATCGCGCGCGCACCATGATCGTGCAGCGACAGGTGAAGACGCTCCCGGTCGTCGACGACCAGGTCCGCGTGGTCGGGATCGTGTCGATCATCGACCTGTTCACCCGCGACCTGGTCGAGCTGGAGCCGGTCGAGACGATCATGGTCCGCGACGTGACCACGATCCCTGCCAGCACACCGGTCGCCGATCTGGTGCCGGTGATGACCCAGGACGGGTTCAAGGTCGTGCCCGTGGTCGACGAGCAGGACCGGGTGGTCGGCATCGTGACCCGCGGCGACCTGATCGCGGTGCTCCACCGGGCGCTGCTGGAGGACCGCTCGGCCTAGCGACGGAGCCGTCACACGGTGATGTAGGGAGCCAGCTTCTCGAGGGTGACCTCGCCGATGCCATCCACCTCGAGCAGCTCGTCGACGCTGGTGAAGCCGCCATGCTCGTCGCGCCACGCCATGATCGCCAGCGCGGTCACCGGTCCGACCTCGGGCAGGGTCTCGAGCTCGGCCTGGGTCGCGGTGTTGAGGTTGACCAGGGTCGGTGGGGCACCGGGCGGCGCCGAGCCTGTCGGCGCCGCCGGAGCCGACACGCGAGCGGCACCGACCACGATCTGCTCCCCGTCGACCAGCACCCGCGCCAGGTTGAGGGTGCTCAGATCCACGCCGTGCCGCTCTCCCCCGGCCGCCTTCAGCGCATCGACGACGCGGGCGCCGGTGTCGAGCACCACGATGCCGGGTCTGCGGACCTTGCCGGTCACGTCGACGGTCACGGTGTCGCCGACCGGAACCGTCGAGCCGGGGGACGCCAGACCACTCGGACTGCCGCTCACCAGCGGCTCGACGGAGGCCGGGGGGACGGCCGCGACCGGCTCAACGGTCGAGGCCTGGTCGCGGAGCACCCACCAGGTGGTGACCGCCACACCCACCGCGACGATCACCGCGAGCACGGTGAGCTGGGGCGCCTCCAGCCCCGGCAACCGCACGTCCGCGACGCGGTTCGCCCCCCATCGCGGCCGCCGGCGAGCCGCATGCCGACCAGGGCGCGGGAGCTCCGGCGGCTCGGGCGGCTCGGGCGGCTCGCACCGTGCCGGCGCGTCGACCGGATCGGCGGCCACGAGCGGCACCCCCAACCGGGCCGGCCCCACGCCCGAGTGGTCGCCGCCAGGAGACAGACGCTCCAGACTGAGGTCGGGATCGATCGACCCCAGGTCCGCGGCCAGGAGAGCGAGCCTGCGGGCCGCGGCGTCGGCGCGCGACGAATCGGCGCCGGACGGTCCACGGGTGCTGCGCATGCCCGGCACGCTAGGTGCGCCGGACGACGACGCGTCGCAACGACCGCCAGGCTGTGGACAGTCATGGTCGACCTGCCCGCCTGTGGACGGTTACCGGCCCGCGACCCGTCGGTCAGACGTCCGGCAGCAGCGGCGCGACGCAGATCGCGAGCATGCCCGGTCCCACGTGCGCGCCGAGCACCGCGCCCAGCTCGCCGCACCGGACCGCACGCCCGTCGAGCTGCTTCTCCAGGCGGTCGCCAAGATGCTCGGCGAGCACCTTCGCCCGCTCCTCGCTGGCCAGGTGCGCCACCGCCACGTCGACCTGCTCGTCACCCGCAGCGGCGACCGCCAGCTCCTCCAGCCGGCTGATCGCGCGCCCCGAGGTCCGCACCTTCTCCAGCGTGGCGATCAGGCCGTTATCGATCCCCAGCAGGGGCTTGACCGCCAGCGCACCGCCGACGACCGCCGCTGCCGGCCCGATCCGGCCGCCCCTGCGGAGATACTCCAGCGTGTGGACGTAGAACACCGACGTGACCGCGGCGGCGCGCTCCTGCGCGGCCGCAGCGGCGTCGGCACGACTTCCGCCCGCCGCCAGCACCGCTGCGGCCGACTCGACGGCGTAGCCGGTGCCGACACCGGCCTGCCGGGTGTCGACGCAGGTCACGGGCACCGGGGCGTGGCGGGCGGCGACCTGGGCCGACTCGAAGGTCCCGCTCATGTCGCTGGAGAGGTGCACCGAGAGGATCTCGGTGGCGCCCTCCTCCGCGAGCCGGCGGTAGAGGTCCGCGAAGACCGCCGGCGCCGGCCGCGACGTGCCGACGGGCCGCTTCTCGCGAAGCGCGGCGGCGACACAGCCCGGTGAGGCCTCCGCCGCGCCCTCGTCGTAGGCCACGTCGTCGATGATCACCTGCACCGGCACGACGGAGACCTGGCACTCCGCCACTACCTCCGGGGGGAGGCTCGCGGTGGAGTCGGTGACGAGCGCGACCGTCATGCGACGAGGCTAGGGCACATTCAGACGACGATGTTGACCAGTTTGGGGGCGCGGACGACGACGCGACGTACGTCACGCCCGTCGATCGCGCGTACGACGTCGGGGTCGGCCATCGCAGCCGCCTCCAGGTCGGCGTCGGAGATGTCCGGAGCGACCTCCAGCCGCGCCTTGACCTTGCCCTGGATCTGGACGATCGCGGTCACGGCGTCCTCGACCAGCAACGCCTCGTCGACGCTCGGCCACGCGACTTGGGCGACGGAGGGCTGGTGCCCCAGCCGCTCCCACATCTCCTCCGCCGTGTAGGGCGCCACCAGCGACAGCAGGATCGCGACGGTCTCCGCCGCCTCGCGAACGGCAGGGTCGGCCGGACCGCAGCCGGTGTCGATCGCCTTGCGGGTCGCGTTGACCAGCTCCATCGTGCGGGCGACCACGACGTTGAACCGGTGGCCCTCCAGCAGTTCCGCCACGTCGTGCACGGTGCGGTGGGTGACCTTGCGCAGCGCCAGGTCGCCCGTCGCGGGATCGACGCCGGGGTCCGAGGTGACGTCGCCCGACAGCCGCCAGGCACGTTGCAGGAAGCGCAGCGACCCTGCCGGGCTGATGTCGGCCCAGTCGATGTTGTCCTCCGGCGGCCCTGCGAAGACCAGGGTCAGCCGCACCGCGTCGACGCCGTAGTCGGATAGTTGCTCCCCCAAGCTGACGCCGTTGCCCAGCGACTTGCTCATCTTCTTGCCCTGGTTGATGACCACGCCCTGTCCGAGCAGCGCCTGGAACGGCTCGGTGAAGTCGAGCATCCCCATGTCGTGCAGGACCTTGGTGAAGAACCGCGCGTACAGCAGGTGCAGCACCGCGTGCTCGAGACCGCCGACGTACTGGTCGACCGGGCCCCACAGCCGCACCTGCGCGGGATCGAAGGGAGCGTCGCTCGCGCGTGGCGAGCAGAACCGCAGGAAGTACCACGACGAGTCGACGAACGTGTCCATCGTGTCGGTGTCGCGCTTCGCCCTGCCGCCGCAGGCCGGGCAGTCCACGTTGACCCAGTCGTCGGCCGCGGCCAGTGGCGAGACGCCCTTCGGCTTCAGGTCGGCACCCTTCAGCTCCGGCAGTACGACGGGCAGCTGGTCGTCCGGGACCGGGACCTCGCCGCAGGACGGGCAGTGGATGATCGGGATCGGCGCGCCCCAGAACCGCTGCCGCGACAGCAGCCAGTCGCGCAGCCGATAGTTCACCGCGCCGGACCCGAGGCCCTTGGCCTCCAGCCAGTCGATGATCACGCGCTTCGCGTCGCCGACGTCCAAGCCGTTCAGCGAGATCTCGTCATTGGCCGAGTTGATGGCCGGGCCGGCGCCGGCATAGGCCTCGCCCTCCCAGCCTTCCGGCGGCTGCACGGTCATGACGATCGGCAGGTCGAACGCCTTCGCGAAGTCGTAGTCACGCTGGTCACCGCCCGGGACCGCCATGATCGCGCCGGTGCCGTAGTCGGCCAGCACGTAGTCGGCGGCCCACACCGGGATGCGGGCGCCGGTGACCGGGTTGGTCGCGTGCACGCCCAGGAAGACGCCGGTCTTGGGCCGGTCCGTCGCCATCCGCTCGATGTCGGAGGCCTTGCGGACCTCGTCCAGGTACGCCTCGTAGGCCGGTCGCTGCTCGTCGGTCACCAGCTCGCCCGCCAGGTGCGCGTCGGCCGCGACCACCATGAAGGTCGCGCCGAACAGGGTGTCCGGCCGGGTGGTGTAGACGGTCAGCGGCTCGTCGCGACCCTCGACGTCGAACGCGACGTGGGCACCCTCGGAGCGTCCGATCCAGTTGACCTGCGAGTGGACGACCCGGTCCGGCCAGCGCTCGGCCAGCGGCTCCAGGTCGGTGAGCAGCCGCTCGGCGTAGTCGGTGATCTTGAAATACCACTGGGTCAGCTCACGCTTGGTGACCTCGGCGCCACAGCGCTCGCATCGCCCGTCGATGACCTGCTCGTTCGCCAGAACGGTCTGGTCGTTGGGGCACCAGTTGACGGGGCTCAGCTTCCGGTAGGCCAGACCGCGCTCGCGGAACCTCAGGAACAGCCACTGGGTCCAGTGGTAGTACTCCGGGTCGGAGGTGTGCAGCCGGCGCGACCAGTCGAAGGCGGTCGCGTAGCGCTTGAACGACTCGTACTGGACCTCGATGTTGGCGTAGGTGAAGGTCGCCGGGTGCTCGTTGCGCTTGATCGCGGCGTTCTCCGCGTTCAGCCCGAACGAGTCCCACCCCATCGGGTTGAGGACCTCGTAGCCCTGCATCCGGCGGTAGCGCGCGATGACGTCGTGCAGCGCCATGACCTCGGCGTGGCCCATGTGCAGGTCGCCGCTCGGGTAGGGGAACATCGTCAGCGCGTAGTACTTCGGCCGCTCGCCGGACGCCACCGCCTCGTCGTCGGCGCGGAACGGGTCGATCTTCTCCCAGACCGGCTGCCACTTCGCCTCGACCGCATGGACGTCGTACGACGCCGGTTCGGACTGTTCCTGGTTCATGGTTCTCTCTCGGTGCTCGTGGTGGTGACCTGCTCGAAATGCCCCCGGACACAACAAAGCCCCTCACGCAGGGAGGGGCTGCCGCGTCGACCCTTCCGGAGGATCGTCGACGCGGCTATCTAAGAAGCAGGTTCTTCCGCACGGGCCCATGCTACCGCGAGTGGGGCCACCCGGCGTACCGGATAGCCCCACTCGACGGAGAGACTCAGCGCTGCCGGTAGGCCACGCAGACCGACGGGCGCGGGAAGTTGTTGGTGTGCGGCCACGTGCTGACCGGTGACTCGAACACCGCGCCGCTGACCTCACCCGGGTGCTGCGGGGCGAAGAACAGCGACCGGTCGTTGTCGTAGACCAGCGGCCCGCAGCACTCGGCGCCCTTGGGCACGCTGAGGAACGCCTGGACGTGGCCGCGCTCCGGACCCGCCACCGGCACCCGGAACAGCCCGTCGTTCTGGCCCATCGGCGTCGGCGCACCGTCGGTCGAGATCCACAGGTTGCCCGCGCTGTCGAACGTCACGTTGTCCGGACAGCTGATCCGGCTGACCTTCGACTTGTCGTAGCCGGCGAAGTAGGTCTCCGGCGACTCCGGGTCACCACACACGAGGAACAGGTCCCATGAGAACGTCCGCTTCGCGTGGTCCTCGTTGTCGGCGGTGATCTCGAGGACGTAGCCGTTGCGGTTGCCCGCCTGGGTCACCAGCGGCGATCCGGGGCTGGTCCGGGTGCCGCAGCTGGTGATCGGGTTGGCCTCGTCCGGCGGGAACGTCGAGCCGCGGTTGGAGTTGTTGGTGAGCGCCGCGTAGACCTTGCCGTTGACCTTGTTGACCTCGACGTCCTCGGGACGGTCCATCTTGGTCGGTCCGACCAGGTCGGCCGCCTGACGGGTGAAGACCAGCACCTCCTCGACCGTCATGCCCGGCACGAAGGACTCGGTGTCGCTGGTCAGCGGGAGCCACTCGCCGGTGCCGTCGTACGGCGCGGCCGGGGTGCCGCTGTCGTTGCCGGTGAGCTTGGCGACGTACAGCGTGCCCTTGCTGAGGAGCGTCTTGTTGTGGCGCCGGGCGGCCTTGGTGCCCCGGTCGTCGAACTTGTCGGCCGACACGAACTTGTAGAGGTAGTCGCCGCGCTCGTCGTCACCCAGGTAGGCCACCGCGCGTTTGTTGCCGGCGATGGTGACGCAGGCGGCCTCGTGCTTGACCCGGCCGAGCATCGAGTGCTTGCGCGGCGCCTCACCGGGGTGCAACGGGTCGACCTCGATCACCCATCCGAACCGGTGCACCTCGTTGGGCTCGGCCTCGAGGTCGAACCGGTCGTCGTACTTGTGCCACTTGCGCGGGTCACTGCTGGACTTGGCGATGCCGTAACGCGTGTAGGCGTTGGCCAGCGTGGTGCCGTCGTCCAGCGTCACGCCGGCGGGCACGGTGCCGTCGGTGTTGAAGTACTGGTTGAAGTTCTCCTCGCCCGACAGCACGGTGCCCCACGGGGTGGTGCCGCCGGAGCAGTTGTTGAAGGTGCCCTTGATTGCAGCGCCGGTCGGGTCGGCGGTGGTCTTGAGCAGCGCGTGCCCGGCGGCCGGACCGGTCACCTTGAAGACGGTGTCGGCGTTGATCCGGCGGTTCTTCTTCGCCTTGGCGAGGTTCCTCTCGCGGAACCAGGAGCCCGGCACCAGCCCCCGCTTGATGGTGACGACCGACAGGCCGTGGGAGTAGATGCCGAACCACGCCATCTCCTCCTCGGTGTACTTGCCGGTCGGATACATGAGGGTCTGGTCGTCGTACTCGTGGTTGACGGTCATCAGCGCGGTGTCCTTGTCGAGCGGGATCACGCTGACGTAGTCGTTGTTGTAGCCGAACGTCGTCTTCACGGCGTCCAGGGTCAGTCGGTACGGCGACCAGGTCGGCCCGTCGACCACCGGGTCGCCCCACCGGATCACCACGTTGTGGTCGAACCCGCCGGGGACGACGACCGCGTCGCGCCGGTTCGGCGGGACCGGCAGGAACGTCGCGCGGGCCAGCGGACCACCCTTCGGGGCGGCCGCGAGGGGCGCGGTCGCAGCGGCCGCCAGCGAGGTCTCGGCCTCGACCAGCGACCCGCCCAGCGCCAGGGCACCGACTCCGATCGCCGCGCCGCGCAGCACCGACCGACGGGCGACCGCTCTGGCGATCTCGTCCTGGATGTGGCCGGTATCGGTCTGGTTGGGCTGGGGGTGGTCGCAGGCGTTGCCGCACTTGTAGAGGCAGGTGAGGTAGGACCGCGACCCGTGCCGGAAGCCCTCACGGGCGACCGGGGTCAGGGACAGCAGCGGGCGGTCGTCGGGGCGGGTGACAGTCATGGCCGGAGCCAACCGACCACCGCTGAAATCCCACCGGTCCGCAGGTGTCCGGCCGGTGAAGCGTTCCTGAACTGCGCCGGTCAGCCGGCCAGATCAGCGGCTGTCTTGCCCTTCAGGTCCTTGCGCAGGATCTTGCCCGACGCCGACTTCGGGATCACCGGGATGAAGTCGACCATCCGGACCTTCTTGTGCGGCGCGACCCGCTCGGCGACGTACGCCATCACCTCGTCGGCGGTGAGCGATGCGCCCTCCTGGAGCACGACGAACGCGTGCGGGACCTCGCCGGCCTCCTCGTCGGGGTGCGGGACCACGGCCGAGTCGGCGATGCCCGGGTGCGTGAGCAGCACGGCCTCCAGCTCGGCCGGCGGCACCTGGTAGCCCTTGTACTTGATGAGCTCCTTGAGCCGGTCGACGACGTAGACCTCGCCCTCGGGTCCGACCTCGACGATGTCGCCCGTGTGCAGGTAGCCGTCGTCGTCGATGGTCTCGCGGGTCGCCTCCTCGTTGCCGAGGTAGCCGACCATGACGCCAGGACCGCGCACCCAGAGCTCACCCGGAGCGGTCCGCCCGCCGGGGACCGCCTCGATCTCCTCACCGGTGCCGGGGTCCATGACCTTGAACTCGACACCGGCCACGGCGAGGCCGACCGAGCCGATCGAGAGGTCGTCGCGGTCGAGCGGCAGCGCGTGCGACACCGGGCTCAGCTCCGTCATGCCGTAGCCCTGGAGCATCCCGCAGCCGAGGCGCGCCTTGACGGCCTCGCCGAGTGCCTCGTCGAGCGGTGCCGCGCCACTGAGCACCGCTCGCACGCTGGAGGTGTCGATGGTGTCGACGGCAGGGTGCTTGGCGAGCGCCACCGCCATCGGCGGGGCGATGTAGAGGAACGAGATCTTCTGTTCATCGATCAGCCGCAGGAACTCGTCGAGGTCGAAGCGCGGCATCGTGACCAGCTTGGCCCGCACCCGGAGGGTGATGCTCATGATCACGTTCATCCCGTAGATGTGGAAGAACGGAAGCACCGCCAGCACCACGTCGTCCGGCTCCTCTGCGATGGCCGACAGTGACTGCAGGGTGTTGGCGACCAGGTTGCGGTGGGTGAGCATGACGCCCTTGGCCTTGCCGGTGGTGCCCGAGGAGTACGGGAGTACGGCGAGGTGGGTCGCCGGGTCGATGGTGACGTCCGGCGCGGCCGCGCCCTCGGACAGCAGGTCCATCAACGACTCGTGCCCCTCGGCGCCGTCGAGCACGATGACCTGATCGGCGGTCAGGCCGACCTCGGCGGAGCCGGCCATCACTCCCGGCAGCAATGGCGAGACGGTGATGACGCGGAGCGCTCCCGAGTCGCGCAGCTGGTTGGCGATCTCGGGCGCCGTGTAGAGCGAGTTGATGGTCGTTGCCGTGGCTCCGGCGCGGAGGATGCCGTGGAACGCGATGATGAACGCCGCCGTGTTCGGCACCTGCATGGCAACGACGTCGCCGGGCTTGATGCCGCGGGTGGCGAGGGCACCGGCGAAGGTGTCGACCCGGGCGCGCAGGTCGCCGTACGTCGTCTCGGAGCCGGTTGCGGAGTCGAAGACCGCGACGCGGCCCAGGTCGTCATCGGTGAGCCCACCGAAGATGTAGTCGTAGATGCTGACGTCGGGGATCTCGACGTCTGGGAACGGGCTCCGGAAGGGCACAGCGCGGGTCCTCTCGAGCGAAGCAGTCGGGCGTTCCCCGAACCGTAGCGCCTCGGGATTCGTCCGAACCGTGCTCTCGACTAGTCAGTTCGGACGGGCTCGGTGGGCCCGAGCGGCCAGAACCTGGCCCGGCAGTGAGACATTGTGAGGGTTCGACGCAACAGGGAACCGCGAATCGGCAGAGTGATGCCGTGGCTGGCAAGGGACCGATCCGGGTGTACCTCGCCGCGCGGTACGACATCGCCCGCAGCGGCCTGTCCAGCCTGCTCGAAGCAGAGGACGACATCGAGGTCGTGGGCCGGTCCGGGCTCGCGTCGACCGCACTCGCCGAGATCCTCGCCCTCCGACCGGACGTCGCGGTCCTCGACGCCCGGCTCCCGGACGGCAGCGGCCTCGGTCTCTGCCGGGCGATGCGGGCCACGGACCCCAGCATCCGCGGCCTGATCCTCGCCGGCCGGCGCGACGACGACGCGATCGCGACGGCGATGCTGGCGGGAGCGGCCGGCTACCTGCTCGACCAGGTCAACGCCAGCTCACTCGTCAACGGCATCCGGCTCGTCGCCAGCGGTCACTCGGTCGTCGACTGGTCGGTGCCCGCCAGCGTGGTCGAGCACGTCACCTTGCACAAGAGGTCGCTTGCAGGTGATCGCCGAGCTCACGCCGCAGCAGCGCAAGATCCTCTTCCTCATCGCCGAGGGGCTCACCAACCGCGAGATCGCCGAGCGACTCTTCCTCGCCGAGAAGACGGTGAAGAACCACGTGACCGCGCTGCTCGGTCGGCTCGGTGTCTCGCACCGCACCCAGGCGGCGATGATGGCCGCGAACTGGGCCCGCGCCGAGTCGGCCACGACGGCCTACGACGGCGCCGGCTGAGGCTGAGGTCGTCGACCCGGCCGGTCACTCGTCGAGCAGCTCCGCTCGGCGGACGCCCACGTTCTTCGGCGCCTCGATGCCGATCCGGACGACGTCGCCGCGCACTTCGAGGACCGTGATCGTGATGTCGCCTCCGACCACCACGACCTCACCGATTCGTCGGGAGAGGACCAGCATCATGGGAGAGTACCCGCAGTTGCCGGGAGCAGCCGGTCTCTCGGCCGAGTGTCACGTCGGCGTCAGCCGGAAGACCCTGATCTCGCGGTCGGTGCGGGTCTTGTAGGCCGCGTAGACCCGGGTCACGTCGACCATCTTCTGCCAGCCCGCATCCGCGTCGGCGCCGGAGAGCAGCTCGCCGACAACGGGGACCTCGGCTCCGCCCGCGACGACCTTGGCCCGGGGATGGGCGATCAGGTTGCCCGTCCACGCCGGGTGGTGCTCCTGGCCGAAGTTGGAGCCGACGACGATCACCGCGTCGCCGTCCCGCGCGAACAGCAACGGGCTGATCCGCGGTTGTCCGGACTTCCTCCCGATCGTCTCGAGCAGCAGCGTCGGCGCGCCGATCGGCCCGAGCAGGGTGCGCCGGCCGCGGGTGCGGAGCAGCAGCTTGCGGTCCAGGGGCATCAGCTTGCGGATGGTCCAGGATCCGGGCTTGGTCGCCGCGAAGCGGGTGCCCAGACGCGACACGAGCGAGTCGTCACGCCCCCAGCGGTAGTCGGGGATCGTCATGCCGCGATTCAAGCACGCACGGAGCGACTACGCGGAGGTGTCCCGCTCGCGCCGCGCCTGCTGCTGCGCGCGTTCGGACACCCGGGCGAAGCGCACCATCATCGATGCGGACGGGGTCACCAGTCCGTTGACGTACGTCGACAGCCGCGGCGCCGAAGTACCGCACATCGCCGCGAACTGTCGCTGACTGAGCCCGCTGACCGCCACCAGTCGGCGGATCTCCCGCGCGACCAGCTGCCGGTCCTCGCGCTCGGAGATCTCGCGGTAGTGCTTGATCACCGCGTCCAGGGCGGCGGCGGGCGCGGGACGGTCGCCCGTGAGCAGCATCTCGTGCAGCACGACCGGGTACGGCGCCCATGGGTTGCCGGCAACGATCGCCACCTGGGCTCGCCACGCCCTCAGTCCTCCGAAGTCGGCACACTTGACGGCGTCCTCCACCGTCCTCAGCTCCCGCCCGGGCGCGTCCGGGTTGATGTCGGCGATCAACAACCAGAAGGCGCTCCGATAGCAGGTGCGGCCGACCTCGCGCTCCGTGTTGCATCGAGCGACCCGCCACATGAAGCGACTGGCCAGCGGCATCGGGGACCCCGTGCCGAGCCAACCGTCGACCTCGGTCTGGACGGCTGCCACCGCGGGGTGGCCGTAGCGCTCGACCAGCGCAGCGAGGGTGACGAGGTCCGCCTCCTCACCGAAGTCGACGACCGCAATCAGGTTGGCCATCACGGCGACCGTCATCGCCCATTCGTCAGCACCGATGAGCGCCACCGCCGCATCGGGAAACTGCTCCCAGCCCAGGCACAGGTGGCCGGCGTCGACCTGTCCCGCGCGCTCGAGCAGCTCCAGCGTGACCGTGTGCGCCAGCTCGTGGGTCGGATCGGCGTCATCGGCGATGGCCGCTCGCAGCGCCGCGAGCCGAGCGGCTGTCCCCACGTGCTCGCCCTCCTCCACCGGCCCTCGACTGTTGTCACTACTGAAAAGTCGACATTAATGCAAGAGTGAAGGATTTTGTTAAGGATCGGTCCTCAGGTGGAGCGTGCCGCGCCGTGCAGCGCGGAGGGCAGCCTGGTGGCCTCGGTGACCCGATCGCAAGCGATGCCCGCCAGACGGGCGGCTTCGCGGACCACCTCCGCGCTGTCGGCCTCCCACAGCAGGAACCAGGTCTCGTCCCTGGGGAGAAGGATCGACTGGACCAGACGGACCAGGTGGCCTTCGGCCGAGAGGTCCGCGGCCGCCGCCTTGATGCGCACGAGGGCGCGGCTCGCCGCGTCGGTCCGACCTGCCGCGACGTAGCACTCCTGAAGGAAATCGTTCATGACGTCGACGCTAGATTTCGCCTGAACCGGGCGCATCACGGAAATCCGTGCTGTTTGGTGATCGAGAGCGTCTCGGCGGGATCTGAGGATTCAATGCCGCGGCTGCCCAGGTCGGCGTAAGTTGACAGGCCAGGCTGAAGGAGGTGTTCATGCTCCGGGTCGGCCGCTTCCTGTGCTTCGTGGTCTTCCTCGTACTGGTCTCCGCGGGCGGCTGTGACGACGATCCACCTGGGTCGCGACCGCCCAGCTCCACGACGTCAGCCACGCCGACTCCGTCGACGGCATCGACCACCCCGGGTGAGATCACGGACTCGTCGTCCGCGGCGTCCTCGTCTTCGACGGAGCGCCTGTCGGGGATCGCCACAAGGACCGGCATCACGATCACCAGGGACGGCCGGCCGATCGACGCGGCCGGACTCCGAGCGATTGGCTGGACGAGCCTCGACGCCGGCCTCGGACAGGCCCACTGGTCAGACCCGGGCCTCGGCGAGATCTCGGTGACCTGGGAGGTCCCGGACCAACGAGCCGTCGCGTTCATCGACGTGTCGTTCTGGGGCGACGTGACTGGGCAGAACCTCGCCATGAACCCGTCGATGTCGACCTCCGTCTTCACGGGCGGCCCGCTGGAGGCCGCCGCGCACTCCATCGGCGGCGTCAAGGCTGAGACGCCGACGGAGCGGCTGCGGGTGACGGTGCCCGAGCAGCTCGCCGGGACAACGGCCTCGGTGTCGATCAACCTGGGCTTCCCCCAGCCCGTGCTGGTGACCTACAGCTACCGGTACGAGTGACCGCGGGACGCTCCCGACGACGTACGTCGCCGCCGCATCGACCTCTTCACTGCCATGGTCGAGCACTACACCGAGGGGATCCCCGACAATGACTGACTTCGAGCCCGACGTCATCGTCGTCGGCGCCGGACTGGCCGGCCTGGTCGCCACCCACGAGCTGGTCAAGACGGGCAAGCGCGTGCTGGTGCTGGAGCAGGAGAACCGCAGCAACCTCGGCGGCCAGGCGTTCTGGTCGCTGGGCGGCCTGTTCTTCGTCGACTCTCCCGAGCAGCGACGGATGGGCATCAAGGACTCCTATGAGCTCGCGCTCCAGGACTGGCTGGGCTCCGCGGGCTTCGACCGCGAGGACGAGGACCACTGGCCCCGGCAGTGGGCGCAGGCGTACGTCGAGTGGGCGACGACCGGCAAGCGCGACTACCTCCGCGCGCTCGGACTGAAGTCGCTGGCCTTCGTCGGCTGGGCCGAGCGGGGCGACGGCAGCGCCAGCGGCCACGGCAACTCCGTGCCGCGCTTCCACCTCACCTGGGGCACCGGACCGGAGGTGGTGCGGGTCTTCCTCGACCCGGTGCTCCGCGGCGAGAAGGACAGGCTGGTGCGGTTCGGGTTCCGGCACCAGGTCGACGACCTCGTGGTCGAGGACGGCGCCGTCGTCGGAGTCCGCGGCACCGTGCTGGCCGACGACGACGCTCCGCGCGGCGTGAAGTCGTCCCGCGACGCCGTCGGCGAGTTCGAGCACCGGGCCGTCGCGGTGGTGGTGACCTCGGGGGGCATCGGCCACAACTTCGACCTGATGCGGCGCAACTGGCCGACCGATCGGGTCGGCCCCGCGCCGGAGCACATGATCGCCGGCGTGCCGGCCCACGTGGACGGCCGGATGCTGGGCATCACCGAGGCCGCCGGCGGCCACATCGTCAACCGCGACCGGATGTGGGCCTACGTCGAGGGCATCCACAACTGGGACCCGATCTGGCCCGACCACGCGATCCGGATCCTCCCCGGCCCGTCGTCGATGTGGTTCGACGCGAACGGCGACCGTCTCCAAGGGATGTCCGGTGTCCCCGGCGCCGACTCCATCGGGTCGATGAAGCAGATCCTGGCCACCGGTCACGACTACTCGTGGTTCGTGCTCACCCAGTCGATCATCGAGAAGGAGTTCGCGCTGTCGGGCTCCGAGCAGAACCCCGACTGGACCGACAAGGACATCCGGCTGATGCTGAAGGAACGGCTCGGCAAGGGCGCCACCAGCCCGGTCGAGGCGTTCAAGGAGCACGGCGAGGACTTCGTCGTGGCGGACACGCTCCCCGACCTGGTGACGGGCATGAACAAGATCACCCGCGGGCCCGAGCTCGACCTGGCCCGTCTCGAACGACAGATCGTGGAACGCGACCGGCAGATGGACAACAGCTTCACCAAGGATGCTCAGGTGATGGCGATCCACAACGCCCGCAAGGAGCGCACCGGGAGGATCATGCGGGTGGCGAAGCCGCACAAGATCCTGGACCCCGCACACGGCCCGCTGATCGCCGTACGCCTCAACATCTTGTCGCGCAAGACGCTCGGCGGCCTCGAGACCAACCTCGACAGCCAGGTGATGCGCGCGGACGGCACGCCGTTCCCGGGGCTCTACGCGGCCGGCGAGGTCGCCGGCTTCGGTGGTGGTGGCGTGCACGGCTACAACGCCCTCGAGGGCACCTTCCTCGGCGGCTGCATCTTCTCCGGCCGCGCGGCCGGCCTGGCGCTCGCGAAGGATCTGGCATGACGCACACCCACGGAACGGCCCTCGTCACCGGCGCGACGTCCGGCATCGGGCTGGCCGTCGCCCGGTCACTGCGCGACCACGGCTACACCGTGATCGGCACCAGTCGCAATCCCGACAACATCGCCGACGACGTGCGGCTGGAGGGCGTGACGTACCTGCCGCTCGACCTCGCCGACGACGCGTCGATCGAGGCCTGCGCCGCCGCTGCCGGCCCGGTCGAGGTGCTGGTCAACAACGCCGGCGAGAGCCAGTCCGGCGCGCTCGAGGACCTGCCGATGGACGCCGTGCGGCGGCTCTTCCAGCTCAACGTCTTCGGTGCGATCCGGCTCACCCAGCTGGTCCTGCCCGGGATGCGCGCGGCCGGCCACGGACGGGTCGTGATGATCGGCTCCATGCTCGGGAGCTTCCCGCTCGCCTACCGGTCGTCCTACTCGGCGTCCAAGGCGGCGATCCGCACCTTCTCCGACGCGGCCCGCGCCGAGCTGTCGCCGTACGGCGTCTGGCTGACCACCGTCGAGCCCGGCTCGATCAACACCGGGATCAGCGAGCGGCGCACGAAGTACATCGGCGAGGGCTCGCCGTACGCCGACGAGTGCCGCCAGGTGATCTCCGTGCTCGACCAGCGGGAGGCGGAAGGCACGTCCGCGGACGACGTCGCCGAGACGGTGCTCGCAGCGATCGAGGCGCCACGGCCCCGGGCGCTCTATGCCCGCGGGTCGAACGCACCCGTCGTGTTCGCGCTCAAGCGGATCGCTCCGCCCGGGGTGCTCGAGAAGGTCATGTCACGCAAGTTCGGGCTAGACCGCTGACTGTGCGCGCAGACGGCGGAACGGCTCGGTCCCCAGCTCGAGCCTGAGCCCGGGGATGCCGGAGTGCTTGCGGGCGTAGTGCAGCTCGCTGGCCAGGTCGCCCAGCCCGTTCCACAAGACGGCGCCGAACGTGAGCGTGGACAGCGTCCCGAGCGCTCGGCCGTCGCCGTCGACGTACCCGCTCCCGCTGTCCCCCGGGATGCCCGGCGACCGCGCGTAGACGGTGTGCGACCAGCCACCGGTGTCAGAGCCGTCCGGCATGAGCACGGCGGCCTGCCGGGAGTACGTGCTCCCGTCCTCGCGCAAGGGGGACCGCCCGAAGCCGAAGACCCGGTCGACCGAGTAGCCGTCGCCCCTGCCCGGCGCCAGGCCGGTCGGGCCACCCCAGTAGGGCAGGCTCGGGTTGACCTTCGCCCAGGCGCTCCGCGGCAGCCGGACGAGGGCGAAGTCGTTGAAGGCGCACCTGTTCTCGTTCGTCTCCCCACGTCGTTGCATCGTGCGCCAGCTGCTGTAGGCCAGCCGGCCGCGTGCGAGCCGCCTGCCGGCGTCGTACCTGGTGCCGTGCGCATGGAAGGTGACCGTCGTGCCGAGCGGGAAGGTCGAGGCCCGGCAGCCGTTCTCCTGCTTCCCTGTCCGCGCGCAGTGAGCCGCCTGGCCGACATAGACCCGGCCGGCATCGTCGGTGAACACGAAGTTGGTGGTGCACTGACCGGAACCGCCCGTGATGGTCTGGATCCCCGGCGTGATGGTCGCGTGACGAAACGTTGTCCAGCCCCGCGTCCGGCGGACCATCGGCTCCCGCGGCTCACCGGCCAGCGACACCGTCGGGTCCGCGGCCTCCGTGTCCTCGAACGGGTCGAACCAGGCGTAGCCGAGGGCGATGAGGGTGACGACGAGCAGCAGCGTGCCCCACGGCCGCTCCGCCGACTCCGCACTCACCCCTCGAGCATGGCTCGGTCACCTCAGATGCGGTAGTCACCACGCCGCACCCCGGGCTCCTCCGGGTGCATGATCAGCAGCATGACGGATTCCGAGCGCCGGTCCTTCCTCCGCGAGGGTCGCCGCATCACCGTGACCGAGGTTGGTGCCGGTCCGATCCTGGTGTGCGTGCCTGGCGGGCCTGGTCTCCCGGGGACGCATCTCGAGGGTCTCGGCGGACTTGCTGAGAGCCGGACGCTGATCCGGCCGGACTGGCGGGGAGCAGGCGACTCCAACCCACCGGCGGATGACCGGCACCGGCTGGTCGACTACGTCGAGGACCTGGAGGCACTCCGGGCATTCCTCGCGCTCGAGGGGTTCGACCTGCTGGGTCACTCCTTCGGCGCACTGGTGGTGACGGCGTACGCCGCCGCCCATCCGACGCGGGTCCGTCGGCTCGTCGTCGACGGCCCGCCGGACTGGCGGGACAAGGAGCGCATTCTCGGCATCGAGCTGCCCGATCACTTCGCGGCGTGGAACGACGCCGCTCGTCGGTATGGTGCCGAGCTGCAAGCGCAGTGGTACTGGCCGGCCATCAATTGGTTCATCGAGAACGACTTCCAGACGGCGAATCCGACGGCGGACATGGCGAAGGTGCAGGCTGAGACTCTGGTGCTGACCGGCGAGCACGACCCGACCTTCGGTGAGGAGTGCGCTGCCCTGCTCGCGTCGTACGGCGCGCGAGCCCGCTCGGCCGTCGTTCCCGGCGCAGGGCACTTCACCTGGTTCGAGCAACCCGACCGCTACGCGACCCTCGTCCGCGAGTTCCTCGACGAGGGTCACCCATCCTGAACTGGGAGCGAACCCAACACCGAGGTAGTCGCGGCCCGTGGCGATCGAGCCCGCAACGGCACCGACCCCGTCACCCATCCGAACCCCACCCACCCGAACCGGGAGCCGTGGGTGGCGCGGACCGCGCGGAACGCGCAGGGCTACGGTTCGACCATGGCACACACCATGAGGGTCCGCCGCGCGTTCGCCCGCGGCGCGCTGCGCGCCACCGGGTGGCGTCTGGTCGGCGAGGTGCCGCGCAAGGGGATCCTCGTCGGTGCGCCGCACACGTCCCGGTGGGACTGGGTGGCGATGCTGCTGATCGCCTGGAGCCACGGCGCCCGGCCGCAGGTGCTGATCAAGCACACCTACTTCCGCGGACCACTCGGCTGGATCCTGCACAAGACCGGCGGCATCCCCTTGGACCGGGAGAGTCCGGGAGCCACGATTCGCGCTCTGCTCAAGGACGCCGAGGGGCATGACTCCTTCCTCCTCGTGATCGCACCCGAGGGCACGCGGGGTGAAACGAAGTACTGGAAGCCGGGCTTCTACCGGATCGCCGGCCAGACCGGCCTGCCCATCGGCCTGGGGTTCATCGACGGCGAGACCCGCTCGCTCGGGATGGGACCGACGTTCACCCCGTCGGGCGACGTCAAGGCAGACATGGACCTGGTCCGCGCGTTCTACGCCGACAAGAGGGGCATCAACGCGGAGCGGTGGGCCGAACCACGGCTCCGCGAAGAGGCCGGCGGCGTTAGTTGACCGGACGCACCTCGACCTTCAGGACGTCGCCGCCGTGGCTCTCACCCTTGATCGCGATCTGGGTGCCGGTGTTGGGCACGTCGACGCCGTACCAGCCGGGCTGGTAGCGGCCCACGTGGCTGCCGGTGGTGCCGTCGCCGTCGCTGTTGAACCACCAGGCGAGGGTGTCGTCGAACAGCTTGACCGCCTTCTGCGACGGGATCGTCGTCGGCTGGCTGTCCTTGTGGACCGTGATCGCCTTGGTCTTCTTGAGCCCGAACGTCGAGTCGTACGACAGGATGCGCGGCCGCAACAGGTGGCCGTCGTAGCTGTGGAAGAACGTCGGGTGGGCGTCGACCGGCAGGATCTCACCGTGGCCCGGGTGATCACCGACGTTGTTGTCGGTGAACGAGGAGTCCCAGTAGCTGATCAGGAGTCCCTCCTGGTAGGGGTAGTGCTCCACCAGGTCCGGCTTGGAGTCCAGGAACCCGAAGTTGTAGGCGGTCTCCAACGAGGTGTCGTTGCGCAGGTAGCGCCGGTTCTCGGCGAAGTAGGCGTTCGCGTGGAAGCTGACCTCTGTGCCGGTCGTCCGGGTGAATCCGTTGAACGTCCAGCCCGCGTCGGCCGCCTCGGCGCCGTCGAGCGGGTTGGCGCCGAACTGCAGGTTGTCGAACAAGATGCCCTTCTCGGCGACGCCACCATCGGTCCGGTAACGCAAGCGGATGTTCGTCGCGCCTCCGGCGGGGACGGTTGCGGTCAGGTGTCGGTAGACGCCGCCGCTCGAGCCGGTGATGCCGGTCCCGCTCTGGTTGAACCCGCTCTGATCTCTTGAGGCCGGATCAGACAGGTTGGTGAGCACGGGCGTCCATGAGGTGCCGTTGTCGGAGGAGACCTCCAGGAACGCGTAGTCGAACGTGTCCTCGATCTCGTACAGCACATCGGCCGACAGCGCGGCGCCCGCAGGCAGCGCGAGCGGCTTGGCCATCGTCGCGTCGAGGTCGTCGCCCATCGAGCTCCAGTAGACGAACGAGCCGCTCTTGGGATCGCCGATCTTCGTCTCCTTGCGCTTGTCCGGCAGCGTGACGATGAGCGCCTGCGCGTCCTTCTTCGTCGCGCCCTCGGCCGGGCCGAGCGTGTGGTTGGACTTCTCTCCCACGGTGGCGAGGTCGTAGTACCGACCACCCGGGCAGGTGTCGCAGCCCAACCAGCCGAGCTGGAACTTCTCCCACACGCCCATGTCGGTCGGCGCGTCGCCGATCCCGTCCGGCCCGCCGTCGCCGATGTTGGCGCCGGAGGACATCAGCGTCCAGAACGCGGTGCTGTTCTCGGCGCCGCCGGTGTTGCCGGAGGTGTCGTAGAGGTCGGGCAGGCCGAGGTCGTGGCCGAACTCGTGCGCGAAGACGCCGAGTCCGCCGTTCTCAGGCTGGATCGTGTAGTCGCCGACCCACACGCCGGTCTTGTTGTCGGGGATCTGCACGCCGCTCGAGACCCCGCCCTGACCGGCGTTCACGCCCGGGAGGCCGCCAGGGCCGCCGTTGGAGACAGCCGCATACCAGCGGTGGCTCCAGATCGCGTCCGTGCCCTGCTGCGGGTCGCCCGCGGCCTGGTCGCCGCCGGCGTGGACGATCTGGAAGTGGTCGATGAAGCCGTCGGGCTCGTCGAAGTTGCCGTCGCCGTCGCTGTCGTAGCGATCCCACTCGTCGAACGTGCTCAGGTAGCTCTGGACCTCAGCCATCGTCTTGCCGGAGTCGAGCTGGCCCTTGACCCAGAACGCGAGCGCGTCGCGGATCAGGAACCAGGTGTTGTTGCAGACGATGCCGCCGCAGACGTCGCGGCCGTAGCGGGCCTCGTTGAACGGCACCTTGACCCACTCGGTGACGTCGCCATCGACGGAGTAGCGGCCCGATGACTGCTCCTGGTAGTAGTGAGCCATCCGGTTGAAGTACATGTCGTCGTAGTGCGCGCTGGTGTAATCGGCCTGCCACAGCGTCGAGTTGTCCACGGCGCGGTCGGGCTCCGGGATGCTGTTGTGCAGGGGTCCGTCGAAGGTGAGCGCGTTGCTCGCCGGAGACCCGTCCGGGTTCGTGTCCGGGAAGGCCGCGTGCCGGGTGTTACCGAACTCGGCGATGACGACGAAGATCTTGTCGGTGTCCTCGCGAGACAGCTCGATCCAGTGGCCCTTCGCCTTGACCTTCTTCCCCTTCGCGTCGCCCCGCACCTTGGCCGCGATCGCGGCTTGGCGCGCGGCGTCGTACTCGGCCTGGAACGGCGCGTTCCGGTCATCCGAGGTGCCCTTCGCGAAGGTCGCCCGATCATCGGCGCCGTCCCCTGACGGCCCAGCCGCCGCTGATGCGAACGCCGGCGCCACCACCGGTCCCGCCGTTGCCGACGGAGCGAACGCGAATCCTCCAAGTGCGAGCGCGCACAGCGCGACCCCGAGACGCCTCTTCATGCTGGTTCCCCTATCGACCCCGAGATGCTCACGCCACCCGCGAGCTGTCACGAAGGTCCCAGCACGTTACCGCCAACACGGCGCGGCCAGAAGACTGCTGGAAGACGCTGATGTCGGTGGTGATACACCCGGGCCGACGATGGGTGGAGCTGAGGGGACTCGAACCCCTGACCCTCTGAAGCGCCTTCCGGCGCGTCCACGCAAATCTTCGCGGCGTCATCGGCGTCAAGACGCACACTCGTCGCGGCAGCCCAGTGAGCGTGCTCCGATGAATGGGGCCGGCGTAATCTCGTCGAATGCCAAACGCACCCAGCACAGCACGCGAGCAGACCACGCAGGTCCGCCCGGCTTGGCTTGGGATCTGCGGAGTCGCTGTCACGTGGGCCATCCTGATGGGTTTCCTATTGCCCTAGGCCGAGGATGACTCGATCGATGGAGCGACCTACAACATGTTTGACCAGGAGCTTCCGTACGCCAGCGACTGGGTCGCGTGGGCGATCGCAACTCCATGCGCGATCTTGGCTGGGGCCGCGGTGTTCGGCTTAGTGGTCTGGGTGCACAAGCGTCGCGGCTGACGCGAGGACGCAGGCGGCAATAGCGGGCACTCAGCACGACCGGCGGACGTACCAAAGTGCTTGCGGCACCGCGGGTCTGAGCGCAGCCCATCGTCCGAGAACCGACTTTGGTACGTCCGTGGGTCGGCAACGTCCCGCCCGGCGTGCCCTGCTCTCGGCAATGACGCGCGCCAGGCGGGCGGCAATAGCGGACGGTAGTCGACCAGCCCGCCGTCCGCATCGTCGTCTTCCACGATTCGTCATGCTATTCGCGCCGGGCAGCTCACTCCGGGACGTCAGCTCAGATCCTCGGCCCAGACCCGAAAGAACTCCTTCGCCTGCGGCAGGTCGGAGGGTGGCAGGGGGATCTCGTCGTCTCTGAATCGCCCAAGCGTCCGCATCATCTGGGCGAGGACACCGATGTCGAACCCGGCGTCCAGTGCAGAGGCTTGTCGAAGCATGGCGTCCTTGTCGAACAGCCGCGCGAGCACGTACACATCGGCGAAGTCCCGCGCCTCGGCGCGGCCGAACAGCGCGAGCAGCTTGCGCGCCGCGAGTTCCTTGGGCGCGAGGGTCGGGCCGAGCAGTGTCATCGTGGGCGCGCTGATCGGCGGTGAGTCGATCGCGAGGTCGACGAGGACCTGGCCTCCATCGACTCCGACGACCATCCGGCAGAATGTCGAGCCGTCTTGGATGACCGTCACTTCGTAGGCCCGGCCGCGGAGGTCTCGCACGAAGTTGTCCTTCGCTTCGGTGACGGACTTGATCGGCGTGGACGCGAACAGGTCCAGGTCCTCGGTCGGGCGGTCGATCAGGTCGACCGCGAGGAGTGCCGCACCTCCGGCGACCACGTAGCCCCTCGAGGTGTCGAGGTCGAAGAAGATGCGAGCGACCTCGATCTGGAGTGTGGTGAGTCGGCTGTGCTCTGCCATCAGGCCGCGTGCCTGTCCCCAGCGCCGGTCACGACCTCACGCCACGCGTCCCTGACACCGGCCGGCAGCACGAGGTCGTCCCAAACGTCGACGAGCAATGCGCCGTCGACGTAGGTGAGGATGTCGGCAGGTCCTCCCTCTCGCAGCACGCGTTCGTAGACGACAGCGCGTTGCCGCCGATCGCGCAGATCGAAGCTCCGCCCACGATCCGACCAATTCAGATGGAGGGGCAGTACGACGACCGCGAGTGCCTCGTCGAGCGGTAGCCGGGGCAACTTGTTCGGCACCGCGCTCGGGCGACCGCGGTCGGTGGCCACCTCGCGGAACTCGACCTGCGGCGCGAACGTGAGCACGAACCCGATCGCGTTCAGAATTCGTCGGACTGTGTCCAGGGTCGGGGACTTCCGGCCGTGCTCGTACGCCGACAGCGTGGGGCGCGACGTGCCGGCGCGCGTCGCGAGGGCAGCCTGCGACAGGCCCGCCGCCTCGCGCGCCTGCTGCAAGAGGTTCCGCTCAACCATAGCCACAGTGTATCCGAACGGATACCTACTGGCGAACCTCACATGATCACTGCTGGATGCCTGAACTTGCCGTCCGTGATGCGGCCGATCATGCGGTAGGCCACGACGAGCTGGTTTACGGCAGCCTGGTAGCGCTGGCGTCGATCCACAGCAGCCGTTCCTCCCTCGCGGCCCGGAGTTGTCGCATCTGAAGAACGTCGCCGGCGGTCAGCGGGCCCTCGCCGGTCTGCTCGCGCCGTGCGGCCTTGGCGGACGGGGGCTTGACGCCTCGCCGCTTCTCGTACGCAGCGTTGCGGCATGCCTGTCCGCAGTAGACGCGCGGCCGGCCGCGGCCCTTGGGCTGCTTGATCGGGCCGCCGCATTCCGCGCAGGTCTTTCACGGCATGTTCACACCCAGGAGGTGCGCCGCCACCCCCGTCGGAACGGGCCACACCTCGATCTGCCAACCGTGTGACGTTATTAGAGGGCGGGCAGGGACGTGGTCGGAGAGGACGAGACGTCTGGTGATGACGATTTTCCGCGGGCGTGCTCGACCTCGAGGTGCCGGATCGCCGCCGCGGCGTCGACGAGCGGGTAGGTGCGGTCGATCACCGACCGGATCTCGCCGCGAGCCGCCATGGCGGCCAACTCGGTGAGCCGTTCGGCATCGGGCGCGGCCATCGGGATCTCCACGCGCAGCCCCATCAGTCGGCCGAAGATCGCGCCCTTCGCCATCAACCCGACCGGGCCGAGGTACTTGCCCTCGCCCGGGTTGCCGCCGCCCGACAGCACCAGGCGACCGCCTCGCGCAACGACGCGGCGCAGGTCCCGCAGCTTCCGGTTGCCGACCAGGTCCACCACGACGTCGTACGTCGCGCCGGCGCGGGCGAAGTCCTCACGGGTGTAGTCGACGACCTCGGTCGCGCCGAGCGACGTCACCAGGTCGATGTTGCCGGTGCGACAGACGCCGGTCACGGTGGCCCCGCGGGCGGCAGCCAACTGGACGCCGAAGGTGCCCACGCCGCCCGATGCCCCGATGACCAGCACCCGTTGCCCGGCCTCGACGCCGCCGCGGGTCAGGCAGAGGTCGGCGGTGACTCCGGCCAGGGGCAGTGCAGCGGCGTCCTCGAACGACAGCCCCCCGGGTTTGCGCACCAGGCAGTCCTGGGGGACGGCCGCGTACTCAGCCAGCGTCGCGTCGTCCTCACCCAACACCGTGTCTCCGACCTGCCAATCGGTGACACCGGGTCCGACGGCTTCGATCGTGCCGGCGAAGTCACGGCCGCGGATGCGCTCGCGCGGTCCCTTGCGGCCGAATGTCTTGCGGTCCATGAGCAGGACGATCCTGGGCTCGCCGCGCATGATGTGCCAGTCGGCGGCGTTGACCGACGCGGCTGCGATCCGCATGTACGCGAAGGTCGTCGCGATAGTTGTCCCTCGTCCCGTCGGAGATCTCGCGCCCCTCGAGATCGGCCAACCACAGCTCCGCCTCCCGACCCCGAAGCCGGTCGGGCCTCGTCCTTGGCTCCGCAGGTCGTACAGAGTCTGGACGGGGACGCACAGCTGCGCGGCCAGCTCCTTGATCGACGAGGCCGGCTCGGTGGACTCGTGGCGGTTGATGGGCTCCATGCCGACCAGGTGTGCGAGGCCTGCCGAGTCTGGCTGCCGCCCGGTCCAGCCCGAGTGCGAACGAGTTTCGGGGGTTTCTGGGGAGTTTCTGGGGAGTGGCATCTGGCGGCCTTGGGTAAGGACCCCCGGCGTCGCCCGGCTCAGGCCAAGAATCCGCAGGTCAGGGAGATTTCCCTGTCCTGCGGACCCATTTTCCGGTGGAGCTGAGGGGACTCGAACCCCTGACCCTCTGCATGCCATGCAGATGCGCTACCAGCTGCGCCACAGCCCCGCGGTGTTGCCTGAGCAACGCGGAGAACATTACCGAACGGCCGCGCGACGATGAAATCGAGGTCAGGCGGTGCGGTTGTAGGCCGCGAGCGCCCACCGGCCGGAGGGTCGCTCGACGAGCTCGACCCAACCGCAGTTGGCCAGGGCCCGGAAGTCCGACGCCCAGTCGATCGGCCAGCCCAGCCAGTGCGCCATCCCGGTGCGGATCGCGGCGCCGTGCGCGACGATCAGCGCGGTCTCGCCGGCATCGAGCGCGGCGGCGGTCTCCTTGAGCACGGCGGTGAACCGCTCGGCCACTTGCGCCTGGGTCTCCGCACCGGGGATGTCGTCCCAGTCGCCGGCGCGGAACCGGGCGTACTCGGCCGGGTCGAGCGCGGCGTACTCCTCGTGGGTCAGGCCCTGCCGCTCCCCGAGGAAGCACTCCCGAAGCCGCTCGTCGAAAGACGCCACGAGCCCGGTCGCCCGCGCGACGTACGCCGTGGTCTGGCGCGCCCGCTGGAGGTCGGAGGACAACAGCAGCACCGGCGCCAGGGCCGCGACCGCGGGCGCGACCGCGCGCGCCTGCGTGTGGCCCAGCTCGTCGAGCGCGGGGTCGAGGTGGCCCTGGATCCGCTGGGTGGCGTTCCACTCGGTCTGCCCGTGCCGCAGGAGCACGAGCCGGCGCTCCGACTCAGGCACCAGCAGGACCGTGAACCTCTGCCGGGAGCGCGATGACCGGGCAGTCGCGCCACAGCCGCTCGAGCGCGTAGAACTGCCGCTCCTCGCTGTGCTGCACGTGGACGACGATCTCGCCGTAGTCGATCAGCACCCACCGCGCGTCGCGCTCGCCCTCACGGCGGATCGGCTTCGCGCCGATCTCGCGCAGCTTGTCCTCGATCTCGTCGACGATCGCCTTGACCTGGCGATCGTTCGCACCCGACGCGAGCAGGAACGCGTCGGTGATCGCGAGCTGCTCGCTCACGTCGAAGGCGAGGATGTCGGTGGCGAGCTTGTCGGCGGCGGCGCGGGCCGCCGCGTGCACCAGCTCGACGGCGTGCTCGGTCGCGGTCATTTCTCTCCGGGTTCTGCGGCGTAGAGGCCGTGCTTGGTGATGTATTGCACGACCCCGTCAGGGACGAGGTACCAGATCGGCTCCCCTTGCGCCTGCCGCTGACGGCAGTCGGTGGAGGAGATCGCGAGGGCCGGCACCTCCAACATCGTGACACGCTCGGCCGGGATCGCCGAAAGCGTGGCCGGGTCCATCTCGGAGCCTGGCCGGGTGCAGCCGACGAAGTGCGCGAGCGCGAACAGCTCGTCGGCGTCGCGCCAGCTGAAGATGTCGGTCAGCGCATCGGCACCGGTGATGAAGAACAGGTCGGCGTCCGGGCGGGCGTCGCGCAGGTCGCGCAGAGTGTCGATGGTGTATGTCGGGCCGCCCCGGTCGATGTCGACCCGGCTCACCGTGAACCGCGGATTCGCGGCCGTCGCGATCACCGTCATCAGGTAGCGGTGCTCGGCGGGCGACACCGCCCGGTCGGACTTCTGCCACGGCTCACCCGTGGGGACGAAGACGACCTCGTCGAGGCCGAACCAGCCCTGCACCTCCGACGCGGCCACGAGGTGACCGTGGTGGATGGGGTCGAAGGTGCCACCCATCACCCCGACCCGGGGACGCCGAGCGGGGTCCGTCATCGACTGACCGCGAACCTCAGCTGTGGTCCCGGCCGCCGCCGAACAGCACCAGGGCGCCGAGGACGAGGAGCAGGATGAGCAGAGCGCCGCCGCCGACGAACCACGGGTTGATGGCGGGCTCGCCGTGCTCCTCGGCGGCCTGGAGTGCGGCGAGGGCGGTCAGGCTGATCTGCATGGTGCGGATGTTATCGGAGTCAGTGGATCGCGAAGTCGACGCCCAGGAAGAGGAGCGTGAATCGGACCGTCCTGCCGACGAACACGGTCGGGATGAACACCCACAACGGCATCTTCAGCAGTCCGCCGACCGCGGCCATCACCAGCAGCGGCGGGATCCCGACGGAAGCGGCGATGAACATGATGCTCGCGGAGTAGACCGGCCGCCCCCTCATCCGGGCGACCCACTTCTCGTAGCCCGCCTTGATCTTGGGCTTGTCGAGCTTCTTCTGCGCCCACTTGGAGTCGATGCCGCGGCGGGCGACCTCGTACCAGATGATCTTTCCGATGGTCGCTCCCCCACCGGCCGCGATGCCGAGCGAGATCGCGGTCGGCACACCGGGGGCGGCCGCGCCGGCGCCGAGGATGTAGGCCTCCATGGGGAGGAACGGAAGCAGAGCCGACACGATGCTGAAGGTGAACGTCGTCAGCCACAGGATCATGCCGCCGGGACCCTCTCCGGCACCGGTAGCCCGACCTGCAGCAGCCAGCGCAGCGACACGCACTTGAGCACCAGCAGGCCGATCGCGATGATCAGGCCCAGCCACCACCAGCCGGTGGCCAGCAGCAGCACCGCGAACAGGCCCGAGTTGGCGGCCTTGCCGAGCCGCGACCAGTTCCAGAGGTAGATCCGGCGGTCGACGACGTAGAAGTAGTTGGGGCTGCGGATCGGCCAGGCGAGGAACGCCAGCGACAGGAACATGTCGATGACCATGAACTCGAACAGGTAGACCGCGACCGGGATGGCGATGAGCTCCATCGGCTCGTCGCTGAAGAAGAACGGTGCCGGCTGCAGCCACGCCAGACCGACGTAGAACGCGCCGCAGCTGAGCCGGTCGCTCACCATGTCGACGACTCCGCCGATCCGGGTCTCACAGTCGAAGTAGCGTGCCCACTCACCGTCGATCGTGTCGCCGACCCAGTAGACGACGAGTCCGGCGCACAGGAGGGTCAGGTTCTCGTCGTACGCCCCCCACATGCTGAGCACGAGCGTCGCGGTCGTGCGGACGAACGTGATCACGGTCGCCCCGGTGAGGAGCCGCTCCGTCGATGCGTCCGCGTAGATCCGGTCGGGCGCCCCTGCCATGGCGCGAAACCTACCTTGCTGTCTCGCGCCGCCGATCGCGGCCCGACCGTCAGTGCTTGGTCGCGACGTAGTAGTTGTTGAAGAAGTCCGTCTCGACCTGGTGGAGCTCCACCTCGTCGAAGCCGGCCTCGTCCAGCATGCGCAGCGCGAGCTGCTCTCCCCAGGCGGTCCCCAGCCCGTCGCCGCCCTGAGCCAGCGAGACGGTCATGCAGTGCATCAGCGACGCGGTGTAGAGGAAGGTCGCGATGGGACGCTCGATGTTCTCGTGCACGTGGCTGGAGGCCTGGATGTCGACCATCAGGAAGCGGCCGCCCGGCTTCAAGGCCGCGGCGACGTTGGCCAGCACCCGGGCCGGGTGGGCCTGGTCGTGGATCGCGTCGAAGGCGGTGACCACGTCGTACTCCTCGGCCACGTCGAGCTCGGCGACGTCGCGGACGACGAACTCGGCGTTCGAGAGGCCCCAGACGGCCGCTTCCGTGCGCGCCGCCTCGATCGCCTCGGGCGCGAAGTCGTAGCCGACGAACCGGCTGCTCGGGTACGCACGGGCCAGCAGGTTGATCGCGTGACCCGATCCGCAACCCACGTCGGCCACGGCCGCGCCGGCGGTCAACGTCTCGGCCAGCCCGGGGACGACCGGCACCACCAGGTCCAGCAGTCCTGCGTCGTGGGTCGCCGCGCTGTCCTCGGCCATCAGCTCGTGGAACCGCGGAAAGGCCTCGTAGCCGACACCACCGCCGGTCGTGAAGCAGGCGACGACCTGCGCCTCGACCTCGGCCAGGAGCGGCACCAGCTGCATCATCCGCGCGAGGTTTCCGGCCCCGGCGCTGGTGGTGAGGCTGACGGCGTGCTCCGCCGGCAGCCAGTACGACGAACGCTCGGGGTCGTGCTCGACGACCCGGCCCGCGGTCGCGCCGTCGAGCCACTCGCGGACGTACCGCTCGTCCAGGCCCGCGGCGGCGGCGATCTCGGTGCTCGTGGACGGCGGCAGCGTGGCCATCGTGTCGAAGAGGCCGACCTGGTGGCCGACGCTCAGCAGCAGGCACAGCGCGGAATCGTTGAAGACCCCGATCAGCCGCTCTGCGAACTCCTCGGCGACGCTGGTCTCGACGGTTGCGGTCGGGGTCGGGGTGGTGGTGGTCATGACGGTCTCCCTTTGATCGGCAGGTGGTGTCACGACGCTAGGAAGCGGGGAGGGTCCGCCGCTTCGACAGGACTGTGCAACCGACGTCGTCAGGTCTGCACAGTTCGGTGCACCCACGCAGCCGCGGCGGTGCGCGACGAGACGCCGAGCTTGGCGAACACGTTGGCCAGGTGCCGGGCGACCGTCTTCTCGCTGATCACGAGCCGGGCGGCGACCTCGCGGTTCGACACCCCCTCTGCCACCGCGCGCAGGATCTCCCACTCGCGCGCGGTCAGCCCGCCCGGTGGGCCGGCCGGGGCCGGCTCGACCTCGGCGCGGAGCGCGTCCGTCAACAGGGTCCGAGCCACACCCTCGTCGTACGACGCACCCATCACCCGGCACATCGACACCGCTGCGCGCAACGGGGCCACCGCTGCATCCCGCGAGCCCGATCCGATCAGCACGGCGCCGCGCGCGATGTCGGCCCAGGCCCGGAAGCCGGGCGAGCCGTAGGTCCCCGCGATGGACCCGAGCTCGGTCGCCGCAGCCTCGGCGGTCGCGTAGTCCCGCATCGCACAGGCGATCGCGACCTGTGCGGAGAGCAGGCGCGCTCGAACGAAGGGGTCACCCTGCTCGGCCAGCGCGGCCGCGATGGCGACCGCGGCGTGTTCGGGCCGGCCTTCCGCAAGCAGGAGCAGCGACACCCCGGGCTCCGGCACCCGACCGAGCGCCGCCGCGGCGTCATACGACGTGCGCGCGCCGGCGTGGTCACCGCGGAGGCGGCGCGCCTCCCCGATCTGGTAGCGACCTTCCCCGACCGCCTCGACGTTGAGCTCGGCGAGCTCGGCACAGGCCGCGGTCGCTGCCTCCTCGGCTGCGTCGAGGTCACCCTGGACCCGCAGCAGCTGCGCGCGGTGCACCCGGCAGATTCCTTCGAACATCACGGCGTTCGACGCCATGTCGCACCACCGCTCGGTGATCTCGGTCCAGCGACGGGCCCGGGCGACGTCTGCCAGCTCCGTGCAGATCGAGATCATCAGGCAGTAGAGGTTGCCGGACTCACCAGGCCCGACCCGGCCCGCCAGGACCGGCAGCATCGCCTCGTCGAGGAGCTCGAAGCCTCGGGCCACCTCGCCGCCGCGGACGGCCATGATGCCCTGCAACGCCAGGCCGAAGCTGCCCAGGAACGGCGCGCCGAGATCGACGGCCATCTGCTGGAGCGCGACCGCTCCGGACAGCGCCCCCTCGAGATCGCCTTCGCCGAGCCGGCCCTGGGTATCCATCCACAGCAGGAAGCCGTGGCCGACGCCGGGCGGCTGCCCGTCGAGCAGCCGCCGTGCCCGGCTCAGCCAGCCCGATCCGACCTCGGGCTCGCCCCGCATCATCCAGTGGAACCCCGACTCGAGGGCCACCATCGCCGCCCGGTCGACCCGACCCTCGGCGAGAAACCGCTCGTGGCACTCCTCGCAGATCTCGATGGTCTCCCGGATCAGGCCCAGCCACCACGCCGCGTCACTGAGTGCGTACAGACCGTCCGCTGTCCAGGCTGCCCGACTGACGCAGTGCCACGAGCGCGTCGTACGCCGCGGCGAAGTCCCGGCGGCCCAACGCCGCCAACGCCTCCACCGAGCTGGTCGGAGTCGCCGGTCATGAGACCAACGTAGTCAGCCTCCCGGCGGGATGTTCTGGTTCATCGAGAAGACGTTCTCCGGATCCCAGCGCTGCTTGAGCTGCGACCAGCCGCTCGTACTTCTCGGCTCCGAACGCCGACCGGACCGTGGAGTCTCGTCGATGTCGCTGAGGAAGTTCAGCGCGATTCCGGCCATCGTCCAGGGCCGGACGGCCTCCTGGCTGGCCCGCGCCCACGCGATGTTGGCGGCGTCGTCGGTGTCGGTCCAGCTCGCGTAGCAGTGGAACACGCCACTCGGCGCCGCGGCCGGAGAGCGCGGTCGCGTCGTCGGCGACGTCCCCGATCGCCCCACCGGCACGTCCCGAGCACGACGACGCTGGTCGGCGATGCCGCTTGGGCGGCGCACGCGATCAGTCGCATCGAGCGCCTCGTCCGGAGCATCGCGCAGCAGCTCGGACCGCCAGTAGTTGCGTCGGCCCGGCGGGTTGCCGGCGTCGGTGATCGCCTGGAAGTCGAGGTACGTCGTCGGGCCCATCAGGTCGACCGCGGGCTCAACGGCCTGCTTGAGCGGGGCGAGCGCCTCGGCTCCGTCGGCGAGGTTGCCGAAGTAGCCGGCGACCACAGCGACCGCCGGGAGCGCCCTGCAGGTCCGCCGGCACGAACGGGGCCGGCGGGCGCGTGCATGAAGATCGCGCCCGCGCACGACCTCGCTCGGTGCGTCACGAAGGAAGTCGCGGAGCCCGCGGAGGACCTCGGGCGCCTGGGCTCGCGGGTACAGGAGCATGCCGCCGTACATCTCGGGCGCGACCGGGTGCAGCCGCAGGGTGAACTCGGTGACGACACCGAAGTTGCCGCCACCGCCGCGCAGTCCCCAGAGCAGCTCGGCGTTCCCGGAATCGTCCGCCCTGACGACTCGCCGTCCGCGGACACGACTTCGGCGGCGACCAGGTTGTCGGCACGCCAGTCCGAAGAGACGCTCCAGCCACCCGCTGCCACTGCCGAGCACGAACCCCGCGACGCCAGTCGTCGTCATCCGCCCGCCGGTCGTGGCCAGGCCGTGTCCTGGGTCGCCCGCGTCGAGCTCACCCCAGACGACGCCGGGCTGTACCCGCACCAGCCGCGCCGCCGGGATCGACGTCGATGGCCTTCATCGGGCCGAGGTCCAGGAGCAGGCCGCCCTCGATCGTGGAGTAGCCGGCGACGGAGTGGCCGCCGCCGCGCACGGCGAGGCGTCAATCCGTCGAGCCCGCGCGTAGCCGATGGCGCAGGCGACATCGGTCCGACTGGTCGCCCGGGCGATCACCGCCGGCCGGCGGTCGAACATGGCGTTGTAGGCGACGCGAGCGTCGTCGTAGGCGGCGCCGTCGGCGGCGGTGAGGATCTCGCCGGCGAAACCCGCGCGCAGAGCGGCGAGGTCGTGGCCGATGGAGGAGAGCTGGTCTGCGTCATGGGGTCGAGCGTGCCCCGCGTCCGCGTCCTCGTCAGTGCTGCGCGTCACAGGGGCTCGGCCGCATGCCGCCAACCCCGCGTGGTCGTGGATGACGAACCGACCGTCGCGCTGGCTGATGACTCCGGCAGCGACCAGCGGAGCAAGCGCCCGGTTCACGTTCTCCCGCGAAGCCGCCACCAGTGCGCCGAGCGTCCGTTGCGAGAGCTCGAGCCGGATCCTGGACGCCATCCGCCACCGGCTCGCCGTACTCGTCCGCCAGCGCGATGAGGGTCCGGCGCCGCTCGGCTCCGGATGTCGTCGAACGCCATGCCCGGTGAACGAGTAGGCCGCTCCACCGTGCGCCCGGCGATCCGCTCGAACATCCGCTCCATCGCGATCGGGTGCCGGGACAGGAACTCCAGCAACGGGCGTCGGCGCAGCACCAGGCACCGGGACTCTGCGACATCGCGGTGACATTGACCTGACGGATCCGGCTCGGATGAACAGGCCCCGACCTCGCCGATCGAGCTCGATCGCAGCGTTGATTCCCACGATCACCTCGCTGCCCTCGCGGCTGAGTCGGTGCGATTTCAGGGCTCCCCTCGGCGAGGACGAACAGGGCGTCGGCCGGAGCGCCTTCCAGCCACAGGATCTCACCGGCGTCGTAGCGCCGCTCAGTCAGGTGCGGCACCAGCTCGCTCGACGTCGGCTCCGTGTGAGCTCCCCGAACACCGAGGTTTGCAACAGGATCCGCACCAGGTCCATGGCCAGGGCTCACCGAACGTGACCGTCCCCGATGACGACGAACTTCGTCGAGGTCATCTCGGGCAGCCCCATCGGTCCCCTCGCGTGCAGCTTCTGGGTGCTGATCCCGATCTCGGCGCCGAACCCGAACTCACCGCCGTCGGTGAACCGGGTGGAGGCGTTCACCAGGACCGCGGCCGAGTCGACCTCGGCGACGAAGCGTCGGGCGGCAGCCTGGTCCTCGGTGACGATCGCGTCCGAGTGCTGGCTCGACCAGAGCCGGATGTGCTCGAGCGCGGCGTCGAGGTCGGGTACGACGCGCGAGGCGATGTCGAGCGAGAGGTACTCCGTCGCCCAGTCCTCCTCGGTGGCCGGCACCACGCTGTCGTACGCCGCGAACGCGTCGTCGCCGTGCACGGTGACGCCTGCTTCCTGGAGGGCCGCCACGACGCGCGGAAGGAACGCGTCCGCGACCGCCGCGTGAACCAGCAGCGACTCGGCCGCGTTGCAGACGCTGGTGCGGTGGGTCTTGGCGTTGAGCACGATCGCCAGCGCCTTGTCGAGGTCGGCCGCCGCGTCGACGTAGACGTGGCAGTTGCCGACGCCGGTCTCGATCACCGGCACCGTCGATTCCTCGACCACCGACCGGATCAGACCGGCCCCGCCACGCGGGATCAGCACGTCGACGTGGCCGCGCGCCCGCATCAGGGCCTTGACGCTCTCGTGGGTGTCGCCGGGCACCAGCTGGACGACGTCCGCGGGCAGGCCGGCGGACGTGACTGCGTCGCGGAGCACGTCGACGATCACGGCGTTGCTCGAACGCGCGCTCGAGCTGCCCCGCAGCAGCACGGCGTTGCCCGACTTCAGGCAGATGCCGGCGGCGTCGGCGGTGACGTTGGGCCGACCCTCGTAGATCATCCCGACCACACCGAACGGCACCCGCACCTGACGGAGCTCGAGCCCGTTGGCCAGCACGCTGCCGCGGACGACCTCGCCGACCGGGTCCGGCAGTCCGGCGACGTCCCGGAGTCCCTGCGCCATCCCCTCGACCCGGTCCGGGGTCAGGCGCAGCCGGTCGATGATGTTGGTCGGCGTACCGCTCGCGTCGGCGCGGCGGACGTCTTCGGAGCTCACCGTCAGGATCTCGTCCGCGCGGGCCACGAGGGCGTCTGCCATCGCGTGCAACGCACGGTCCTTCGTCGCTCTCGTCGCCAGCGCGAGCTCGCGGCCGGCGACTCGCGCGCGGTGCGCGATCGCGATGACGTCCTCGGTGATGCTCACCTGTGGAAGGTTAATGTCCAACAGACGCAACCGTCCGTCCGTCTCGGGCGTCTACCAGTCAGGCGCAGTCCTGCGCCTGCCGCTCAACCACTCATGCATGTCTGCTCGAGGAGGAGTACGTGATCCACCACCTGTCCCCCCGCCGGATGAAGCGCTGGGGCTTCGCCGCCGTAGCCGCTACCGCGCTCGGCGCACCGCTCATCGCTACCACCGCCACCACCCCGGCGGCCGGCGCCGAGCCCGCCAACCCGACGATCGATCTCGTCGTCCCGGATGCGATGACCGTGTACACCTACGGCCGCGGCAACATCTACTCCGACCTGGGATTCCGGCTCGAGGTGACCGGTGCTCCGCTCGAGATCTGGTCGCAGCGGGCCAGCGACTACGAGTCGCTTCCGACCGCGGTCGCGAAGCTCCCCCTCGGCGACGTGGCCCTGCCGGACCAGAAGACGATCGGTGAGCTCGAGCGCTTCGTGCGGCTCCGGGTGGTCGACCGCAACGACCCCGACGCGACGGCGAAGGTGCGCTACCGCAGCAGCTGCCTCGGCGAGACGGCCGAGCGCACCGATCCCGCTGCCGACTTCACGAACCGCTACCCCCACACCTGCTACTACAACCCCTACGGCATCGGCTCGGTGCAGGGCATTCCGGCCGGATGGGCCAGCAGCATCTTCGGCTACGAGCCCGGGCTGCACCTGAAGCCGGGCGAGTACGACCTGACGGTGTCGATCACCAAGCCTTACGCCGACGCCCTGGGGCTGTCCGCGGACCAGCGCACCGCGACCACCGTGCTCACCGTGTCGAAGGAGGGTGAGTGCCGGGGCTGCCGGGACCACGGGGTCGACCCGCGGCCGACGCCGAACCGTCACGAGCCCAACCCCAGCGGTGGCATCGACTCGCTCGCGGACCTGCCTCCGGACACGCCCGTTCCCGATCTGCGGGCGCTGCCGGCGTTCGGCATCCAGATCAACAAGAAGGGCACCCAGCTCCAGTTCGCCGCGAACGTCTGGAACAACGGCAACTCGCCGCTGGTGGTCGACGGCTTCCGCCGCGACGACGAGGACATCATGGACGCCTACCAGTACTTCCTCGACTCCGATGGCAACCAGGTGGCCTACCAGGAGGTCGGGACGATGGAGTGGGATCCCCGTCCGACCCACCAGCACTGGCACTTCACCGATTTCGCCACCTACGAGCTGCTGAACGCCGACATGACCCGGGCCGTGCGCTCGGGCAAGGAGGCGTTCTGCCTGGCCAACACCGACGCGGTCGACCTGACCGGTGAGGGCGCGGAGTGGTCGGCGTACCAGGACGACCTCGGCAGTGTCTGCGGTGGCTACGAGACCCGATCGATCCGTGAGGTGCTGTCGGCTGGTTGGGGCGACACGTACGCGCAGTTCCGCGCGGGCCAGTCGTTCCCGATCAAGAACCTGGCCGACGGCGTCTACTACGTGCGGGTCCTCGCCAACCCGGAGGATGTCCTGATCGAGAGCGACACCACCAACAACGAGTCGCTCCGCAAGGTGCGGATCTACACCAACAAGCACGGCGACCGCCGGGTGCGGGTCGCGAAGGTCGGCCTCGTCGACGAGGACGGCGGCATCTACGGCCGCAACGCCAGCTGATCGAACGGCGCACGAAGAAGCCCCCCGGCACCAACCAGGTGCCCGGGGGGCTTCGTCGTCATCGGTGGTCGAGGAGGTCGCGCTAGCGGCCGTCACGAGACCCGGAAGGGTCAGCCCTTCTTCTTGTTGATCTCCTCGGTCGCGGCGGGCAGCACGGTGTGCAGGTCGCCGACCACGCCGAAGTCGACGAGCTCGAAGATCGGGGCCTCCTCGTCCTTGTTGACGGCCACGATGGTCTTCGACGTCTGCATGCCGGCGCGGTGCTGGATCGCACCGGAGATGCCGTTGGCGATGTAGAGCTGCGGCGACACCGTCTTGCCGGTCTGACCGATCTGCAGCGCGTGCGGCTGCCAGCCGGAGTCGACCGCGGCCCGCGAAGCGCCGAGCGCCGCACCGAGCGCGTCCGCCAGACCCTCGACGGCGCTGAAGTCGCCGCCGGTGCCACGGCCGCCGGAGACCACGATCGCGGCCTCGGCGAGCTCGGGGCGACCGCTGGCCGCGCGCGGGTTGGACGCCACGATCCGGGCGGACTTGGCCGCGTCGGAGATGGTCACCGCGAACTGCTCCACGGCGCCGGCGCCGGCGGTCTCCTCGGGGGCTGCCGAGTTGGGCTTCACCGTGATGATCGGCGTGCCGGTCGTGACCTTCGCCTTGACGGTGTAGTTGCCCGCGAACACCGACTGCGTCGTGCTGCCGTCGGCGTCGACGTCGACCGCGTCGGTGATGAGACCGGAGCCGAGCTTGATCGCCAGGCGTCCGGCGACCTCCTTGCCCTCGGCGGACGAGAGGATCAGGATCGCGGCCGGCGAGGCTGCCTCGGCGACCTGCTGCAGCACCTCGGCCTTGGGCGCCACGAGGTAGCCCTTCACCTCGGAGTCGTCGACGACGTAGACCTTCTCGGCACCGAACTTGGCGAGGTTTGCCGCAGCATCGTCAGCCTTGTCAGCACCACCGATGAACACCGCGGACGGCTCGCCGAGCCGCTTGGCGATCGCGAGGAGCTCGTAGGTCGGCTTGCGGACCTCACCGTCGACGTGGTCGACGAGAACCAGAACTTCAGACATGTCTTCTTGCTCCTCAGATGAACTTCTTCGAGGCGAGGAAGCCGACGAGCGCCGTGGCGCCCGAGCCGTCCTCGTCCTTGACGATCTCGCCGGCGGTCCGCGGCGGGCGCTCGGTGGTCTCCTCGACGGCCGACCAGGCGACCGAGAGGCCGACATCACCGGCGTCGACGCCGAGGTCGCCGAGCGTGTAGTTCTCGAGCGGCTTCTTCTTGGCCGCCATGATGCCCTTGAACGACGGGTAGCGGGCCTCGCCCGACTGGTCGGTCACCGACGCGACCAGCGGCATCGCGCCGATGACGACCTCGGTGGCCGTGTCGCCGTCACGCTGGACCGCGAGCTGGTCCTCCTTGCGCTCGATGCGCGAGCCCAGGGTGACCTGGGGCAGACCGAGCCGCTCGGCCAGCATCGCCGGGACAACGCTCATCGCGCCGTCGGTCGAGGCCATTCCGCAGAGGACGACGTCGACCGCTCCGCCCTCGCCGATCTTCTCGATCGCCTTGGCCAGCACCAGCGAGGTCGCGATCGCGTCAGAGCCGGCGATCGCGTCGTCCTGGACGTGGACACCCTGGTCGGCGCCCATCTGCAGCGCCTTGCGCACCGCGTCGGCTGCCTTCTCGGGGCCGACGGTCAGCGCGGTGACCGTCACCTCCTCCTCGGTGCCCTCCTTGAGCTGGAGAGCCTGCTCGACGGCGTACTCGTCGAGCTCCGACAGGAGACCGTCGACGCCTACGCGGTCAACGGTGTTGTCCGACTCGAACCGCGGGTCCGCGGTGGCGTCGGGGACGTGTTTCACACAGACGACAATGTTCATGGTTGTGGCCGGACCGGCCCCTTCCTGCACTCGTGCGACCCTCAAGGGCCGACATTTAGTCCTCTACGGACAGCGCCCGCAGGTTACCGTCCGGTTCGGCGGCGCCGTTAACCCGGCGAGCGTGGATTACCTCACACGGCCGGCTCTACGGCCGGATGATGCGCTCCAGGAACCGGCCGGCGATCAGATAGACCACCGCGGCGATGCCGTAGTTGAACAGGGCGGTCTTGACGTCGCTGTTGGGGTCGTTGAACTCCTTCACCGGCTTGTCCAGGTCGAAGAAGCCGAGGTCGAACGCGTCGGCGAGGTCGCGGACCAGCTTCACCAGATCGTTCTTGTCGTTCGCGTCGAGCGCGAAGGAGAAGGCCGCGGCCGCGAGCACGAGGGCGAGGGTCAGGCAGATCACCCAGACCGCGCGCGACACATAGCCGCGCAGGCGAGCGACCGTCAGCGCGGTGTGATTGACCCCGTCGTCCTGCTTGGGCTTGTCAGCCATTCTGCTCATCGTCCCTCGAATCTGGCCTTGCCGGGCCCGTTCTCGATGAAGGATTGCATGCCGGTCGCGCGATCTTCGGTTGCGAACACCGCGGCGAACTGCTGACGTTCGATCGCGAGGCCGGTCTCCAGGTCGGTCTCGACCCCGCGGTCGACGGCCTCCTTGATCGCGCGCAACGCGTACGACGCGGCGTTGCTGAACTTCGAGGCCCACGCGACCGCGGCGCCGTAGACCTGCTCGGCGGGGAAGACACGGTCGACCAGCCCGAGCGAGAGCGCCTCGTCCGCCTTGACGAACCGGCCGGTGAACATGAGCTCCTTGGCCGTCGCGGGCCCGACCAGGCGCGCGAGCCGCTGGGTGCCGCCGGCGCCGGGGATGATGCCGAGCAGCACCTCGGGCTGGCCGAAGACGGCGTCCTCCGCCGCGAACCGGATGTCGGCTGCCAGCGCGAGCTCACAACCGCCACCGAGTGCGTAGCCGTTGACCGCGGCGACCACCGGCTTCGGGATCCGGGCGATCGCCGTGACTGCGCCCTGGACCTTGTCGCCCCGGTCGACCAGGTCGACGAACGACTTCTCGGCCATCTCCTTGACGTCGTTGCCGGCCGCGAAGACCTTCTCGCCACCCCAGACGACGACGGCCCGCACGTCGGATCGCTCCGTCGCCTCGGCAGCCGCCGCGAGGAGCTCGTCCTGCACCTGGAAGCTGATGGCGTTCATCTTGGGGCGGTCCAGCCGGATCGTCCCCACTCCGTCGGCTACCTCGAGTCGCACGAGCTCGCTGGACATCTGGCTCCTCTGTGGTCAGTGATACGGAAGGGGCTCCGACAGCGCATTGTGCCGGACCCGGCAGAATCGAGTCCATGACTCCCGGACTTTGGCGCAGCCTCGGTGATCGCGCTCCGGTCTGGCCCGGCAGGAATTGGCCGCTCGGCGCGACGTGGTCGCCCGAGTCCACGAACTTCGCCGTCTACGCTCCGGATGCCTCCGAGGTGTGGCTGTGCGTCTTCGACGACGAGGACGAGTCCGGTGGCGAGCGCCGGTTTCCCCTGACCGAGCACTCACTCGGCATCTGGCACGGCGAGCTCCCGGGCCTGGCGCCCGGCACCCGGTACGGCTACCGCGTCAACGGACCGTGGGATCCCGACAACGGCATGCGGTTCAACCCGCAGAAGCTGCTGCTCGACCCCTACGGCCTGGCCGTCTCCGGCACCATCGCGGCCGGCGCCGACACCCTGGCCTACGACGTCGGCGACCCGGCACAGCCCAGCCAGGTCGACTCCGCACCGGCGACCGCACGGAGCGTGGTCATCGACCCGTCGTTCGACTGGGAGGGTGACGCCCCGATCAGGCGCCGCTGGCGGGACACCGTCATCTACGAGCTCCACGTCAAGGGCTTCACGAAGCTCCATGACCGGATCCCGGAGGCGATCCGCGGGACCTACGCCGGCCTCGGCCACCCGGTCGTCACGGACTACCTCAGGGATCTCGGCATCACCGCGGTCGAGCTGCTGCCGGTGCACCAGTTCTTCTCGGAGCCGGCCCTCCTCGAGCGCGGCCTGACCAACTACTGGGGCTACAACAGCATCGGCTTCTTCGCTCCCGACGCCGGCTACAGCTCGTCCGGTGACCGCGGCCAGCAGGTCACCGAGTTCAAGCAGATGGTCAAGTCGCTGCACCGCGCGGGCATCGAGGTGATCCTCGACGTCGTCTACAACCACACTGCCGAGGCAGCCCCCGGAGGGGCGTCGCTGTCGTTCCGGGGCCTGGACGACCGCGGGTTCTACCGCCGGGTGCCCCCCAGCGACCCGGCCACGGACGCGGGGACCGACGGGGACGAGGAGCGGGCCGAGCACGGGTTCGACGACACCTACTGGGACGTCACGGGCTGCGGCAACACGGTCAACGCCGAGGACCCGCTGGCGCTCCGGCTGATCCTCGACTCACTGCGCTACTGGATGACCGAGATGCATGTCGACGGCTTCCGGTTCGACCTGATGTCCGCCCTCACCCGGACCGGTTCCGACATCGACATGTCCTGCAAGCTGCTCATCGCGATGGGTCAGGACCCGGTGCTCCGCCACGCCAAGCTCATCGCCGAGCCGTGGGACGTCTCGATGGGCGGCTACCTGGTCGGCCGGATGCCGCCGCCGTGGGTGGAGTGGAACGACCAGTACCGCGACACCATCCGCGACTTCTGGCGCGGCCAGGCCAACGGCATGCACGCGGTGGCCACCCGGCTCGCCGGCTCGTCGGACCTCTACGCCGACGACGGCCGTTCGGCCTACAACTCGGTCAACTTCGTGACCGCGCACGACGGCTTCACAGTGCGCGACCTGGTCACCTACGACGCCAAGCACAACGAGGACAACGGCGAGGACAACCGCGACGGCACCGACAACAACCGGTCGTGGAACCACGGGGTCGAGGGTGAGACCGACGACCAGGAGATCGTCGCCCAGCGACGACGACAGGCCGCGAACCTGATGGCGACCCTGTGCCTGTCCAACGGCGTCCCGATGCTGACGGCCGGTGACGAGCGCGGCCGGACCCAGGGCGGCAACAACAACGCCTACTGCCAGGACAACGAGATCTCGTGGGTGGACTGGAGCGTCGACGGGGGTTATGGCGCCTGGCTCGACGTCTACGACCTCACCAAGACCGCGCTCCGCCTGCGCCGGGACCACCAGACACTGCGCCAGCGGCACTGGTTCGAGGGCCGGCCGACGATCGTGGGCGGGCCGAAGGACGTCGCCTGGCTGCACCCGACCGGACGGGAGATCACCGAGGCGGACTGGCACGACACCGGGCTGCGCACCATCGGGATGTTCGTCTCGGGCAAGCCGCTGCGCGAGCCCGGGCCGCGCGGCGAGCAGGTGATCGACGCGTCCTTCCTGATGTGGTTCCACGCCGGCCCGGAGCCGTGCGCGGTCTTCCTGCCGGACAACGACTGGGTGCGCCGCGGGCAGGTCGTGCTGTCGACCGACCTCGACCTCGCGGTCGGCACCCCCGTCGAGGCGGCCGAGGAGCTGGTGATCGGCCCGCGCTCGGTCGTCGTGCTCCAAGAGACGGAGTAGGCGCGAGCGGCCTCAGGCCTTCGACGCCCGGGCAGCAGCCTCATCGATGACCGGCTTCAGTCCGACCGCCAACCCGTAGACACGATCGTCGAGAGTGTTGACGCGCCCCTCGAGTCTCCCGATCTCGCCCTTGACATCGGCAACCTCGGCCTTCAACTCCCGGCGCAGCGAGAAGTACAGCGCGACGATCGCGCTAGTGGTCGCCAAGATCGAGACCCACGTGTCGATGTCCACTTCCGCCACTCCTCCAGTGTGCGCCGCCGGCCGTTTGATTGCCAAGAAACGTAGGCTGCCGCGACGACACCGCGATACCTCGAACGGGCGACCTGTGGAGAACCTGCAGCCTGGTGCAACGTAGCGGTGTCGTCCGGGCGTTTCGAGGGCATGGAGGCAGTGGTGACGCAGCCGTCGGGGTACGCCGCCTTGGTGGCCGATGCCGCGCCGACGCTGCTGCGACTCGCGGTGATGCTGACGGGATCGCGCGAGGACGGCGAGGACCTCCTGCAGTCGTCGCTGCTGCGCGCGGCCCGGCATGGCGAGCGCATCGCTGCCATGGATGCGCCGACTGCCTACCTGCGGATCGTCGTCGTGCACGAGCACGCGAGCCGCTGGCGACGCTGGTCGCGCCGCGTGCGCGAGGTGCCCGCAGCCGACGTCCCGGATCCAGCCGTCGCGTCCGGCGACGACACGGTCGCGCTGCGCGACCAGACCTGGCGCTGGCTCGCGACCCTGACCGCCCAGCAGCGTGCGGTGCTGGTGCTCCGCTACTACGAGGACCTGGCCGATGCCGAGATCGCCGACATCCTGGGATGCCCGGAGTCGACAGTCCGATCGCATGCGCGCCGCGGGCTCACTGCACTGCGCGACCAGCTCACCGGCCGGCCCGAGGAGGACCGATGACGAGGTGGACCGACGAACAGCTCGAGGACATGCTGCGCCTGACCTTCACGGCGCACGAGGATCTGGCCGAGCCCGAGCGTGCTTCCGCCATCGCCGGTGCGCGCGCACCCCGACGGCGCTGGCCAGGGATCGTGGCGGCCGCGGCAGGCGTCGCGCTGGTGGCGGTCGGTACGTCGTACGTCGTTGGTCGCTCTGACGGCCCGTCGAGTCCACCCCCGGTTGCCCCACTGGCAAGCTCGCCGACCCCGCCGGGTCTCGGTGCGACGGATGAGGAGAACATCACCGCGACTCGTGCGCAGGCGGCCTGGATGCTCCACGCCGTGCCGATGCCCGAGGGAGCCCAGGAGTGGCACGAGCCGCCGACTGCGGTGCTCGGGGAGCCCGGCCTTGGAATGTGCCCCTCGGACAGCACTCTCAGGCTGACGACCTGGTGGACGGTCCCCCTGTCCGGCACCGAGTTCGTGAGCTGGGTCGAAGCCCACGTTCCGAACGGTCTTCACGTGGACCCGAATGAAGGCAAGTCCGGAAACGTCTCGAGCTTCGCGGTCTCGGGCGACGACACGGCGGCGTTCACGACCCCGACTCTCGCTGTGAACTACATCGACCGGGGCGATCGCACCGAAGTCAGGCTCGACACCTTCATCAGCCCGCGGTACGGGCGGAGCACCTTCATCCCGACGGCTGCCCACGTGACGATCCGACGCACGCAAGAGTCCTCGGACGCCGGGACCGACGCCGTGACGACCAGCCAGCTGTCCGACCCTGAGGAGGTGGCTCAGGTCGTCGCACTGGCGAACCGGCTCCCCGGCGTCCCGAGCGGAGACTGCGTCCACTCCTGCCCTCCCGCCTTCGGGGGCGTCTACACCCTGCGATTCCTCGGTCCCGCCGGCTCAATCGTCCTGCGAGCGACGGAGGACTTCTGTGGAATCGGTGCCACGCTGAGGGAGAACGGATCGTTTGTCGAGCCCCTGCTCGACCCCGGCCAATCCTTCTTCGACCGGGTCGATCGTCTGCTGAGGCGACGGTGACGACCTCGCCGCCCTCCCGGCGGGTGTTGGCTGCCACCGCGGTCGTGCTCATCACCGCGATGCTGACCGGCTGCGACGGGTCCGGCGCCTCGCCACCGGCCGCGTCGGCCCCCAGCAGCTTGACGACCCCGAGCACGGTGTCGACGCCGACCACGGCCTCAACCGCCGCCAACACGCCGACCGGCCGGACGACCGCGCAGAACCGACGAGCTGCGGCGCGAGCGGCGGCCGCCGTGATCCGGAGCGTTCCGCTGCCCGACGGGACCCGCCGTCTGCGCAGGGAGCCGCGGGGCTGGCCGGACACCTACACGGTGGTCAACGACAACGACCCGGACGCCTACCAACAGCGCTGGTGGTCGCTCGCGCTCCCGCGTCACGAGGTGCTCGAGTTCTACGTCGATCACCACCCGCCGAGGCTGCGTCACGCGCGGGGGGAGGACCCCTACTCGGAGGGCATCGGCCCGGGCGCCGCTCAGGGCACCACGGACTTCTTCCCCCGTGGGTGGGACCACTGGAAGCGGTTCAGCGGGCCGGCGCTCGTGCTCGAGGTGGTGACCCTCGGAGACCGCACCCTCATGCACGGCTACACCCAGACGTCGGCCCGCTATGCCCGGACTCCCGAGACCCGGCCCAGCGGTGATGTCACCTCGATCGACGTGCGACGGGTCCGCACGGATCTGCGGAACCACCGTCATGTGCGGGCACGTCATCTCGCGACGCCGACCGACGATCGGGCAATCGGTGGCCTGGTCAGGTCGTTCAACGCACTCGCCGGCAGCACGGTCGTGACGGCCTGGCAGTCCTGTCCGATCATGGACACCCTCGGCTACCACGTCACCTTCCACACCCCTGGGGGCCGGCTCGTGGCCGAAGCGACGAACGTCCACTGCGGCGGCGAGATCCTGCTCGCCCGCGCCGGCACCGAGCTCCGAACCACTCTGTCGCCGTTGATTCGTGGAGATCCACCCCACCGGTGGTACGACGAGCTCGACCGCGTGCTCAAGCGATCGTGACGACCCCGAGCTCGGCGGGCGCGACAAGCAACGGGTTGGCCGGGAGCACCCGGACCGTGTAGCCGAACGGACCGCTGCGATCGAGGTCGACCTCGGCGTCGTAGCGGTGCCGGCCGCCGTCGTAGGACTCCGTCACCTGGAGCGCGGCGGTCGCGGGGTCGACCAACACGTCCTCGGCGTCGACCCGGCCGTGGACGAGCTGCACCTCCACATCGGACGGGGCGAGGTCACCGAGCGCGACGTAGGACCGGACCGTCAGCGGCGCTCCGACGAGGGGCTCGTCACCGACGTCGACCGCCTCGACGTGCTCGACCCGGACGGCCGGCCAGGCGGCCCGGACGCGCGCCTTCCACTGCGCCAGGTCTCGCGCGCCGGCGTAGTCGCTGTTGAGAGCGCGCGCATTGGCGGCGGCCGGCGCGTAGAGCTGGCGGACGTAGTCGCTCACCATCCGGGTCGCCAGCACCTTGGGACCGAGCGACTTCCAGGTGTGCCGCAGCATCTCGACCCACCGCACGGGTACGCCGTCGTGGTCGACGTCGTAGAACCGCGGCGCGACCTCGTTCTCGATCAGGTCGTAGAGCGCGGCAGCCTCCAGGTCGTCGCGGTGGTCGACGTCGTCGATCCCGTCGGCCGTCGGGATCGCCCAGCCGTTGTCGCCGTCGTACCACTCGTCCCACCAGCCGTCGAGCACCGACAGGTTGAGACCGCCGTTCAGCGCCGCCTTCATGCCCGACGTGCCGCAGGCCTCGTAGGGCCGCAGCGGGTTGTTGAGCCAGACGTCGCAACCGGGGTAGAGCGGCTGTGCCATCGCGATGTCGTAGTTCGGCAGGAACACGATCCGGTGCCGGATCGCCGGGTCGTCGGAGAGCCTGACGATGTCCTGGATCAGCTTCTTGCCGCCGTCGTCGGCGGGGTGCGCCTTGCCGGCGATCACCAGCTGCACCGGGCGTTCGGGGTGCAGCAGCAGGCTCTTGAGACGCTCCGGGTCCCGCATCATCAACGTCAGCCGCTTGTACGACGCCGCCCGGCGTGCGAAGCCGATCGTCAGCACGTCGGGATCGAGCGCGGCGTCGATCCAGCCGAGCTCGGCGCGGGCCGCGCCCCGCTTCTCCCACGAACGGCCCAGCCGCCGGCGCGCGTCGTCGACGAGCCGCTGACGCAGCGCACGCTTGGTGCTCCACATCTCACCCGCCGGCACCTTGTCGACCGCTGCCCAGAATCCCTCGGTGTCGTCGCTGTCGGGATCGGCGCCGTGGGCGACGGCGAGTGCGACGACCTCGCGGGCGACCCAGGTCGGCGCGTGCACGCCGTTGGTGATCGACCCGATCGGCACCTCGGCCTCGTCGAAGGCCGGCCACAGGCCGTTGAACATCCCTCGGCTCACGTGCCCGTGGAGCTGGGAGACGCCGTTGGCCCGCTGCGCGAGCCGGAAGCCCATCACCGCCATGTTGAAGACGCTCGCGTCACCACCCTCGTAGTCCTCGGCGCCGAGCGCGAGGATCCGCTCCACCGGCACTCCGGGGGTTGCGCCGGCGTCGCCGAAGTACTGCTCGACCAGGGTCTCCGGGAACCGGTCGATGCCGGCCGGCACGGGGGTGTGGGTCGTGAACACGGTCGACGCGCGGCCGACCTCGATCGCGGTGTCGAGGTCCAGGTGCGGGCCGTGCTCCCCCACCGTGAGCTCGCGGATCCGCTCGATGCCGAGGAAGCCGGCGTGCCCCTCGTTGGTGTGGAACACCTCGGGCTCCGGCGCACCGGTGATCCGGCAGTAGGTGCGGATCGCCCGCACGCCGCCGACCCCGAGCAGGATCTCCTGCCGCAGCCGGTGCTCGCTGTTGCCGCCGTAGAGCCGGTCGGTGATGTCGATGTAGTGCTCGGGGTTGCCCTCGACGTCGGTGTCGAGCATGAGCAGCGGCACCCGCCCGACGCTCGCGACCCAGATCCGCGCCAGCAGGTCGGGCCCGTCCGGCATCGCCAGCGAGATGGTCGCGCGGCTCCCGTCCGGCTCGTGCAGGAGCGAGATCGGCAGCCCGTCGGGGTCGAGCACGGGGTAGGTCTCCTGCTGCCAGCCCTCGCGGGACAGCGACTGCTTGAAGTAGCCGTGCCGGTAGAGCAGGCCGACGCCGAGGATGGGCGCCCCCAGGTCGCTCGCGGCCTTGAGGTGGTCGCCGGCGAGGATGCCGAGACCACCTGAGTACTGCGGGAGCACTGCGGTGATGCCGAACTCGGGTGAGAAGTAGGCGATCTGGCGCGGCCAGCTCACGCCGGGCTCCCGGCCGTCGGACGCCCGTTGGTACCACCGCGGCGCGGTCAGATAGGCCTCCAGATCCGCACGGACCTCGCCGAGCCGCCGCACGAAGCCCTCGTCGGAAGCCAGCTCCTCCCACCGCTCCGCGGACACCTCGCCGAGCAGCCGGACCGGGTCATGACCCGACGACGCCCACAGCTCGGCGTCGACGGCAGCGAAGACGTCCTGCGTCTCGGGATGCCAGGACCAGCGCAGGTTGGCCGCCAGCTCACCGAGAGGGGCCAGCGTCGGCGGGAGAAGGGGTCGGACCGTGAAACGACGGATTGCACGCACGCACTGACGTTAGCCCGGATGACTTGAACGATCCAATGAGCGGGGCACCGGCGCTTTCCGCGACAGGGTGTCCGTGCCTGCGTAACCCCGGCTCCGGCTGCGCGTTGTGGGTCTAGGCGGCGAGCGGGGCGGAGACATGGGGGCTGTCCCGCTCGCCAGCCTGGTGCTTGGACCTAGGGTGGGCGGCGATGTCTGCCACCCCGCTCCGCGCCGTCGCCGACCACCAGCGGCGCATCGCCGACCTGCTCGGCATGCTGACCCCGACGACGGTCCCGCTCGCCGACGCGCGTGGCCTGGTGCTCGCCGCGCCGATCACGGCTCCCGAACCGCTGCCCTCCTTCGACAACTCCGCGATGGACGGGTACGCCGTCCGCGCGGTCGACATCGCCGATGCCGACGAGGACCGCCCGGCGCGGCTGCCGGTTGCCGCTGACATCCCGGCCGGATCTGCCGCGGGCGAGCTCGCGCCCGGGACCGCACACCGGATCATGACCGGCGCGCCACTCCCCCACGGCGCGGACGCCGTCGTCGAGGTCGAGGCGACCGACGGCGGCACCGAGGTCGTCGCCATCGCTCGTGCCCGTGAGTCCGGCTCGTTCATCCGGGCTGCTGGAGTCGACGTCGCGACCGGCGCCACCGTGCTCCCCACGGGTGCCGTCCTCGGTCCTGCGCAGATCGGGCTCCTCGCCGCGCTCGGCGTGCGGGAGGTCGTCGTACGCCCCCGACCGCGGGTGCTCGTCTGCTCGACGGGCTCCGAGCTCACCGAGGACCCGGTCGTCGGCTCCGGCCAGATCAGGGACTCGAACGGCGCGATGCTGGCGGCCGCGGTCGAGGACGCCGGCGCGGTTGCGATCCGCAGGCTGTCCGTCACCGATGACGTGCCCACATTCCTCAGCACGCTCGACGCCGAGCTCGGCTCCGGTGTCGACCTGCTCGTGACGACCGGCGGCGTCAGCGCCGGCGCCTACGAGGTGGTCAAGGACGCACTCGGTCCGCAGGGTGTCGAGTTCACCAAGGTCGCGATGCAGCCCGGCATGCCGCAGGGTTCGGGCAGGTACGGCGACACCGCCGTCGTCTGCCTCCCCGGCAACCCGGTGAGCTCGCTGGTGTCGTTCGAGGTGTTCGTGCGGCCGGCTCTGCGCGCGTCGTACGGGCACCCGCGGCCGGGCCGACCCGTCGTCGCCGCCCAGCTGGCCGAAGCCCTGGACTCACCGGCCGGCAAGCGCCAGTTCCGCCGGGGCGTCCTGGACCGCGACTCCGGCACGGTCGCGCTGTGCGGCCCGGCCGGATCGGGCTTCCTCGGCTGGCTGGCCCGCGCCGACTGCCTCGTCGACGTGCCCGTTGACGTCACGTCCCTGGCCGCCGGCGACCGGGTCGACGTGTGGGACCTGACCGGCTGACGCCGACACGGTCAGCCGCGGCCGACCAGCAGGTAGCGCTCGTCGTCGATCTCCTTGCCCCAGAACACCGCGTCGGGCAGCGGTCGCACCACCACGTCGCTCATCCGGGAGCGCACGATCGCCTCGGCCTCCGCCGCCGTCAGACCGGCGCCCGTCCCCCACCGACCCTCGACGAGGACCACGATCCCGCCAGGCTTCAGCAGGTCGCCCCACCGCGCGAACGCCGCCACCGGGTCCGGCATCGCCCACAGCACGTGCCGACTCAGCACGATGTCGTAGGCGGCCGGCTCCAGCGTCGGCGCCGCCGCGTCGCCGAGCACGAACGTCGCCTCGGGCACCTTTGCCCGGGCCCGCCGGATCATCTCCGGCGAGAAGTCGAGCCCGTCGACGGCGTAGCCCTCGTCGACCAGGACCCGCGTCAACGTCCCTGTGCCGCAGCCGAGGTCGGCGACGCGCGCCGGAGCCGGAGGGAGCACCTCCAGCAACAGCTCGCGCCAGGCTGCCCGGGTCCGCGGATCGGCCAGCCCGTGGTCCGGCTCGTCGTCGAACGCCGCTGCTTCTTCGTCCCACATCTCCCGAGTCACGACACCAACTTAAAGGCCAGCCGTGTGAGCGGAAGCACGCGCCTGCGACCTTGAGCCGGACCCCCTGGAGGTGTTGCCCTTGTACCAGCACGTCCAGGACCACCCGGGAGAAGAGCATGCCTGACGTTTCCGACCTCGCCGCCAAAGGCCAGGACCTCGCCGCCAAGGGCCAGGATCTCGTCTCGAAGGCCGTCGATGCGGCCGACACCCTCGTCGGCGCGGTGCGCGAGACAGTGCGGGACAAGGCGCCCGCACTCGAGAAGGTCACGGATCTCGTGCCCGACCCGAGCGAGGTCGTCGGCCAGGTCACCGCGACCGCGAACGAGCTCTTGGGACTGGCGCAGGACATCCAGAACAAGGTCGTCAACGCACTGACCGCCAACGCCTGACCGCTGGGGTCTCGCGACGGTCGCCAGAGCGACCTCCTCGACCGGCGAGACCACGCGCGGTTCGCGCCCTCACCGACGAAATGGTTGGGTGGACGCATGGTCGGACGCATCCCCGTGATCGACGTGATGCCGGTGGTCGACAGTGGCCGGCTGCCGGCGAAGGCGACGGTCGGCGAGCCCTTCCCGGTCTCGGCGACGGTGTTCCGCGAGGGACATGACCTGCTCGGAGCCGAGGTGGTGCTCACCGGGCCGGACGGCGTACGACGACCGCCCGTGCGCCTCCAGACGATGCCGCCGGTCGACCGGCACACGGTCGACCGGCACCGCGCCTGGGTGACGCCGGACCAGCCCGGGGCGTGGTCGTTCGAGATCTACGCGTGGTCCGACCCGATCGCGACCTGGCAGCACGACGCCGGCATCAAGATCCGTGCCGGAGTCGATGTCGAGCTGATGTTCACCGAGGGCCGGTTGCTCTTCGAGCGGGTCCTCGCCGGCGGCGGGACGCATGCGGCCGGCCAGCTCACGGCCGCGGAGGTGACCGTGCTGAGAGGCGCGATCGAGGCGGCCACCGACACGAAGCGCCCGGTCGAGGCCCGCCTCGCTCAGCTGGAGTCCCCCGAGCTGTCCGCCGTCCTCCTGGCCCACCCGTTGCGCGAGCTGGTCACGATCGACGGCCCCTACCCGGCGTACGCCGACCGGCCGCGGGCGCTCTTCAGCAGCTGGTACGAGTTCTTCCCGCGCTCGGAGGGCGCCTTCCGCGATCCCAAGAAGGGCACCGTCGTCAGCGGCACCTTCGCCACAGCGGCGAAGCGGCTCGACGCCGTCGCCGCGATGGGCTTCGACGTGATCTACCTCCCGCCGATCCATCCGATCGGCGAGGTCAACCGCAAGGGGCCCAACAACACCCTCACGCCTGGACCGAACGATCCCGGTTCCCCATGGGCCATCGGCAGCCGCCTCGGCGGCCACGACGCCGTTAACCCCGATCTCGGCACCCTGGCCGACTTCGACGCGTTCGTCGCGCATGCCACCTCGGTCGGCCTCGAGGTCGCGCTCGACCTCGCTCTCCAGTGCGCCCCTGACCACCCCTGGGTGACCTCCCACCCGGAGTGGTTCACGACCCGCGCGGACGGCACGATCGCCTACGCCGAGAACCCGCCGAAGAAGTACCAGGACATCTACCCGCTCAACTTCGACAACGATCCCGAAGGGCTCGCCCAGGAGGTGCTCCGGGTCGTCCGCCACTGGATGGCGCACGGCGTCCGGATCTTCCGCGTCGACAATCCCCACACCAAGCCGGTGCCGTTCTGGCAGTGGCTGCTCGCCGAGGTCCGCGCGACTGATCCGGACGTGCTGTTCCTGTCGGAGGCGTTCACCAAGCCGCCGATGCTGCAGACCCTCGGCGCGATCGGCTTCCACCAGAGCTACACCTACTTCACCTGGCGCACCGCGAAGGGCGAGGTCGAGGACTACCTGCGCGAGGTGGCCGAGGAGTCGGCACACCGCGTCCGGCCGAACTTCTTCGTCAACACCCCGGACATCCTGCACGAGTTCCTGCAGTACGGCGGACCGGCGGCGTTCAAGATCCGGGCCGTGCTCGCCGCGATGGGCTCGCCGAGCTGGGGCATGTACGCCGGCTACGAGCTGTGCGAGCACGTCGCGGTCCGGCCCGGCAGCGAGGAGTACCTCGACTCGGAGAAGTACCAGGTGCGGATCCGCGACTGGAAGGGCGCCGAGGCCGCCGGGCAGTCGCTGGCGCCGTACATCACCAGGCTCAACCAGCTGCGGCACGCCCACCCTGCGCTCCAGCGCCTGCGCAACCTGGTGGTCCATCCGACCGACGACGACGGCATCGTCTGCTTCAGCAAGACCGCCTTTCCGGTGGTCGAGGAGGTCGCGCAGCGACCGTCACGAGACCCCGACAGGGTGATCGTCGTGATCAACCTCGACCCCCACGCCGCCCGCGACGGCGGCGTCCACCTCGACCTCGCGGCGCTCGGCCTGCCACCCGACGCCACCTTCACGGTTCACGACGAGATCACCGGCCAGGACTGGCAATGGGGCAGGGACAACTACGTGCGCCTCGATCCAGCGGTCGAGCCGGCGCATGTGCTGACGGTGAGGGCGGTCCCGTGACGGAGGTGGTCTCGACAGGCTCGACGGACGGCAACCCCGAATGGTTTCGCACCGCCGTCTTCTACGAGGTGCTGGTGCGCTCGTTCCGAGACTCCAACGCCGACGGCACCGGTGACTTCCGCGGCCTGGCCGAGAAGCTGGACTACCTGGAGTGGCTCGGCGTCGACTGCTTGTGGGTGCCGCCGTTCTTCACGTCACCCCTGCGTGACGGCGGCTACGACGTCGCCGACTACAACGACATCCTCCCCGAGGCCGGCACCGTCGACGACTTCCACCACTTCCTCGACGAGGCGCACAAGCGCGGCATCCGCGTGATCATCGACTTCGTCATGAACCACACCAGTGACCAGCACCCGTGGTTCCAGGCCTCCCGCACCGAACCCGACGGTCCCTACGGCGACTTCTACGTCTGGTCCGACACCGACGAGCTCTACGAGGAGGCGCGGATCATCTTCGTCGACACCGAGCCGTCGAACTGGACCTGGGACCCGGTCCGCGGCCAGTACTACTGGCATCGCTTCTTCCACCACCAGCCGGACCTCAACTTCGACAACCCGAAGGTGATGGAGGCGATGCTGGAGGCGATGGACTTCTGGCTGTCGATGGGCCTCGACGGGTTCCGGCTCGACGCCGTCCCCTACCTCTACGAGCGTCCCGGCACCAACGGCGAGAACCTGCCGGAGACGCACGAGGCGCTCAAGGTGGTCCGCCGCTTCGTGGACGAGAAGTACCCCGGCACCGTTCTGCTCTGCGAGGCCAACCAGTGGCCCGACGACGTGGTCGAGTACTTCGGCGACCCTGAAGGTCGGCGGCGACGAGTGCCACATGGCGTTCCACTTCCCGGTGATGCCACGGATCTTCATGGCCGTACGACGCCAGTCGCGCTACCCGATCTCGGAGATCATGGCCGCGACGCCCCAGATCCCCGACGGCTGCCAGTGGGGCATCTTCCTGCGCAACCACGACGAGCTGACCCTCGAGATGGTGACCGACGAGGACCGCGACTACATGTGGGGCGAGTACGCCACGGACCCGCGGATGAAGGCCAACATCGGTATCCGCCGCCGGCTGGCCACCCTGCTCGACAACGACACCAACCAGATCGAGCTGTTCACCGCACTGCTGCTCTCCCTGCCCGGCTCTCCGGTCCTCTACTACGGCGACGAGATCGGCATGGGCGACAACATCTGGCTCGGCGACCGCGACGGTGTCCGCACCCCGATGCAGTGGACTCCGGACCGCAACGCAGGCTTCTCGGCCGCGACACCCGGCAAGTTGCACCTACCCGTTATCCAGGACCCCGTCTACGGGTACCAGAGCGTCAATGTCGAAGCTCAGCTCGAGAACGCGTCATCCCTTCTGCACTGGACCCGCCGCATGATCCACGCACGTCGCAAGCACCCCGCGTTCGGGCTCGGGTCCTTCACCGACCTCGGCGGGTCCAACCCGACCGTGCTGTCCTACGTCCGTGAGCACACCGAGCCCGGCGCACACGACGCCGACATCATCATGTGCGTCAACAACCTCTCCCGCTTCCCGCAACCGGTCGAGCTCGATCTGCGTGCCTACGAGGGCCGGATCCCGGTCGAGCTGCTCGGCGGCGTGCCGTTCCCACCGATCGGCGAGCTCCCCTACTTCCTCACCCTCAGCGGGCACGGCTTCTACTGGTTCCGGCTGAGCAACCCCGAGACCGACGAGCGGCCGGTGATCTGACCTGATGTCCACCCGAGCAGAGTCCCTCCACGCCTACATCAGCGGAGCGCGGTGGTTCGGCGGCAAGGGCCGGACGTTCACGGTGTCCGACGTCCATCGTCTCGGCACCGTCCCCGGTCCGGACGACCACACGGTCGTGGTCGACATCGCCGAGCTGACCTACGCCGACCCTTCGACAGGCTCCGGGACCGGGGAGACCGAGCTCTACCAGCTCCCGCTGGTGCTCGCGATCGATCCCGACACCCAGCTCGACCAGGCGTTCGTCGGCTGGTGGGAGGACCCCGACCATGGCTGGATCCACGCCTACGACGCGCTCCACGATCGCGACAGCATGTCCCTGGTCCTCCAGGCCATCGCCGCGGAGGCCGTGACCGACGACTTCACCTTCGTCCGGGTGCCGGGTCACGAGCTCGACCTGGATGCGGCGCCGGCGTTGTTCAGCGGTGAGCAGTCGAACTCCTCGGTGCTGTTCGGCGAGGACTCCGTGCTCAAGGTCTTCCGCAAGATCACCCGCGGCGAGAACCCCGACATCACCACCCATCGGGTGCTGACCGAGCTGGGCTCGCCGCACATCGCTGCGCTCTACGGATGGGTCGAGGCGACCACCGACGACGGCGCACCGATCCACCTCGCGATGCTCCAGCAGTTCCTGCGCACCGCGAGCGACGGCTGGGAGACCGCCCTGGCCAGCGTTCGTGACCTCTTCTCCGAGGCCGACCTGCACGCCGACGAGGTCGGCGGCGACTTCGCGGCCGAGGCGGCCCGCCTCGGCACTGCGCTGTCCGAGGTCCACGCCCAGCTACGCGAGGCGTTCGGCTCCGAGTCGGCCAAGGCCGGTGGCGTCGCCCACCAGATGGATGCCCGGCTCGACCGTGCCGTCGGGGTGGTGCCCGAGCTCGCCGACCACGCCGACCGGCTCCGCGGTGCCTACGCCGCGCTGGCCGACCTCGGCGAGATCCCGGTGCAGCGGATCCACGGGGACCTCCACCTGGGCCAGACGCTCCGCACCATCAAGGGCTGGAAGCTGGTCGACTTCGAGGGCGAGCCGGCTAAGCCACTGGCGGAGCGACTCCTCCCCGACAGCCCGTGGCGCGATGTCGCCGGGATGTTGCGGTCCTTCGACTACGCCCCGCACGCGATGGCCCGGTCGATGCCCGAGGACGACCCCGACGTGGTCGCGCAGCGCGAGCACCGGGCCGAGGAATGGGCGGCGCGCAACAAGGGCGCGTTCCTCTCGGCGTACGCAGGGTCCGCGCTGTCCTCCGAGGAAGGCGTCCTCGTCGCGGCGTACGTCGCCGACAAAACCGTCTACGAATGCGTCTACGAGGCGCGCAACCGGCCGTCGTGGCTCCCGATCCCCCTCGCGGCCGTGGCCAGGGTCGGCACCCCGTGAGCCCCGGCGACCCCAAGAACCCGGCCCTGCTCGGTGAGCTCGACCTCCACCTGATCGGCGAGGGCCGGCACGAGCAGCTCTGGCAGGCGCTCGGGGCGCACGTGCGGGACGGCGGCACGTCCTTCGCGGTGTGGGCGCCGAACGCCCGCTCGGTCAGCGTGGTCGGCGACTTCAACGGCTGGGACGGCAACGCCCACCCGTTGCAGCCCGCCCCTTCCGGCGGGATCTGGACCGGTGTGGTCCCGGGCGTGGGCGACGGGGCCTACTACCAGTACCTCGTCCACGGCGCCGACGGGATCTGGCGGCAGAAGGCAGACCCGCTGGCGTTCCGCGCCGAGGAGCCACCGGCGACCGGGTCGCGGGTCTTCACCTCGACGCACGTCTGGCATGACGACGCCTGGCTTGCGCAGCGCAGCGGGAAGCACGCGGTCAACGAGCCGATGTCCGTCTACGAGATGCACCTCGGCTCGTGGAAGCGCCGTCCCGACGGCAGCTTCTGGACCTACGACGAGCTCGCCGACCCGGTGACGGGGCTGCCGGCGTACCTCGCCGATCTCGGCTTCACCCACGTCGAGCTGATGCCGGTCATGCAGCACCCGTTCGGCGGGTCCTGGGGCTACCACGTGACGTCGTACTTCGCGCCTGACGCGCGGTTCGGTGACCCCGACGGCTTCCGCCGACTGGTCGACGCGCTGCATCAGGCCGGCATCGGCGTGATCCTCGACTGGGTGCCGGGTCACTTCGCGACCGACGAGTGGGCGCTGGTGCGGTTCGACGGCACCGCTCTCTACGAGCATCCCGATCCGCGCCGCGGCTGGCACGCCGAGTGGGGCTCGCACATCTTCGACTTCGGCCGCCGCGAGGTCCGCAACTTCCTGTTCGCGAACGCGCTGTACTGGCTCGAGGAGTTCCACGCCGACGGCCTGCGCGTCGACGGCGTGGCCTCGATGCTCTACCTCGACTACGCGCGCAACCCCGGGGAGTGGGAGCCGAACAAGTACGGCGGCCACGAGAACCTCGAGGCGGTGCAGTTCCTGCAGGAGCTCAACGCCACCGTCTACAAGCGGGTGCCCGGTGCGGTGACGATCGCGGAGGAGTCCACGTCCTGGCCGGGCGTCACCGGGGCCACCTCTGGCGGCGGTCTCGGCTTCGGCTTCAAGTGGAACATGGGGTGGATGCACGACTCCCTCGGCTACCTCCAGCGCGACCCGATCCATCGCGCCTACCACCACCAGGAGCTGACCTTCGCGCTCGTCTACGCCTACTCCGAGAACTACGTGCTGCCGCTGAGCCATGACGAGGTCGTGCACGGCAAGGGCTCGCTGCCGCGGAAGATGCCCGGCGACGAGTGGCAGCAGCTGGCGAACCTCCGTGCCTACCTCGGCTACATGTGGGCCCACCCGGGCAAGCAGCTGGTGTTCATGGGCACCGAGCTCGCCCAGGTGCGTGAGTGGGCGGAGTCGCGCGAGCTCGACTGGTGGCTGCTCGCCCAACCCGGCCACGCCGGCATGCAGAGCATGGTCCGCGACCTCAACCACAGGTACGCCGAGCAACCGGCGCTGTGGCGCCACGACCACGAGCCCGTCGGCTTCTCGTGGATCGACGCGAACGACGCCGGCCACAACGTCTTCTCGTTCGTCCGCCACTCCGTCGAGGACGCCGAGCCGGACGTGGTCTGCATCAGCAACTTCGCCAACCAGACCCACACCGGCTACCGGCTCGGCCTTCCGGTCGCCGGCGACTGGACCGAGCTCCTCAACACCGACGCCGCGCTCTACGGAGGCTCAGGTGTCGGCAACCTCGGTGTCGTGACCGCCGAGCAGGCACCCGATCTCGAGGCCCGCTCTCCGGGCGGCAGCCCGGCGTACGCCGTCCTCACGCTGCCGCCGCTGGCGACGCTCTGGTTGCGCGCGCCCGAAACCTCCTGACCGAGGGCCACGTCCGCGGCGAGGTCAAGGTCGACGCGCCGCTCACCGAGCTGACCCTCGACCGCGGCTGATTCTCGCGAGGCACTGGTGGTCGTTCCAGGTCTTCAGCCAGTCGCCGGCCGGACTCGACACGATCTATGGCCTCACCCTCCAGCGCAGCTGACACCGACGCCGACGCGTGGATCGGGCTGGCTAGGGTGATCCCGTGCCCGACCAGCCCGACACGCATGTCGCGACCGTGTCCGACCGGGTCGCCCGCATCCAGTGGACACCTGAGCTGACCGAGCGCGGGTGGCAGGCCGCGGTCGACGTCGTACGCCGCGACGTGGCCGCTGCGCTGGTCGACCACGACCGGGTGGAGGCGTTGGTCGCCGTCAATGACGACCAGGCGCACCGGATCGCGACGTGGTCGGGGCTGCGCCGTGAAGGCGTGCAGCGCCGGGTCGGCGGTGACGTCGTCGTCTACGCCAGGCTCGTCGACGACGTGCCGGTGCACGAGCCGGGCGGCTTCCGGGCGCTGCTCAACTCGTTCCTGCCGCGCAAACGCGCGATCAGCCAGATGCTGATCCGTGACACGTCGGCCGAGCCGCGAGTGCTGCTGTGCCAGCTGACCTACAAGAACGACTGGGACCTCCCCGGCGGCGTGGTCGAGGTGGGCGAGTCACCTCAGCTCGCGGTGGCGCGGGAGGTCCAGGAGGAGCTCGGGCTCGAGATCCCGGCCGGCCCGCTGGTGCTGACCGACTGGCTACCCCCGTGGGGCGGCTGGGACGACGCCCTGTGCCTGGTCTTCGACGGCGGCGCCCACGACGCCTCGCTCGCCGAGCGGATCGTCCCCCAAGCGCGGGAGATCCGCTCCGCCGAGTTCCTCACGCTCGCCGAGGTCGACGAGCGGGCCGCCGACTTCAGCGCCCGCCGGATCCGGTCCGCGCTCGCCAACCTCGACGGCGGACCCGCCTACACGGAGTCGGGTCGCTAGCGCCGCGCGAGGGCGATGAATACGTGAACAACGCGGTCGCAGTGTCGTTCATCGAGGACCTTGGCTGGTGGGAGTCCGAGATGCAGCCGTTCCTCCGGGTCTTGCCTGGTGAACTGGCGAACGAAGTCGAGAAGCTTCGGCGCCCCGGCAGGCAACCGCCCGTCTAGACCGTCATCGCTTCACGTTCGCGTTGTCCGCGCAGCGCAGCTGCTGTCCGAAGCATGACGAACGTGGTCGAGCCGCCGATCACGGCCAACGCATTTGCAAGAACGACTGCGACGACGTGTTCAGTTTCGGACCATCTGTCCAGCAATCGAAGCGCCAGCAATCCAGCGATCATCCAGGCGATCGTCGGCCACCACCGGACCGGTTCGCCAACCCGACGAAGCTTGATCGGAACGCTGAATGCGAGGCCACTGCCCACCACGAAGAGCCCGAAGAGACCGAACCGACCCGTCGAACCTGCAGAGACCACGTCGGTAGACAGGAAGCCGAAGACGATGGCGGAGAGAAGCGCGAAGAATGTCATTCCCACCGGGGATCCCTCGAACTGTCTGCCTGACGACGTGCCAGGCGGCCAATCACTGGCGTCACGATCCCATCCGGCGGGTGGCTCGCGGTACGCCAGATTGTCGAGGCACGCGTCGCAGGACCACACCCCCACGGCATCCAGCCCATAGCGCCGGCTGCCGTAGATCGATCGCGACGAGAGCGCGCGTGAGCACCAAGCGCAGTCCGCTGCGACCTCCACGCCGCTGATCCTCGCACGAGGTGAGCGCACCCACGGTCGTTCGGTTCCTCGAAGACTCGATGACTGGCCGGCTGAGGATCTGTGCAATCGATCCCAAGGGGTGCCAGTAGAGTGCTACTCCGCGAGCATGCAGGGGTGCCAATAGCGGTCGCCGAGTCTTAGAACCTGCCTCGCGTCAAGAGCATCATGCATCCCCCTCCAGCGCCGATGGTCAGACCACCCCAGAGTGCGACCTGCCCGTCCGAAGCCTCGGCGAAGATCAGAACGAGCACGCCCACGATGCCAACTGCAACCAGCATCGCGCCGACAACGAAGAGCACCTTGAAACGAGTCGGTGCGATTACCCAGTTCTCCACGAACGCGGACGCTAGCGGATGCAGCTCCGCTCGGCCGCGAACTTCTTGCGGCAGTAGCGGGCGATCATTCACCGCGCGATCCCAGGCGCGGTGCAGCGCTGCTCCGCGAGCACGCGGGGCGGCAATAGCGGGCGCAGGTGACGTGGTGGGATGGGGCATGACTCGGGACAGTTCGCGATTGCTCTACCTGGCGCGTCACGCCGAACCGGAGGATGACGGATCTGGGCTCACCGCGCGGGGTTCGGAGCAGGCTCGACACTTGGGTCGCCGTCTCGCACAGCTACCGCTGAGCCGCATCGTTCATGGCCCGCTTCCGCGAGCAAGGGAGACGGCGCGGGTCGTAGCGGAACAGTTCGACCGCCCTCCCTCTCTCGCCGAAGTCGATGTAGCCGGTGACTACGTACCGCACGTTCCTCGTCGCGATGAGGTGCCCGATGCCTGGGTGGAAACCGTTCTGTCGCATCTTGCGGACGTGTCCGAGGAGGACGGCGCGGCTCTCGGCTCCCGAGCGATCGACGTTCTGGCTGGTCCTGCTGTGGATGGACGTGAGCCCGTTGAGCTCGTCATCACGCACGCCTTCACCGTTGGGTGGCTGATCCGGCATGCTCTCGACGCCCCGGACTGGCGATGGTGGCCCCCGACCCAGTGTCACGCTGGGTTGACAGTCATCAGGTACGCACTTGAGGCTCCACCAACGGTCGTGGTCTCGAACGACGTAGCCCATCTGCCCGTCGACCTTCGCTGGACCGGGTTTCCCGACCATTTGCGATGCTGAGCGACGCTTTTGCACATCGGTGCGCCTCCTCCCAGCGCCGGCGATGGCCGCCAGAAGCGAAAGTTGCTGTTCTCGAGCGCTCGTCTTCGGAAACAATCGAACATGCTGACCCTGGAGGAAGTCTTCCCACCGTTCGCGTTGCGGATCGCCGGCGGCTCTTTGGAGCTGAGGGTCCTGCGCGACGACGATCTACCCGAACTCGTCGAGCTCGTCCGCGCTGGCATCCAGGTTCCCGAGCTGCCCATGCCTTTCCTTCAGGCTTGGCACGAGGAGCCCTACGCGCCCGGGTCGCCTGACGGCTTCCCGACGACGTCGCTGAGGTGGTGGTGGACGCAGAGGGCGACCTTCGCGCCCGACGAGTGGCGGCTCGCCCTAGTGGTCCGTCGCGATGGAAAGCTCGTTGGTATGCAGGACCTGCACGCGCAGGACTTCGCACAGACGCGCCATGTCATGACTGGCTCGTGGCTGGGGAGAGCCCACCACGGGTTGGGGACCGGCACGCTGATGCGACAGCTCGTTGTCGGATTCGCCTTCGACGAGCTCGATGCCGGCCAATGCGAGTCTGGCTACGTCGTGGGCAACTACGCTTCGGCAGCGGTCAGTCGCAAGGCCGGGTACGTCGACAATGGACGACGCCGGATTGTGCAGCAGACGCGGCAAGGCAAGGTCGGAGTGGACGAGCAGCGCGTAGTGGTGACGCCCGCTACCTTCGTTCGCGCAGAGGATCCGGTCTCGGTCGAAGGAGCCGACGCTGTCCGCCGCTTCTTGGGAATCGACCGCAAACCGGCTGGTTCGTAGCCCGGCTGTCGTGCGTGCCCGGACAGCGGTATGCACTGTCCGTTCGTGGCAAGACTGCGCGCTTCACGCGGCAGTAGCGGACGCTTCCCGCGACGATGGTCGATCTAGGTCCTGCGGTGGAATCTGATGTCGCCGTTGGGGAGGATTTCGTGGGTGTAGCGGGGGTCGTGGAGCAGGTGGTGGTGGAAGCTGCAGCCCAGGACGCCGTCGTCGAGGTTGGTCTTGCCGCCTTTGGACCAGGGGATCCAGTGATGGGCCTCGCACCACGGCGCGGGGACCGAGCAGCCCTCGGCGCGGCAGTGCTGGTCGCGTAGCCGCATGGCTTTGCGTTGTGCGGGTGAGAAGAGGCGGCGGCTGCGGCCCAGGTCGAGGATCTCACCCTTGCCGCCCAGGACGACGGGGATGATGTTGGCCTCACACGCCAGGCGGCGGATGGCGGTGGCCGAGAGCGGTTCGCCGCCGAGGATGGCGCCGGTGCCGAGGTCGTGGCGGAGGGCGTCCAGGCTGATGGTGACCATGACCGTGGTGGTGTCCCCGCCGTGGGCGGGGAGCTTGGCGGGGTTGAGGTGTTCGAGGAGCGCGCAGAACGCCTGGCCGAGCTTGCGGCGGTAGGGGATCCGGTCCTCTTCCCCCAGCACCGTGTGATCGTCCTTACGCGGTGAGGTGTAGGCCTCCAGGTAGGTCCGCAACCGGGTGGCGTCGGCGTCGGGCAGGACCCCGGACAGCCGGGTGGACCCGTCCCCGATCGGTTTCAGGGTGAGCCGGCAGGTCTCGCGGGCGCGTTGTTCCTCCTTCTCCAACGCCCGGGCTTCCTCGGCATCAGCGATGTCGGGGGCCACGACTTCCAGGATCCGGCGTCCGAGGCGGCGGACCTCGGTGGGGGTGAACTGGTGGCACAGCTCGACAAGGTGCCCTTCGGCCTTGGCGACCAGGCTCGGGTCGAGGTCGGCGGGCAACGCCTCCAGGGCGTGCACCACCGCCCGGGCGTGGGCCATCGACACGGTGCCCTCGGCCATCCCGGCCGCCACCTGCTGCCAAGACCGGTCCAGCGCTGAGGCGAGTCGGGCATCGGCCCGCGATGGTGCGAAGTCGGCATGGGTCAGGTGGCGCCATCCAGGCACCGACGTCGCGGGCGCCGGCCTGGTCGGCGGCCTCCCCTGAGGCGGCCAGGACCCGGAGCTGGAGCTCGGCCAGCGCCGTCGCGGCCCGACCCAGCTCGATCACCGCGGTCTGCTGGTCGGCCGGGGTCATGAACACCGGCTGCACGTCGCGCACCGAGGTGAGCGTCGTCAGCAGCTGTGCGGCGCAGGCCAGGATCGGGTGCGGCTGGGGCATCAGCTGTGCGACCACGATCTTCACCTCCCGAGTGCTCCAATCGTACACCAGTTCGGTTCCGAATGGAACAGCATGAGGGATCGGAACTGTATTTCGTCGAGGTCTCGTGACGGTCGCAGAGCGACCTCCTCGACCAACGGCAGCCCGCCTGCCGGCGACGGCGCGCAACCCACCGCCCCCTCCTCCCCGCAGCCAGCCTTTCGGTCGCAACCCGGGACGACCGCAAGGAAGCCGGCGTCACGCAGCGAGCTCCTCGACGAGGTCGTCGTCGACCCGACCGGTGCTCTGCGTCCCGGTCTGAGTGAGTGCGACCAGGACGCCGGCCACGAGGATCCCGCCGCCGACCAGCTCGGCGACGGTCGGCTGCTCGCCGAGCAGCAGCCAGGCCGACCCGATCGCGACCGGGGGGACCAGCAGGATCCACGGCACGACCGCGGCGGACGGGTTCCGGCTGAGCAGTCCGTTGAAGATGCCGTAGCCGACCAGCGACGCCAGACCCGCCGTGTAGAGAGTGGAGACGAGAGCGTGCCAGCCGAAGGCACCGGCCGCGGCGGAGAACGCTCCAGGGCCGTCGAGCGTGAGCGAGAGCGACGCGAGCGGCACCGGCACGACGAGCGCCGACCACACCGTCAGCGGGAGCCCGCCCTGGATGCCCGACGCCCGGGAGACCACGTTGCCGATCGCCCAGGAGAGGGCGGCGAGCAGGCACAGTGCCAGGGCGACCAGCGCGATGTGACCACCGCGCCCCAGTCCGACGACGAGCAGACCCACCGCCCCGAGCCCGACGCCGATGACCTGGGCGCGGGTGGGTCGCTCCCGCAGCACCGTTGCGGCGATCAGGATGGTCAGCACGACCTGGGCCTGGAGCACCAGCCCGGCGAGCCCGGCCGGCATGCCCGCCGCCATCGCCGAGTAGAGCAGTCCGAACTGCCCCAGCGACATGAATGCGCCGACCGCGAGGACGGTCCGCCACGGCGCATCCGGCCGCGGGATCAGGAACACGGCCGGGACCAGGACGACCACGAACCGCACCGCGACGAAGAGCAGCGGCGGCACCTCGCCCATGCCCCACTCGATGACGACGAAGTTGAAGCCCCAGAGCCCGGCCACGAGGGCGGCGAGGAGGCAGTCACGGCGGCTCACACTCATGATCCTCGCCGCCATCATCATGAAGCACCAGCGAATGTTGGTGTCGCGATTCAGGTAGCATTGCTACATGATTGATCTCGCCGCACTGACCGGTCTTCGCGCCGTCGCGATCCACGGCTCGGTGATCGCGGCGGCGGAGGCAACCGGGTTCACCCCGAGCGCGGTGTCGCAGCAGGTCAAGCGCCTCGAGCGGCAGGTCGGCGTACCTCTGCTGGAACGGGTCGGGCGCGGCGTGATGCTCACCAGCCACGGGCGGCACCTCGTCGACGCCGGCGAGCAGGTGCTGGCCGACCTCGAGCGACTCGAGGCCGAGCTCCAGCACCGCGCGGAGGTGGTCACCGGCTCGATCCGGCTGGTGGCGTTCTCGACGGCCATGCGGGGGCTGGTGGCGCCGGTCGCGCGCCGGCTCCTCGACGCCCATCCCGACCTGCGGCTGATCCTCGACGAGCGCGAGCCCTGGGACGCGGTCGACCTCGTCGCCGCCGGTCAGTGCGACGTCGGGATCGTCCATCGTTGGGGAGGGGTCGCGTTCGCCGTACCGGACCATGTCGCGAGCACCCGGGTCGCCGACGACGTCGCCGACCTCATCGTGCCGCGCGACCACCCGCTCGCGGGCCGGGCGACGGTGACGCCGCGCGACCTGCTCGAGGTCGACTGGATCGCCACTCCCGAGGGCACCATCTGCCGCCAGTGGCTGCACCGGATGTACGACGGGACCGGCCGCCCGCCGCGGATCGCGCACGTCTCGATGGAGTTCGAGTCCCACCTCGCCCTGGTGGCGGCCGGACTCGGCGTCGCCCTGGTCCCCCGCCTCGGCCGGGCGCCGCTCGGGCCGGCGGTGGCCGCGGTCGAGGTCACCGACCCGGTGCCGACTCGGCTCGTCGACGCGCTGCACCGACGCACGATGGCCGACTCCCCCGCCGTCGCTGTTGTGCTAGCCGGGTTACGGGGCGGGTAGGAATCACCGGTCGACCGGGGAAACTTGCACTTGTCGGCCGTTGCAATGCCCGACAAGCGCAGGAATCACCGGTCGACCGGGGATTCCTGCACCCCCGCATCGAGCACCTCGCGCGCGAGCATCGTCGAGCCGACGACGGCGGCGGGCATCATCAGCACCGCACCGAACGGGATCACGAAGCACAGCTGGACGACCACCCCGAACCCGAGCATCGTCGGGCGGTGGCCGGCGAGCAGGGCCTTCTGCGCCGCGCGGTCCATGCCGCGGGCCTCGAGCGCGCGCGAGACCAGCTCGCCGGCCAGCAGCCGGCCGCCGATGACCAAGCCGAGGAGCGGGCCGACGACCGGCCCGACCACAGGGACCAGGCCGATGACGAAGACCAGGATCGTGGTGGCGAGGCCGAGCAGCACCAGCAACAACCCGTCGCGGGCGCCCCGCAGCCAGCCGACGCCCTTGTCCGGCACGACACCGCCGATCATCAGCTCGGTCTCTTTCCAGATCCTCTCGTAGAAGGGGTCGCCGACGGCGAGGGTGAGACCGGTGAACGTGATCATCGACAGGAACAGCGAGCCGATGACCACGGCGACGTAGAGACCGATCCGCAGCAGGCCCTGCCACAGGTCGGACCAGTCGTCGGCGAACGGCGTCGCCCATTCGATCAGGTCGTCTGCTACCAGCAAGATGGCGACGAAGAGCCCGACCAGGACCACCAGCACGACCGCGGCGGGCACCAGCCCGAGCAGCATCAGCGCGGGCCGCTGCCGCCACATCTTGAGGCCACGGAACAGGAAGCCCGCGCCGTGCGCGAACCCCATCCCCTCGACCCCCCGCCCGCTCAGAAGAGCGCCGACGCCAGCGCCTGACGGCCCTTGAGGACCCGCGGGTCCTCGTTGCCGACGGCGGCGAACAGGCCGACCAGGTGCTCGCGCGCCCGGTCCCTGTCCTTGTCGGACGTACGGCGCACCAGCTCGACCAGGCGGGCGAACGCATCCTCCACGTGGCCGCCCAGCAGGTCGAGGTCGGCGACCATGATCTGCGCGTCGACATCGTCCGGACTCGCCGCCGCCGCCGCCCGCGCCGCGTCGAGGTCGACGCCCTGGGTGCGCTGCAGGATCTTGGCCATCGCCAGCCCGGCGCTCGCCTCGGCGTCGGCAGGGTTGGCGTCGGCGAGCTTCTGGTACTCCGCGACCGCGAGGTCGATGTCCCCGGCCGCCAGCGCGTCCTGGGCCGGCAGGTAGCGCGGGTCGAGCCCGGGCTCCTCGTCGACCGCGTCCTCGCCGTCGACGGGCGCCGCGGCGAGCGGCTGGTGCCGACCGGTGATGCCTTGGGCCGTCAGCTGCTGGCCGAGCTGGTTGAAGAGGGTGCTCAGCTCCTCGCGGGACACCATGCCGGGGATCGGCTGGATCGCTGGCCGGCCGTCGAGGAACACCATCAGCAGAGGCACCGGCAGCTGCGGGAGCTGGCTGGCCTGCGCGATCACCTGGGCGATCTGCGGCACCGCGTCGACATCGACGAGACCCGCCAGGAACCGGCCGTCGTACTGTCCGACGAGATCGGCGACGTCGTCGGCCATCTGGCTGCTCTCCGGCGCCTGGGTCGGCGAGTGGAAGACCAGCACCACGGCGGCTGTGGTCGATGCCTGCAGCACCGCCTGGAAGTTCTGCTCGTCGACCGCGACGGCGTACGGCGAGCCGGGCGCACCCGCCATGGCGCCACCGCCGTCCCCGGCCGGTGCCTGCTGGGGCGCAGGGCGCTTCAGCGCCGAAAGGTCGATGGCTCCCCGGCCCATGAACGGCTGTTGCGTCATGGGCGAGAGTCTATGAGTCCGCCTCGAAGTCCCCGGCCGCGGCCCGGACCGGCCGCAACAGTTCCGAGAGCTCGCGCATCTGCGCCTCGTCTACGCCGTCGAGCGCGAAGCCCGCGGCGACCAGGTCCTTGGTGGCCACCTCGACCAGCGAGCGGCCGTCGGGAGTGATCTCCGCGAGCACCGCCCGGCCGTCCTCCGGGTGCGGCAGCCGGCGGACCAGTCCCCGTGCTTCGAGCCGGCGCACGATCGAGGTGACCGACGTCGGGTGCACCTGGAGCCGCTGTCCCATCTTCCCGAGCGGCAGAGAGCCGCGGGAGGAGAAGACGAGCAGCACCAGCGCCTCGTACCCCGCGAAGCTCAGCCCGTGCGGCCGGAGGATGCCGTCGAGCCGACCGAGCACCAGCTGCTGCACCCGCATCAACGACGTCACCGCGTGCATCGCCGGCACGGCGCCCCAGCGGAGCCCCCACTGCCGGGCCGCCTCGTCGATCGGGTCGAACGGGAGCGCCACTGCCGCTACCTCCTGTGTCGGTTAGTTGGGCACCCGAGGTCCGCGCAGGCCGGCTCGCTGGACCACCCGCTGGATGAGGGCCGCTGCCCCCTCGATCGCCGGCCGGACGTAGGCCATCCAGTGGTGGCAGACCTCGTCGACGACCACCTCGCCCTCCTCGCGAAGGAGGTGCTCGCCGATCTGCGGGTCGCCGACCCAGGCGAGGATGCCCACGTAGATCAGCCGGTCCTCACGCGTCAGAGTGCGCCGACGAAGTCGATGACACCGGTGAAGAGCTTCTTGGCGTCCATCTGTGATTCTCCGTCCGAGGCAGGCGGGCATACGTCGCCACCTTGGTACCAGCCGGACAGACGTCGGCGCGGGAGGCGCGCTGCGGTGGCGCGATCAGAGGCCGTACGCCGAGCGGCTCGGAGGCGGCGTCCCCGCGCGGAGCCACGCCTCGAAGAACGCGTCGAGATTCTTGCCCGACGCGGTCTCCGCCAGCTCCTCGAACTCCTCGGCCGTTACATTGCCGCCCTCGTGCGTCGCGACCCATTGCCGCAGCAGCCGCCGGAAGTCGGCCTTCCCGATCTTGTTGCGGAGGGCGGCCAGGGCCATCGCGCCGCGGTTGTAGATAGGACTGTCGAAGATGCTCGCCGGTCCGGGGTCGGTGACGACCAGGTCCCAGAACGACGACTCCTGGCGGTAGTAGCGATACATGACGTGCAACCACCGGTCGGTCGTCCTACCGCCGTGCGCCTCGTCGTACCTGACCTGCAGATAGGTCGCGAAGCCCTCGTTGAGCCAGATGTCCCGCCAGCGCTGGACGGCGACCGAGTCGCCGAACCACTGGTGCGCGAGCTCGTGGACCACCGTCGACAGGCCCGGACCGGCGGGATAGGTCGGCCGGGTCTGGTTCTCCAGCGCGAACCCTGGGTCGAGGCTGGTGACCAGTCCACCCGTCGTCGCGAACGGGTAGTCCCCCAGCTCGTCCTCGAGCCACGCGGTGATCCGCGCCGACTGCCGGAGCAGCGCCAGGTTGGACCTCCGGGCGCGGTCGCCGAGCTGCTGCGACACCGCGTTGTAGTAACGCTGCCCGTGCGCGCGGCCGGACTCGACGTCGAAGTCACCGGCCGCGAAGAAGGCGAGGTACGTCGCCATCGGGTCGGTCATCCGCCAGTGCGTGGTCGCCGTCCGTTCACGGACCGTCCGGCCCACGCGGACGCCGTTGCTGACCACCTCGCGACGCCTGGGCGCCGTGATCCGGATGTCGTAGGTCGCCTTGTCGGTCGGGTGGTCGTTGCTGGGGAACCACCAGGCCGCCATGTGGGGCTCGTTCATGGCGACGACCTCGTGACGGTTCGCCAGCCAGTCGCCGGGCTGCGGACCGTCCCCCGCGATGCGCGCAGGGAAGCCGTGGTACTTCACCGTCACCGCGACCGGCTCACCGCTCGCGAGCGGCTCGGCCGGCGTGATCGTCAGCTCGTGCTGGTCCGGCTTGTCGAACGCAGCCTCGACTCCGTCGATCTCGACGGACTCGACCGTCAGCAGCAGGTCCAGGTTGAAGGACGTGAGCTCCTCGAGCGGCTCCAGCCGCACCGTCGTGGTGCCGGCGAGGTGCTTGTCCGCGAACCGGTAGCTGTCGCGGATGTCGTAGTGCAGCACGTCGTAGCCGACGTTGCCGTCCTCCGGGAAGTAGGGGTCCGGCACCTGGGGCTCGGCGGCCGACCCGGAGGCGTTCGTAGCGACGACCGAACCCGAGGCAAGGGCACCGACGAGGGCAGCCGTGAGCAGGGGGGCGATCCGAGTTCGACGCGGCACCCGCACAACCTAACCCGACGGGTGAAGGGCACCGAAAATGCGTTGCGCTCGGCCGACCGACACCGCACGATGGTGCCAACGACCTGCAGGAGTCGCTGGTCCGAGTCGAGAGGAGCGTGACATGTCCATGACTGTCCTTGGCCTGTCCGCAGACCATCCCCTCTTGACCCGGAGCACTCACCATGTACCTGGAGCAACCCTCCACCCCTGACCAGATCGATCGCCAGCCTGATCCCCAGTTCGTCTTCGACTTCGTCGCGTACGACGAGGTCCGCGCCGGCCAGCGCTGGTCCACGTGGCTGAACGTCGAGCCGCTCAGCCGCGGGCCGGAGCCCCGTCCCGACTGGGTGGTCACGTCGCAGGGCGCGATCGACACCGAGCTCGGCATCCTCAAGACCGGGAAGGAAGCCGACGTCTTCCTCCTCGAGCGAGGCGACCCGCTCCAGCCCGACCAGTCGGTCGTGATGGCGGCGAAGCGCTATCGCTCACCCGAGCACCGGACGTTCCACCGGTCCGCGGCCTACACCGACGGCCGCAGCATGAAGCGGTCCCGCGACGAACGGGCGATCAAGCGCAAGAGCACGTTCGGCCGCGAGGTCGCCGCCGGCGAGTGGGCGATCGCTGAGTGGTCCGCCCTGGTCCGCTGCTGGAACCTCGGCCTGCCCGTGCCCTATCCCGTCCAGATCGACGGCACCGAGCTGCTGATGGAGTGGATCACCGTCGACGCCGAGACCGCCCCGAGGTTGGCCCAGACCAGGCCCGGCCGGCCGCTGCTCGCGTCCTACTACGAGCAGCTGCGGGACGCGCTGGCCACCTTGGTCCAGGCCGGGTTGGTGCACGGCGACCTTTCGCCGTACAACATCCTCGCGGCGGGCGACCGGCTGGTGATCATCGACCTGCCCCAGATCGTCGACCTGGTCGGCAACGCCGCCGGCTTCGACTTCCTGCTGCGTGACTGCACCAACGTGTGTGACTGGTTCACCCGGCGCGGGCTCGAGGTCGACGGCCAGGACCTGTTCGGCGACCTGATGGCCCACGCGTTCTGACCGCCGTGGTGGTCAGCCGGCCGAGAGGGCCACCGCGACGACGCGGGCTTGCTCGTAGGTGATCGCCCCCTCCGTGCCCTGGTTGCAGTCGACGCCGAAGGTGTGACTCCCGGCCGGGAAGACACTGGTGACCGCCATCACCGTCAGGTTCTCGGAGTAGTCGCCCTCCCCGACCCCACCGTCGTTGCTCTGGACGTAGTCGGTCGACGCGGTGATCGCACCACTCGTGGTCCCGATCCGGCACTCCCCCTCGTACTCGTCGGAGCCGAACTCGGACGCTGCGCGCACGGTCCCGATGACCAGCAGCCGCGCGGGCTTGCCGAGGCTGACCTGGACGGTCGAGCACGGGACGAACGTCGTGGTCTCCGGGTCGCAGGACCCGGTGGAGCCGTAGCGCCCGAGCCCGCCCTGCAGCGCCGACGGCACCTGCCCGAGGGAGGTCTCCAGGACGTCCTCGCCGCCGATGCTGTCGTTGGCCACGTCCGTCCCGGTGATCGAGTCGTTGGCGACGTCGGCGCCGTAGACCGTGCCGTCCACGATCTTCACGCTGCGCACCGCGTCGTCCGCCAGGTCGTGACCCTTGACCTGGCCGTCGACGATGTCGCTGGACCGCACCACCAAGTGAGTGGCGTACGCCGATGTCGGCGCCAGGATGAAGACCAGGACGATCGCCAGGTACGCGACCGTGTTGTGCTGGATGTGTCCGAGAATCTTGCTGCCCATGTCCGGGCTCCTTCCGAGAGGTCAGGCCAGCACCCCTGGGAGTCCCAACGCGTGCCGGCCGGTCTCGATCAACGTAGCCTCCGGCGTCAGCGGGTGGAACTTGAGCGCGCGGATGTCGCGGTAGGCCCGTTCGATGACCGAGCCCTTGAAGAACGCCGGCCCACCGGCGACGTCCATGGCCAGGTCGCAGACCTCGATCCCGGCCTCGCCGACCTCGGCCTTGGCCATCATCACGGCGAGATAGGTCTCGTGGGACGGCGCGGGGTCGTCGCCGACGGCGGCCACCGCCCCGTCGAGCGCCCAGGAGGCGACCCGCAGCCGGTGCTGCATGCGGCCGAGCTGGCGCTGGACGAGCGGACTGTCCGCCTTGGGAGCGGCGGCGGCCAGGGCGGCGTCGTACGCCGCCTCGGCGACGCCGAGGTAGGCACCCGTGATGATCGTGAACGCGATCTCGGAGATCACCTGGAGGGGCGGGTCGACGACGCCGTACGGTCGGTTGGCGAGCACCTTCTCGTCCGGCACGAAGACGTCCTTGACGACGATGTCGTTGCTGGCGGTGCCCCGCATGCCGAGGGTGTTCCAGTTGTCGGCGACGCTCACCCCCTCGACGGCGATCGGAACGGCGAGGTTGAGGACCCGCTTGCCCTGCTCGGGGTCGTCGTAGACGAACATGGTCGACATCGCGGCGCCGCTGGTGGACTGGCTGGCGAACCGCTTGTGACCCGAGACGCGATATCCGCCGTCGACCTTCACGGCCTCGCCGCGGGGGTGGGTGTAGTCGCCGCCGCCGGTGGAGACCAGGAGGATCCCCTCCTCGGCCACCCGGCGGAGGGTGGCCTCGGCGCCGGGCAGTCCGCGGCGGTAGCGCCAGGCGGTGAACGCGACGACGTGCTGATGCATCGCGCTGGCCAGCGCGGTGGAGCCGCAGTGGTGGCCGAGCTCGCGCTGGAGCGCGGTCAGCTCGGCGACCGTGGCGCCCTCGCCGCCGAGCTCGACGGGCACGGCGACCTTCAACAGTCCGGCGGCGCGGAGCGCGTCGTACGCCTCCGTCACGAACGAGCCGTCGGCGTCGTGGCGGGCCGCATGCTCGGCAATGGCCGGGCCGATGGCCGCTGCGCGCTCGACCAGGGTGGTCGGCTCCTCGGTCCTGGCCAGGGTGGCGGCCGGGGTGGTCGGCATGGCGGAAAGGGGTGCGGTCGTAGTCATGACAGCAAATGTCCGCCGAGCCGGCTCCGCCAACTAGTCCAGGATCGTGACCTGGCTGGTCCGGATTCGTGACTACCTCGGCGCCGCCACCAGTGCGATCCTGGGGACATGCCCGACTATGGCGACTACTGCCCTGTCCAGATGGCCTCCGAGGTCCTCGCGGATCGATGGACGCCGTTGATCATCCGGGAGCTGGTCCTCGGCAACACCCGCTTCAACGACATCGCCCGCGCGATGCCGGGCATCTCGCGCTCACTGCTGGTGCAGCGGCTGCGTCACCTGGAGAAGAAGGGCGTGCTGGAGACCTGGCCGGCGCCGACCGGGCGCGGCAGCGAGTACCACCTCACCCCGGCCGGCAAGGACCTCGAGCACGTGATCGACAGCCTCGGCCGGTGGGCCATCGAGTGGCTGTTCGACGACCTCCGCCCGCACGACGTGCCGCCCACCACGCTGATGTGGTGGATGCATCGCCGGGTCGACGTCGACGCGCTACCGCCGGGGCGCACGGTCGTCGAGTTCCGGCACACGGCACCGGCGGCGCAGACGATCTGGCTGGTGCTCGACCGGGGCGAGGTGTCGGTCTGTCACCACCACCCGGGTTTCGAGGTCGACGTCACCGCGACAGCGACGACGGCTGACTTCGCCGACGTGTTCCAGGGCTACTGCACCTGGAAGCAGGCCGTCTCCGACGGACGGATCGACGTGGCGGGCCTTCCCCGCGTGGTCTCCGCGCTTCCCCGGTGGTTCCTGTGGAGCCCCTGGGCCGAGGTGACCCGCGAGCGGGCCGGGCGGGCACGTTGAGGAGGGACCTGCCGGAGCGAGTCGTCGTCGTCCGCGACAGCTCGCCCGCCGACCCGGGACGGGACGGGCTCTACTCCCCCGACGAGCTCTACGACGCGACGCCCTACGCCGAGTCCCTCGACGCTCGCGCCTACGCGTGGGCGATCGAGGAGCGCTCACCCGAGTCGCTGCTGAGCCGCGCGCTCCACGACGAGGGCATCGACCAGGCGCTCGGGAGGTGGTGCGGCCCGCGCGACCTGGTCGGGGTGATGGGCGGGCACGCCGCGCTCCGCGGCGCCGAGGCGTACGCCGAGGCGGCGCGCCTCGGGCGGCTCCTGGGTGCCACGCACACGGTCGCCACCGGCGGCGGCCCGGGCGCGATGGAGGCGGCGAACCTGGGGGCGTCACTCGCTCGCGCGGACGACGACGTGCTCGAGGAGGCGCTCGCCGTTCTCTCAGCCGTGCCGACCTTCCGACCGTCGGTCGACGACTGGGTCGCGTCCGCCCGTCTCGCTCGCGAGACCTGGCCGGACCCGAGCCCGAACCTCGGTGTGCCGACGTGGCACTACGGCCACGAGCCGCCCAACGTGTTTGCGACGGCGATCGCCAAGTACTTCCGCAATGCCCAGCGCGAGGCGATCCTGCTGCAGATCTGCGACGCCGGCATCGTGTTCCTGCCGGGCGCCGGCGGCACCGTGCAGGAGGTCTTCCAGGACGCCTGTGAGAACTACTACGCGGCCGACGACAAGGTGGCGCCGATGGTGCTCGTCGGCAAGCGCTACTGGACCGAGACGCTCCCGGCCTGGCCGCTGCTGACCGCGCTCGCCCGGGGTCGCGCGATGGAGCCGCACGTCCACCTGGTCGACTCGGTCGAGGACGCGGCGGTGCTGATCAGCCGACGAGCAGCTCGACCCGCTGGTTGATCACGGCGTGGTAGTGGCCGATCAGCTGCTCGTTGATCGAGTGCCACGAGCGTTCCTGAACGCTGCGGATGGCGGCGGCGCGCAACCGCTCCCGCACCGCCCGGTCGCTGACCAGCCGATCGACGGCCGCGGCGAGCGCCGCGCCGTCGCCGGCGCGGTAGAGCAGCCCGGTGACCCCGTCGCAGACCACGTCGAGCGGACCGCCCTGTGCCGGCGCGACCACGGGTACGGCGGACGCGAGCGCCTCCTGCGCGGACTGGCAGAAGGTCTCGTGCCGGCCGGTGTGGACGAACACGTCGAGCGAGGCGTAGGCCCGGCTCAGGTCGTCACCGTGCAGCAGCCCCAGGAAGTGCGCCCGCGGCAGCAGGCCGCGGAGTCGCTGCTCCTCGGGGCCGGTGCCGACGAGCACCAGCTCGAACCGGTCGTCGCGCGAGACGTGGGTGAGCAGCTCGAGCTCCTTCTCGGCGGCGAGCCGGCCGACGTACCCGACGAGCAGCCTGCCGTTCGGCGCGAGCCGGCGGCGGAGCAGCTCGTCGCGGTGCCGGGGGTGGAAGGCCTCGAGGTCGACGCCGCGGCCCCAGCGCTCGACGCCGGGGATGCCGAGGTCCTGCAGCTGGATGAGGCTGGCCGTCGACGGCGCGAGGGTCCGGTCGGCCTGGCCGTGGATCTTGCGGGTCAGCGTGGCCGCGGCGCGGGCACCGCCCGGGACGTCGTACCGCTCGGCGAAGCCGACCAGGTCGGTCTGGTAGATCGCGACGGTGGGGATCCCGAGCTCGCCGGCCGCCCGAGCGGCCTGGTAGCCGAGGGTGGCCGGCGACGCAATGTGGACGATGTCGGGGCGGAACCGCAGCATCACCGCGCGCAGTCGGCGGCGGGTCTCCAGGCCGATCCGGAACTCCTTGTAGAACGGCAGGTTCGCGCCGCGTGCACGGGTCACCCGGAATCCGGCGTACAGGTCCGGACCGGTCGGTGCGACCAGCTCGGCGTCGTGGCCCTCGGCAGCCAGGTGCTCGAGCACCCGGCGCACAGAGTTGGTCACGCCGTTGATCTGCGGGAGGAAAGACTCAGTCACGACCAGGACCTTCATGGTGCCGACGGTAGGGAGCGGCGGCCAACGAACGGGCAACCCGACACGATCCGGGCGTGACCTGCAGGTGAACGGGCGGTCTAGACCGTGACCCCAGTCACCGCCGGCTCGTTGTGCTCGCCGTGAAGCTGTCACGTCGTGATCTGTTCCGTGCCGGTCTGATCGCGGGAGGTGTGGCAGCTGCCGGGCGGATCGTCGCCGGGCCTTCGCTGGCGGGCGCCGCGGTCGCCGGCCGCGCCACTCTCCGCCGCAGGCTCGGCCCTGGTGCGCCGAACGCGCTGGGGTACTCCAAGATCGTCAGCCTGCCGGGTGAGCTCCACCAGGTGCGCACCGAGCTGGGCATCGCGGCGCAGGCGGGACGGAAGCGCCGGCGGGTCGGCCTGCAGTCGTTCGTCCAGTTCAGCGACATGCATGTCGTCGACCACCAGTCACCCGCGCGGGTGGAGTGGCTCGACCGCTTCGAGACCCCCGGGCTGCTCTCCTCGGCCTACCGTCCGCAGGAGATGCTGACCGCGCACGTGGCGGACGCGATGGTGCGGGCGGTCAATGCCCAGCAGAAGGGCCCGGTGACCGGGCTCCCGTTCTCCTTCACGATCGAGACCGGGGACAACTCCGACAACTGCCAGTTCAACGAGGTTCGCTGGTACATCGACATCCTCGACGGCGGCACCGTGCGTCCCGACAGCGGCAACACCGCGGTCTATGAGGGCGTCATGGACAGCAACCCGACCTACTACGACACGCACTACTGGCACCCGGACGGCGTGCCCGCCGGCAAGACCGCGGACAAGTACAAGACCGAGCACGGGTACCGGACCGTCAAGGGCCTGCTCGACGCGGCCCGGCGCCCGTTCAGCGCTCCCGGGCTGGACATCCCGTGGTACAGCGTGTTCGGCAACCACGACGGGCTGGTCCAGGGCAACTTCCCGCACACCCTGCAGCTGTCGACCCTCGGCGTCGGGCCGTTGAAGGTGATCTCGCCGCCGGCCGGGGTGAGCGATGTCGACGTGATCGAGGCCCTCACGAACCTGGACCTGCTCGGGCTCCTGGGCGACCTGGTGGTCTCGCCGTACGTCCGGTTGGTGACTCCGGACCCGGCGCGGCGCAGCCTGACCCGCAAGCAGACCGTCGACGAGCACTTCAAGACGACCGGGCTTCCCGTCGGGCACGGCTTCACCGCGGCCAACCGCGCCGAGGGCACGGCGTACTACTTCTTCGACGAGGGCAGCATCCGGCACGTCGTGATGGACTCGGTCAACCCCAACGGGTACGCCGACGGCTCGCTCGACGCGGCCCAGTTCACCTGGCTCAAGGCCACCATCGAGGCAGCCACCGGCAAGGCGGTGATCGTCTACAGCCACCACACCAGCGCGACCATGTCGAACCCGCTGATCCTGACCGGCGGCGACCCGGGGCTCCCCCGCGTGCTGGGTGGCGAGGTCACCACCTACCTGCTCACCCAGCAGCACGTGATCGCGTGGGTCAACGGCCACACGCACGTCAACAGCATCAAGGCCCACACCCGCACGAGCGGCGCCGGCGGATTCTGGGAGATCAACACCGCCTCCCACATCGACTACCCGCAGCAGGCGCGGATCATCGAGGTCGTCGACAACGTCGACGGCACCTGGTCGATCTTCACGACGATCCTCGACCACGCCGGGCCGCCGAAGTTCGGGGGCGACACCAGCAACCCGCTCGCCCTGGCCTCCCTCAGCCGCGAGCTGTCGGTCAACGACCCGCAGAACAACCTGGCCGCGTCGACGGGAACCCCGCTCGACCGCAACACCGAGCTGCTCGTCGACAACCCGCTGGTCTGAGGGCCAGCCGCTACTCAGGTGCCGCGGCGAGCTGTCCGCACGCGCCGTCGATCTCGCGCCCGCGGGTGTCGCGCACGGTGGTCGGGACGCCCTTGGCCTCGAGCCGTCGCACGAACTCGCGCTCGTCGGCCGGATCGGACGCCGTCCACTTCGAGCCCGGCGTCGGGTTGAGCGGGATCAGGTTGACGTGCACCCAGCCCCAGTCGCCGTAGGACTGCAGGACGTCGGCGAGCAGGTCGGCCCGCCATGCCTGGTCGTTGATGCCGCGCATCATGGCGTACTCGATGGAGACCCGGCGCTTGGTCTTCTCGGCGTAGCTCCACGCCGCCTCGACGGTCTCGGCGACGGAGTAGCGGGTGTTGATCGGCACCAGCTCGTTGCGCAGCTCGTCGTCGGGCGCGTGCAGGCTGAGCGCGAGCGTCACCGGGATGCCCTCCTCGGCGAGCTGGCGCATCCGCGGCACCAGGCCGACGGTCGAGACGGTGATGCCGCGCGCCGACATTCCGAGACCGTCAGGGGCCGGATCCGTCAGCCGGCGTACGGCGCCGATCACGGCGTTGTAGTTGGCCATCGGCTCCCCCATGCCCATGAAGACCACGTTGGAGACCCGGCCGGGACCGCCCGCCACCTCGTCCCGGGCCAGGGCCCGAGCACCGGCGACGACCTGCTCGACGATCTCGGCCGTCGACATGTTGCGTTGCAGGCCGCCCTGGCCGGTGGCGCAGAACGGGCAGGCCATCCCGCAGCCGGCCTGGCTGGAGACGCACATCGTGACCCGGCCCGGGTAGCGCATGAGCACCGACTCCACGAGCGCGCCGTCGAACAGCCGCCAGAGGGTCTTGCGGGTGGTGCCGCGGTCGGCCTCGAGGGTGCGCAGCGGCACCATGAGCTCCGGCAGCAGCGCGCTGACCAGCTCCTCGCGCTGGGTGGCCGGGAGGTCGGTCATCTCGGCGGGGTCGTCGACCAGCCGGGCGAAGTAGTGCGTCGCGAGCTGCTTGGCGCGGAAGCCCGGCAACCCGAGCTCGACCAGGTGCGCCTTGCGCTCGTCGGGAGCGAGGTCGGCCAGGTGCCGGGGAGGCTTCTTGCGCCCTCGCGGCTCCGCGAAGACAAGAGGCAGCGGCGGCGATGTGGTGGGCTCGGTCAAGAGTCAGCTCAGCTATCCCGGTTGATGAGGAACCAGAGGACGCCGAGCGCGACGCCGACCACGACCACGGCCGTCGCGAGGGCGCCGAAGAGCATGTAGCGGCCGAACCTGCGGGTGTGATGGGGCGCGAGCAGGCCGATCGGCACCACGAGGGTGAGCAGCACGAACGGGAACAGGTCCTCGGCCCGTTGGTAGCCGACCATCGCCTTCAGGATCGCGGCGTAGGTGCCGGGCACCAGGATGATGAAGAGCATGCCGGTGAAGAAGCCGGCGAGCGGCACGAACACCGGGTGGTCGCGGTGCCACCAGTCGGGGAGCTGCCAGCGCTTGGCGCTCGGCTCACCTCCGGCTTCGGTCGCGGCGTCCGCTTCCGTCGGACCCGGAGCGCTGTCCAACGCCGCGACGACCCGGGTGTGGTCGGTCGCGGTGGGCCCCGGGGTCTCCACAGCTTGATCCATCGCGCTCGATGGTACCGGCCGAGGCTGTGAAGGGCCCGATTCTCACGAGCCCTTGCCGGAGGCGTCAGAAGACGGCGTAGTGCAGCAGCAGCCAGATCGGGGCGATCGTCGCGAGCAGCGAGTCGAGCCGGTCCATCAGGCCGCCGTGCCCGGGGATCACCTGGCTCATGTCCTTGATGCCGAGGTCGCGCTTGATCACCGACTCGCAGAGGTCACCGAGGGTCGCCATCACGACCGCGATCACGCCGAGGCACAGACCGACCCACCAGTCGCCGTCGAGCAGGTAGACGACGAGCGCCCAGCCCGCGCCCAGGCACGCCAGCAGCGATCCGGCGAAGCCCTCCCACGACTTCTTCGGCGAGATCACCGGGGCCATCGGGTGCTTGCCGAAGAGCACGCCGGCGACGTAGCCGCCGATGTCTGAGGCGATGGTCACCACGATGAAGGTGATGATGCCGGCGACGCCGTCGTCGTCGAGCCCGCCGCCGGTCCAGGTGTCGCCGCCCTCGGCGAGCATCAGCGCCACGAAGGAGCCGAGGAACGGCAGGTAGATCAGCGTGAACACCGACGCGGTGGCGTTCTTGACGTAGCCGTCGACGCCGCGGCGCAGCAGCCACAACATGATCACCAGCGCGGTCACGGCCGTCGCCGTGACCAGCGCCTCCGCACTCGACACGTAGGCCACGACCACCATCGCGACCCCGCCGATCATCAGGGGCTGCTCGGGCAGGTCGATGTCCTTGGCGAGCATCCCCTTGCGCAGCTCCCAGGTCGCCACGACCACGGCAGCGGCGACGATCAGCATGAACGCCGGCTTCCAGAAGTAGAGCGAGGCGCCGATGGAGGCCAGCAGGACGACGGCGGACAGAACGGCTGCCTTGAGGTCGCGACCGGCCCGGCCGTGGTCCTTCGTCTCGGTCATCGAGGTGATCGCTGCTGGTCGAGGCTCAGACCTCGAGGAGCTCGGCTTCCTTGTGCTTGAGCAGCTCGTCGATGGCGTCGGTGTGCTGCTTGGTGATGCCGTCGAGGCGCTTCTCGGCCCCGGTGACGTCGTCCTTGCCGGCCTCGCCGTCCTTCTCCAGGCGCTCGAGGTTCTGCTTGGCCTTCTGCCGCACCTGGCGCACGGCGACCTTGCCGCCCTCGGCCTTCTCCTTGGCGAGCTTGATGAACTCCTTGCGGCGCTCCTCTGTCAGCTCGGGGAAGACGCAGCGCAGCACCTTGCCGTCGTTGGCCGGGTTGACGCCCAGGTCGGACTCGCGGATCGCCTTCTCGACATTGGCCATCGCGCCCATGTCGAAGGGCTGGACCAGGATGATCCGCGCCTCGGGGGCCGTGAACGACGCGAGCTGCTGGATCGGCGTCGGGGTGCCGTAGTAGTCGACCATGATCTTGGCGAACATGCTCGGCTGCGCGCGGCCGGCCCGGATGGTCGCGAACTCCTCGCGGGTCGCGGCGACCGACTTGTCCATCTTGCCGTCGGCCTCGTTGAGGATGTCGTTGATCACCTGTGCTCCTAAGTCCTGTGTTCGGGGTGGTCGAGCTTGTCGAGACTCAGCCGGCGCTGACCAGCGTGCCGATCTTCTCACCCTGCACGACCCGCAGGATGTTGCCTTCGGTCGAGAGGTTGAAGAACACCATGTCCATCCGGTTGTCCCTCGCCATCGCGATGCCGGTCGCGTCCGCGACCTTCAGGTCCCTGGCGAGGTACTCGTCGTAGGTGAGGCGGTCGAACATGACCGCCGCCGGGTTCTGGTGCGGGTCGGAGTCGTAGACGCCGTCGACGCCCTGCTTGCCCATCAGGATGACCTCGCACCGCGTCTCCAGCGCTCGCTGGGCGGCCACCGTGTCGGTCGAGAAGAACGGCATCCCGGCGCCGGCGCCGAAGATCACGACCCGGCCCTTCTCCATGTGCCGGATGGCCCGGCGCGGGATGTAGGGCTCCGCGACCTGCCCCATCGTGATGGCCGTCTGGACGCGGGTCTCGACGCCGTGCTTCTCTGTCAGGTCCTGGAGAGCCAGGCAGTTCATCACGGTGCCGAGCATGCCCATGTAGTCGGCGCGAGCACGCTCCATGCCGCGCTGCTGAAGCTCCGCGCCGCGGAAGAAGTTGCCACCACCGACGACGATGCCGACCTGCACCCCGGCCTTGGCGACGTCGGCCACCTCGACGGCGATCCTGTTGATCACGTCGAGGTCGAGGCCGACCGCTCCGCCACCGAACACCTCACCGGACAACTTGAGCAGCACGCGCCTGTAACCCGTCACGCAGGCGACCCTACCGGGCGGTCACCCGAGGCGTTCAAACGATCCTTTGCACGCGCTGCCGGTGGTTCCTGCTGTTGTCCCCGTCGATGTCGGAGTCGCGCGTCTTGGAGATGTGGTCGATCTGGTCCTCGCCGCCCTGCACCGGCTGAGCTTCGATGATCGTGTCCCGCTCGAACGCGTGGGACTTGTCGGTGTTGCGGTAGTAGCGGTAGAAGGCCCAGTACGTCGCCGCGCCTCCAGCCGGTCCCGCAGCGAGGATCCAGACCGGGTTGTCGTCGGCTGCGAGCGGCAGCAGCGCGTTCAGGAGGTCGATGGTCATGCCGTCGCCACCAGGAACGCGCCGGCGATGCCTTCGAGGAAGGTGCCGACCGTGAATGCCGCCAGCAGCAGCTTGGGCTGGGAGACCGGGATGCTGCCCATCGTCTCGCCCGTCCGCGCGTTGACCGCGATGTAGTGCAGGAGCTTGTTGCTCTCCTGCTGGTAGGAGTACAGCCACACCGGGAGGTACATCGACACCCAGCGGGATCCGCCGACGTCGACCTTCTCCTGCTCCCACCGGACGCCGCGGCCGAACTTCGACAGCGACCCCTGGACCTGCGACCGCCCGATCGAGAGCAGCTGGTCCTCGAGGACCGGTTGGACGACGTCCACGTTGACGTCGCGCTTCTCGCTGGTGAACCCGACGAGGTAGCTCGAGTTCCACTGGACGGCGTTCTTCGTGTCGAACGGCAGGATCGTGTTGATGATGTTGTTGGTGTTCGCGGGCCCGAACTGGGACCGCTCGACCGACCCCTCGATGGTGAGGTCGTCAACGGTGAAGCTCACCTGCCGCATCAGCTGGTAGACGTCGGCGGCGTAGTAGGTCACGGTGTTGTCGCCGCTCTTCTCCGTCCACCGCCGGGTCTGGATCTCACCCTTGCCCCAGTACTGGGACTCGGCGCGAGCGTCGATGACCAGGTAGGGGAGGTAGACCCCGAGCACGTTCTCCGGCACGAACTCCTTCTTGAACTGCCGGTGGGCGAACAGCCGCCGCTTGGAGGCGAAGGCCCTGATGCTCTCGACCGCCTGCTCCTTGGTCAGCTTGAACGGCAGCACCGCGTCCGGAACGGCGCCGTTGGGGATCTGCTGGTTGACGTTGAGCGTGTGGCGGCACCAGTGGCAGCGGGCGTTGAGCGCGTGCGCGGTGTCCACGACCACCTCGGCGCCGCACGACTCACACTTGAAGGTGAGCACGTCCGCGGCGTCCGCCTGGATGTCCTTGGCCCCACTGGCGATGACCACGCCCTCGAGCTCGTCGATGCCCTCGCCGAGGCCGAACTCCTCCTCGACCCGCGCCTCGTGCCACTCGTTGCGGCAGAAGAGGCACACCAGGTTGCCGGTCGAGCCGCGCAGCTGGACGTCGGTCGATCCGCACCGGGGACACCGGTTCAGGCCGTCCTTGAGGGACTCGTTGACCGTCTCGATGGTGGGCCCGGGCTCGGGCTCCGCCTTGGCGGCGGCGAGCTCCTCCTCGAGCGACAGCGGCGGCCCGTCGAAGGTGGGCTGCTGCGGGGGCAGCGGCTGCTGGTCCTGGTGGTGGCGGGGGCGGCGGTGGAGGCGGGGCGGCGTCGACGGGTTCCTGCGTCATGTCAGAGCCCGAGCGCCTTTGCCTTGGCCGCGTCGTAGTCCTCCTGGGTGATCAGACCGGCGTCGAGCATCTCCTTGGCCCGCTTCAGCACGGCCATCGGGTCCTCGGCCGCGGGGGCCGCAGGTGCGGCAGGGGCTGCGGGTGCTGCCGGAGCAGGCGTCACCGGCTGCTGGAGGCCGCCGATCCCGGCACCGCCGGCCGCCATGCCCATCCCGATCAGGCCACCAGGTCCGGCGTTCTCCCCCGCGGCCTCGAAACCTGCCGCGACGGACGCCTGCAGGTTCGAGTTGCCGCGGGAACCCGACAGGGCGTCGGCACGCTGGACGTTCTTGAGCAGCTCGCGGGTGTTGGCGTCGTACTCGATCGAGACGATCGCGGTCTTGACGATCTCGATCCCGCGTCCGGTCTTCCACTGGTAGTTCTGCTCGACCGCGGCGCTCAGCGACTGGGCGAAGCCGATCGAGTCCTGCTGGAGCTTGGCGATCCGGTTCCCCTTCGCCGGGTCGTTCGTGTACATCGAGAACGCCGGCGCGAGCGACCCGATCACCTCGTTGAAGAGCTGCTCACCCGCGGGGTTGTCGATGTCGGTGAAGTCGAAGACGGCCCGGCCGGTGATGACCTCGGCGGCGAGGAAGTTGCGGACGAACGTCAGCGGGTCCGTGATCTTGAGCGTGTAGGTGCCCCGGGTGATCGCGCCGACCTGGGTGTTGAGGAACGCGTCGTCCCAGTAGATCTCCGACTGGGTCCCGAACTTGTTGTTCGGCAGCTCCTTGAGCGAGACGAAGATGGCGTTCTGCTGGGCCGACGGGCGACCGCCGTACTTGAACCGCTCCCAGCTCTGCTTGACGACGGAGTCGATGAGGCCGCCCCCGGTGAACACCGACTGCGAGGCCGGGTCGTCTGACTTCCACTCGTAGGCGCCTGGCTCGGCGGCGAAGCCGGTGAACCCGCCGTCCTCCAGAAGGACCAGGCCGTAGCCCTCGGGCACGATGAACTTCGATCCGTTCGTGATGACGCCGTCGGAGGCCTTGTCGTTGCCGCCGCGGCCGGCGTTCTCGCCCCGGCGCACCGCGGGGAAGACCGCGGCGGTCGGGCCCATGCCGTCCGGCACCGTGAAGAAGTCGACCCACTGGTCCGCGAGGGTGCCCCCGATCGCGCCGATGGCAGCCTGGATGAGTCCCACTTGTCGATCTCCTTCATCTGACGTGGCGCGGTCCCGGCGATCGCCGAGTCCTCGGATCCGTCCCCTTTCCGAGGGGCGTCACAACGCCAGAGGGCCGGTCTCACCGAGAGTTTATTGACTCTCGGCAAGACCGGCCCCAGGACTGGGAAATTCGTGCGTCAGGCGCCGACCTCGAAGCGAGCGAACCGCTTGACGGTCGTGCCGGCGGCGTCGAGGACGGCCTTGACGGTCTTCTTCGACTCGGTCACCGACTCCTGCTCGAGCAGGACGACCTCCTTGAAGAAGCCACCGAGGCGACCCTCGACGATCTTGGCGACCGCGGCCTCGGGCTTGCCCTCCTCGACCGTCTTCTTGGTGAGGACGTCCTTCTCCGCAGCGACGACGTCCGCGGGGACCTCGTCGCGGGTGAGGAACTGCGCCTTCAGCGCGGCGACCTGCATCGCGGCACCCCGAGCGGCGGTCTCGTCGCCGTCGTACTCGACGAGGACGCCGACGGCCGGCGGCAGGTCGGCAGCACGCTTGTGCAGGTAGACCGTCGTCGGACCCTCGAAGTAGGCGACCTGTCCGAGCTCGATCTTCTCGCCGATCGTGATCGCGAGGTTCTCGACGACCTGCCCGATGGTGCTGTCGCCGAGCGGCAGCGCCTTGGCGGTCTCGGTGTCGGTCGCCTTGGCGGCGGCGACGGCGTCGGCGATCTTCTGGGCGGTGGCGATGAACTCTTCGTTCTTCGCCACGAAGTCGGTCTCCGACTTGAGCTCGACGAGGGCACCGCCGGAGGCGGCAACCAACCCGGCGGTCGCCTCGCGCTCGGCGCCACGCTTCTCCATCTTGGCCTGGCCCTTGACGCGGAGCAGCTCGACGGCCTTGTCGAAGTCGCCGTCAGCCTCGACGAGCGCGTTCTTGCAGTCCATCATCCCGGCCTGGGTCAGCTCACGGAGCTTCTTGACGTCGGCAGCGGTGAATGCCATGGATCCTCCCTCGGATCGACAGTGGTGGTGAGTAAGGAGTGCGCCGGGCTCACGCCTCGACGGGGGCCTCGGCCTCGGTCTCGGCGTCGGCGGCCTCGGTGCTGGTCTCCTCGACCGGGGCCTCGTCGGCAACCGGGGCCTCGTCGGCAACCGGAGCCTCGTCGGCAACCGGAGCCTCGTCGGCAACCGGAGCCTCTTCAGCGGCGGGAGCCTCGTCAGCGGCAGGAGCCTCGGCGACGGGAACCTCGTCAGCGGCGGGGGCGTCGACGGCCTCGCTGGACGCACCGATTGCCTCGGAGGCGGGCTCGTCCTTGGCCGGCTCGCCACCGGTGGCCTCGACCGCGACCTCAGCGGCCTCACCGCCCAGGAGCTCGCGCTCCCACTCGGCGAGCGGCTCCTCGGCCGCGACGGCCTCGCCCTCGACCTTGGCGCCGGACCGGGCGATGAGGCCCTCGGCGACGGCGTCGGCGATCACGCGGGTCAGCAGGCCGACGGCGCGGATGGCGTCGTCGTTGCCGGGGATCGGGAAGTCGACGTCGTCGGGGTCGCAGTTGGAGTCGAGGATCGCGATGATCGGGATCCGCAGCTTGCGCGCCTCCTCGACGGCGAGGTGCTCCTTGTTGGTGTCGACGATCCAGACGGCAGAGGGCGTGCGGCCCATCTCGCGGATGCCGCCGAGCGACTTGTTGAGCTTGTCGCGCTCGCGTCGCATCTGCAGCAGCTCCTTCTTGGTGCGGCCGCTGCCGGCGACGTCGTCGAAGTCGACGTCGTCGAGCTCCTTGAGACGGTTGATCCGCTGGTGCACGGTCTGGAAGTTGGTGAGCATGCCGCCGAGCCAGCGCTGGTTGACGTAGGGCATGCCGACGCGGGTCGCCTGCTCGGCGATCGCCTCCTGGGCCTGCTTCTTGGTGCCGACGAACATGATCGTCCCGCCCTTGGCCACGGTCTCCTTGATGAAGGCGTAGCTGCGGTCGATGTAGGCCAGCGACTGCTGCAGGTCGATGATGTAGATGCCGTTGCGGTCGGTGAGGATGAATCGCTTCATCTTCGGGTTCCAACGACGGGTCTGGTGTCCGAAGTGGACGCCGCTCTCGAGCAGCTGGCGCATCGTGACGACTGCCATGTGGTGTCTCCTGTGTGGTTGTTTTCCAGTTCGGTCCTGACGCCTGCGTGCAGCCCCACCCGATTGCTCGGGACTGAGAGCCGTCACCCACGGGCGGCCGGCGCTCGGAGAGAGCGCCGTCGTGGTCTGCTGGCGTGCGAATTCCGGCTGAGTCACGTCGAGTGGGCGGGCAGCCCTCACGGACGGTTCTCGGACCGGTCCGCCCAATGTACCGGCAGCCGGTCCCCCGCCACCAATTGCCGACCCGGCTCATCTTCGGTCTCGAACGACGCCGAGTCGGCTGGTCTTAAGACCAGCCGACTCGGCGCGCGTCCGGACCAGTAACCGTCCACAACGGCCAGCGCGCGCGACGATCGTCCACAGGCGGCGCCGAGCGGTGGAGCTGCCGCGGGCGGCTCGCGCGAGAGTCGGGCCATGCGCCCTCTGCTCCGTCTGCTCCGCGCTCTGCTGCCGGCGGCGCTGCTCGTGTTGCTGGTGCCCGCGCCCCCGAGCGCGGGTGACGACGATCCCGTTGGAGTCTGGCCGCTGCATCCCGAGCCGGAGGTCGTCGCGCGCTTCGATCCACCGACGTCGCCGTACGGGCCGGGCCACCGCGGCGTCGACCTGCTCGGTCGCGCGGGTCAGCCGGTGCGGGCGGCGCTCGCCGGCACGATCACCTACGCGGGGCCGCTGGCCGGGCGCGGCGTGGTCGTGGTGAGCCACGGCGACACCCGCACGACCTATGAGCCGGTGTCCGCGAACGTCTCGGTGGGCAGCACGGTGGGTCGGGGCGCGGTGATCGGGAGCCTGCAACCGTTCGGCTCGCACTGCGCGCCGCGGGTGTGCCTCCACTGGGGCTGGCTGCGCGGGGACACCTACCTCGACCCGCTGCGCCTGGTCGGCGCCGGTCCGGTCCGTCTGCTCCCGCTGTGGCGGGACGACCCGCTCCCCGGTTCCGGCCGGGGGCCGGCACCACCCCTAGGCCCTGGGGTGGGCCTGCCGATAGGCGCGGCGGAGTCGGTCGGTCGTCACATGGGTGTAGCGCTGAGTCGTCGCCAATGAGGCATGACCGAGCAGCTCCTGCACCGACCGCAGGTCAGCGCCTCCCTCGAGCAGGTGCGTCGCCGCGGTGTGGCGCAACCCGTGCGGGCCCAGGTCCGGCGCTCCTGCCACGTCGGCGATCCGGCGGTGCACCAGCGTCCGCACGGCGCGCTGGTCGACCCGACCGCCGCGCGCGCCGAGGAACAGCGCAGCCCCCGAGCCGGGCCGAGCGAGCTGCCCGCGCCCGCGCACCAGCCAGGCATCGATCGCGGCGGCCGCCGGCAGCCCGAACGGCACCATGCGCTCCTTGCGCCCCTTGCCGAAGACGCGGACGACGTTGCGGTCACGGTCCACGTCATCGACATCGAGCCCGCAGAGCTCGCCCACCCGCATGCCGGTGGCGTAGAGCAGCTCCAGCATGGCGACGTCACGGAGCCCGACCGGGCTGCCGTCGTCGGCGAGCGCGGCTGCCGCGCCGATCAGCTCGCGGGCCTCGTCGACCCGGAGCACGCTCGGCAGGGTCTGGTGCGGTTTGGGTGAGCCGAGCGCCGAGCCGACATCGGTCGGGATCCGGCCCGTGCGGGCCAGCCACGCGGTGAAGACCCGGGCTGCCGTCGCCCGCCTGGCCAACGTGGTGCGCGACAGGCCCATCGTCTGCTGCTTGGCCAGCCAGCTGCGCAGGGTCCGGAGGTCCAGGTCGCCGACGTCCGCGAAGCCCATCCGGCGGGTGTGGGCGAGCAGGCCGGCGATGTCGCCGGAGTACGCCGTCACCGTGTGCGGCGCCAGGTTGCGCTCCGAAGCCAGGTGTCGTTCATAGTCGCCGAGAAGGCGCGCGAGAGGCTCGGGCAGGGCCTCGTCGTCCGTGCGTTCCGCTCGGCTTCCACTCACCCGTCGATCGTAGGAACGACAGGCGGCTCACCGTGGGACGTCGAGGGCATCGGCCCGCGCGGCGTCGGAGAGACGCCAGCCTCGTGGGTCCCGGTCGACCAGACCCGCTTGCTGCAGCCGTGCCAGTGCGTCGTGGACGCCGGCGACGCTCAGACCCGCGACGACGGCGATGGACTCGGTCGGCGCACCGGCGACGACCGGGACGGCATCGAGGACCTGGCGGTCGTAGACGGAGAGTCGGTCACGAGCGGTCACCGGGCCGCGGGCCTCGGTCGTGAGGTGCTCGCCGGCCTCGCCGATCAGCTCGAGCACGTCGGCCCCGGAGGTCACCAGCGTCGCGCCGTTGCGGACGGCTTGATGGACGCCGACCGACTGTGGGCTGGTGATCGGCCCCGGCACCCCCATGGCGATCCGATTGAGCCGCTCGGTCCAGTTCATGGTGGTCAGTGACCCGCTGCGGGCGGCAGCCTCGACGACGACCGTGCCGCGGGCGAGCGCGGCGATCAACCTGTTGCGGGAGAGGAACCGCACCCGTTGCGGCGCCGCGCCGGGTGGTGCCTCGGAGATGATCGCGTGCTCGCTGGCGAGGTGTTCGAGCATCCGCCGATGAGAGACTGGGTAGGCGCGGTCCGGTCCAGAAGCGAGCACGGCGACCGTCGGCGCCCCGGCGCTGAGCGCCCCGCGGTGGGCGGCGTAGTCGATGCCGAAAGCGGCGCCCGAGACCACCGGAACCCCGGCGAGGCCGACCTCGGCAGCGAGGTTGGACGCGACCTCGGCGCCGTAGGTCGTCGCGGATCGTGCCCCGACGATCGCGACCGACTTGGCCAGCCTGTCGAGGCGGAGCGGCCCCCGCACCCACAGCCCGATGGGCACCCCACCACGCTCGTTGAGGGGTGCGACGCCGTGCAGGCCGGCAAGCTGGCGCGGCCACTCGTCGTCGTCGGGAATCACGAAGCGGGCACCGCAGCGCTCGGCCCGCTCGAGCTCGGCGTCGAGGTCGAGCTTCTCCAACCGGGCGGAGGCGGCGAGCAGGAGCTCGTGCCGCTCCGGGTCGGTGTGGATCGCGTGCAGCAAGCGGACCCCGCCGAGCTCGTGCGCGAGATCGGTGAACCGCGGATCGCCGGGCTCGCTGATCATGCTCAGGATCAGGCGCGCCCGCCGCTCGTCGGTCGCGCTCATCCGGCCCGCTCCTCGACGATGCGCAGGTCCAGGGGCTCCCCCGCCCGGAGGCGGAGCGCGGTGTCGACGTGGACCGGAGCCGGACGGATGTCCCGTCCCGCTCGCACCGATGCGAGGTCGGCGACGGTCCATGCCAGGCGGGCCACCCGCACCGCGCCGCGAGCGCTCAGCCGACCGCGATAGGTCTCGGTGTCGATCATCCGCTGGGCTTCGGTGGCAATCGGCCAGGCGTCCTTGAGCCGTGGGCTGGGGATCTGGCTGTTGAGCCGCCAGCTGCAGTCGGCGAACCGGGAACGCTGTCGCTCACGTGCGGCTGCCACCCGTGCCTGCACCACAGCCGACGAGTCCGGCGGCCGGAACCTGTCGATCTGGGAGCGACGCGCCGGCTGGACGTGCCGGGTGATGTCGATCCGATCGACGATCGGGCCCGAGACCTTCGCCTGGTAGGCGCGCCGGACCGGGTCGGCGCAGTTGCAGTGGTTGGCGGCCGGAACGGCTGAGTAGTTGCCGCACGGGCACGGATTGGCCGCGAGCACCAGCAGCCCGCGGGCGGGCAGGCGCACCGACTCCTCGCGGCGGGCGATGGTGATGTCCCCGCTCTCGAGCGGCTGGCGCAGCGCGTCGATGACGTCGGACCTGAACAACGGGAACTCGTCCATGAAGAGCACGCCGCAATGAGCCCTGCTGATCTCGCCCGGACGCACCTGCCCGTTGCCGCCACCCACGATGCTGGCCTTGCTCGCGTCGTGGTGGGGCGCCGCGAACGGCGGCCGGACCAGCATGCCGTCGGCCGGGTCGAGCACCCCGGCCAGCGAGTGGACGGCCGTCAGCTCGAGCGACTCCTCCGGAGACAGGTCCGGGAGGATCGTCGGGATCCGTTCGGCGACGCTGGTCTTGCCCGAGCCCTTGGGCCCCGACAGCAGCAGGGGGTGACCGCCGGCGGCGGCGACCTCGAGGGCGTACTTCGTGTCGGCCAGTCCGTGCAGGTCAGCGAGGTCGAGCTCGTCGAGCCGCTCCTCGCCACGCCAGGTGAGCAGCTGGGTGCCGGATGACGCCGCGACCGGAGGTGCCTCCGGGGGCGGCTCGTCGCACAGGATCGCCACCACTTGGGCGAGCGAGCGAACGCCGTCGACCCGGAGGCCGGGCACCATCCGTGCCTCGTCCTGCTGCGGCTCGGGAACGAAGACCCGGTCGATGCCGCGCTCGGCGGCGGCCAGCACCATCGGGAGCACGCCCACTGCCGGACGCAGACCGCCCGACAGGGTCAGCTCACCGATGAAGAGTGCGCCGCTCGGCGCCCCCTCCTTGAGGGCGCCGTCGGCCGCCAGCACGGCCACCGCGAGGGCGAGATCGAAATGAGTGCCGGACTTGGGGAGGTCGGCCGGTGAGAGCAGCAGCGTGATCCGCTTGGTCGCCGGCCACCGCAGGCCGCTGTTGATGATCGCCATCCGGATCCGGTCCTGACCCTCCCGGAGTGCCGCGTCTCCGCGACCGACCATGGTCACGTTGACCGACCCGGGCGAGACGTCGGCCTGGACGTCGATCAGGTGCCCGAGCGCCCCGTTGAGCGCGACGGTGTGCGTGGTTGCGAACGGCATCAGCCGAGGCCTCTCACGTGGTCGACGATGGCCGGCCCCTTGCGCGGGCGCAGCACGGCGACGAGATCGACCCGGACCCCGTCCGGGCGCACACCCCGGTCGGCCACCCACCGCTCGCCCAGTCGCTGCAACCGGGCCAGCTTCTCCTCGGTGATCGCCTCGTGGGGCGTGCCGACCTGGAGGCTGGTCCGGGTCTTCACCTCGCACACGACGAGGGTCTCGCCCTCCCTGAGGACGAGGTCGATCTCGCCCTCGTGGCACCGCCAGTTGCGCTCGAGCAGCACCAGCCCCTGCTCGACCAGGTGGCGCGCGGCCACGCTCTCGCCGTAGCGCCCGAGCGCCTGCCGCGCCTCGGCCGTCGTCGTGCCGGTCGTCGGTCCCATCGATGTCTCTGTCATGCCCGCCAGCGTGGCGGGAGACGCGGACGGATGAACCCGGCTCGGGCCGGCGCTGTGGAGAGACGCCGGCCCGTGCCGGAGCTGTGGATGGTTAGTGGCCCGTCAGAGTCAGCCGGCGAGCGACGGGTCGCTGCAGCTCGGGCGCTCGCCGTAGACGTCGGCGCCGCCGACGCTCAATCCGAGGACGTCGTAGAGCGGGCTGAGGACATTGGTGTTCAGCGCCGTGACCAGCGGGTTGAGGATCGTGGTGGTCAGCTTGGACACCAGGTTGTTGGTGATCGCGGTCAGGTTGCTGTTGATGTTGACGTTCAGCCCGAGGAAGTTCTTGGCCGTGATGGTGAGGGTGTTGCTCGTCACCGTGACGGTCGACGTCCCGAGCCCGAGATCGCCGGACCCGGTCGAGATGCCCTCGTTCCAGTCCGTCGGGTGGTTCGGCACCCGGATCTGCGCGGTCCGCACCGTCGACGGGTCACCGGTCGCGACCCGAAGACCGATCGAGCCATTGATCGTCAGCGACGCAACCTTGTTCAGCCCGAGCAGGCCGAGGAGGTTGGTGATCCCCGCGATCAGTCCGTTGTCGATGTTGCCCGTGCCGGACGTGGTGGCGTTGATGCTGATCGTCGTCGCCACGGACGCCCCGACGACACCGCTGGTGACCTGGACGTCCTCGCCGCTCGGGCTGGCCGCCGTCTCGTCGCCGCAGATGACATCGGTGAGGACACCGCGCGCCGACGCGGCGGTGACGGCGATCGCCGTGGTCCCGCTCAACGGGAGCCCGAGGGCGGACTGCCCGGAAAGGATGTTGCCGTTGATCGACGCCGACAGCTGGGCCGTGTCGGCCGTCGCGCCCTTCTTGCCGCACTTGTGCCGCGCCTTCTCGATGAGCGACAAGCTCGTCGTGAGCCCGGTGCCGGACAGCGGCAGGTTGAGAGCGAGCGACGGGATGCTGAGCGCGTTCGTGCCGTTCGCGATGAGGATCGTGCCGGCCAGCAGGTCGAGCGCGTTGATGGTCGCGGTCTCGGCCGCCCCGACGCCGGGCTCGACACTGATCAGTGTGCCGAGGTTGATCGACAGCCCACCGAGCTGCGCCGCCACGGTGTTGAGGATGTTGGCGTTCGAGTTGCCGTCGGCCTGCAGCACGTGAGCGGCAGCGATGAGGAAGCTGCCTGCGTTGACGCTGCCGGAGAGCAGCTCGTCGACCGAGCCGAGGCCCATGTCGAGGGCGATGTCCAGCAGGCTGACGTCGGCGTTGATGAGCCCCGTGTAGCCCAGCACGCTGAGGTTGGCTCCCCCGCCGAGGATCCCGTTCAGGATCTTGTTGAGCAGCGCCGAGCTGCTGGTGTCGAGGCGTGCGGCGTACGAGCCGATGCTGAAGCACGCGCTCACGTCAGCGGTCGCGACTGCCGCACGGTTGGCTGCTCCGCTCCCGACGCCGATGCCGAACGCCACGTCCGTGGTCGCGGTCACGCGCACGGCGCTCGGCGCCTCACTGCCGCTGACCGCGACGAACGTGCCGTCCGTCAGCAGCTTGCCGAGCATCGGGGTGACCACCGCCGTCGACCCGATGGTGGAGTCGTTGCGGTCGCGGCTCTGGTTGGCGAGCGACTGCAGGCTGGGACTCGCCGAGGTGATCTGGGTGGCCGTGCGTCCGTCGAGCTCCCGGGCGAGGTCGAGCGCGACCACGTCGGCCAGCGCCTGCATGTCCCGGCGGGCGGACCGCTGCATGCCGATGTCGACGACGATGGCGGCGACCGCGAAGAGGACAAGCGTCATCAGGATCGCTGTCAGCATCGCCATCGCGCCGCGCTCTTCGCCTCGCCTGCGCATCATCAGTCCACCCTCGCGACCGCGGTGTAACGGACTGTTGCGGGGAGTACGACGTCCGGGAAGCCCCCGACGAGCGGCTCGAAGTCGATCTCGACGGTCGCCCGGGCGCACTGCGCGTCTCCGCACGCCACCATGGTGACGCTGCACGTGGCGTTGTCACCGCAACCGCCGATGCCGTCGAGCGCGTTGTCCATCGCCGCCTCGCCGTTCGCAGCCGCGTCACCCCCGGCGATCGTCACCGCAGCCGCCCGGGCACCCTCGGCTGCTGCCTGGGTCGCCGCCTGCCGGACGCTGAGGTACTGGCCGAAGTTCACGATGCCGAACACCAGGATCAGCAGGATCGGCACCACGAGGGCGAACTCGACGGCTGCGGCGCCCCGTTCGTGGTCTCCTGCGATCCGACGCCGGTCGGCTCCCCATGGCAGCGCTCGTCGCATGGCCCCTCCACCCTTGCTCCCAACGTGCTCCCTCAAGCACAGGCGGACATGTCCCTGTCCTAGCCGGACATTAGTGCCGCGCCGTTACCGGCGTCATCAGTTCTGATACGAATCGAACCGCTCGGGGACCGTGGTCCTAGTCCGTTGGGACTACGCCCAGTTCGAAAGGGTCATCCGCGCAGGGCAGGGCGTCCGCACACCGCGCCCACGGCGTAGACGTCGGCTCCTCCGAACCGGAGCCCGACCATCCGAGCGACGGGACCGATCAGCACGGTGTTGAAGTTGTCGATGAGCGGCACCAGCGTCTTCTGCATGAACTGCTTGGTGGACCCCGTCAACTCAGCCACGATCGCGTTCGTCAGCGGCAGGACGCCGGACAGCGCTGCGAGCTTGCCGCCGATCTTCACCTCGGTGACCGTCGGCACCACCGCGTTCGGGTCGAGGTAGACGGTGCTCCCCGTCTCCACCGGTGTCACGTCGTTCGGCGGGATCGAGAGGTTCGCCACCGTCGTGCCGGCGGGACGGGTGGTGCCCACGTCGAGTCGCACGTGGACCGAAAGAGTCAGCTTCGAGTTCGGAAGCAGGATTCCCAGCAGGCCGTTCAGCAGGCTGCCCAGACCGAGGTCCTGGAGCACCGAGACCTTGACATCACCGCTGAGGTCGAGGTCGGTGCTCACCTTGTACGACGCGAGGTCGGTGCTGACCGCGACGGAGAACCGGTGCGGGTCTGCCGCGGTTCCGTCGCCGCAATGGACATCGGGAGGCTCGACCAGCCGCCCCTCGCCGTCGGCGAGGTCGACCGCGAGGCTGCCCGTCGCCTTCGAGGTCTGCAGCGTCGCCAGGTTCGGGACGCTCAGGCTGGGCATGTTCGCGAAGGTGATGCCGAGATTGCCCTCGAGCTGAGCGTTCCGCGCGACGCTGGCGGCGGAGTTCGGCCGGCCGCAGGCGAGCTGCGCGGCCGAGATCAGGGCGAGGCCACCGGTGAACTGGAACCCGACGCCCGGGATGCCGGCCTGGAGGTTGTCCACCTCGATGAAGTGCTGGCCGTTGGCCAGTCGCGCCGACCCGATGATGTCGAGCACGTCGAGCGCCATGTCCAGTGCCGCGTCGTCGGTGGGCGACACGTGGAGCACGCTGCCGAGAGCGATCGACCCCACCGGACCCGACGCCCCATAGATCGTCCGCAGCGCGCTGATCGCTGCCGCGTTGGACCCGGGCTGCTGGGAGAGCGCGTCGACGGTCGCGAGGATCAGGTCTCCGTAGGTCACGGTGCCCGTCAGCAGCCGCGAGGGCGACCCGATCCGGCTGGTCGCCGCGAGCTCGCCGAGCGTCACGTGCGCGTCGGCAAGGGCTCGGTAGCCGACCAGGGTCAGGTTGACGCCCATCAGATGGTTGAGCGGGGCGAGCACGGTGCTGTCGTTGGACCTCACCGCTGCGACGAAGGTGCCGAGGCGGTAGCAGGCGGAGTTCGACGCGACCGCATAGGCGCGGCGGACTGCCGAGCCGCTGCCGCTCGTCATGACGTAGTCGGTTGACGCCCTCGCGGTCACCTGCACTGCGGACGGCGGGTCGGTCGCGGTGTTCCAGACCGTGCCGTTCCACGAGCCCCAGTCGACCTCGACCTGGAGGCCGGTGCCGAGGACGTCGTCGTTGCGAGACACACTGCGGCGGACCGCGCTCGACGGGTTCGTGAAGTCACCTGCGGGCGCAAGCGCGGCCTGGGTCTTGCCGCCGGTGATCTCGCGCGCGAGGTCGAGAGCGACCACGTCGGCCAGCGCCTGCAGGTCGCGGCGGGTCACCCGTTGCATGCCGATGTCGACGACAATCGCGGCGGCCGCGATGAGCACGGGCACCAGGAGCACCGTGAGCAGGGTCATCGCTCCCCGGTCATCCCGACGGCGCACTTCGCTCCACACCTGACTGCCCTCCCGTGGCATCCGATCCCATGGTCGGATCCCACGAGGCTACGTCGACAATGCGATCTCAAATCCGATAACTGGCCCCGATGCGGAAAGACCGGACGATCGCCTAGGAAGACCTAGTCAGTTCTTGGGAGGCTCGATGTCCGAGAGGGCGAGCTCCTCGACGTTGACGTCCTTGAAGGTCAGCACCTTCACGTTCTTGGCGAAGCGGGCCGGACGGTACATGTCCCAGACCCAGGCGTCGCTGATGGTGACCTCGAAGAACACCTCGCCGGCCTCGGTGCGGGCCTTCACGTCCACGGAGTTGCAGAGGTAGAAGCGCCGGTCGGTCTCGACGACGTACTTGAAGATCTTCACCACGTCGCGGTACTCGCGGTAGAGCGTCAGCTCCTGCTCGGTCTCGTACTTCTCGAGCTCCTCGGCACTCACGAGTCCGACTCTAGCCCCGTGGGTTCCAGACCAGCGGCGCGACGCACGTTGACGAACCGCATCCGATGGACCGGCGACGGTCCGTGCTCGTCGAGGGCAGCGGCGTGGTCGGGCGTGACGTAGCCCTTGTGGGTGCGGAAGTCGTAGACCGGCCACTCGAGGTCGAGCTCGTCCATCAGCCGGTCGCGGGTCACCTTGGCGATGACCGACGCGGCAGCGACGCAGGCGGCGACCCGGTCGCCCTTCCAGACCGCGAGGCCCGGCGCGCCGAGACCGTCGACGGGGAACCCGTCGGTCAGGACGTACGACGGCGCGAGGTCGAGCTTCGCGACCGCCCGCCGCAGCGCCTCGACGTTCGCGACATGCATGCCCAACCGGTCGCACTCCTCGTGCGAGACCACCACCACCGACCAGCAGATCGCCCGTCGGAGCACCTGGTCGTAGCAGCGCTCGCGCGCCTTGGGGGTGAGCAGCTTGGAGTCCGCGAGGCCCGGCACGATGCCGGCCTTCCCGGCCGGGAGGATCGCGGCACCGGCCACGAGCGGGCCGGCGCAGGCTCCGCGACCGGCTTCGTCGACGCCCGCGACGTGGTCGAGCCCATGGCGGCGCAGCGTGCGCTCGTAGCCGTACAGACCGGCGTCTCGTCGTACCGTCAGGCCCCGTGGCAGCGTCGACATCGCAGCGAGCCGCTCAGTCGTCGGCCGGCGGGTCGTCCGGCACGTCGTCGAACACGCCGGGGTTGCTGACCCAGTCCCAGCGGTCGCGCGGCCAGACGAGCGAGAAGACCTTGCCGACCACCAGGTCGGTGTCGACCCACGGACTCTTCTCGCACGTCTCCAACCCCGGCGCGCACACGTGGAAGCGCGAGTCGGAGGAGTGGGACCGGTTGTCACCCATCACGAAGAGCTTGCCCTCCGGGATCGGGCCGATGGACCAGTCACAACCCTCGCCGGTGAAGGTCTGGACGGCGGCGCACTGCCCGTGCTTCTTGGCGATGTACGGCGACTCGTCGATCGGCTCGCCGTTGACCATGATGCGACCCTCGTCGTCGCAGCACTCGATGACGTCACCCTCGGTGCCGATCACCCGCTTCACCAGGTGCCCGCCGGTCGGGTAGAGCCCGATCTTCGAGAGCACGTTGGCGAGACCGGTCGGCGCCGGCTCGTCGCCCTGGAGCCAGCCACCCGGGTCCTCGAAGACGATCACGTCACCGCGGGACGGGTCGCCTCCGAACCAGTAGGAGACCTTCTGGACCAGGATCCGGTCGTTCTGGATCAGGCCGGGCTCCATCGACTCCGAGGGGATGTAGAACGCCTGGACGAAGAACGTCTTGATGACGATCGCGAGGACCAGCGCGATGCCGAGCAGCAGAAAGCTCTCCTGCCACACCGGAAGGTGCTTCCGGTCGCTCCCGCTCTTGTCCCTCACAGGCTCTTCCGGGCTTTCATCCGCGGGTGCATCCTCGGGGGACTCGTCGATGGCCTCAGAGTCCCCAGGGGCGTCGGTCGTCACAGGTACTGACTCTAGCCAGTGCCTGGATCAGACCTCGCGGCGCTCCTTGATCTTGGCGGCCTTGCCCCGGAGGTTGCGCAGGTAGTAGAGCTTCGCCCGGCGCACGTCACCGCGGGTGACGATCTCGATCTGCTCGAAGATCGGCGAGTGGAGCGGGAAGGTCCGCTCGACACCGACGCCGAAGGAGACCTTGCGGACCGTGAAGGTGCGGCCGATGCCGCTGCCGTGGATGCGGATCACGACACCCTGGAAGATCTGGACGCGGGACCGGTTGCCCTCGACGACCTTCACGTGCACCTTGACGGTGTCGCCGGCGCGGAAGGCCGGGATGTCGTCGCGCTTCGAGGCCTTGCCGAGCTCGGCGACGATGGAGGGAGAGATGTTGCTCATGATGGCTCCTCGCGAGTGCACACAGGTCAACCGCGGCAAGTTGGATCTTTTCGGGCAGGGGTCGAGATCTTTGGTTCTGCAGTGACGGCGCGGTGTGTCGGTTCCCCTGTGGCAGAACCAGATCAACGCAGATGCGTCCGCATCGCCGACGAACGATCATCGCACAAGCGCCGAAGCGGTCGGTAATCGTCAGGGGCCAGGAGTTGGGTTCTGGTAGGGCCGGGTCTCCTGCTGGTCCGGCGGAGTCGCCCGCGGCGGCGCGGGTCGGCCCGGTCGCACCACCGGCGGCACCTGCTGCCACGGGACGCGAGGCTGGGGCGGTGGCTGGGGCGGTGGCTGGGGCGGTGGCTGGTAGACCGGCGCCTGGTGCCGGCTGCTGGTGGACCGGCTGCTGGTAGACGGGCTGCTGGTAGACGGGCTGCTGGTAGACCGGCTGCTGGGGGTAGGGCTGCTGGTACGGCTGGGGGTACGGCTGGGGGTACGGCTGGGCGTGCTGCGGCGCGAACTGACGCTTGCGGCCGGCGCCGCTGAACAGCACTGCCAGCCAGGCGAAGAACGGCAGCGACGCCGTGACGAGGGGCAGGGCGACGAAGAAGGCCCGAGTCTCCTGGGCGTCGGTCAGTCCGTCCGCCTGGAAGGTCACGCGATCGCCGTACAGACCCAGCTGGTCTCCGAAGGACCAGGAGGAGTCGAACTCGTTGAAGTAGCCGGCCTGCACCAGGTTCGCGGCGACCTCGAGTCCGACGGCGACGACGAGGGCCAGGACCCCGAGGTGCAGCGGCGGTCGCCAGGCGAGTCCGAGCAGTCCCCACATCAACACCCAGCAGCCGCTGCCGGCGGCCGAGAGGTAGAGCAGGATCCATCCGAAGATCTCGCCGTCGGCGTTCTCGTCCGGCCAGCCCACATCGTTGAGCTCGTTGATCTGCGCGATGAGAGAACCGGCCGACGCGATTCCCCAGAACACCAACAGCAACGCGCAAAGGACGGCCAGCGGGCGGAGTCGTCGACCCCAAGGGGAGGCCATGGCCCGTTCCTATCGCAGATTGGCGCCGCTGGTGGCCGAATCGAGGGACATCCCTGCGCCCACGGGACCCGCTGGGATGATGCCAGCGTGACCGCCGCCGGCCCGCCGCTCGACTGGGAGCCCCACACCCACGAGCGGCGTCCCTACCGGCAGCGGGTGGCGCGCGGGCCACGAGCCGACCGCCAGCTGCGCGAGATCAGTGTCGCGCTGCCGCCGTTCATCCGCGACAGCATCTACCCGATCGACCGGCCGCTGGCCGCCATGACCACGGCGAGCGCCGGCGACCTCGGGCACCTCGATCTCGTGCACGGCCGCACCCTCGAGGCTCTCAACCACCTCCAGCTCCGCGCCGAGTCGGTGGACTCCTCGAAGATCGAGAACGTCGACGCCAGCCTGGCCGACTACGGACGTGCCTTGCTCGGGGTCGGGGCCAACGCCTCGGCGGTCTCGATGGCGTCGGCGACGGCGGCGCTCACCCGGATGATCCGCGACGCCGAGACGACGCGGGCGATCCGGCCGGAGGCCATCCTGCAGGCGCACGGGGACCTGTTCCGGCACCACGCGGAGGAGGGCAACCGGCCCGGCACCGTCCGCACGACGCAGAACTGGATCGGCGGCAGCGACTACTCCCCCGTGACCGCGCTGCACGTGCCGCCGCCCCCGGAGACGTTGCCGGACTACCTCGACGACCTCTTCGCCTTCGCCAACCGCGACGACGTGCCCACCCTGGTGCAGGCCGCGATCGCGCACGCGCAGTTCGAGTCGATCCATCCGTTCATCGACGGCAACGGCCGGATCGGGCGGGCGCTGATCCACGCCGTGCTGCGCCGCCGCCGGGCCACCCGCCACCTCACGGTCCCGATCGCGTCGGCCCTGGTCGCCCACCGTGAGCGCTACTTCGCCGCGCTGCAGGACTATCGCAACGGCTCCGCCGCACCCTTGATCGCGATGCTCGCCGCTGCGACCAGCGTGGCCACCGCCGAGTCGTGGCGTACGGCGGCGCGGCTGCGCGATCTCCGCAACGAGTGGCACGACGCGGTCGGCGGCTCCCGCCCCGGCACGACGCTGCACCGGCTCCTCGACCTGCTGACCGAGGAGCCGATCGTCAACCCCGAGCTGGTCATGTCACGGGTCGACACCTCAGCGGCCACGGCCCTCACGACGATCCAGGCACTCGTCGACGCGCGGGTGCTGACCAGGGCGCCGCGGTCGCGCCGGGCGCCGGTCTGGCTCGCGCAATCCGTCCTCGACGAGGTCGAGGACCTCAGCCGCCGGATCCAGGTCGTGAGCCGCGGGCGCGACTGACCGGGTCGCTCATCGCCTGCGGAACCGGGCGGTGTAGCTGGTCGCTGTCGCCGGTGTCCTGATGTCGTGCTGCAGGGCTCCGCCGTCGGACCAGCGCTCGAACACCGACGGCACGCCGCCGATCGCCTGGTCCGGCGCACGGACGGGGAAGACGTAGCCGACCCACGACACCACGGTGAGCGGCGTCCGGCGGAGCTCACCCTGGATCACCAGCTGTCCACCGCGAGGGGAGGTCCGGAAGGTGAGCTCGACGACCTTCGGGAGCAGGGCGCGCCGCACCGTGGTGGTCAGCCCGTGGGAGTCGACGGCGGTGGCGGTGACCACCAGCCGACTCGTCCGCGCCGCGGCCAGCTCCTCGGGCGCGGGGTAGGTGGTCGTGACCGATCCTCCCGTGACCGGGCCGAGGTAAGGGTGGTAGTGGTTCCCGTGGTGGAGCCGGATGGTCCACGTGATCGCGGATCCGGGGAGAGCGCCGTCCTCGGCGTCGGAGGCCTGGCCCTCCAGCCGCACCGTCCGGCCGACGGCGAACCTGGTGTCCGGATCCGGCTCGGTGATCACGACGACTGGTGGATGCTCGCCGGGGTAGACCGTCCTGCTGGTGGTCGTCGACGACAGGCCGTGCGTGTCGACGACCGCCAGCGTGACCTGGACCGGCGCGTCGCCGGTATAGGTGTGGGTCGTCGTCGGTGTCGTCGTGGTCGCGGTGTCGCCGTCACCGAAGTCCCACGCCCAGCTGGTGACGCGGTCGCCCGCGTCGCCGTCACTGCTGGCGGCTCCCGAGAACGAGACGGTCAGCCCGTCGGGTCGGTAGGAGAAGTCGGCGACCGGCGCGGTGTTGGCGCCCGAGCGGCTGATGCGGTGCACGGTGTCGGTGAAGTAGCTCAGGTAGTAGAGAGCGGTCCCGTCGCCGTCAGGACCGAACCGCAGGTGGACGGGACCGTCGGCCCCGGACAGGAAGGTGGTCCGGAGGAACCCGCCGGACGGCCGCCGCTGCAGCCGGAAGATCTTGCCGCAGCTGAAGTCGGAGTAGAGGTAGGAGCCGTCCCATCCCGGCCACACGCCGGCAGGGACGAACGCCCCGCCGGTGATGGAGCGGCAGGTGCTGTGGCGGTAGTCGTGGATGGGGGCCGTGAAGCCCCGGACGGGCCCGCAGGCGGTGGTGGAGTCGCGGCGGCAACGCCCTTCCCGGACGTTCCAGCCGTAGTTGCGACCCTTGCGGAGCCGGTCCACCTCCTCCCACGTGTGCAGGCCCACGTCGTTGACGTAGAACAGGTTGGTCCCCGGCTTGCGGGCGAACCGGAACGGGTTGCGGAACCCGGAAGCGAAGATCTCCTTGCACGGACCCGTCCCCGGTGGCACACCGGCGGGCCGGGTGCACCACCGCGCTCCGGGCGCGCCGGCGTACGGGTTCGACGCCACCGGACGGCCGGTCCGGGTGACCCGGAGGATCTTCCCGTGGGGCAGGTTGCGTCGCTGCGCGTTGTCGTTGGTCGGCCCGCAGTGGGTCCGCACCTCCACCGAGCAGACCCCGTCGCCGACGGAGATGTACAGGAAGCCGTCCTCGGCGAACTCCAGGTCTCCGGCGATGTGGTGGCCCTGCAGGGAGACGATGTGGTCGACCAGGACCTTCTCGCTGCTACGCGCGATCATGTCGTCGTCGCCGAGGACGAACCGGCTCACCCGGTTGGCCGGGTTGGGGCCGTCCCCTCCGCAGGAGCCGCGCACCTTGTGGGTGTAGTACAGGTAGAGGAAGTGGTTGGTGGCGAAGTCGGGATCGACCGCGACGCCGACGAGGCCGCGCTCCAGGTCGTCACAGACGGTGCGTGAGATGTCCAGAGCCGTGGTCCGGGTGCCGTCCTCGTGATGGACGACCACCCGGCCGGGCTTGCTGGCGATCACCATCCGCCCGTCGGGGGTCCAGGTCAGCGCCGTGGGCGCCGGGACGTTGGTCACCACGGAGTCCGTGAAGCCGGCCGGCAGCTGCGGGGCGGCCAGGTCGGCAGTGCGGGGCGGGTTCGCCCCGCCGGTGGCAGGCAGGACGGCTGCCGCGCCGAGGGTCGCGACGAGGGCGACGAGGAGAACACGTACCGATCTCATGATGGCCCCCAAGCCTGGACAGGTCCCCGAGGCTATCCGGTGTCGCCAGTCGGGACGGGACAAATCGGACAGGCCCGCCCCGGGCGTACCGGGACGGGCCTGCGCAAGGGGGACCGCTCAGACGATCGCGTAGCCCTCGCCGTGCAGCGCGAGGTCGATACCGGCGATCTCGTCCTCCTCCTTGGCGCGGAAGCCGATGGACTTCTCGATGAGAACTCCGACGACAAAGGCGACCACGAAGGAGTAGATCCCCACCGCGAGCGACGTGACGACCTGGGTGCCGAGCTGGTTCAGGTTGTGCACGTCGCCGGTGAACAGACCGGTGCCGATGGCGAAGAAGCCGAGGAACCAGCACCCGATGAAGCCGCCGACCATGTGGATGCCGACCACGTCGAGCGTGTCGTCGAACCCGAGCTTGAACTTCAGCTCGATGGCGAGCGCGCAGATGGCACCGGCGATCAGGCCGAGCAGGATCGCCCAGATCGGCTTGACGAAGGCACACGCCGGGGTGATCGCGACCAGGCCGGCGACCACGCCCGAGGCGGCGCCGATGGCGGTGGCCTTGCCCTCCTTGAGCTGCTCGACCACGCACCAGCCGAGCATGCCGGCGGCCGGTGCGACGAGGGTGTTGACGGCGATCATGCCGGCGCTGGTCTCACCGAGGTTGTAGCCCGCGTTGAAGCCGAACCAGCCGAACCACAGGATGGCTGCACCGATGAGGACGAGCGGCACGTTGTGCGGGACCGCCTCCTCCTTGGAGAAGCCGACCTTGCGCTTGCCCAGCACCAGCGCCAGCGCGAGCGCAGCCGCGCCGGCGTTGATGTGCACCGCGGTGCCGCCGGCCCAGTCCATGGTGGCGGTGTCGCCGAAGCCGAACTTGCCGACCCAGCCCGTCATGCCGCTGTCGTCGAACGCCCAGACCCAGCCCTTGACCACGAAGTAGTCGAGGGTGCCCCAGATGCCGGCGAACAGCATCCACGGCCAGAACCGCGCCCGGTCGGCGATGGCGCCGGAGATCAGCGCGACGGTGATGATCGCGAAGCTGCCGTCGAACAGCACGTTGGCCATGGTGAAGCCCTCGGTGGCGTCGGCCAGCTTGGACAGACCGAAGTCAGAGAAGGGGTCGGCCGGCAGGATGCCGCCGCCGGCGGTGTCGCCCGTGATGCCGCCCATGTTGAAGCCGTAGAGAACCCACAGCACGCTGATCAGACCCAGAGCCCCGAAGCTCAGCATCATCATCGAGACGACGGACTTGGACTTCACCAAGCCGCCGTAGAAGAACGCCACTCCCGGCGTCATGAAGATCACCAGGGCTGCGCAGATGAGCAACCAAACAGAATCGGCTGACATGTGTACCTCTCACATCTCGGGGTGGTCCGCGGGCAAGCAGCGCTGCGGCCCGCGTTTGACCGAGATCCTGGCGAGGCGTCGTTTCACCTCGCGACCCAACGTGTTTCGCCCGTGTTACAGCTTGTCGGGTCGCGGTTTGGTCAGGACGACGGCGCCCTCGGGTGCGGTGAGGTCGGACCGCAGCCGGAAGCCGGCCTTCTTGTACATCCGCTGGTTTCGGTCGCTGCCGGCCCCGGTGAACAGGACGTACGACGTCACCCCGGCCGGTGCGACCGCCTGGATGTGGTCCAGGAGGACCCGGCCGAGCCCCTCGCCCTGCAGGTCCGGCGCGACCATGATCCGGCCGATGTCCCACTCGGTGCGGTCCGACCCGTCGAGCCGGCCGCGCACGGCGGCGACCAGGCGCCCGGCCCGGCGCACGACGTAGGTGTCCCATTCGGTCAGCCAGGACCGGACGTCATCGAGGGACTCGTGGAAGGCCGGGATGTGCACACCGGGATTGTCGAGCGCCTCCTGCACCCAGCACGCGCGCTGCAGCGTCAGCAGCTCACCGGCGTCGGCCGGCACCGCACGCTCGATCGCGGTGCCGTCGGCCAGCGCCGACGGGGCAAGCAGGTCGGGCCGGCGCTCCGCCGTACGGCGGCGGGCCTGGTCGTGCCGCCACCGCGCGATCGCGCCGTGGTCGCCCGACAGCAACACCGCCGGGACCTCGCGCCCCTGCCAGACCGGCGGCTTGGTGTAGACGGGATATTCGAGCAAGCCGCCACTGCTCCCCGAGTGCGACTCCTCGAGCAGCGACTCGGCGTTGCCCATGAAGCCCGGGATCAGCCGGACCACGGCCTCGATGATCGCCAGCGCGGCCACCTCGCCGCCGTTGAGGACGTAGTCACCCAGCGAGACCTCCTCGACCTGCGCGATGTCCCGTGCCTGGTCGATCACCCGCTGGTCGATGCCCTCGTAGCGTCCGCACGCGAAGATCAACCGCCCCCGACCGGACAGCTCCTCGGCCTTGCGCTGGTCGAACGGAACGCCCGACGGCGTCGTGAAGACGATGGTGTCGGTCTCGCTGACCAGGAGCGAGTCGAACGCCTCTCCCCACGGCTCCGGCTTCATCACCATGCCGGCACCGCCGCCGTACGGCGTGTCGTCGGTGGTGTGGTGCTTGTCGTGGGTGAAGGCGCGCAGGTCGTGCACGGTGATGTCGAGCAGGCCCTTGGCGCGGGCCTTTCCGGGCAGCGACAGCTCCAGCGGAGCCAGGTAGTCCGGGAAGATCGACAGCACGTCGATCTTCACGACTCGTCCTCGAACGGGCTCACCAGGCCGGGCCGATCCGCGATGACGATCCGGCCGCCGGCCAGGTCGACCTCGGGCACCAACGCGGCGACGAACGGCACCAGCGCATCGCGACCATCGGTCGTGCGCACCCGCAGCAGGTCCTGCGCGCCGTGGACGAGCCCGGCGATCTCACCGAGAAGGGCGCCGTCGACGTCGTAGACCGCCAGCCCTTCGAGCTGGTGGTCGTAGAACTCCTCGGGGTCCTCGGGCGTCTCGTCGGCCGGGATCGTGGCGCGGAGCACGACACCGCGCGCGCCCTCGGCGGCGTTGCGGTCGGCGATCTCCGCGAAGACGACCAGGAGCGTCGACTGGTGCCAGCGGAGCCGGTCGATGGTCAGCGACGTCGCGGAAAACGCCGATCCCCGGGGCGGCTGCGCGAGCAGCCGGGCCCCGGGGACGTAGCGCTTCTCGGGTTCGTCGGTGCGGACGTCGACGGTCACCTCACCGCGGATGCCGTGCGGCTTGCCGATCCGTCCGACGACGACCTCGATGGTCTCCACTCAGCGGCGGCCCGGTCGGTCGACGTCGACGAAGTCGATCCGGGTGCCGCCGTTGCCGGCGAGGGCCGAGATCACGGTGCGGAACGCGGTCGCCGTACGGCCACCGCGACCGATCACCTTGCCGAGGTCGTCGGGGTGGACCCGGACCTCGAGCACCGACCCACGGCGCAGCTGCTTGTCGCGCACGACGACGTCGTCGGGGTGGTCGACCACTCCGCGGACGAGGTGCTCCAGCGCGTCGGCCAGCATCGGCTCAGCCCTCGACCGTCGACTCAGTGTCCGTGGACTCGGCCTCGGCGGCCGGAGCCTCCTCGACCGGAGTCTCCTCGGCCTTGGGCTCTTCGACCTTGGGCTCCTCGACCTTGGGCTCCTCGACCTTGGGCTCCTCGGCCTTGGGCTCCTCGGCCTTGGGCTCCTCGGCCTTGGGCTCAGCCTTCGGCTCGGCCTTCTTCCTGGCGGTCACCGCGGCGCCCTTGGGCTCGCTGGCGGCCTCCTTGAGGGCCTCGTTGAAGATCTCGAGCTTGTCGCGCTTCGGCTCCTTGACCTTCAGGGTGCCCTCGGCGCCGCTGATGCCCCTGAACTTCTGCCAGTCGCCGGTGACCTTGAGGATCGCGGCGACGGCCTCGGTCGGCTGCGCGCCGACGCCGAGCCAGTACTGCGCCCGGTCGGAGACGACGTCGATGTACGACGGGTCCTCCTTGGGGTGGTACTTGCCGATCTCCTCGATCACCTTGCCGTCGCGCTTCTTGCGCGAGTCGACGATGACGATGCGGTACTGCGGCACCCGGACCTTGCCCAGGCGCTTCAAACGGATCTTGACGGCCACGTTTGTGGTGTCTCCTCAGAACTGGTGGTGGGTGATCCGCGCCGATCAGGTGGGGAACACCGGCGGAGCTGGATCGAGGGCGCTGAGCCGACCGGTTGAGAGGGTCCGGATGGCTCAGAACTCAGCCTCCAAGTCTGCCAGACGTCACCGGCCCGTTCACAATCGCGCCCGTCGCTCAGCCGATCCGCCGCGCCGAGTAGTCAGGTGTGACCATCCGGGCCCGGCCGGGAGGCCGGTCCCAGGACGCACCGGGACGGAGCAGGATCACAAACCTCGGTTCACACCACGACCCGGAAGGAGAGGCAGATGACTACTCTTCCGCACTACATCTCGGCCCCGTACTCCGGGACCGAGCACTTGGAGACGCAGGCCGTCGACATCTACGTGCTCGCGACCCGAGTCGTCTATCGGGCGGAGACACTCCTCGCCGCCGCCGACGGGATCCCGGAGGCAGTCGCGCACATCGAGCTCGCCTTCGACCTCGCGCTCACGGTGACCGCTGACAGCACCTGGGCCGACGTCCGCGCCGCCCGCGAGCACCTCGACCTCGCCCAGGAACACCTCGAGCTCTCGGCGTACTGGCACCGCTGACGCTCAGTCCCGAGATCGGCCGCGCAGCACGACGTGCGATGGCCGCGCGAGCACGGTGAGATCGTCGACCGGGTCGCTCGGGTAGACCACGAAGTCGGCCGGGTCGCCCTCGTCGAGGCCAGGGTTCCAGCCGAGCCAGGCCCGCGCGCGCCACGACGCGGCGCCGAGGACGTACGACGCCGGCAGGCCCATCTCGGCCATCGCGAGGATCTCCTCGTGCAGGTAGCCGTGGCGGGCGGTGCCGCCACCGTCGCTGCCGACATAGAGATCGACCCCGGCGTCGTACGCCGCCATCAGGACGTCGCGTCTGCTGCGGTGCAGCGACTCCATGGTCGAGGCGTACGCCGGGAACTTGTCGCGCGCGGCGTCGACGTACTCGGGGAACTTGTCGGTCTGCAGCACTGTCGGCACCAGGGCAACGCCGTTGGCGACCATCTGCTCGAGATGGCGCTCCTGCAAGCCGGTGCCGTGCTCGATGCAGTCGATCCCGGCATCCAGCAACGGCGTCAGCGACTCCGCTCCGAAGCAGTGGGCGGTGACCCGGGCGCCGAGCGCGTGGGCGGTGCCGATCGCGGCTGCGACGGCGTCGTCGGGGAACGACGGCGTCAGGTCGCCGGCTTCGCGATCTCGAGATCCAGTCACCGACCAGCTTGATCCAGCCCTCGCCTGCCGCGGCCTCCTCGGCGACGGCGTCGACCAGCGCGTCGGGCTCGACCTCGACGCCGTAGTCGCGCAGGTAGCGCCGGGTGCGGGCGATATGGCGCCCGGCCCGGATCAGCCGCGGCAGGTCCTCGCGGTCGTGCACCCATCGGGTGTCGGCCGGCGATCCGCAGTCGCGCAGCAGCAGCACGCCGTTGTCACGGTCGGCGATCGCCTGGGCCTCGGTCTCCGCGTCGTCGACCGCTCCCCCGTCCTCGAGCCCCAGGTGGTTGTGCGCGTCGACCAGGCCGGGCACGATCCAGCCCTCCGCCGCGGTGTCCGCACCCGACTGAGGCTCGTAGGTGACCCGGCCGTCGACGACGTACACGTCCCTCCACTCACCGTCGGGCAGGACCGGACCTGAGAAACGAAGAGGTGGCGTCGTCACGCTTCGCAACCTACCGACTGGTCGCGACAGGCGTCAGGCTGCAACCGGGGAGCCCGTTGCCGGAGCCTCGCCAGCACCGGCGGCAGCAATGACGACGGAGGGTAGAAGGTCGCTCCTCGGTGGCGGCGGTCCTCCCAGCGCTGCACGACTCGGCTTCGCTCAGGTTCTTCGGTGGAAGCGGATGTCGCCGTTGGGGAGGATTTCGTGGGTGAAGCGGGGGTCGTGGAGCAGGTGGTGGTGGAAGCTGCAGCCCAGGACGCCGTCGCCGAGGTCGGTCTTGCCGCCTTTGGACCAGGGGACCCAGTGATGGGCCTCGCACCAGCGGGCGGGGACCGAGCAGCCCTCGGCGCGGCAGTGCTGGTCGCGTAGCCGCATGGCTTTGCGCTGGGCGGGTGAGAAGAGGCGGCGGCTGCGGCCCAGGTCGAGGATCTCACCCTTGCCGCCGAGGACGACGGGGATGATGTTGGCCTCACACGCCAGCCGGCGGATGGCGGTGGCCGAGAGCGGTTCGCCGCCGAGGATGGCGCCGGTGCCGAGGTCTGGCGTGAGGGCTCCAGGCCGATGGTGACCAGGACCGTGGTGGTGTCCCCGCCGTGCTGCGGGAGCTTGGCCGGGTTGAGGTGTTCGAGGAGCGCGCAGAACGCGAGGCCGAGCTTGCGGCGGTAGGGGATCCGGTCCTCCTCCCCCAGCACCGTGTGATCGTCCTTACGCGGTGAGGTGTAGGCCTCCAGGTAGGTCCGCAACCGGGTGGCGTCGGCGTCGGGCAGGACCCCCGACAAGCGGGTGGACCCGTCCCCGATCGGTTTCAGGGTGAGCCGGCAGGTCTCGCGGGCGCGTTGTTCCTCCTTCTCCAACGCCCGGGCTTCCTCGGCATCAGCGATGTCGGGGGCCACGACTTCCAGGATCCGGCGTCCGAGGCGGCGGACCTCGGTGGGGGTGAACTGGTGACACAGCTCGACAAGGTGCCCTTCGGCCTTGGCGACCAGGCTCGGGTCGAGGTCGGCGGGCAACGCCTCCAGGGCGTGCACCACCACCCGGGCGTGGGCCACCGACACGGTGCCCTCGGCCATCCCGGCCGCCACCTGGGCCCAGGTGCGGTCCAGCGCGGCGGCGAGTCGGGCATCGGCCCGCGATGGTGCGAAGTCGGCATGGGTCAGGTGGGCGACCCAGGCACCGACGTCGCGGGCACCGGCCTGGTCGGCGGCCTCCCCCGAGGCGGCCAGGACCCGGAGCTGGAGCTCGGCCAACGCCGTCGCGGCCCGACCCAGCTCGATGACCGCGGCCTGCTGGTCGGCCGGGGACATGAACACCGGCTGCACGTCGCGCACCGAGGTGAGCGTCGTCAGCAGCTGTGCGGCGCAGGCCAGGATCGGGTGCGGCTGGGGCATCAGCTGTGCGACCACGATCTTCACCTCCCGAGTGCCTCAATCGTACACCAGTTCGGTTCCGAATGGAACAGCATGAAGGATCGGAACTGCATTCCGTCGAGGTCTCGTGACGGTCGCAGAGCGACCTCCTCGACCAACGGCCAGCGGCAGCGGCGACCGTGGGCCGGCGACGGCGCGCAACCCAACGCCCCCTCCTCCCCGCAGCCAGCCTGGCGGTCGCCACCACCCACCACCCGCAGGCCGCGCTCACCGAGACGAAGCCCCGGTTTCGAGGCTCGCTGCGCTCGCCCCACCACCAGCGGCCGGCGCGGCGCGGCAGAGTCAGCCGTGCCCGTGGCCGTGTGTCGACAGGCCCCAGCCGTACGGATACAGCGGGTCGTAGTCCGTGTCACCGATGTTGATCGGCTCCTGGTCGACCGACCGCGGCCAGGTGACCGGGAGCTGGCCGGTGAACTTCCGGCGACCGAACAGGACGTCGGCAACGCCACCGCCTTCGCTGCCGGGCAGCCAGGACGCCACCAGGCTGTCGATCTGCGCGAGCAGGGCCGGTGGGAGGATCATCGGCCGGCCGGACACCACGAGCACGGTGCAGGTGGCCGCCTGCGCGCACACCGTCTCCACCGCCTCGGCGTCGGCAGCTGACAGCTGCATCGTCTTGGCCGGTCGCGGAATGCCGTGGTCGCCGGGGTCATAGGCCCACTGCGGGCCACCGACGTCGCCGAAGCCTTCGGCGTACGGCGTCTCGCCGACCACCACGATCCCGTCGGCCCCGTGTGGCACCGGCGCGGAGGCGTCCTCGGAGAAGACGACCGGACCCTTGGTCGCGTCCTCGATGCCGTCGAGGATCGTCTGGCCCGGGAACACGTTGGTCGAGCCGCCCTGCCAGGTGAGGGTCCAGCCACCGGCCTGGTTGCCGAGGTTGTCGGCGTTGCTGCCGGACACGTAGATCTTGTCGTGCGACGACAGCGGCAGCGTGCGGTGCTGGTTGCGCAGCAGCACCTGCGACTCCGCGACCGCCTGACGGGCAACCCGTCGATGGGCAGCGCTGCCGACGTCCTCGAGATGGGTGCGGTTCGTCATCGGGTGCTCGAACAGGCCGAGCTCGAACTTCGCCGTCAGGATCCGCGACACCGCGTCATTGATCCGAGCCATCGGGACCACGCCGTCGTTCACCAGTTGCGTGAGGGTCTGGATGAACTGCGGGTACCCGACGGTGTCGCCGGAGAACGGCTCCATGAACATGTCGACGCCGGCGTTGACCGAGGTGGCGACCTGCGTGGCGTAGTCGCCGGGGATCTGGTGGATCGCCCGCCAGTCGGAGATCACGAATCCCTCGAAGCCGAGGTCTCCCTTGAGCACGCCGTTGATCAGCTCGCCCTGCGCGTGCATCTTCAGCGGGTTGCCGAGGCCGTCCTCGGTCCAGTCCACGCTCGAGAAGGACGGCATGACCGACCCGACGTCGTGCCGCTGCACGGCGGGGACGTACGGCGCCAGCGCGTTGCGCCAGAACTCCTGGTGCGAGACCTCGGTGATCCCCTGGTCGATCGTGTAGTCGCCCTCGGCACTGCCGAACGTCGTCAGCCCGTCGCCGGCGTAGTGCTTGGCGGTGGCCAGGACCCGGTCCGCCTCGTCGAGGTCGCGACCGCCCGGCCGGCCCTGGATCCCTTCGATGATCGCCGCCATCCGGGCCGCGAGCGCCGGGCTCTCGCCGAACGACTCGTAGGTGCGGCCCCAGCGGTCGTCGCGTGCCACGCAGACGCACGGCGCGAAGGTCCACTGCGGCCCGGTCGCGCGGGTCTCCTCGGCGGTGATGTGCCCGACCCGCTCCACGAGCTTGACGTCCCGCGTGGCGCCGAGCCCGATGTTGTGGGGGAAGAGGGTGGCGCCGTTGAGGTTGCCGTGGCCGTGCACGGAGTCGACGCCGTAGAGCAGCGGGATGCCGAGGCGGGTGGACAGCGCCTGCTCCTGGAGCGCGTCGACCATGTCGGCCCAGCCCGCCGGACTGTTGTCCGCGGGCACCGAGCCGCCACCCGACAGCACGCTCCCGAGGAAGAGGTCGGCCACCTGGGCCGGGTTGCCCGCGACGTCGCCCCTCTCGGCCTGCGTCATCTGGCCGATCTTCTCGGCCAGCGTCATCCTGCTGAGCAGGTCGGCGACCCGCGCCTCGATCGGCAGCCGTGCGTCCCGATAGGCGACGGTCGCGCGGGCCTCTGCGACCGGCGTGCCGGGCGCCGTGGGCGCCGTCAGCAGGGCGACGCCGAGGACGAGTGCGGCGACCAGACCCATCGGCCGGATCCGGAGGTGGGGGGTACCGAGGGACATCGTGTCTCCTTGCCCGAGCAGGACCGGCCGATGGGCCGAGGCGGGGGTCGCCGGGATCAACGTAAGAACGGCGATTCCTCCACGTCAATGCGGAAAGACAGCACCATAATCTCTTTTTTGTTCGCTTCCCGGCCGAATGCCGCTACCGTTGCGCCATGCCGACCGGCACCTCCCTCGAGCGGCTACGCGCCGCCAACCGGCGCGCCGTGCTCGCTCTGCTCGACAGCGAGGGACCGCTGAGCCGGGCCGACCTGGCCCGCGGCACCGGACTCTCACGGACGACGGTCTCCGGGCTGATCGCGGACCTCATCGCCGACGGCCAGGTCGTCGAGACCACCGACCGCGGCCAGCCGCACAAGGGCGGCAGCGGGCGACCGCCGTTGCTCGTCGCCCTGAGCCCCGGCACCGGCGGCGTGGTCGGCGTCGATCTCGGCCACCGCCACCTCCGGGTCGCGGTGTCCGACCGCAGCGGCACACCGCTGATCGAGGATGCCGAGGCGGTCGACGTGGACGAGGACGGGAAGCGCGCGCTCGACCGGGCCGCGGGCGCCGTACGACGTCTCGTCGCGGAGGCCGGGCTCCGCCTGTCGGACGTGCACGGGGTGGGCATGTGCGTGCCCGCGCCGCTGGATCGACGATCGTCGCGGATCAGCACCGGGATCCTCCGTGGCTGGCGTGACCTGTCCCCCGCCGACGAGCTGGCCCGCCGCCTGGACGTTCCCGTCCACGCCGACAACGACGCGAACCTCGGCGCGCTCGCCGAGCACGCCCGCGGCGCTTCGCACGGCACCGCCCACGCCGTCTACGTCAAGATCGCCAGCGGCATCGGCGCCGGGATCATCCTCGGCGGTCGGCTGCACCGCGGCGTCACGGGACAGGCCGGCGAGATCGGGCACGTCCAGGTCGGCGAGGACGGCGCGATCTGCCGCTGCGGGAACCGCGGTTGCCTGGAGACCCTCGCCGCCGCGCCCCGGCTGCTCGCGGTCCTGCAGCCGGCGTACGACGAACCGCTGTCCGCTGCTCGCGTCCTCGAGCTCGAGGGCGACGGCGATGCCGCGGTCCGACGGGTGCTCAACGACGCCGGCCGCACCGTCGGGCGGGCCCTCGCCGACCTGTGCAACAGCATCAACCCGGAGGTCATCGTGCTCGGCGGGTCGCTGGGCGGCTCGGCCGCTCTCCGGGACGGCGTGCGGTCAGCGGTCGACCGCTACGCGCAGCCGGAAACCGCCGCCGCGGTGCGGGTGGTCGCCGCCGAGCTCGGAGATCGCGCCGAGCTGGTCGGTGCCGTCGCGCTCGCGATCGCCCGGTCCCGCGACACGACCTGAACCGGCAAAGTCAGAGAAGGTCCAGCAGCCAGGACGGGCGCACGGTCGCGGCTCCCGCCCCGGCGACCCGGGCATCCAGCGCCCGGTCGGCGGTGACGACGGTGACCCGGTCACCACGCTCGGCCGCGGCCCGTGCTTCGGCGACGATGGTCGCGTCGCCGTCCTTGGGTGCGTGCACGGTGCGCACGTGCGCGTCGCGCCCGGGCCGTACGCCGCCCTTCGCCCCGCCCTCGAGCACCAGGACGACCTGGTCCTGAGGCACATCGGCGACGAGCAGCTGCTCGTGCAGCCGCCGGGCGGCTCCGGCGCGGTCCTTCCACCAGCCGTCGGGCGTGGTGCCGACGACGTTCGCCGCGTCGACGATCAGGACGGTCGCCATCGCCCGCCTACTTGAGGAACTCAATACGCCAGAACCGTGAAGTCCTCGTCCACAAGCCATCCATCGCTCACCTTTCGAGAGATGATGAAGAACTCGCCGGGATTGACGGTGTTCGTGATGGAGACCATGGTCCCATCCTTGCTGGACGTAGCCACGGCCAGCCGTGCAGGACTCCCCGCGAAGCGGACGATGTACTGGCCGACGCCCTGCCTCCTTACCAGCACACTCTGGCCTGAGCAGGAGTGCGGGTACCCGATCCATGCGGTGGTCTCGGTATACGGCACCGCAGGATCCGCGTTGATCAAGGCGGTGCCCAGAATGGTCTCGCCGGAGCACGCGTTGTCATTGAAAAGGTCGATATCGGCGCCGGTGAGGCTTCCGTTCGACACGTCGTCGCCGGTGACGCCCCCGTCGGCGATGTCAGCGGTACCTAGACTCGAGTCGCGGATGTCATCGGTGCCAATCGTGTCGTCCTGGATGTCGTGGTGGGTGAGGCTACCGTCCGCGACGTCAGTCCCGTAGAGGGACTCGGTCCCCACGTCAAGGCCCGTGATGCTGTCGTCCTTGACGTCAGTTCCGTCGATGGATCCGGTCGCCACGTCACGGCCAGCGATGCTGTCGTCCTTGATGTCGGACGTGATGACGCTGTTGTTCTTCAGGTCGAGGCTCGACACCGTGCCATCGACGATGTCGTCGCTGAACACGGTGTTGGTGCCGTCGAGCGCAGAAGCGGAGCCCACGCTGGTGACTCCGACGACCACGGCCGTCATCAAGACGTAGGCGAGGGTGAGCCGTCGGTCGCGTCGCCTGCTCGATCGATCGACGCGGGGGATCCGTTCTTCCCGCAGCTGAGTGACCTCCGCGCGGAGTGATGCGAGCTCGTCGACGATGTCCCGTTGGTCCATGATGGGTCTCTCTTTACCTGCGCACGGACCCGAGATCCGATGGTTGGGTCCTCCCCCGGCCGCCACGCTATGCCTGAGGCGTCCCGGGCCACATCGGCCCGGAGTCCCGACCAGGTCGGGAACTTGACCGCTTCTGCGCTCTGCTCAGCGGCACCTTCGTCAGATCGACTACTTCAGGAACTTGGAGAAGTCCTTGGGGAGCTCGAGCTTGGCGGCGGCGGCCTCGTAGTCGACGTCCTCGCCGGCGGGCAGACCGAACGGGTTGGCGGCCTGCTGGGCGGCCTTGGCCTTCGCTGCCTCGGCCTCCTGCGCGGCCTTCGCCGGGTTGCCGGACCGACGCTGGCCGCCCTTGGCCTTGGCCTTCTGTGCCTGCTTGGCCTTGGCACGCTTGCCGCCGCCGGGACCACCCATCCCTGGCATGCCAGGCATCCCCGGCACGCCGGCGAAGCCACCGCCGCGCGCCATCTGCATCATCATCTTCCGCGCCTCGAAGAAGCGGTCGACGAGGCCGTTGACGTCGGCGACCGTCCGGCCCGAGCCCTTGGCGATCCGCGACCGGCGGGAGCCGTCGATGAGCTTCGGGTTGTTGCGCTCGGCCGGGGTCATCGAGTGGATGATCGCCTCGATCCGGTCGATCTCGCGGTCGTCGAAGTTCTCCAGCTGCTCCCGGATCTGGCCCGCGCCCGGCAGCATCTTCAAGATCTTGGTCATCGAGCCGAGCTTCTTGATCTGCTGCATCTGCGCGAGGAAGTCGTCGAGCGTGAACTCGCCGCCCTGGCCGGCGAGCTTCTGCGCAGCCTTGAGCGCCTCCTCCTGGTCGAACGCCTTCTCGGCCTGCTCGATCAGCGTCATGACGTCGCCCATGTCGAGGATCCGCGACGCCATCCGGTCGGGGTGGAAGACGTCGAAGTCGGTCATCTTCTCGCCGGACGAGGCGAACATGACCGGCCGGCCGGTGACCTGACGGATGGACAGCGCCGCGCCACCACGGGCGTCGCCGTCGAGCTTGGTGAGGACGACCCCGTCGTAGCCGACCCCGTCGAGGAACGCCTGCGCCGTGGTCAGCGCGTCCTGGCCGATCATCGCGTCGACGACGAACAGCACCTCGTCGGGCTGGACCGCGTCGCGGATGCCCGCGGCCTGCGCCATCATGTCGGCGTCCACGCCGAGGCGGCCGGCGGTGTCGACCACCACCACGTCGAAGAGCCGGCGCTTGGCCTCCTCGATCGATGCCCGGGCGACGCCCACGGGGTCGCCGACGCCGTTGCCGGGCTCGGGCGCGAAGACGGGGACTCCGACCTTGTCGCCGTTGACCTGCAGCTGCTGGACGGCGTTGGGGCGCTGCAGGTCGCACGCGACCAGCAGCGGCGACTTGCCCTGCTCCTTCAGCCAGAGCGCTAGCTTGGCCGCGAGCGTGGTCTTCCCCGCACCCTGCAGACCGGCCAGCATGATGACGGTCGGCCCGGTCTTCGCGTAGCGCAGCCGCCGGGTCTCGCCACCGAGGATGGTGACCAGCTCGTCGTTGACGATCTTGATGACCTGCTGGGCGGGGTTCAGCGCCTGGCTGACCTCCTCGCCGCGGGCCCGCTCCTTGACGGCGGCGACGAAGTCCTTGACCACCGGCAGCGCGACGTCGGCCTCGAGCAGGGCGATCCGGATCTCGCGCGCGGTCGCGTCGATGTCGGCCTCGGAGAGCCGGCCCTTGCCGCGGAGGTTCTTGAAAGTGTCGGCGAGGCGGTCGGACAGGGTGGCGAACAAGGGGGATTCCTCAGGGACGTTCGTGCAGGGCTTCGAGCACCCAACTCTAACGGCGAGGCGTCTGTCTGCCCGCGCCAGGCATACAGTGAGGAAGTGACGTACGTCGTGTTCGGTGCCGTGGGAGTGCTGCTGCTCCTGCTGGTGGTGTGGGCCGGGCACCGGATGCTCCGCAACCCGTCCGGCACCGGTGGTGGCGTGGCCGACGGCATGGGCGTCTTCGTCGACGTCTTCGACCCGGCCCGGGCGCGCGCCGACCGCGACCTGAAGTCGAAGGACAACGAGACCCAGGTCGTGCCGTCCCCCAGTGACGAGGACCACCCGATCCAGATCGACCACGCGGCCATGCAGGCCCGGGTCAGGCGTCCGAAGCCCCCGCCTGCGGACTGAGCCGTTCCCTGATCGCGCCCGCGGCCGCCGTCGCTCTCGACGCCGACAACGCGTCGCCTGACGGCTCCTGCACGTAGAACACGTCCACCGCCTGCGGTCCCAAGGTCGAGATGTGCGCCGACCGGACCGACATCCCGAGCTCCGCGAGCACGGCGCTGACCAGGTAGATGACACCGAGCCGGTCCGAGGCGCGGACCTCGATGACGGTCGCCTGGTCGCTGGCTTCCGGCCGTACGACGACCGTCGGCGCGAGGTCGGGCGCGGAGCCGTTCGCGGCCGGCGCGAGCCGGGTCGCGGGATCGACCCTGCGGGCGGCGACGGAGTCGAACATGTTGCGCAGCCGGCCGGCGTCCAGGTGATCATCGGCCACGTCCCACATCGCGACGCCGTACTCCCTCTGTGCCCAGATCCGGGCCGCGCGCACCTGGAGGCGCTGGAGCGCGAACGTGGCTGCGCAGTCGGCGAGCAGGCCCACCCGGTCCAGGGACACGGTCGTGACCCGCGAGCCGTCGTCGACCTCCTCGATCGTGATCGCGATCGAGCCCGACCGGGCGGCAGCAGGGATCTCGATCTCCTCGACCGTGAGCGCGGACGGGACGCTCCCCCGCTCCAGGGCGGCCAGCGTCCGCCGGGACAGGTCGCGGATCAGCCCGGCCCGCCACGACGACCAGGCCTTCGCCGAGGTGGCCTTCGCGTCGGACTCGGTGAGCGCGGTGAGCAGGGCGAGCGTCTCGGGGGTGCGGAGGTGCTCGGTGAGCAGCTCGACGGTCGCGGGGTCGTCGGGGTCGCGGGTGGTCGCCGTGGTCGCCAGCAGCAGGTGCCACCGCACGAGCCGGGCGATCAGGTCGACCGCCTCGTGCTCGAAGCCCATCCTGGTCGCGATCGTCCGCGCGATCGGCTCCCCTTCGGCGCTGTGCTCGACCACGCCGCCCTTGCCGATGTCGTGGAGCAGCGCGGAGACCAGGAGGACGTCGGGCCGCGACACCTCGCGGATCAGCGCGGACGCCTCGATGCAGGTCTCGACGACGTGCCGGTCGACGGTGAACCGATGGATCACCGACGCGTGCGGCAGCAGCCGGATCCGCTCCCACTCGGGAAGGATCCCCGCCAGCGCCCCGGTCTCCTCGAGCGTCTCCCAGACGCCGAGCAGGCCCGGCCCGGCGGCGAGCATCCGGACCATCTCGCGGCGCGCCTCCTCCGGCCACGGATCGGGCAGCGGCGGGCATTCGCGCACCAGCCGGGCCGCGGTCGGTGGTGCCAGGACGACGTTGCGGCGGGCGGCCTCGGCGGCCGCGCGCAGCAGCAGCACGGGGTCGGAGCCGGGTCGGGCACCACGGTCGAGCACCACCTCGCCCTTGGACAGCGCGACGCCGGACGCGATCCGCTCGAGCTCGGGACGCCGCGGGCGGCCGGCCGGCGTACGACGCACCGCGTCGTCCGCGCGGCGCCACACCAGCCGCGACAGGTGGGTGAGGCGGCGGCCCAGCTCACGCACCTGACGCTGCGCCGCGCGGTCGTCGGGGAGACCCAGCGCCGCGGCCAGCGCCGACCAGTGCTCGGGCGCGATCCGGTCGGTGGCCCGTCCCGCCGCCGCGTGCAGGTCGTCGCGGATGTCGAGCAGCTGCAGCCGAGAGCGCTCCAGGTCGGCCGCCGGGATGTCGACCAGCCAGGTCGCCATCAGGCTCCTGAGCACCGTGGCGTCGCGGAGGCCGCCCTCGGCCTCCTTGAGGTCGGGCACGGACAGGTGCGCCAGCTCGCCGATCAGCCGGTGCCGGCTGCGCACCATCTCGTGCAGCTCGGGCAGCCGCTGCTTCGCATCGCGCCGCCAGTGGGCAAGGGCGTTCGTCCGCAGCCGGATGGTCAGGCTCGGGTCACCGGCGACGTGTCGCACGTCGAGCAACCCGGACGCGACCCGCACGTCGGCGGCCGCTGCGTCGAGCATCTCGGCGAGCGACCGCACCGAGTGGTCGAGCTTCGCCCCCGAGTCCCAGATCGGGTACCAAACTTGGCTGGCCAGCTCCGCGGTCCGGTCAGGGTCGACCCCGTCATCGGCGACCAGCACCACATCGAGGTCGGAGTACGGCGCCAGCTCGCCCCGGCCGTAGCCACCGACCGCCACCAGGGTCACGCCCGTGTCCGGGCCGCCTGCTGCGTCGTACGCCCCGATGCACAGCGCATCGGCCGCCTCGGTGCGGGCGGTCCTCTCAGCGGCGGTCATGAACGTCCGATCGGGGGGCGTTGGGGTTGACGTTTGGTCCCAAACGGCAGGTTTTTCGGGGAAACTCCTGCGGTTTGGGACCAAACGTCAACCCAACGACGCCCACCCCGATATCAGAGCGCGGCAGAGTCCTTGTCACCCGTCCGGACCCGGATGACGGTCTCGACCGGGCTCACCCAGACCTTGCCGTCTCCGATCCGGCCGGTCTGCGCGGTCTTGGTGATGATCCCGACGATGTCCTCGGTGTCACCGTCGTCGACCACGATCTCGATCCGGATCTTGGGGACCAGGGCGATGTCGTACTCCGCGCCGCGGTAGACCTCGGTGTGGCCCTTCTGCCGGCCGTAGCCGCTGACCTCGCTGACGGTCATGCCGGTGACACCGAACGTCTCGAGGGCCTCGCGAACGTCTTCCCACTTGTGCGGCTTGATCACCGCAGTGACGAGCTTCATGCTCTGGCTCCTTCAGAAGTGGTGGAGGTGAGGACCGAGGTACGCCGCGCGCCGCCGCCGGTGCTCAGATCGTAGGCCGACTCGCCGTGCTCGACGAAGTCGATCCCCTCGACCTCGTCCTCGGGGTCGAGGCGGAGACCGATCGTGTACTTGATGGCCAGGCCGATGATGAGGGTCGCGACCCCCGACCAGAGCACCGCGAACAGCGCCACGACGACCTGGATGGCCAGCTGCTTGCCGTTGCCGCCGGTCAGCAGGCCGAGGTCGTTGGACGCGAGGAAGCCGACACCGATGGTGCCCACGAGACCGCCGACCAGGTGCACGCCGACGACGTCCAGCGAGTCGTCGTAGCCGAACCGGTACTTGAGACCGACCGCGAGCGCGCAGAGCCCGCCCGCCACCAGGCCGAGCACGATGGCGCTCCACGGCACCAGGTTGCCGCACGCCGGCGTGATCGCGACCAGGCCGGCCACGACACCGGACGCGGCACCGAGCGAGGTGCCCTTGCCGTCGCGGATCTTCTCGATCAGCAGCCAGCCCATCATCGCGGCGCAGGTCGCGAGCGTGGTGTTGAGCCAGACCAGGCCGGTCTCGGTCTCGTAGGCGTCGAGGTTGACGATGGAGCCCACGTTGAACCCGAACCACCCGAACCACAGCAGACCGGCGCCGATCATCGTGAGCGTGAGGTTGTGCGGCTTCATCGGCTCCTTGCCGAAGCCGAGCCGGCGGCCGAGGAGGATCGCCAGCACCAGGCCGGCCACGCCGGCGTTGATGTGGACCACGGTGCCGCCGGCGTAGTCGATCGGGGCGATCTCGGCCAGGGTCACGCCGTCGGCGGTCACGTTGCCGAGCAGCATCGACGACAAGCCGTCCTCGACGCCGCTGAGGAAGCCGCCGCCCCACACCATGTGGGCGAGCGGGAAGTAGGAGAGCGTCACCCAGACGGGGAGGAACACCAGCCACGCCGAGAACTTGAGGCGGTCGGCGACCGCGCCGCTGATCAGGGCGGCGGTGATGACCGCGAAGGTGAGCTGGAACGCCACGAACACGTAGTTGCCCGGGTCGGTCGTCTCGAGCCCGAACTGCTTGAACGGGTTGGAGAAGAGCTTGCCGATCTCCTTGCCCGCCTCGCCGTCAGCGGTCAGGTAGGTCGTGCTGTAGGACATCGACCAGCCCCACAGGGCATAGACGATGCCGACGACGCCGATCGCCGTGAACGACATCATCATCATGTTGAGCACCGACTTGCTCCGGCTCATGCCGCCGTAGAACAGGGCGAGGCCGGGGGCAGTCATCAGCAGCACGAGCGATGCCGAGACCAGCATCCAGGTGTAGTAGCCGTCCATGGCCAACACCTTGGTGCGGCGACGTTTCGCCGCAGTCCGCTGGTTGTTTCAGGCGTGAAACGAGTTCCGCCCGGGTGTTACGGGCATGTTTCGTCCCAGCCCAACGGCCAGCCAACGGCCGGCCCCACGGCCAGGCCAACGGCACGCCAACGGTCAGCCCAACAGGGCGTCGACGAACGCAGCGGCGTCGAACGGCGCCAGGTCGTCGGGGCCCTCGCCGAGGCCGACCAGCTTGACGGGCACTCCGAGCTGACGTTGTACGGCGACGACGATGCCGCCCTTGGCAGAGCCGTCGAGCTTGGTCAGCGCGATGCCGGTGACGTCGACGACCTCGGCGAAGACCTTGGCCTGGACCAGCCCGTTCTGGCCGGTGGTGGCGTCGAGCACGAGCAGCACCTCGGTGACCGGCGACTGCTTCTCGATGACCCGCTTCACCTTGCCGAGCTCGTCCATCAGGCCCTGCTTGTTCTGCAGCCGGCCTGCGGTGTCGACGACGACGGTGTCGATGCCGCGGTCCATGCCCTCCTTGACCGCCTCGAACGCGACGCTGGCGGGGTCGCCACCTTCCGGGCCACGAACGACCTCGACGCCGACCCGCTCACCCCAGGTGCCGAGCTGGTCGGCAGCGGCCGCGCGGAACGTGTCGGCGGCGGCCAGCAGCACGGACCGGTCCTCGGCGACGAGGATCCGGGCGAGCTTGCCCACGGTGGTGGTCTTGCCGGTGCCGTTGACCCCGACGACCAGCACCACGCCCGGGTCGCCGTCGGTGCCGCTCACGTGCAGCGCCCGGTCCATCGACGGGTCGACCAGGGTGATCAGCTCCTCGCGGAGCACGGTGCGGGCGTCCGCCGCGCCGCCACCCTCGACCCGCATCCGGGTGCGCAGCCGCTCGACCAGCTCCTGCGTCGGCTGCACGCCGATGTCGGCTCCGAGGAGCAGGTCCTCGATCGCCTCCCAGGTGTCCTCGTCCAGCTGGTCGCGGCTCAGCAGCCCGAGCAGGCCGCGACCCAGGGTGCCGGAGCCGGCGAGCCGCTGCCGCAGCCGGACCAGTCGTGACGCGGCCCGTTCGGGGCGCTCGAGGGTGGGGGTGACCGTCCCCGGAGGGACCTCGACACCGGGCTCGGCCTCGGTGACCCCGGTCTCCGGGGGCGCCAGGACATCGTCGGGAGCGCGGTACGGACCCGTCGTGCGGAAGCCTCGGCGTCCGGGCAGCAGCCCGACCAGCACGGCGCCGAAGACGACGAGTGCGAGTACGGCGATCCCGATGACGAGGTAGAGCCACTCCATGGCGCTCATCCTCGCAGCAGGGAGCTACCTCCGACGCAGGAGGTCGACGGACTCCTGCCGCAGCAGCTCGCCCTCGTCCTCGTCGATCACCGGGGCTGCGTCGGCCGCCTTGCCGAGCGCGTCGCCGAGCCACGGCACGGCCGGCATCCGCTCACCGCGGTGCGGGTAGGCGACGTAGGCGACGACCAGGCCGGCGACGACCAGGCTGATCAGCATCGCGATCATGATGGAGAACACGGGGTTCGACTCCTCCGAGACGGGTGGCGGGCCCAGTGACAGGCCCGGTGACAGGCCCGGTGACAGGCCCGGTGACAGGCTCGGTGACAGGCTCAGTGACGGGCTCAGTGATTGGCTCTTGGCCACGGTACGTCACATCGACGCAGAGTCCCGCTTCTGCCACCACCCGTAGTCGAGGAGCTCGCTCGGCCGGGTGAGCACCTTGCGGGCGCGCGCCTGCACGTACTGCGAACCCTCGCGGCGGCGCTTGAAGTGGATGGTCTCCGGCACCACCCGGTGCACGTAGCCACCCAGGAACGTCTCGAGCATCCAGTGCCAGTCCTCGTAGGCGTATCCGTCGGCGACCGCGCGTGCGGCGAACGGATGCTCGACGTACGCCGCCCGCGGCGCGTAGCAGAGCGCGTCCCACGGGTTCGCGATCCGCAGCAGCGCCGGGTCGAACGCCGGGTCGGTCTGGTCGGGCAGGAAGTAGAGGTTCTGCTGGTTCTCGAAGAACCAGTTCAGCTCCGGGTGGCCGATCACGCGATCATCGTCCGCACACATCCGGTGGGCGTCGGCCAGCCAGTTCTCGCTCCACAGGTCGTCACCGTCGAGGAAGGCGACGTGGTCGGCGGAGACCAGCCCCACGGCATGGTTGCGCACCTTGCCCTGGTCGGCGTACGACACCTCGGCGAGTGCCGCTCCGTGCCGGCCGGCCTCGGCGAACGCCGCGCTGGTGGCGGCGGTCGGATTGTCGAGGACGACGAGCACCTCGACGTCCAGGCCGTCGGCGCGACCGACCGCAACGGCGTCGAGCAGGCTGCGGAACGAGAGCCCGGCCATGACCCCCTCGGCGTGGGCGGTCAGGATCGCGGCGACGTCAGCCATGCCGCACCCCCTGGACGCCGGCGGCCAGGGCGAGCGACCCGGCCGCGCAGTCCGCCGGGCTCAGCACCCGCGCGCGAGCGCCGGCGGGCAGCAGGTAGCGCGCCGCCAGGTCGTCACGCATCGCATCGGTGTCGGTCACGACCCAGGCGAGCCGGTCGAAGCAGCCCTGGAAGTCACCGGCCGCGGGATCGTCGGCGGTGGCGGGCTCGATGAGAACCGCGGCGAGCGACATCTCGTGCTGCAGGGTCGGGCCGTACGTCGACAGCAGCCGCCAACCGAGGGCACTGCCGGCGACGACCACCCGGTGCGGCCGCAGGCCGCGCACCAGGTCGAGCAGTCCGAGCAGGCGACGGGCGTCGCTGAAGCCCGACCAGGGCTCGGACAGGTCCACGGCGACGGCTCTGCCGTCGATGTGGGGCGGTGTCGCATCGTCGGTCGTCGCGACCACCACGGTGGCGTCGGGCTCGCACGCTCGCAGCGCGGCGGCCACGGCCGCGAGGCCGGCTCCGGGCGCAGCGGCCCCGGGTACGACGACCACGGTGTCGGCGCGCACCAGCCCGACCCGGCGGCGTACCTCCTCGGCACGCGCGGTCGGCATCAGCATCGGGTGCGTGTGCGGCGGCCAGCTGACCCACCGCTCGCGGGGCGTCTGCGCGATCAGCGGCTCGATCGCCGCGGCCTTGGCCACCAGTGCGCGCATCCGGTCGGAGTCCAGTCCCGCCAGCTTCGCAGCCCCCAGCGCCACGCCCTCCTCGAGCCAGCTGGTCCGGGTGAGGTCGTAGTCGGCCGCGCGATGCAGCAGTCCGGTGACCAGCGGCGGGTCCTGGCGCTCCCGCGCATGGGGCGCCGCTCCACCGCCGTAGTTGGGACCGAACGGTGTCGGCGACCGACCTGGTGCATAGCTTCCCGCCCGTAGGTATTGCGCGAACGCCCAGTCCGGGCCGGTTGCCAGGTCCGGATGGCGGCTGACGTAGAAGGCCTCGTCGAACAAGATGGTCGGCACCACCCGCTCGTCCCAGCCGACCGTCAGCCAGTGGAGGAACGGGTGGACACCTGGCCCCACCTGGAGACCGTGCTCCGCGAGCCGCTCCTGGTAGACGGCGGCGTTGAACAGGCCGCTGATCCGGGCGCCGTCCCTCAGCCCGGTGTCGATGAAGTGGTCGATGGCCGCGTCGACGTCGTCGGCGAGCGCGCCGCTGCCGACCTGCGCCGCGTAGAACCGCGGATGTGCGGCCGCCCGGAGCCGTCGGGCGATGGCCGGACGCTCCGCGCGATCACGGTGGTCCGCCGGCAACAGCTCGCGCGGGATGCCGAGATCGGTCGGGTCGTCGCCGAAGGGATCGACCGAGACCGCGGCGGGCGGCGCGGACACCAGGTCGGGGCGCCGGCGGAGCCGGATCGACCTCATCGGCAATTTCCTCCCTCTGAGGTGGTCGACGGCGCCGCGATGCTAGCATCGCGAACCGGATCCGCTCAGGGACGAGCGACCTCCACCGCGGCCGATACCTTGGGGGGTACCTCGCCTTGGACTACAGCGTTGCCGTCGACGAGACGCTCGCGCTCTTGAGGACCATTGAGCGCGACTGGTCTCCGGCTGTCCTGGCCAACGCCTTCGGCCCCGAGGCGATGGTCATGACGGACCTGATCGCCCGCCACGACATCGACATCGAGATCTTCAGCATCGACACCGGTCGACTGCCCGAGGAGACCCACGCGCTCGCCCACAGCGTGCACCGCCGCTACGGCGGGATCATCAACATGATCTCCCCCGACCCGGACGACGTGCTGGCCTGGACGAAGGCCAACGGCCAGAACGGCTTCTACGAGAGCGTCGTCCTGCGTGAGGGCTGCTGCGCCGTCCGCAAGGTCGCGCCGCTCCGGCGGATGCTGGCTGGCAAGCGGGCCTGGCTGGCCGGGCTTCGCCGCGAGCACTCCGAGACCCGGCGCGACCTCCCGGTGACGGCATGGGACGAGACGAACGGTCTCCAGAAGTTCAGCCCGATGTTGGATTGGACCACCGAGCAGGTCTGGGCTTACATCCAAGATCACGCGGTGCCCTACAACATGCTCTACGACCGGGGTTATACGAGCATCGGGTGCGCACCGTGCACCCGAGCCATCAGCCCAGGCGAGGACCAGCGCGCCGGGCGCTGGTGGTGGGAGGTCGACACCATCAAGGAGTGCGGCATCCACGTCAACCCCGTAACCGGACTGTTCGAGCGGATGAAATCAGACCCATTGACAGACAATCACCGACCCGTAGCGCAGAATGGTCGCGCTCCCGTGCAGACTCACGCTGCCACGATTACCGAACCAGTCACTAACGACGGAGGAAAAGCAATGCGGATACTGATCCTTGGGGGGGACGGGTTCTGCGGCTGGCCGACAGCGTTGCACCTTTCAGCTCTTGGCTATGAGGTCGCGATCGTCGACAACCTGTCCCGTCGCAAGATCGACATCGAGCTCGAGGTCTCCTCGCTCACGCCGATCCGGCCCATGGGTGAGCGCCTGCGCGTGTGGACCGAGGTGTCCGGCAAGGACATCGCCTTCCACGACATCGACGTCGCGGTCGACTACGACCGGCTGCTCCACCTCCTCGAGGACTGGCAGCCCGAAGCGGTCGTGCACTTCGCCGAGCAGCGGGCAGCCCCCTACTCGATGAAGTCCAGCCGCCACAAGCGCTACACGGTGAGCAACAACCTCAACGCGACCAACAACCTGCTGGCCGCGGTCGTCGAGTCCGGCCGCGACATCCACGTCGTGCACCTCGGCACCATGGGCGTCTACGGCTACGGCACCGCCGGCATGAAGATCCCCGAGGGCTACCTGCAGGTCAAGGTCGACACGGGCGAGAACGGCCTGGTCGACCAGGAGATCCTGTACCCCGCCAACCCGGGGTCGATCTACCACATGACGAAGACGCAGGACCAGCTTCTGTTCGCCTACTACGCGAAGAACGACCAGGTCCGCGCGACCGACCTGCACCAGGGCATCGTGTGGGGCACGCAGACCAAGGAGACCCGTCTCGACGAGCGGTTGATCAACCGCTTCGACTACGACGGCGACTACGGCACCGTGCTCAACCGGTTCCTCATGCAGGCGGCCATCGGCTACCCGCTGACCGTGCACGGCACCGGCGGCCAGACCCGGGCGTTCATCCACATCCAGGACACCGTGAAGTGCATCCAGCTGGCGATCGAGAACCCGCCGGCCAAGGGTGACCGGGTGTCGGTCTTCAACCAGATGACCGAGACCCACCGGGTCCGCGACCTGGCGAAGATGATCTCCGACCGCACCGGCGTCGAGATCGCCAACCTGCCGAACCCGCGCAACGAGGCCGACGAGAACGAGCTGCACGTCGCGAACGACCGCTTCCTGCACCTCGGTCTCACCCCCGTCACCCTCAGCGAGGGCTTGATGGAGGAGGTCACCGAGGTGACCAAGCGCTACGCCGAGCGATGCGACATGGCCAAGATCCCGTGCGTGTCGGTCTGGAGCACGGAGTCGGCAGCGGCGAAGGCCGGGGTCCCGGTCGGCTGACCCTGTCGGGTCAGCGCAGCGTGCGCGGACGCCGGCGACGGAAGTTGATCGTCGCCGGCGCGACGCGGTGCCGGTAGCCGGCCGCGACAGTGGCCGTGCTCCACTCCCAGTCGAGCTGCCCGGGCGCTGCCTGCGCGCCGAGCTCGGGGAACGGCACCGCCTGGTAGACGCCGGCGGCTGCCAGCGCCTGGCCGTCCCAGCAGTTGCCGAACCGCAGGATCGCGGGGTCGAACCCCGGATCGTCCTGGTCGGGCGGGAAGTAGAGCTCGCGGCCCTGCTCGTGGAACCAGTGGATCTCCGGGTGTGCGATCACCCGGCCCGGCTCGGTCGAGCAGAGGGCATGCGCGGCGACCAGCCAGTTCTCCGACCAGAGAGCGCCGCCGTCGAGGAACGCGATGTGCTCCCCGGTCACGGCGTGCACGGCAGTGTTGCGGGCGGCTCCCGGGTCTGCCGTGTCGACCTCGCGCAGCAGCCGTACGCCGCGCGACTCGACCTCGTCGAGTGCGAGCCGGGTGGCAGCCGAGGCGTCGGCGAGCACCACCACCGCAGGCTCGACCGCCAGCCCCGCGTTCCGCGCCGCGCCGACCGCATCGAGCAGGCTGTGCAGCGAGATCCCGATCCGCGGGCCCTCGTCATGGGCGAGCAGGATCGCGGTGATGTCGGTGGTGGCAGCACTCATTCGGAGCCCTCGCTCGCGAGCAGTCGCGCGATCGTGCTGCGATAGGCGTCGGCGTCGAAGAGCCGGTAGACCTGCTCCCTGAGCCTCGCGGACCTCGCCGTCGTCGCAGCCGGGTCGGCCAGCAGCGCATCGATCGCGGCGACGTACGCCGACGGCTCGTCGACCTCGGCGACCGGGTAGCCGGTCTCGGGTGTCACCACCTCGGGCACTCCGCCGACGGCGCTCGCGACGATCGGCAGCCCGCTCTGCGCGCCTTCCAGGACCACGTTGGGGATCCCGTCCCAGCCGGACGTGTAGAGAAGGAAGTCGACCTCGTCGAGCGGCAGCTGGTCGAAGCCGTCGTAGACCCCCATCAGCCGGATGTTCGACGGCAGGTCGGCCGGGTCGAGGTCGATGTCACGCAGGACCGGCTTGCCCCACGCACAGATCTCGAGGTCGGGCCGCAGCCGAGCGATCTCGACGACCAGGTCGAACCGCTTCTGCCGGTCGAACCGGCCGGCCCACAGCGCGCGGAGCGGTGCGCCGGCCGCACGCCGCTGCTCGAAGATCCCGGTGACGTCGACCGACCACTCGGCCACCGGGTTGCGGAGGAAGATCATCCGGTCCCTGGTCGCTGGGGGCATCAGGTAGCGGTCGACGAGCTCGGACCGCATCCGCTCGCTGTCGAACAGCACCCACGACAGGTGCTCGAGGCAGCGCTGGAACGGCCCGACCGGGTAGCCGTAGCGGTGACCGTGCTCGTCGAGCTCCCAGGTGAACAGGTAGGCGCCGAGATCCATGACGGCCGCGAGCTGGTCGCCGAGCTCCTCGACGAGCTGCCAGCCCAGCAGGCTGTTGACCACGACGACCCGGCGCGCGCGCAGGCTCCGCACCAGGTCGGCCAGAAGCTCGCGTCGCGCGGGCGGGGCCATCCCCGCGACGTGACGGGTCAGGTCGAGCACCGGGACGTCGGCGGGGAAGAGCTCCGGTCGCTCGAAGACCGGCAGGTCGGTGGCGATGACGGCGACGCTGTCAGGACCGCCGGCGACGCGGGCGGCGTCCGTGAACAGGCCGGCCACCCGGGCCGCACCGCTCATCCGGCAGTGCGGGACGAGCACGATCGTGTCGACGGTGTCCTGGGTGCCGAGTCCCAGCGCGGAGCGCGCCGCGACGACCTCGTCGGCCATCCGCGAGCCCTGGTGGGCGTACGGCGGCGCCACCGTCGGCAGCTCGGTCCGCAGCGGCGCGTGCAGCCCCGGCTCCAGCTCGGAGGCCTTCGCGACCTGCGCGCGAAGCTCGTCGCTCTCGAGCCGCCGGCGCTTCGCCAGCACGGCGACCACACCCTCCTCGAGCCAGCTGGTGCGGCGCAGGTCGTGCCGGTCCGCGTGGTGGAGGAGCTCGGGGAGCAGCAACGGGTCCTGGCGCCGCGCCGCATCCTCGTCCGCCGCACCGCCGTGGTGACGACCGGCCGGGCTCGGCACCCACTGGGGCTGGTAGCAGCCGCGGGTGAGGTAGTGGTGGAAGATCCAGCGCGGGTGCGATCGGAGCATCGGATGGTGCGCGAGGTACCAGTCCGGGTCGAACAGCGGCGTCGGGATCACCTTGCGCTCCCAGCCGACGGTGAGCCAGTGCCGGAACCCGTCCTCGCCGTCGGGCACCGCGAGGCCGAGCTCGGCGAGCCGGTCGTCGTACCACCCGGGGTTGAAGAACGCGCAGATCCGCGCACCGGTGCGCCCGCCCTGGGCGAGGTAGTGCTCCAGCGCCGTCTCGACGTCGGGCCCGTCGACCAGCCCGGCCCGCTCCTCCTCGCTCAGCTGCGCGGCGTAGAACCGGGGATGGACGCACCACCGCAGCCGTTCGAGGACAGGCGGGGCCAGCCCCTCCGACTGCCGCTTCCCTCTCACTCGCCCTCGGAGGCCTTCCCGACCTGAGCGAGGTGCTGCACCCGGTCGATCGCCATCGCCGGGAGCTTGCGCACGATCGACCGGCGGTTGCTGCTCTCCTGACCGAGTGAGGCGTCCCGGCGTCGCTTGAAGATGATCGTGTCCGGCACCAGCACGTGCTCCCAGCCGGCCGCCATCGACTCGATCGAGAACTGCCAGTCCTGGAAGGAGAGACCGTTGGGGATGTCCCGCGAGACGTAGGGGATCGCGAGGTGCGCCTCGCGAGGAGTCATGCACAGCGAGTCGTGGTAGTTGCGCAGGTAGGCGAAGTACGGCGTGAACAACGGCGAGTCCTGATCGATGTGGACGAGCACCGAGTTGCCGCCGTCGAACATGACGTTGAGCTCGGGATGCGCGATGACCCGCCGGCCGTCCCGTTCGGCCTCGTCGAGCACGGCGACGCCGTCGGCGAGCCAGTTCTCGCTGAACAGGTCGTCGGCGTCGAGGAACGCGATGTGGCGGCCGGTAGAACGGGCGACAGCCGCGTTGCGCACCCGCCCGAGGTCGCCCTCCTGGAACTCCCATCGCTGCCAGTGGTCGAAGCGGGGCCGGTCGAAGAAGGCGCGGGTCGCGTCCTCGGCCTCGTCCAGCGCGACCACCGTCTCGACGACGTAGCCGCGTGCCCGCGCGGCCTCGACCGCGAGGTCGGCCGACCGCATCGTGGGCCCGCACACCACCGTCTCACTGTGCGCGGTGACCACGACCGAAAGGTCGGGCCGGTCAGGAGCGGCCATCGGACGACTCCCCCAGCATCTCGTCGACGAGGTCGGCCAGCGCCCGGTCGTCGGCGACCGGCCGGATCTTGGCGGCGACGTCGTCGGTGAGCTGGTAGTCCTCGACCAGGCGTACGGCGGTCGCCGGCGCATCGACGAGCACCCCGTCGACGAGCTCCACGTGCCGGTAGAAGTAGCGCACCGACGGGCCGACCTCCTGGCCCAGCGGTCCGCGGCGCAGCCCGGCGAAGCCGAGGTAGATCCGCTCGGACGCGGCGAGTGCGCGGCCGTACGGCGTCAGCGACTCGAGGAAGAGCCGCGATCCGATGCCGACGATCGCGTCGACGCACAACGAGCGGAGCAGCTCGACCAGCACCTGCTGGGTCATCAACGGGCCGAGCCCCTGGGCGGTCTCGGCGAAGTCGACCCGGCGCACGCCCGGCGGTGTCTCGGCGGCGGGCACGGCGCCCGGAGCGGTGGTGACGATCACGATGTCGTGGGGCTCGATCTCGGCCTGGAGGGCATCCAGGGTCCGGGTGACCAGCAGGTCACCGGGGTTGTCGACGACCACAGCGATCCTGGCTCGCGCGAACCCGAGTGCCTCCTGGCAGGAGTAGAGCGCTCCCAGCTGGTCGGCGACGACCAGCCACGGGATCGGCATCATCCGCGGCCGGGTGATCTCCGGCCAGAGGTCGCCGATCAGGGGCTCCACCTCGACCGCCTTCGCGAACATCTCGCCGAGCTTGCCGTGCAGCAGCCGGCGGTGCACGTCGGAGCGGCGGTCGGCGAGGTGGGCGACGACGTCCTCGTTGGAGATGCCCAGCACCTTGGCGAGCTTCTCGGTGCCCATCACGGGCTCACCGACCTCACCCGCGTCCCTGCCCTCGGCCAGCCAGGCGGCATAGGGGTGGACGTCGCCGTCCCGGCGGTCCGGATGACGCTTGAGGTAGGACTCCGTGGAGAAGTTGGCCTCGGGGGTGAACCGGGCCGCCAGTCCCTGCCGCAGGAAGTGCCGGACCGGGTCGACGTCGCCGTCCTGCAGGACGCCCGGGGCCTGCAGCAGGTAGTGAGCGATGTTGAAGTGGTCGCGCACCAGGTCGTACTCGGCGTCCTGACCGGGGGGCTGCTGGCGCCGGAGCGCCTCGCCCACCCGCTCGTCGAACCTGGCGCCGAGGTTGCTCGGCACCACGGACGACTGTGCGGTTCCGTTGCCGTTCGACGAGGTCCACGCAGCCACGTGGGTGCCGTTGCGTTCGCTCCGGCGCCGGAGATGGCGTCGGAGTCGACCGGAGGCGGCCTCGGTCACTAGCGCCCCTGGCTCTGGGCGAGGAACCACGCCCAGGTCTGTCGGATCCCGTCGTCGAGGGAGGTGGTCGGGTTGAACCCGAACCCGTCGCGAGCCTTGTCGGTCTCGCACCAGGTCCGCAGCACCTCGCCGGCGCGGAAGTCGGCGTACTGGACGTCGAGGTCGCGCCCGGTGGCGCTGCGCATCAGGTCGAGCAGCTCGTTGACCGTCGTGGGCCGGCCGCTGCCGAGCTGGAACGCCCCGACGGCGTCGCTGTCGATCGCGACCCGGATGCCCTCGACCAGGTCGCCGACGTAGAGGAAGTCGCGGGCCTGGCTGCCGTCGCCGTAGACGACGAGGGGCTGGTCCGCCAGGATCCGCTTGAAGAAGTGGGCGACGACCGAGCCCTTGTGGAAAGACCGCGGCCCGTAGATGTTCGAGAACCGCAGTGCACAGCCGCGGATGCCGTAGGAGCCGGAGTAGGCGCTCAGGTAGCCCTCGAGCATCAGCTTGGACGCGCCGTACGGCGACGTCGGCTGCGCCGCCATCCGCTCGTGGACGGGCGGCGGGACGTCACCCACGATCGCGCCGCCCGTCGAGGCGGCGACGATCCGGTTGACGCCCAGGTCGCGGCACCCCTCGAGCAGGTTGAAGGTGCCGATGACGTTGTTCTCGAAGTTGTGGGCGGGGTTCTCGATGCTGTCCATGACCCGGGTGTCGGCCGCCAGGTGGACGACAGCGTCCTGACCCTCGAGCGCGGCCGTGAGATCGGCCTTGCTGCGCAGGTCGCCGGCGACGAACCGCACCTTGTCGAGATCGAGGTTGTCGCGGTCGCCGAGCGACTCGTTGTCGAACACCGTGACTTCGTAGTCACCCGATGTGGTCAGGTGGTCGGCGAGGTGGACGCCGATGAAACCGGCGCCCCCCGTGATGAGCACGCGCGTCATCCGATTCCCTTCTGTCGGCAGGCAGCGGGACACCTTAACAATCGGCGCCGTCGCACACGCTACCGACCGGGCATGGAAGGGGTTCGGTTTTTCCTGCAAGTCCGCCCGCTGGTCGAAGGCAGCAACGACCGATCAGAAGCCGCGGAGTCCGAACCCGATGCGGGCTTCGCGCTTCGCGCCGTTGCACCGCGGCAGGTTCGCAGCGAAATGGGTGCGAGAACGTCGGTCGAAGCACCGGAAGATCGGCACGGTCGCCTCGCCGCTCCGCGTCGGGTAGACCCAACCCACGCGCCGGAACGGCTTCCACCCACGCGGGCACCGCGGCGACCTGAACAAGGCGGAGTCCCTGCCCTTGGTGCACTCCTGCACCTGGAACCACCCAGCTTCAGCGTCACCGCGAACGAAACCGGCGGAGCCGACCCGCCTGAAGGCCTTGAGCTTGGGAGCGTCCGTCGAGGTGCGACGAATAGCACCCTTGCGGTAGGTGGTGAGCGCGACCCGGTTCAGCGCGGTGTCGGACTTCTGGACCGTGATCTTGCGCCGGAACAGGTAGCGCATGTTGAAGTTGTCACCCGGGTAGAGCTTCACGTAGTAGACGTAGAAGGACTTGCCGGTCTCTCTGCTGTTGCCGGTCGCGCCCAGCATCGACGGGTAGGCGTACAGCAGACGCGACCTGTGGTTGCGGATATGGGTGCCCCACTGGTCGACGAGCTTGTCGTCTTCCCTCGACACCGGCGCGTAGAACGGCTGCGAGCCCTGCCAGTGAGTCAGCGACTCGTATTTCAGGTCATCGGTCACCGTGCCCGAGACCGGCTTGGAGGCATACATCCGGAAGCCGATCCTGCCCGACCCGTAGAAGCCCACCCAGCGCTGGAGATAGGTGTTCCAGGTGACGTAGCGCGCCTTCGACGCCAGGTTCTTGACTGCGGTCGCATTGCCGCTGATACCGGGCTCGGTGTAGCCGCAGCCACCGACGACCGGTTGGCAGTAGTACTTCTTCCAGGTGCCCGGACGGCCCTGGTCGGTGACCAACGACCGCGCGAGATAGGTCTCCGTCTGACCGACGTCGCCGGCCATGAAGAACATGTAGTAGTACTCCCCGATCCGGACGACCCGGGGGCTGCCGCCGTTGTTGGTGCCGGTGGTGGCCGTGGCGCCCGGGCCGGTCAGCGCGACGCTGCTGGCTCGGTGCGACTGAACCCAGGTGCGACCGGCGTTCCTGGTCTCCGTGAAGCCGACCCGGAACACGACGGTGTCGTGCTCACGATCGCATTCGTGCTCACCCGGGCCCATCGACTCGGCGTGGTACCACCCGATCCAGTGCCGCCGGGTGAGCTTGAAGATCGAGCCATTGAGCCAGGCGCCACAGCGGTCGAAGCTGCCGTCCGGGCCGCGATCGAGGATCAGCCGGGGCTTGGAGATCCTGCGGTTGCCCTGTGACCGCCACACGTAGGTGCGGCTGGTACCGGCGAACCCGATCAGCTTGTTCTTGGCGTCGCGCTCGGAGAAGTACAGGACGTCGACGTCGCCGGTCGGGCCGATCACCCGCTCCTCCGGACCCATCTGGATCGCGTACTGGAAGCTGCTGTCCCGAGCCACGTCTGGCTCGGTCGGCGCCGCGGCGTTCACCTGGGCCTGGGGCACCCCGAGCGTGACCGCGGCCACGGCTGCCGTCACACCGCCGACCAGAACCCGACGGCTCCTTCGTCCCAACCCAGCGCGCAGCGCAACGTGACCAAGCATGCTTCTAGATCCTCCCCAGGATTTCCCCGAATGCGGCCTCCGGTTCCCGGCGGCGACCGCAGCAGTCTAGACGAAACCTGTCGACCGCACGGTGGTTTCGGTCGTTCGTCCCCCTAAGCCACCCGGACAATTTACCCGGGGGAGAGCAGACCCTCGATCAGCGGTGTCAGATCCCCCGAGACATCCCCCGGGGGGCCGACAACGACGTCGGCGCCGGGGCGCTTGAACAGCAGTCCGAGCAGGTGCGGCTCCAGGACCGCTCCCTCGATGCGCGGGGGCTCGGTGACGGGGGTCGGTGCCAACGCGCGGTCGAGCCGGTCGTCGGAGTCGATCATGGGCTCTGCCGTAAACGCGGCGAACAATGCGTACTCGCCTCGCAATTGCTTGACGTACGGCGCCGCGCGCCCGCGGATCGCGAGTCGGCTTTCTCCCGCCTTGTTCCAGTGGAACGCACCCATCGCACGGAGCCCCGCGAACCGCTCCAGGGGCAGCTCGCGATCGACGACCGCGGCAGTGCGAGTCATGTAGTGCGTGGAGTGGACGACCCTGGCCAGGCCAGCAAACGGCTCTTCCTCGATGGAGGCAACCAGGTAGGGGGTGTTCATGACCGTCCGCGCGGTTGGCGGCCTGCCGGCCGGCGCCGATCCAGGCTCAAGCAGATGGTCGCTGAGTGCGCCGGCGATGGCGGCGCCGTAACGCGGGCGGAGGTGGGTGCTGTTGCGGAAGAGCCGGTCGAGGCCCGCAGGAGCCGCGGGCTGGCGCTCCACCTCACGGTAGATGTCGAGGACATCGACCCCGTGGCGGGAGGCCGAGTCACAGTGGAATCGGTAGACCTCGAGCTCGCGGAACGAAGTGACATAGGTCCGAGTCGGGAAGAACACCGACACGACGCGGCCCGGCAGGGAGCTGTAGAGCGCATACATGTCGTCGATCGCCCGGCGGGCCTGGTCCGCCGACAGCAGTCGGAGCCGGCGGTGACCGGCGTCGATGATCATCGAGTCGAGCAGGACCAGATCGGCGGCGGCCAACAGCTCGCGCCGCTCGTGCCAGGCGTAGATGTGGTAGAGCGAGCAGCTGCCGCCGATCGAGAGGTTCACGACTTCATGGCCGGCTCGCACGAATCGGTCCGCCAGGGACTCGCCGAACCCGCGGCGGAGCACGCAGTTCGAGTTGCCGACGACTACCGCCAGCACGGCGCGCCGTCCAGGGAGCCACACCTCATCAGGCGTCAGCCTCGCGAGCGGCGATCTGGCGCATCTGTTTCCGTACGTCGTCAGCGAACCCGGCAGTGTCCATCAGCTCCTCGATCGCGGTCGGGTCGACCACCTGCCGGTCCGTCGTACCCTCACGGCGCCGCGACGCGCCGAAGAGCTCAGGCTCACCGAGGTACCTGCCGGCGACGGCGCGGTTCGACTCGCTCCACATCGCCATGAAGCGATCGAGCGCCGCCTCGGGGAGGGTGAGCGCGGGTCCGGTGCTCCTTCGGCCGAGTCGCTGGACCAGCACGCGATGGTCCATCACCCCGGGTCGGGCTCCGGCGTGCTCCAACTGGTGCAGGTTGTAGAGGCGGAGGAACTCCACGGTGGCGGCGTCCAGCGTCTCGTTCTTCGACTCCACGGACTCGAACCCCGCGCCGTCAATGCCGGCCGCGTCGAGAAAGTCCGCCTCGAGCCGCCCGCTCCGGAAAGCGCCGCGCTCGAAACGGCGTACGACGAAAGACGTCGGCTCCAGCCCCCGCTCCAGCTGCTCCAGCCGTCGACCGTAGTCGTAGGTGAAGTCGCGGTTGTTCCGCAGCCAGGAGACGAGCCGCCGGGTCTCGCCGACCTTCACCTGCTGCTGGTAGAGGCTGATGGCGTGATCGTCCTGGCGCCGGAGATACACGACGAGACGAGTCGTCCCTCCGAGCCCGTCGGTGAACTCGCGCAGGCGCCGCAGCGCCGGATCGGGAAGGCCGTACAACGCCTCGTCCGAGAAGAGCACGCGGGGGGCGGCGGCTGCTCGGATCTCGTCGAGGAGCTTGCGATGGAAGCGTCGCCGAAACCGCTCCGGAGACTGGGCACGCATCTGGTGCCACGCCGGCATCGTGTCGAACTCCTCGACCGACCGGAACGAGAGACCGAACTTGGTGTGCCGCCCGCTCCCGGGCGTGCGGGGGTACAGGACGCCCCGCTCGGAAAGGAGCTGCCGGTTGCGTCTCATGTAGTGCTGGATGGAGGTGGTGCCGGTCTTGCCCGTACCGAGATGGAGAACAACCTCGTCGACGTGGCTACCTCCGACCGCCATGCGACGTATCCAACCACGGCGGCGACGGCGCCCGACGGTCGCTCCGCGACAGCTGCCGGCGGCAGTTAGGCTGACGACGACGAGGAGGTGGCAACCGATGCATCCGTACGCCGACCGGCCGGCCCGCGCCTTCTGGCGGACAGCCGTCAGCGAGGTGAACCCGCTCGATCTCACCGACCTGTACCGCCCGCGGTTCGCGATCGACGAGCACACGCGCATCGCCACGGCGGGAAGCTGCTTCGCTCAACACATCGGCAACCAGTTGCGGGATCACGACTTCAGCTGGGTCAACATGGAGCCTGCCCCGCGTCTGCTCCCAGCGTCGCGTCGCCGAGAGTTCGGGTATGGCGTCTACTCGGCCCGGTACGGCAACATCTACAGCGCACGTCAGCTGCTGCAGCTGTTCGAGCGCGCAGAAGGCACCCGGCGGCCCGAGGACGACCACTGGGCGGAGAACGGCCGCTACTTCGACCCCTACCGACCGACCATCGAGCCAGAGGGGTTCGCATCCCTCCTCGAGCTGGAACGAGTGCGGGAGGATCACTTCCGGGCCGTGCGAGAGCTACTGCCGTCCTGCGACGTCTTCGTCTTCACCCTCGGACTGACCGAGGCGTGGGCCGACGCCACCGACGGCACCGTCTACCCGATCTGTCCCGGCACGATCCATGGGGAGTTCGACTCCTCCCGTCATGAGTTCCTGAACCTCTCGTTCTCCGAGATCAGCAAGGACATGGACGACTTCATCGCCCGCGCGCGGGCCCTCAACCCGGACCTCAGGTTCCTGCTGACGGTCTCCCCCGTCCCGCTGACGGCCACAGCGTCGGAGTACCACGTCCTCCAGGCGAGCGTCGCCTCGAAGTCGATCCTGCGGGCGGTCTGCTCCGAGCTGTGCGACCGGCACGAGTACGTCGACTACTTCCCTTCCTATGAGCTCGTGGCGTCCCATCCGATGCGGGCGATGTTCTTCGACCCGAACCTGCGAACGGTCAGCCCGACCGGAGTGGACCTGGTGATGCGGCACTTCTTCGGCGCTCATCCCGGGACTGCGGTGACGCCGAAGCGAACCCGTCGTTCCGGCCGGCGCTCCGATCGGCCGAAACAGGGCCGCGACGACGTCGCGTGCGACGACGCGATCCTCGAGGAATTCTCCCTTTGAGCAAGGTCTTCCTGGCGGGGAACTCCCACATCGTCGCACTGCGGACAGCGGCGTTCCGCCGCGGCGGGTTCACCACATTTCCGCTCGGCAACGGTCGCTACGAGATGACGACGTTCAGCGAGCGCACCGACCGAGGTGTTCGATTCACCGACGCCGATCTCGCCGATCGGCTCGCCCGCCACGCGAAGCTCGACCAGATCACCCCTGGACCGACGTGGGGTTTCCTGCAGATCAACCACAACGCCAGGATCTACCAGCACCCGTGCTGGCGGCGGTTCGAGCCCGCCGGGATCGCTCGCCGCGGCACGACGTCGGTGTCGGAAGCGGTTGTCCGCTCGATCATCGAGGACGACCACGCAGGCGTGCGGCAATTCTTCGGACACCTCCAGGACGCGGGCGTCAACTTCTTCGCGATCTCCGGACCTCCCGCCCGGCGCGACCACTACGCCATCGAGGAAGGCACGCGCGGCGAGATCGTCCAATACGTCGACCGGCTGTCGCGGGAGATGTGGGCCGACTGGCTGCGAGCCCAGCGGATACCGCTCATCGACCCGCCGGCCGAGTCGGTCGACGATGACGGCTTCTTGCGGCCGGAGTACGCCCGGGTGCAGATGGGCAACGGCGAGCCGGACCCGCACCACGCGAACGAGCTCTACGGCGACCTCATGATCGACAAGATCGTGGCGCACCTCGGGACCACGACGCATCGGGACGCCGCGAACAGTGGGATTGACTGAGACATGCCGGATCACGTCGATGTCATCCTCCACATCGGGACCGGCAAGACCGGGACGACCACGGTCCAGGAGGTGCTTGGACGCAGCCGGGCCGTGCTCGCAGAAGGTGGCACCCTCTATCCACGAGCGTTCGGGCGCGAGCGGCACGTCAAGTTCGGGTTCCTCGTCGCCCCGGAGCGAGAGCTGGTCCGCTGGCCGGAGTGGCGGCGCGCGGGCCTCGCCGGCACCGACCCCATGGACTTCCGCCGCCAGGTCCGGCGACGGCTGCGCCGGGAGCTCACTCCCGCCATCCGCCAGCTGCTCATCTCGGACGAGGCGCTGTACAGGCGCAGCCCGGCGACGCTCGACCGGGTCCGGAGGTTCGTCGATGCCCGCGGCGGCACGTTGCGCGTCCTGCTCTACCTGCGCCGCCAGGACCAGCACCTAGCCAGCAACTACCAGGAGGTCGTGAAGGCGGGCGAGACCCGGCGGATGAGCGACTGGGTCCGCGCGGACGAGACTCTCGCCCACGTCTACGACTACTACGGGCACGTCGCCCGCTGGCGCGACCGGGTCTCCCCCACGACGTTCGTCGTCCGCCCGTTCGAGCCCCCGTCGTTCGTCGGCGGGTCGCTCGTCGCGGACTTCGTGGACGCGGCCGGGCTGGACGTCGACGTGTCGCGACTTGCCGCCGCCGACCGGCGCAACACCAGCCTCGGCGCCGAGGCAGTGGAGTTCCTGCGGCTCCGCAACATCCACCAGGTCGAGGACCACGGCCTACGGATCGGGTCGATCCGCAACCGGCCGTTCGTCAAGAGACTGGCGGGCGACGCCGACGCGACGCTGACCCTGCCCGACGCCGAGCTCGACGCGTTCCTCGGCCGGTGGTCGGCGTCCAACCGGAAGGTAGCCTCTGCATTCCTGCCCGACCTTGGCGGCCAGCTGTTTCGCGCTGACCCTCGGCCGGACCGCACGACCTCGGCGCAGTTCCTCGATCCGGCGCGGGTGCATCACTTCCTCGAGCGCGCGGCAGTGCCGGAGGCGGAGCATGCCGCGATCCACCGGATTGCCGAACGCGAGGCCAGCCGATGAGCTCGAGCATCTGCGTGCTCGCCGCTCAGCGCACGGGCACGAACTTGCTGATGAGCCAGTTCCCCAGCACGCCGTTCGACGATCTTGGAGAGGTGTTCCACCCACATCAGCTTCGAGAGAGTGCGTTCCAGGCGGCCGGCATGGACCTGAACCTCGTCCGCTCGCTCCGCGACGAGGACCCGGGCCGCTTCCTCGACTGTGTCGCCGCGGTCGGTCGGCACAGTGGCCGGCACGCCCTGTGGAAGATCCAGTACCCCCAGGTCTTCCGGCCCCTCGAGCAGTCCCGTCGACGCGCCGCCGCGCTGCGAGAGCGTCCGGAGATCTCGATCATCCATCTCGTGCGCAGTGATCTGATCGCGCGCTACGTGTCGCTCAAGGTCGCCGAGGCCTCCGGCCAATACCTTCTGACGCCCTCGAAGCCACGCATCGACGCGTGGCCCATCGTCATCGACGTGGAAGAGTGTCTCGCGAACCTACGGCGGACCCGACGCCTGATGCGCCGCGCGGAGCGAACCTTCGCCCGGCCGCGGTTCGTCCGCGTCGGCTACGAAGATCTCGTCGACGATCCCGATGCGGTGGCGACGTCACTGACGGCCGGCCTCGGGATCCCCGTCGCGCTGGTCGCCCCGAAGACGCTCAAGCAGGGTCGCCCGCTCACCGAGAGCGTCGCCAACTACGACGAGCTCGCGTCGGCACTGACCGGCACGCGGTGGGAACTCGACTAGCTTCACCTCGCCGCGTCAGCGGCCGGGCGTCGTGAACCGGGGGCTGTAGCTCGACCAGACTCCCCACCCGAGCTCGTTGCGCGCTCGGACGCGGCAGCGGTACCTGTGGTCCGGCGTCAGGCGGGCTACCACGAGCGGTGGCTGGTCTCCCCGCCCGGCGCGCGTGGCGACCCGGTTGCCGACGCACTGGGCACGGAACGCCGTGATCGGCTTGCCGCCGGAGTAGGCCGGGCGGAAACGGACCTTCACCCGATGCGGACCCAGCACCGTCACGGTGACGTTCTGTGGTGGTGCCGGGCGGGTGATGTCGGGGTCCGGGGCAGGTGGATCGGGCTCGACCTCCGGCGGGCGGTGGAAGTTGATGTCGACATCGGTGCTCGATCCCGGCTGGACGACGTAGTCGGTGGTCGACAGGGGCGAATCGTCCGCGACCAGGGTGCCGAAGCCGGCCCGAACCGCCAACGAGTAGGCACCTGCAGGGTCGGTCACCGTCGTCGCGTCGCCGACGCCGCAGCACACCTCGGTTGCCGGTAGCGGGTCGCCATCCGCGTCGAGGACGGTGCCGGACACCATCCCCGGCGGCCCGAGCGGGATGTCCGCGGTGATCGTCGAGCCGGGCTCGTAGTAGCCGGCGTCGCCGACCGGCCACTCCACCGGGCCGTCCGGCGTCTCGACCCGCACATTGATCCGCTTCTCGATGTTGTCGACTTCAAAGGGGTCGAAACTCAACTGGTAGCCGCCGATAGCGTCCGACGTCGCTGTCGCAAGGATGAAGTCGTCGCCGCCTTCGACGTTCTCCCGCGTCCTGTCCGGATCCACCGCGGCGACCTCAACCCCTGCGACCGGCTCGCCGCTCTCGTCGGTCACGACGCCGTCGACCGTTACCGGCTCGACGGGGTCCCCACGGCGCATCACGATCTCGACGTGGTCCCCGGGCTGGATGCCGTGCGCCACGAACGTCTGACGTTCGAAGGCCCGGGCAACCAGGGAGAACTCCTCGCCGTGGGGGATCACGAAGCTGAAGCGCCCGTCCAACCCGGTGTCATCCCAGGGGCTCCAGCTGATGCAGTAGCTGTGGTCCGGGAAATGGTCGACGCCGCCGGGGCAATCACCACCAGGACTGGTGTTGAACAGGTCGACGCCGATCTGGCGGAGTGGTTCACCCTGAGGGTCGACGATCCGACCGGTGATCCGTGGGAGCCGCCGTAGTGTGAGGTCCACGGTGTAGGTCCGCCCGGGGAGCGAGCCGACCGCCCGGCGCGGCCCGGAGAAGTCCGTCGACCGCACGATCACATACGGCGAGCTCCCGATGACTTCCTTGCCCGAGAACGTGAACCGATAGCGGCCCGCGTCGTCGGTCAGGCCCATGCCAATGCTGTAGGGCCCGAGCCGGTCGTACTGGACGACGTGCACCTCGATGTTGGCGAGCGGAACACCGCCCAGGTCGGTGACCCTGCCCCGAACGGTGACCGGTGCGGCCGCTTCCGCCACAGGGTCGGCCAGCACGAAGAGCCCGGCGACCAGAGCCCAACCCATCGCAATGGCAAGCAGTCGACGTGTCATGCGCCTCACCCCGAACGTTACGCGCGCGCCTCACGGACCCAGCCAACCTAACACCGCACCCGGTCCAAGGAGGGCGTTCGAACAGGACGTCAGTATTGAGACCTGGGCCGCCAGTACCGTGTGATCCGCAGCGAACAACGAAGGGGCACCTTGAGTCAGCCGAGACCTGTCGACGTCGTACTCCACATCGGGTCGGGGAAGACCGGCACGACCACGATCCAGCGGGTGCTGCGGCGCAATCCCGAGGCACTTCGCGCGGCCGGATTCCTCTATCCGCGAGCGCCCGGTCGCACCCGGCACATCGAGCTCGGGATGTTCCTGCGGCCGGACGACGCGCTGGTCAGCCACCCCGACTGGTTGACCGGCGGGCACGACGAGCCAGCCGCCTTCCGCCGGGACTTCCGCAAGCGCCTCCACCGCGAGATCTCCCGCTCCGGCGCCGGTCGCGTCGTGTTCTCCGACGAGGGTCTCTTCATCGCGGGCGACGGCACCGTCGCCCGGATGCGACACCTGACCGATCGGCTCGGCGGCACGGTCCGGCTGGTGGTCTACCTCCGGCGCCAGGACGACCATCTGGTCAGTCGCTACCAGCAGGTGGTGAAGCTGGGCGAGATCACGCCCCTCACCACCTGGGTGAAGCAGGACCGGTCGGCCACCTACGACTACCACCGCCGCCTCACGACGTGGCAGGAGCTCCAGCCGGACGCGTTCGTCGTACGGCGTTTCGAGCGGGAGCGGATGGTCGCGGGGTCGCTGATCAGCGACTTCCTCGACGCCGCCGACATCCCCCTCGACGAGACGGACCTGACCCACACCGACGCCCGCAACGAGAGCCTCGGCGCCGAAGCGATCGAGCTGCTGCGGATCCTCAATCTCTACCGGGTGCAGCACGAGGGCGAGCGGCCGGGACTGTTCGGCAACCACCGCCATGTCGTCCGGCTGCGGGAGGTGGAGACCGGGCCGGTGCTCACGCTTCCGACCGCCACGCTCGACCGCTTCATGGCGCCCTGGGAGGCGTCCAACCGACGCGTGGCACGGGAGTTTCTCGACGACGCGACCGGCGAGCTGTTCCGAGCGGAGCGAAAGACGTCCGGCATCACCACCGAGCAGCGGCTCGACCCGGCCCGCCTCGACTTCTACTTCGAGCTGCTCGAGGTCCCGGAGGCACAGCACGCCGCCATCCGACGGATCGCGATGCAGGAGGCGGGGCGGTGACCGAACGGAGCCCGGTCAGCGAACCAGCGGCTCGACCGCCGCGCGGACCTCAGCCGGAAGCGGGGTCACCGGGCGCGCCGGGTCGGTGTTGTCGACGTAGACGTGGACGAAGCGGCCCTCGGCGGCCGCGAGCGCGCCGTCGCCGTCGGGGTCGCCCTGGAAGATGCCGACCAGGTAGACGATCGAGGACGTGCCGAGCCGCTCGACGCTGATCCCGAGGTCGAGTGACCCGGGGTAGGTGACCTCGGCGAAGTAGCGGCACGAGACCTCGGCGACCACCCCGATCGCCGACAGGTCCCGGATGTCGGTGCCGACGGCCGCGGCCAAGTGGTCGTTGACGACGGTGTCGATCAGCTCGAAGTAGCGGGCGTTGTTCATGTGGCCGTAGACGTCGATGTCGGCCCAGCGCAGGGTGGCGCGGTCCCAGGCGACGTACGACGACCGCGGCGGCCGGTCGGCCGGCATCGGCTATGCGCTCTCTTGGCGGAGCCGCTGGCTGATGACGGTCGAGACCCCGTCGCCGCGCATGGTGACGCCGTAGAGCGCGTCGCCGACCTCCATGGTCCGCTTCTGGTGGGTGATCACCAGCAGCTGGGAGTTCTCGCGCAGCTCCTCGTAGATCTCCAGCAGCCGGCCGAGGTTGACGTCGTCGAGCGCGGCCTCGACCTCGTCGAGGATGTAGAACGGCGACGGGCGCGCCTTGAAGAGCGAGACCAGGAACGCGACCGCGACCAGCGACCGCTCGCCGCCGGACAACAGGGAGAGCCGCTTGATCTTCTTGCCGGGCGGCCGCGCCTCGACCTCGACGCCGGTGGTGAGCATGTTCGAGGGGTCGGTGAGGATCAGCCGGCCCTCACCGCCGGGGAACAGCCGTGCGAACGTCTGGTCGAACGCCTTGCTGACGTCGGCGTAGGCCTCGGTGAAGACCTGCTCCACGCGGGCGTCGACGTCCTTGACGATGTCGAGCAGGTCCTTGCGGGTCGCCTTGAGGTCCTCGAGCTGCTCGGTGAGGAACTTGTGCCGCTCCTCCATCGCCGTGAACTCCTCGAGCGCGAGCGGGTTGACCTTGCCGAGCATCGCGAGCGCCCGCTCGGCGGAGCGCAGCCGCTTGGCCTGCTCCTCGCGGACGAACGGCACCGTGCGCGGCTCCGCCTCGACGTCGTCGGCAGTGTCGACTCCCCCGGCGGGGGCGTCGTCCGTCGGGCTCCCGGTGGTCGAGGAGGTCGCGCCGGCGATCTCGGAGGTCGAGGAGGTCGCGCTAGCGACCGTCTCGAGACCCGTCTCGAGACCCCACACGGGCACCGGCTGGTCGGGGCCGTACTCGGCCACGAGCACCTCCGCCTCGATGCCGAGCTCGTCGAACGCCTTGCCCTCGATCTGCTCGATCCGCATCCGCTGCTGCGCCCGGGCCAGCTCGTCGCGGTGCACCGAGTTGACCAGCTCGTCGTGCTCCCGGCCGAGCTCGCGGAGCCGGCCACGCACCGCGATCAGGTCCTGCTCGCGACCCCGTCGCGAGCTCTCGACCTCTTCCCTCGCGCGGAGGGCGCGGTCGATGGACACCTCGAGCCGGCCCAGCACGTAGGACACCACGATCGACACGGCACGGCCCGACCGGCCCTCACGCAGCAGTCGCTCGCGCCGCTCGGCGGCTCGGGCCCGGGCCTGGCGCTCGGCCTCGGCCGCCCTGCGGATCTGATCGACCCGGCCGTGCAGGGCACGTCCGCGCTCCTCCGAGGTGCGCAGCGCGAGCCGCGCCTCCATCTCGGTCTGCCGGGAGGCCCGCGCCACCTGGACCAGGCGCTCCTGCTCCGCGGTGTCGGGCTCCTCGTCGCCGGTCTCCTCGGCCGACGCCAGCCGCTCCTCCAGCTCGGCGATGCCGGCTGCCGCCTGGGCCCGGGACGCCTCGGCCTGGGCGATCGCCGCGGTCACCCGCTCGGCCTCCGCGCGGGCGGAGCGAGCGAGGGACCCGTGCTGGCCGAGCTCCTCGGCCACCGCTGCGAGCGTCGCGTCGGACTCGTGCAGCTTGGCCAGGGCGACGTCGGCGCGTCGCTGGGCGTCCTCGCGCTCGCCCTCGAGCCGGGCCAGGTCGAACGACAGCCGCTCGCTCGCGGCGACCGCCTCGGCGAGCGACGTCGTGGCCTCGTCCACGGCGGCCTGGATCTCGATCAGGCTCTGCTGGGCGTTCGAGCCGCCGGCCGCGAAGTGGGCGCCGAGCAGGTCACCGTCCCGCGTCACCGCGACGACGTCGGCGAGATCGACGACCAGGCTGCGGGCAGCCGGGAGGTCGTCGACGACGACGGTCTTGTGGAGCAGCCGGGTCAGTGCGGGACGCAGCTCGGTCGGGCACTCGACCACGTCGACGGCGTACGACGTGCCGCCGGGCAGCGCCGGCCACCCGCTGCGGTCCGTCGAACCGCCGCCGAGCAGCAGGCCGGCCCGGCCCAGGTCGTCGGTCTTGAGGTGGCTGATCGCGGCCACCGCTGCGTCCGCGTCGGTGACGGCCACCGCGTCCGCAGCAGCACCGAGCGCACTCGCCACGGCGGCCTCGTAGCCCGCGCGCACGTTGACGAGGGCGGCGACGGAGCCGAGCAGCCCGGACAGCGTGTCGGAGGCCGCGAGCAGCGCCCCGGCGCCGTCCTTGCGGGCCAGGCCGATCTCGAGCGCCTCCCTGCGGGCACCGAGCGCCGAGCGGTCGCGGTCGGCCTGCTGGGCCTCCTCGCGGGTCTTGGCCAGCCGGTCGTCGAGGTCCTCGAGCGCGGCGACGGCCGCCTCGTGCTCGGCGTCGAGGCCCTCCTCGCCGGCGTCGAGGCCGGCGACCCTGGTCTCGAGCGCCGTGAAGTCGTGGTGGGCGCGCTCCGCACGGGCGAGCGCGTCGGCGCGGGTCGCCTCGAGCCGGCCCATCTCGTCCTGGGCGGCACTGGCACGGGAGCGCAGCGCGTTGACCTGGCCGTGCAGGCGCGCCAGCCCTTCCCTGCGGTCGGCAGCGGCGCGGAGCAGTCCGGCGACCCGGCGCTCCTCGTGGGCGGCGGCGTCCTCGGCCGCCTTCCGCGCGGTGACGGTCTCGTCGAGGGTGGCCTGCTGCTGGGCTACGAGCGCGAGGATCTCGGCCTCGTGCTCGGCCAGCCGGTCGGCCTCGGCGTCGAGCTCGACCGGGTCTCTCCCCTGCTCGACCTCGCTCTCCTGGACGCCGGCGGCGTTGCGCACCCGCTCGGCGGCGAGGCTCTGGGTGCCGCGGAGCCGCTCGCGGAGCGCCCCGAGGGAGGAGAGGGTCTCCTGCGCTGCCGACAGGGCCGGCAGGTCCTCGCGCAGTGCCGCTTCCAGCCCCGCTTCGCGCTCGCGGCCGGCGGCGATCGCCTGCTCGACCTCCTCGCGCCGGGCGACCAGCACGCTCTCGTCCGCCAGCTCCTGCTCGAGCGAGGTGCGGGCGGCGACCAGGTCGTCGGCCAGGATCCGCGCCTTCGCGTCGCGGACGTCGGCCTGCACCGTCGCTGCCCGGCGGGCCACCTCGGCCTGCCGCCCCAGCGGCTTGAGCTGACGGCGGATCTCGCTCAGCAGGTCGGTGAGCCGGGTCAGGTTGCCGTCGGTGGAGTCGAGCTTGCGGAGCGCCTTCTCCTTGCGCTTGCGGTGCTTGAGGACGCCCGCGGCCTCCTCGATGAACCCGCGGCGGTCCTCGGGGGTCGCGTGCAGGATCGTGTCGAGCTGCCCCTGGCCGACGATGACATGCATCTCGCGGCCGATGCCGGAGTCGCTGAGCAGCTCCTGCACGTCGAGCAGCCGGCACGGCGTGCCGTTGATGGCGTAGTCCGAGCCGCCTGTCCGGAACATGGTCCGGCTGATCGTCACCTCGGTGTAGTCGATCGGGAGGGCCCCGTCGGAGTTGTCGATCGTCAGCATCACCTCGGCGCGGCCGAGGGGCGGGCGGCCCGACGTACCGGCGAAGATGACGTCCTCCATCTTGCCGCCGCGCAGGCTCTTGGCGCCCTGCTCACCCATGACCCACGCCAGGGCGTCGACGACGTTGGACTTGCCCGAGCCGTTGGGCCCGACGACACAGGTGATGCCGGGTTCCAGCTGCAGCGTGGTCGCCGACGCGAAGGACTTGAACCCCTTGAGGGTCAGGCTCTTCAGGTACACCCAGGCTCCCTTGTGTCGATGCTGTGCTCGTTGTGCGGTCGTACGACGCGGTGGCCGCGACTGCGGCAGCCGTCGCGGGGGAAGCTCGGCCCGGTCAGCCTAGCGGTCGTCCCGACCGGTTCCGCGGAGGCTCGACGCTTCGCCGTCCGCACGCTGGGAGTCCTCGTCGGCGTGCGCGATGTGCGCCAGCTGACGCCAGACGAGCGCCAGCGTGAGTCCGGAGCCGACGAACGCGAACCAGAACGGCGCCACCAGCCCGGCGTACTCGGCGATCACTCCCCCGAGCCCGGCCCCGACGACGATGCCGCCGTAGACGCCCACGCCGTAGACAGAGCCGACCCGCCCCTGGAACTCCGTCGGGACCGCGCGCTGCCGCACGGCCGCCGAGAGCGCGCCCCAGACGAACGCGTACATGCCGAAGCCGAACAGGATCACCATCGCGATCCACGCCTCGCGGTTGACCGCGAGCGCCAGGTGCATGACCACCTCGAGCAGCAGGCAGGTGCGCATGAGCGTCGCGAGCGGGATCCGACGCTCCAGCCAGCCGAACCAGGGCGTCGACACCAGCCCGCCGACGGCCGCCATCGTGGTCAGCAGGCCGTAGCCGACCGGGCCCATGTCGAGGACCTCCAGCGAGTACAGCACCAGGACCGACCAGGCCGCGGCCCAGGTGACGTTGAAGGTCACGATCACCATGGCCAAGGTGCGCACCGGCGGGTGCGCGAGCAGCCAGCGCACCCCCTCCGCGATGTCGCGGAGCACGTGGGTGTCGCTCGCGTCCCGCACCGGCCCGGGAGGCAACGCGATGCGGAGGACGAGCACGGAGGCGAGCAGCACGGTCACGACCTGGACGCCGAACGGGGAGGCTCGTCCCATGGCGAACAGCGCGGCGCCGATCGGAGCGCCGGCGAGCTGGTTGAGGGTGATGAACCCGGTCTGCAGCCGGGCCTGGCCGATGCCCAGGTCCTGCTTGGCGACGAGCATCGGCATCAGGGTGCCGGCGGCGGTGTCGACGAACACCTCGGCGGTCCCGACCAGGAACAGCGCCCCGAGCACCACGCCGATGCTGACGACACCGGTGGCGATCGTGACGGAGAGGGCGACGAGCACGACGGCCCGCAGCAGGTTGGCGACGAGCACGAGACGGACCCGGTTGACCCGGTCGGCCAGGGCGCCGGCGTACAAGCCGAACAGCAGCCACGGCAGCTGCTGCAGCAGCACCGCCATCGAGACCAGCAACGGGGAGCGGGTCTCGGAGGCGACCAGAAGGGGGCCGGCCGCCAGCGCGATGCCGTCACCGAGGTTCGACGTCCAGCTGGACGCGAGCAGCCACCGGAACCGCGATCCCAGGCGGGCCGGTGCGACGGCGTCGAGAATGCGGCCCACAACCAGGGCACGCTAGCCAGCAGCGTCGGCAGGGCGCCACTGATTTCCGCCGGCGGCGGGAAGTGACAAGCCAGGCGTCAGGCCGGCTGCATCTCCGCGTCGACGGTCAGGATCTCGGCCGCCCGGGCCGACATCAGCTTGTCGTTCTCCTCGCTGAGACGAAGGACGAGAGACTCCAATTCGGCCACCCGGTTGCGCAGTCGAGCATTCTCGACGGCGAGGCGGGGGTCGCGGAGGTCGCTGTTCAGGTGCCCGATCAGCGCCTTGGCCATGTAAAAGCCTTCCGGTGGGAAACGCAGGGGCCCGTGGGGTCCCGGGCCATCTCCAAGAGTCCCACTTCCGGGCGCACCGGTCAAACAGAGTGGCCGAATCTGGCACCACCATTCTCAGGCCCAGTCGTGCCGGGCGGCGTACCAACCCAGCTGCATGCGGCTGTGGACGCCGGCCAGGTCCTGGAGGTGCCGCAGCCGTCGCTGCACGCTGCGCAGGGAGAGATCGAGCTGGCTGGCGACCGCCTGGTCGGTCAGGCCGGCCAGCATCAGGCCGAGGATCCGCCGGTCCTCAGCGGTCGGGCCGTCCGACGCATCGCCGGACGTCCTCACCTCTCCGCTCTCGAGGCTGGGCAGGTCGAGCGGGTAGGCCTGGCGCCACACCGCTTCGAACAGTGCCTCGAGCGCCGCGAGCAGGCCGCTGCGCTGGATGAGTACGGCGCCGGGCTCGCCGCCGGACCCGACCTCGAGCGGGACCAGGGCGAGGTCGCCGTCGGCCAGCACCAGCTTGATCGGGAGCTCCTCGACCACCCGCAGCTCGAGGCCGCGTCGCAGCGACTCCATCGCCTCGGCGGTCGCCCCCGGCTCGCTGAGGGCGGCGCGCTCCACGACCGCCCGGATGCGCACGCCGCGCTCGACCGCCGCCGGCTCGGCGGCATTCTCGCCCGGCCGCACCGCCACGAACGGCGCGGTGATGAACGTCCGCATCTCGTGGTCCGCCGCCTGCTGCACCTGCTGGAACCGGTGCCGGATCGCGTCGACGCCGGTCACCACCTCGATCAGGTCGCTGATGCTCTGTCCGGCGACCGCCGACCGGTGCTGCTCGGCGAGCGTGGCCAGCGCCTGCTCGGCCAGGCGCAGACCCTGGTGGTGCTCGGTGATGAGGGCCCCGAGTGCCACCGCCGGCGGCGCCCCGGCGTACGACGCCTCGTCGGGCCGCAGTGCCAGCCCCACGTCGACGAGGGTGGCGAGCGCCCGCTCGACCTCGGGCAGAGGCAGCTCGAGCGCCTCAGCCAGTCCGGGCGCGGTGGCGTCGACCGATCCGACGAGCGCCCGATAGACCAGCTCCACCTCAGGCTCGATGCCCAGCGACTCGAGCATCGGGACCTCCCGCCTTCGCACCTTCCGTGGCGGGGAGAGTATGCGCCCGGGCCCCGGCCCCTGGGAAGGCAGGGGGCCGGGCCCCGGGAAGTCGCCTTCCCGGGGCCCGTCGAGGAACTGCCTCATCGAAGGCTCATCGAAGGCTCATCGCAGGCCGTAGGCCCGGATGATCTCCTGCTCGATGCTGTAGCCGCCGCCCGTCTGGGCGCTCGCCCGGACCGACACGAAGCCCCGCTTGGCGGGCGCCCTGAGCGATCCGCGCCACCAGCCGTGGGTCCGGGTCAGCGCGACCTTCCGCCAGGTGTGGCCGTCGTCGTACGAGACGGCCAGGGTCACCTGGGTGACCTTGCCGGGGACCGGGGTCCCGTCGTGCGAGGGCACCGACCGGACCGCGATCTCGTGCGGCTTCCCGCCCTTGATGTCACCCCGCAGGTTGGTCTCGAGGTCGTAGTCGAGCTGCAGGACCGAGAAGTCCTCGAAGTAGTCCGAGTCCTCGGTGTCGGACCGGAACGTCCACTCCGTGTGGGTGCTGGTCGAGAGCCGGAACACGCTCGCAGGACGCGACGCGTCGTGGACGACGCGGTAGGGCAGGTCGCCGGCCGGGACCTCCTCCCACTGCATGTCCGAGCTGTAGGGGTTGTCGTGGATCAGCGTGTCGCCCTGGAAGACCTGGGTGTGGGTCGGAGTCTCGCCCCAGGGCAGGTAGCCGCCCAGGTCGAGCTCGTTGCTGGACGAGCTCCACGACTGGGCGTTCCAGGTCATGAAGTCCTGTGCCCGCGACGGCCGCACCGCGAACGCGTCGCTGAACGCGGGCCTGGTCGCCGGCCGGAACCAGTCGAGCCGGGTCGTCGTCCGCGCCGCGAACGTGTTGGTCCCCGACACCATCTCCCACGGCAGCGCACCAGCGATGTTCTGGGCATGGGACTCGACCCAGACCTGCTTCGGGGTCACCCACTCGACGCGCGTGCCCGGGTGCCACTCCCGCTCCTGGGAGCCGAGGGTCGGGGTGAGGGTGAGGTCGCCCCGGTAGCCGGCGGCCTCGCCCGCCTTCACGCCGTAGTAGCGGGCGTCGATCCGGGCGAGCTGGCGCCGGGTCGGCGTGTAGACCAGCTCGTGGTCCGGGACGTAGTCGGGGTAGTCGCGGGTCAGGTCGTAGACGTAGTCGGTGTACGGGTCCTGGGTCAGAGCCAGCGTCCGGCCCGCCTTCGCCTGGGCGACCAGCCGCCGGCCCGCGGTCCGGTGCACGGTCGCGACCGGGATCGGTGACTCCCCGACGGACTCCATCAGCCCGCCGGCGCCGTCGTTCACGACGATGAGCGCCCGCGCGCCGGCGTCGGCGGCAGCGGTCGCCCGCTCCTCGGGGCCGACCTCGTCGCTGCGGTCGACGACCACGATCTTGCCGCGGGCGTTCATGCCGCTGTAGTCGCCGGTCGCGCCGTTGCCGGCGTAGACCGAGGGCACCGTGCGCGATGCCGTCGTGAGCGTGCTTCCCGGCTGCACGATCGTCTCGAAGCGCACCTTGCCGTTGGCGGTCGTGAGTCCAAGCAGCGGCTCGCCCTTGCGCCAGCGGGTGGTCAGGATGAACGAGCCTTCCGTGACCGGCTCGGTGGGCAGGACGTAGACGTCGTCCGTCGTCGGAGCGACCGGATAGGCGCTGCGCACCTCCATCCCGGTGCTGTCGATGAGCTGGAAGTCCACCTTGCGCTGCCGGTCCTCGGTCACCTGGGGCGCCTCGGTCTGCAGCAGCCGGGCCTCGCGGGCGTCGAGGACCACCTCGCGGTCCTGGTCGAGGACGGTCTCGGGGTCGACCAGGACGGCGAGGCCGGACCGGTCGGGCGCCTCGCCCGACACGTCGAGGTACGTCGACACCTGGTAGGTGCCGGGTCCCATCCGCATCGTGGTCTCGCCGTCGACGTACGCCGACCAGGGCCACGGGTCGCCGGCGTTCGTGATCCCGACCCAACCGGCGGCGGGCGCCCCGTCACGGTCGATGAGCGTGATCGTCAGGTCGTAGCGCTCGTCCTCCTTGACCATGCCGACCGAGGTGCGGGTCACCGCCTTGCCCGTCTCCGAGTCAGTGCCGACCAGGTAGCCGACGTAGCGGCCGAACTCGACCGCGGTCGGGTCGCCGGTGACCGTGACCTTCGCGGTGCGGCCGGCCCGGACGGTGACGGTGGTCGCTCCCAGCGTGAACGCGTCGCTGTCCTGGGTGAGCGCGAGGTCGAGCGTGACGGCCGCGTCCCCGGTGTTGGTGAACGCGACCTTCTTGGTCACGGCCCCGTCGCTGGGGTCGTGCGGCCAGTCGAAGTTGCCGAGCAGGACGGAACCGGTGCTGCGCACCGTGGTGGTGATCGCGGCGGCGACGTCCACCCGACCGGTCCCGACCTCGTACGGCGAATAGCCGGGATCGAGCCCCGTCGCGCTGCTCATCAGGTGCTCCTTGAGCTGCTCGCCGGTCCACCCCGGGTGCTGCTGGGCGAGGATCGCCGCGGCGCCGGACACGTGCGGCGTGGCCATCGAGGTGCCGGTCATCGTCTGGTAGAAGCCCGTCCCCGTGGGCATCTCCTGCGATCGCGGCGCGGTGATGTCGACGCCGGGGGCAGTGATGTCGGGCTTGAGCGCTCCGGACCGGAACAGCGGTCCGGTGCTGGAGAACGAGGCGAACTTGTCGTCCTTGTCGACGGCGCCGACGGTCAGCGCCGACGCAGCCGCGGCCGGGGTGGAGATCGACTCCGGCCCGGCGTTGCCCGAGGCGATCACGAAGAGCGTGTCGTACTGCTCCGAGAGCGCGTCGACGGCCTGGGACATCGGGTCGGTCCCGTCGGAGGGCACGGTGTCGCCGAGGCTCATGCTCACGACGTCGGCACCCTCATGCGCGGCCCACTCCATGCCGGCGAGCACCCAGGAGTCCTGGCCCTGGCCGGCAGCCCCGCCGAGGACCTTGCCGACGATCAGGTGGGCGCCCGGCGCGACCCCCTTGTAGTCACCGTCGGACGCGGCGCCCGAGCCGACGATCGTGCCGGCGACGTGGGTGCCGTGCCCGTTGACGTCGGCGATCGGCTCGCCGGGCACGAAGCTGACGGTGTCGTCGATGTGGCCCGCCAGGTCGGGGTGGTGGACGTCGACACCGGTGTCGAGCACCGCGACCGTGACGCCGGTGCCGTCGTAGCCGGCCGCCCACGCCTCGGGCGCGCCGATCTGCGGCACGCTCTCCTTCAGCGTCGCGGTCACCTTGCCGTCGAGCCAGACCTTCTCGACGCCCGCCTCCAGCGTGGGCGTGGGGTCGGTGAGATCCAGCTCGGGAGCGATCGACTCCCAGAACGTGCGGGCCTGCTCGTCGTTCGCGACCAGTGCCGCGCCGTCGATCGAGGGGAGCCGGCGCACCAGCCGGCTGCCGCGCGGCACCGCGTGCGGGGCGCGGGAACGAGTCCCGGTGGGCGCGAACGTCACGATCGTCGGCACCCGGCCGAGGCTCGCGTCGTCGTAGCCCATCTCGATCAGGTCGGTGATGTTGAACAGCCGCGGGTCGAGCAGGTCGGCGCCGAGGAGCGGGACGGCCTCGTCCGGGATGACGAAGAGGTCGCCGCCCACCTCCTGCATGCGGAAGCTGCCGAGCGCACCCTCGGGCCGGTCGACGTCGGTCATCTGGCTGCCGTCGGCCAGCGTCTTGACCGTGACCTCGTCGCCGGTCACCAGCGTGACCGTGACCGACGAGGCCGGCCCCTTGTGGTGCTGGGCGGGATCGGCCGTGGTCGGACCGGTGTGGGTCGGGTCGGCCTGCGCCGGGGCCTGCAGGACGGCCAGGGTCGTCAGGGTGGCCAGGGCCGTCAGCGCGGCGACGGCACGCGCCGGGCGGCTGCGACGGGCGCGGAACGTGGACGAGGGAGTGGGCATGGACTGGTGTCTACCGGTCCGCGGTCCCCCGGCGACAGGGGTTACGGTGGCGGGCCGGCGCCATGGCGCAACTCCGCCAAACCCTGCCTAGGCCCTGGCGAGGCGAGGGCGCTGCTGGCAGCGCGGGCAGAAGTACGAGGACCGGTTCATGAACGCGATCCGGCGGATCGGCGTGCCGCACCGCCCACAGGGCTCGCCCTCCTGGCCGTACGCCGCCAGCGAGCGCTCGAAGTAGCCGGACTCGCCGTTCACGTTGACGTAGAGGGCGTCGAACGACGTGCCGCCCTGCGCCAGCGCCTCGCCCAGCACCGTCCGCACGTGGCCCAGCAGCTCGGTCACCTGGCCGCGTCGCAGCCGGTCGCCGGGCCGGTCGCCGTGCAGCCGGGCCCGCCACAGCGCCTCGTCGGCATAGATGTTGCCGACGCCGGAGATCAGGCCCTGGTCGAGGAGGAGCCGCTTGATGCCGGCGGTCCGGCCGCGCACCCGCCGCACGAACGCGTCGTCGTCGAACTCGGGGTCGATCGGGTCACGCGCGATGTGGCCGATCTCCGGCGGCAGCTCCGCTCCCCCGGCCGAGACCATCAGGCCGCCGAACATGCGCTGGTCGACGAAGCGCAGCTCGAGTGCTGCAGGAATCCCCGGTCGACCGGGGATTCCTGCGCTTGTCGGCCGTTGCAATGGCCCACAAGCGCCAGAAAACCCCGACAAGTCCAGCGTGAACCGCACGCGAAGGTGTCGCTCGTCGTCGGCGCCAACGGGCTGGACGAGCATCTGACCGCTCATGCCCAGATGTCCGAGCAGGGCGTCGCCACCGTCGAGCGCGAGCCAGAAGTACTTGCCGCGCCGGCGGGCGGCCTCGACCCGGCGGCCGGTCAGCGCGGTGACGAAACCGGCAGGCCCGCGCGGGTCGCGGCGGACCGGACGCGGGTGGAGGACGTCGACCGCCGCCAGCCGCGCACCCACCACATGGCGCTCGAGGCCGGCGCGGACCACCTCGACCTCGGGGAGCTCGGGCACCTGAGGGACTCAGTCGTTGGCGTCCGCGACCGCGGACATCGAGGCGGCGATCTCGCCGTACGCCGTCTCGGCCGCGCCCTGCTCGGCCTCCTTCTTCGACCGTCCGGTGCCGTTGCCGTAGAGCTTCTCGGCCACCCGGACCTGGGCGGTGAAGGTCTTGGCGTGGTCGGGGCCCTCGTCCTGGATGACGTATTCGGGCACTCCCAGGCTGTGCTCGGCCGCCAGCTCCTGGAGGGAGGTCTTCCAGTCGAGCCCGGCACCCATGGCCGACGCGGCCTCGATGAGCGGGTCGAAGAGCAGGTGGACGACCGCCGCGGACGTCTCGATGCCGGCGCTGAGGTGAACCGCGCCGAGCACCGCCTCGACGGTGTCCGAGAGGATCGACGCCTTGTCACGGCCGCCGGTGGTCTCCTCGCCGCGCCCGAGCTTGATGTACTGCCCCAGGCCGATCACGCGGGCGACCTCGGCCAGCGCGCGGGCGTTGACGACGGCGGCGCGGAGCTTGGCCAGCCGGCCTTCGGAGAGGTCGGGGTGGAGCAGGTAGAGGGTCTCGGTGACGATGACGCCGAGCACCGAGTCGCCGAGGAACTCGAGGCGCTCGTTGGTCGGCAGCCCGCCGTTCTCGTAGGCGAACGAGCGGTGCGTCAGGGCGCGGTCGAGCAGCTCGGGGTCGAGCTCAGGATCCCCGAGCGCTCGACGGAGGTCGTCGTAGGCGCTGATGCCGGGTGCCTTGGATCAGGCGCGCGGGATCAGAGGACCTGGCGACGGTCGGCGCGGGCGCCGTACTGGCCGCACGTGCCGCACGCACGGTGCGGGAGGTGCTTCGCGCCGCAGGCCGGGTTGGCGCAGGTCACCAGCGTGGGGGCGACAGCCTTCCACTGCGAGCGACGGTGCCGCGTGTTGCTGCGCGACATCTTCCGCTTCGGAACAGCCACTGTCTTCTCCTCGTGTCTGGTTACTTCGGGTCGTCGTCATTGGTGAGCTCGGCCAGCGCCGCCCAACGGGGATCAACTGCCGCGTCGTGTGCGTGGTCCGGATCATCGGCCAGGCGCGCCCCGCAATCGGGACACAACCCGGGACAGTCCGGCTGGCACAGCGGCTGGAACGGCAGTGCAAGCACCACCGCCTCCCGCAGGAGCGGCTCGAGGTCGAGCAGGTCGTCCTCGAGTCTGCTGGTCTCGTCGTCCTCCTCGGAGTCGCCCCGCTCACGGTGTCGAGTGTCGTCGTAGTCGAACAGCTCCTGGAACGTCACCTCGAGGTCCTCGTGGATCGACTCCAGGCACCGCACGCACTCGCCCTCGACCACGGCTCTCGCCGTGCCCGTGACCAGGACGCCCTCCATGACCGCCTCGAGCCGCAGATCGATGTCGACCGGCGAACCCTCGGTGACCGAGAGGACTTCGATGCCCAGATCTGCCGGGGCCGGTGCCGTGAGCGTCAATTCCCGCTGGGACCCCGGGCGGCGGCCGAGCTCGCGAGTATCGAGCACGAGCGGCGCCCTCGGGTCCAGGCTGGTCATGTGAGCACTCCCGGTCCGGACACAACAGATCAGCGAGAATCGTAACGGTCAGCGCGGGAGGCGGCCAAATCTGGCGCTCAGGCCCCCGCCTGGCGCTCGGCCAGCCGGGCGGTGAGCCGCTTGAAGACGGCGGGAGGAACCAGGCCGGACACGTCGCCGCCGAAGGACGCGACCTCCTTGACCAGGCTCGAGGACACGAAGGACATGCTGGGGTCGGTCATCAGGAACACCGTCTCCACGGGGGTGAGGTGGGCGTTCATCTGCGCCATCTGCAGCTCGTAGTCGTAGTCGCCGGACCCGCGCAGGCCCTTCACGATCGCCTGCGCGCCGATGTCGCGGCAGAAGTCGGTGACCAGGCCGGTGAAGCCCTGGACCTTGACGTTGGGCCACGGGCTGACGGCGTCGGCGATCATCTCGAGTCGCTCGTCGGAGCTGAAGAGCCGGCTGGAGGACGCCGACTTGGACTTGTTGACACCGACCGCGACGACGACCTCGTCGAAGAGGGCGGCGGCTCGACCGAAGATGTCGAGGTGACCGTTGGTCACCGGGTCGAACGAGCCTGGGCAGACAGCGCGTCGCATGCCGTCACCGTAATGGCTCGGGGACCTCATCCCCGCTAGATATCGCCAGCGGTGGCGTACCAGAGCGTGGTCTCGCCGTATTTCTTCATCCCCCGCTTGCCCGGAAGGGGCGTGATCCCGGCCGGCCAGATGGGTTCGGGACTGCGGGATCCGCGCTCGACGACCAGCAGTGCGTCCGTCGAGAGCCAGGCGTTGCCGGCCAGCAGGTCGAGGTCCTGGGCGATGTCGTCGTCCGGCAGCGGGTAGGGGGCGTCGCTGAACACCACGTCGTACGGCGCCGCCGGGGTGGCGGCCAGCGCCACGGTGACAGGGGTACGGCGGACCTGGGCCACGTCACAGCCGACCACCCGGGCGTTGCGGAGGATGAGGTCCGCCGTGCGGCCGTCGGCCTCGACGAAGGTCACCGACGCGGCACCGCGGGACCAGGCTTCGAGGCCGATCGCGCCGGAGCCGGCGTACAGGTCCAGGAAACGCAGACCGTGGAGCGAACCGGTCCGGGACTCGATCGCCGAGAACAGTGCCTCGCGCACCCGGTCGCTGGTGGGCCGGGTGCGCTCGCCCTTCGGGGTCTCGAGCCGCCGGCCGCCGGCGCGGCCCGCGATGATGCGGGTCACCGCGTGCTCACGACTTGTCCACGAAGTCGCCCTGCTGCGACCGCTCGAGGTCGGTGACAGCGTCGGCGAGCAGCGGGCTCGCGTCGAGCCCGGGGTCGCGCTGCAGCAGGTGCTCGGCAGCCTCCCGGGCGGCGACGATGGTGTCCTCGTCGCGGAGTACACGCAGGTTCTCGAGGCTCGACCGGCGTCCCGCCTGGGACGCACCGAGCACGTCGCCCTCCCGCCGCTGCTCGAGGTCGATGCGGCTCAGCACGAAGCCGTCGGTCGTGCTCGCGACGGCGTCGAGCCGCTCGCGCGCCGGGACCGAAGCCGGCGCCGCCGGGCCCCCCGCGTGGGTCACCAGCAGGCAGAGGCCGGGGAGGCCACCCCGGCCGACGCGACCGCGGAGCTGGTGGAGCTGGGAGACGCCGAACCGGTCGGCATCGAGGATCACCATCATGGTCGCGTTGGCGACGTCGACACCGACCTCGATGACTGTCGTGGACACGAGCACGTCGATCTCGTGGCGCGCGAACGCGCGCATCGTCGCGTCCTTCTCCTCCGCCGGGAGCTTGCCGTGGAGACGCGCGAGCCGCAGGCCGGCGAGTGGTCCGGTGGCGAGGTGATGGACGACCTCCTCCACTGCGGCGAAGGCCGAGACGGGGGCAGCGACGGGATTGCCCTCCTCGTCGAGGTCGACCACGTCGTCCTGGTCGGTCTCGGCGTCGTCGCCCGCGATCCGCGGGCACACGACGTAGACCTGGTGGCCCTTCTCGACCTCCTCCCGCACCCGTGCCCAGGCCCGGTCGATCCACGCCGGCTGCTCCGCGAGCGGGACGACGTTGGTCTGGATCGGCGCGCGACCGGCGGGCAGCTCCCTCAGCGTGGACACCTCCAGATCGCCGAAGACGGTCATGGCAACGGTGCGCGGGATCGGGGTCGCCGTCATCACCAGCAGGTGCGGCGGTATCGCGGCCTTGTCGATGAGAGCGGCCCGCTGCTCGACGCCGAAGCGGTGCTGCTCGTCGACGACGACGAGGCCGAGGTCGGCGAACTGGACCTGGTCCTGCAGCAGCGCGTGGGTGCCGATGACGATGCCGGCCTCACCGCTGGCCGCCCGCAGCAGCGGCTCGGTGCGCTGGGTCTTGGTCATGGACCCGGTCAGCAGCTCGACCCGGGTGCCGTCCCCGGCTCCGAAGATGGTGCCGCCGTCGCCGAGCTCACCGAGCATCGCCACGATCGAGCGGTAGTGCTGCTGTGCGAGCACCTCCGTCGGCGCCAGCAGCGCCGCCTGGCCGCCGGAGTCGACGACGCGGAGCATCGCCCGGAGCGCGACGAGGGTCTTGCCGGAGCCGACCTCGCCCTGGAGCAGACGGTTCATCGGGTGCGGCTGAGCGAGGTCGTGGGCGATCTGCTCGCCGATCTCGCGCTGCCCGTCGGTCAGCGTGAACGGCAGCCGCTCGTCGAACGCCAGCTGCAGGGCTCCGTCGCCGCCGGTGCGCGCCATCGCGCCGAGCTCGCGGAGCGCGCGGCGACGCCGGGCCAGCACGAGCTGGGTGATCAGCGCCTCCTCGAACCGGAACCGATGCTGCGCCCGCGCCACCTGGTCACGCCGGTCGGGGGTGTGGATCCAGTCGAGCGCGGTCATCACGTCGAGGACGTCGTACGCCTCGCGGACGCCGGCGGGCAGGAGCTCGGGAAGCGCTCCCAGCTGGCCACGCGCTGCGCGAACGGCGCGCGCGACGTCCCAGGTCTGGAGCCCCTTGGTGAGTGGGTAGATCGGGTAGAGGTCGCCGATCTCGTCAACGACCGTCTGCTCGTCGTCGGCTTCGCCGAAGATCGTCATCGCCGGGTTGGTGAGCTGCCACTCGTCGCGGAACCGCCCCGCCTGGCCGAGGAAGATGCCACGCTTCCCCTTCGCCACCCGGCGTTGCTGCCAATCGGAGGTGTGCTGGTTCTTAGCGAAGAACGTCATCCTGAGCGCTGGGCCGTCCGTGCTGAGAACGGCCTCGACGCGGAAGGCGAGGCGGCCGGAGCGCCGGTCCTTGTAGGTGTGCTGCTTGCAGTCGACGATCTCGCCGACCACACAGAGGAACTGCCCCACCCTGAGGTCGCGGACCTTGGTGAGGCTGCCGGTGTCGAGGTACCGGCGAGGGAAGTGGTGGACGAGGTCGCCGACCGTCCGCAGTCCCAGGCCGTCCTCGAACTTCTTGCGCTGGGCTGGCGTGGTCCTGCCGAGCACCGCGGCGATCGGTGAGTCGAGGGTGGTCAACGAGCCCCCTTCACTCGACGGACATCAGGAGCGGGTAGCGCTCCTGTCCACCGTCGTACACCACGGCGTCGACATGGGGGTGGTGCTCCTCCACCCAGGCCGCCGCGCGGTCGGCGATGTCGGCCGCGCCCTCGCCGCGGACCAGGGTCACCAGCTCGCCCCCGGAGGCCAGCAGGCGTTCGAGTACGGCGACCGCGACCTGGTCGAGCTTGTCGCCGATGACCACGAAGTCGCCCGCGATCACGCCGAGGACGTCGCCCTCGTGGCACGGTCCGGCCGACGTCATCGCCTCCTTCACGGCGATGGTGACCGCGCCGTGCTTCACGTGCCGGGCGGTGGCGGTCATCTCGGTGACGTCCTGGTCGAAGGTTCGCCCCGGCTCGTGCACGGCGATGGCGGCCAGCCCCTGCACCTGGGCCTCGGTCGGGATGACCGAGATCCGCAGTCCCTGCCCCGCTCCGTCGGACTCCGCCGTGCTCGCGGCGACCCGGGCTGCCCGCACCGAGTCAGGGTCGTTGGGGAGGATCACGATCTCCTGGGCGCCGCTGCCGGCCATCGCCTCGAGCAGCTGACCGGTCGACGGCCGGCGACCGGGCCCCCCCTCGACCACGATTGCGCCGGCGTCGGAGAAGAGGGTGGCCAGGCCCGGTCCTGCTGCCACGGCGATCACGCTGCGGCCCGTCGGTGCGGGCGTCCGGCTGTCGCCCGAACCCTCCGCGGCCGTCGCGGCGATCTGCTCGGCGAAGTGGGTGACCCGGATCCGGTGCGGCCGGCCGACGGCCAGGCCGGCCTCGATCGCGGCACCGACGTCGTCGACGTGCGCGTGGACGTTCCACAGCCCGTCGCCACCCACGACCACGACCGAGTCGCCCAGCTCGCCGAGCCGGGCGCGCAACGGCGGGATCTCGCCGTCCTGGGTGTCGAGGAGGTACATGACCTCGTAGGACGGGCCCTCGCTGCTGAGGTCGCCGGCGCCGGCCGGCGGCAGCTGGGGCACGGGGATCACGTGCTGTCCGAGCGGATGGGTCACGGGCACCGGGCGCTTGCCGGTGAGCACCGTCTCGGCCGCATCCAGGATCACGCACAACCCTCGCCCGCCGGCGTCGACCACCCCCGCCCGGGCGAGCACCTCGAGCTGCTCGGGCGTGCGGGCCAGCGCCTCGCGAGCCGCCCCGGCCGCGGCCCCGAGCACGTCGTGGGTCCGTGCGGCGGGATCCTTGACCGCCTCCGCCGCGGCATCGGCCGCCGCCCGGGCGACCGTGAGCATGGTGCCCTCGACCGGCTCGCCCACGGCCGCATAGCTCGCCTCGGTCGCGTGCCTCAACGCCTCGGCCATCACCTCGGCGTTGCGGTCCTCGGCCGTCGCCGCGGCGATCCGGCGCGAGATGGCGCCGAGCATCTCGCTCAGGATCACGCCGGAGTTGCCGCGGGCGCCGAGCAGCGCACCGCGGGAGAACGCCGCGAGCGCGGCCCGCCTCGGGGCCCCCGGGAGCTCACGCATGGCGTCGCGCGCAGCGGCGATCGTGAGGTACATGTTGGTGCCGGTGTCGCCGTCGGGCACCGGGTAGACGTTGAGGGCGTCGATCTCCTCCCGCGCCTCCGCCAACGCGTCGACGGCGATGTCGACGAACCGCAGCACGGTGTCGAGCTCGATGCCGCCAGCCATGGGATCAATCTAGTGGGAGAGCCAGCACCGTCCCGGGATCCTCCAGCGCCGTGGTCCCCGCCTTCCTCGATTTCTGACAGCCGACCACCTTCGGCTAATCTGATCCGGTTGCCCAGTGCTGGGCGCCCTCTACTTCGAAACACGAAACCCGATCTGTAGGAGTCAACCCGTGGCTGCCGTCTGCGACATCTGCGCGAAGAAGCCGGCCTTCGGCAACAACCGGCCGTGGTCGCGCAAGATCACCAAGCGCCGCTTCAACCCGAACATCCAGCGCGTCCGCGCTGTCGTCAACGGCACCCCGAAGCGCCTCAACGTCTGCACCGGCTGCATCAAGGCCGGCAAGGTCACACGCTGACCGCAGTGCGCAACGGATCGGCCGCCACGCTCGTGGCGGCCGTTCTTGTTTTTCTCCCCGAGTCGGCGCGTCTTACCCCGCACGTCACGCCGAGCCGGCGCGTCTTACCCCGCAAACGACGCCGAGTCGGCGCGTCTTACCCCGCAAACCACGCCGACTCGGCGCATCTTCACACAAGACGCAGCCGACTCGGCGCAACATCCACCCGAAGATGCGCCGGGTCGGCGTTCGCTAGAAGTGGGTCCAGCCGGTGGGGCCGTCGTACGGCGCACCGTCGACCGTGACTCCCGGGCCGTCCGGCCCGGGGTCGGTGACGGCGCCGATCCGCACCCATCCGTCGGGAAGTGCGGTGCCGTCCGGGAAGGTGGCGAGCAGGGCGTGGTCGTCCCCTCCGCCGAGGACGAACGTGAGCGGGTCGGCGCCGGTCGCGCTGCCGACGGCGACGAGCGGCTCCGGCACCTCGAGGGTCGAGGACTCGATGTCGAGGCCGACCCCGCTGGCGCGGGCGACGTGCAGGGCGTCGGCGAGCAGGCCGTCCGAGATGTCGATGAGTGCGGTGGCGCCGGCGTCGGCGGCGGCCGGCCCCGCGTCGTACGGCGGCTGCGGGCGGCGGTAGGCGTCGACCAGCACCCGCGGTGAGCGGAACCCGCGCCCCAGCACCGCCAGGCCGCCGGCGGCCCAGCCCTGGCGCCCGCACAGCGCCACCACGTCGCCGGGCTGCGCGCCGGAGCGAAGGACCGGTGAGACGGTGCAGGCACCGAGGACCGTGACGGCGATCGTGATCTTCTCCGCGCTCGTGACGTCGCCTCCGACGACGCCGGCGCCGACGGACGCGCACTCCTCGGCGAAGCCCTGGACGAAGTCGAGCGCCCACCGGGCCGGCAGCGTCGGCGGCGCGGCGAACCCGACGGTCAGCCAGATCGCGCGGCCGCCCATGGCATTGATGTCGGAGAGGTTCTGCGCGGCGGCCCGGTGTCCGACGTCGATCGCGTCGGCCCAGTCCCTCCGGAAGTGCCGGCCCTCGACCATCAGGTCGGTCGAGACGACGACATGACCCTTGCGGACCCGCAGCACGGCCGCGTCGTCGCCGGGGCCGACGAGCACCTCCTCGCCGGGTGCGGTCTCCTCCACGATCCGGGCGACGTGGCTGATCAGGCCGAACTCTCCGAGATCGGCCAAGGTGGCGTCGGGGGCGGGCTGGGAGTCGGGCACGGGGTCCATCCCACCAGATCCACCGCAGTTGCCATCGGCCGGCAGCCATCAAGGAAGAGGCGGTCGGGGCGTCCGCGCGGTAGGTTCTGAAGTCGTGACCGTCGTGGCCGACGGTCGCCGTCCGTCGACCTCAATCCCCTAGGAGTGCAACCAATGGTGGTGCAGGCCTACATCTTGATCCAGACCGACGTCGGCAAGGCCGCCGAGGTTGCCAAGGCGATCGCCGAGGTCAAGGGTGTCACGCTCGCCGAAGACGTCACCGGGCCCTACGACGTGATCGTGCGCGCCGAGGCGCGCAACGTCGACGAGCTGGGCAAGCTCGTGGTCTCGAAGGTGCAGAACCTCGACGGCATCACCCGCACCCTCACCTGCCCGGTCGTCCACATCTGACCGTGCGGGGCCCCTGGTCTCGTGACGCTCGCAGAGCGAGCTCCTCGACCATCGGGGCGCTGCTGCTGTTGTCCGCGTGCGGCGGACCCGTCGAGGTCGACGTGCCCGACCTCGATGCCGACGACGCGGCCGCGTGCGAGGCGTTCGCCGACGCGCTGCCCGACACCCTCGCCGACGAGTCCCGCGTGGACATCGAGCCCTCGGACGCACCGGCCGCCGCCTACGGCGACCCGCCGATCGTCGTGACGTGCGGCGTCGGCGTACCTGACGAATTCGGGCCGGGCGCCCAGTGCCTGGTCGCCAACGACGTGCCGTGGTACGTCCCTCAGGAGCAGTACGACGACCTGAGCCTCGACCTCGTGATCACGTCCGCCTGGCACGAGCCCCGGGTGCAGGCCGTGGTGCCGGCCGAGCTCCGCGGCAACGGCATCGAGGCCGGCGTGATGGCCAAGCTCGCACCCCTCGTCGCCGAGCACCTGCACGAGACCGCGACCTGCGACCTCTAGGTCTCGTGACGGTCGCCCGAGCGACCTCCTCGACCAACGTTCGCTCAGCGGAGGCCGGTGCCGCGCTGCATCGCCAGCGCGACCAACCGGTCGACGAGGGCCGGGTAGTCCAGTCCGCTCGCGGCCCACATCCGGGGAAACATCGACAGCGGCGTGAACCCCGGCATGGTGTTGAGCTCGTTGACGATCACCGATCCGTCCGGCATCAGGAAGAAGTCGACCCGCGCCAGGCCCTCACAGCCGACGGCGCGGAAGGCCCGCTCCGCGAGGGCCCGCAGCTCGTGCGCGGTCTCCTCCGGCACGTCGGCCGGCACGTCGAGCTCGGTGGCCTCCTCGGGGAGGTACTTCGCCTCGAAGTCGTAGAACTCGTGGTCGCCGGTGATCCGGATCTCGGCCGGCACGGTGGTCTCGACGCCGCCGTCGAGCGCCTCGAGCACACCGCACTCGACCTCGCGCGCGCCCTCGGCCGACACCTCCACCAGCACCTTCGGGTCGTGCCGGAGCGCCCCCTCGATCGCGGCGTCGAGCTCGTCGGAGCCGTGCGCCTTCGCGATGCCGATGCTCGACCCGCCGCGCGCCGGCTTCACGAAGACCGGGTAGCCGAGCACGGCGACCCGCTCGCGGACGCTCAGTCCGTCCTCCGCCCATTCCCGTGCGGTCACCGTCGTCGATGGCATCACGGGGAGACCGGCTGCAGCCAGCACGACCTTGAGGTACGCCTTGTCCATCCCGACCGCCGACGCGAGGACACCGGACCCGACGTACCTCTTGCCCGCCATCTCGAGCATGCCCTGGATGGTGCCGTCCTCGCCCCAGGGCCCGTGCAGGAGCGGGAAGACGACGTCCACGTCGCCGATCGTGGCCGGAGCGCGGTCACCGTCGACCGCCGGCAACCGATCCGGGCCACCGATCGAGAGCCGGTCCGGGTCGCCGCTCTCGAGCACCCAGCGCCCGTCCGTGGCGATGCCGATGGGAATGACCTCGTAGCGGTCGCTGTCGAGCGCCTTGAGCACCGAACCAGCCGTCACGCACGAGATCGCGTGCTCGGACGAACGGCCGCCGAAGACGACGGCGACACGGGTACGACGACCGGTGGGCTCGCTCATCGGCGACCAACCTACCTTTGTCCCATGCCCCCAACCGTCGACCAGCCTGTTCCCGACCTGCGCCCGGCCACCATCGCCGTGACAGCCGGCCGCCCGGCCCACGAGCCCGACGCACCGCTCAATCCGCCGATCACGATGGCGTCGACGTACGTCGCGACGGGCGACCTCGAGTACGGCCGGTACGGCAACCCGACCTGGTCCGCGTTCGAGGACGTCCTGGGCGCGCTCGAGGGCGGCCGAGCCCTGGCGTTCGCCTCGGGCATGGCTGCCGTGGCCACGGTGCTCGACCTGGTCGGCCAGGGCAGCGGCGTGGTGGCGCCACGGCACGCCTACAGCGGGACGGTGATGGCGCTCGCCGACCTGGAGACCCGCGACCGCCTGCACTGCCGGCTGGTCGACATCGCCGACACCGATGCGGTGATCGCCGCGATGACCGACGACGAGGACTGCGCGCTGCTCTGGATCGAGTCCCCGACCAACCCCGCCCTCGAGCTCGCCGACATCCCTGCCCTCGTCGCGGCCGCCCGCGAGCTGGGTGTGCGGGTCGTCGTCGACAACACGTTCGCGACCCCTCTCTTGCAGCAGCCGCTCTCGCTCGGCGCCGACATCGTGGTCCACTCGGCCACGAAGTACCTCGCCGGCCACAGCGACGTGCAGCTCGGCGCGCTGGTCGTCGACGACGACGAGGTGTTCGCCGCGCTCAAGAGCCGACGCGACCTGGTCGGCGCGATCCCCGGGCCGTTCGAGACCTGGCTGGCGCTCCGCGGCATGCGGACGCTGCACGTGCGCCTCGACCGGGCACAGGCCAACGCCGCCGAGCTGGTCCGGCGGCTGGGAGAGCACCCCGCGATCGAGGAGGTCCGCTACCCCGGCTTCGGCGCGATCGTGGCCGCCGTCGTCCGCGGCGGTGCGCCGGCCGCCGACCTCCTCGCCCGCGACGTGAGGCTCTGGGTGCACGCCACCTCGCTCGGCGGCGTCGAGTCGACGCTCGAACGGCGCCGCCGGTGGAAGGCCGAGGCCGCCACGATCCCGGAGGGCCTGGTGCGGCTGTCGGTCGGCATCGAGGACGTCGAGGACCTCTGGGCCGACCTGGCCCAGGCTCTGGACGGGGTGGCACCGGCGCCGGCGCCTCAGGCGTGATGTAACACGCTGTTCGCCGTACTGCCGGGGCCACGGCAGCTGCAACACGCTGTTCACCGATCTGGCAGGACGTTCACGTTGCCTCGGCGCCGATGCAACGGTCTCCCAGAGACGTGGTGGCCCCGGAAGATCCCCGAACAGCGTGTTACATCAGCGCCGCGCCGCGCCGCGCCGCGCCCGACCGCCCGACCGACCGGCCGCTCAGCCCATCTCGGCCTTGGGATCGCGGCTGATGAAGGCCTCCATCATCTCCGAGGTGGTCATCCGGCCGGCGACGACCTCGTCGACGTGCTCGGCGATCGGGGCCTCGACGCCGGCCTTCTCGGCGAGCAAGCGGATCGATGAGCAGGACTTGGCGCCTTCGGCGACCTGTCGGGTCGACGCCACGATCTCGTCGACCGTCATCCCGAGGCCGAGCTTCTCGCCGAACGTGCGGTTGCGCGACAGCGGCGAGGAGCAGGTCGCGACCAGGTCGCCGAGGCCCGCGAGCCCCATCAGGGTCAGCGGGTTGGCGCCGAGCCGCATCGCCAGCCGTGCGGTCTCGGCGAGGCCGCGGGTGATCAGTGACGCCGTGGTGTTGTCGCCGAAGCCCAACCCGACGGCCATGCCGACGCAGAGCGCGACCACGTTCTTGTAGGCACCGCCCAGCTCGCAGCCCAGGACGTCGACGCTGGTGTAGGGACGGAACGCCGGCGAGTGGCAGCGTTTCTGCAGCATGGTGGCCACGTCGTCGTCGGCGCACGCGACGACCGAGGCGGCCGGCTCCCGGCGCGCGATCTCCTTGGCCAGGTTGGGTCCGCTGACGACGGCGATCCTCCCCTGGTCGACGTCGGCCACCTCCTGGATGACCTCGCTCATCCGCTCCAGCGTCCCGAGCTCGATGCCCTTCATCAGCGACACCAGCACGGCATCGGGCTCGAGGAACGGCACGAACGTCGGGAGGTTGGTGCGGAGCGACTGCGACGGCACGGCGAGTACGACGACGTCCGCGCCGGCCAGCGCCTGCTCCGGATCGTGCGTCGCGGTGATCGTGCGCGGCAGCTCCATGCCGGGGAGGTAGTCGGTGTTCTCACGCCGGGTCCGGATCGAGTCGGCGACCTCCTCCCGACGCGCCCAGATGACGACGTCGTTGCCGCCGTCCGCGAGCACCATCGAGAAAGCCGTGCCCCAGGAGCCCGCTCCCAACACCGCTACCTTCCTCATTTCGGGGTCCCCGCGCGATTGTTCGCTGGGGGAGCGAAGCGGAGGAAGCGAAGAATCGGGTGGGGTGAGCTCATGAGGCCTTCTTCCGGTCCTTGAAGCGGTCGCCGTGGATCCGCATGTCGTAGCGCTCGTCCGGCGCTTCCTCACCTCGGATCAGCTCGAGCTGGTGGGTGATCGCCGCCATGATCCGGTCGGTCGCCTCGTTGATGACCGCCGCGGTGCGGGGCTCTTGCGCGGCCAGGTCGGCCAGCTCGACCGGAGGCCCTACCCGCGCCGTGATCTTCTTGCGCGGCACGAGATGCGGCTTCTTCGTGTAGGGCGGCAGGATCTCCTGGGCCCCCCACTGACCCACCGGGACCACCGGACAGCCGGTCTCCAGCGCGATCCGGGCGGCGCCGGACTTGCCGCGCATCGGCCACAGGTCCGGGTCACGCGTGATCGTCGCCTCGGGATAGATGATCACGGCCTGTCCGGCGCGGACGGCCGCCACCGCGGCGTCGTACGCCCCGACCGCGCCGGCGGTCTCGCGGTGCACCGGGATCTGGCCCGCCTGACGCAGGAAGAAGCCGAGCCCCTTGTTGCGGAACAGCCCGTCCTTCGCCAGGTAGCGCGGGATCCGGCCGTGGTCGTAGAACAGCAGCGCCGCAGTCAGTGGGTCGATGTGCGAGAGGTGGTTGAGGACGACGACGCAGCCGCCCTTCGCTGGGAAGTTCACGTCCCCGCCGATCCACTCGCGCTGGGTGGTCGCAATCAGCGTCGGCTTGATGATCACGACTGCCAGGCCGATGGCCCAGTTGCGCTTCTCCTGCACCTTGCGCACCCTCACGGGAGGCAGGCTACCGGCCGCCGACCTCAGCCACGCAGCAAGGACGCCGGGCGCGAGGCGCATCGACCACCTGACAGGATCGGTGCGTGGTCGCGAACGGGGCACAGCACGTGGTCGTGATCCCGGTGAAGCCTCCGGGGGTCGGCAAGACCCGGCTCGTCGGCATCCCCGCCGAACAGCGGGTCGCGCTCGCGAGCGCGTTCGCCATCGACACCGTGACCGCGTGCCTCGCGACCAGCGGCGTCGCGCAGGTGTTGATCACCACCGACGACGCGCGCTTCGCTGCCACCCTCACCGCGCTGGGGGCGGACGCCTGCCCGGACGGCGGCAACGGACTCAACCCGGCACTGGTCCAGGCCGTTGCCGAGGCCGCGACGTCGATGGCCGGCTCTGCGACCGGTCGCGCTCTGCGCCGACCTCCCGGCGCTGCGCACCGAGGATCTCGCGGCGGCACTGGCGTCCGTCACCGGCCGGGCGTCGTACGTCGCCGATGCCGCAGGCACCGGCACCACGCTCTACACGGCGTCGTACGCCGACTTCGACCCGAGGTTCGGCACCGACTCCGCGGCCGCGCACTCCGCCGGCGGCGCGACGCCGGTGCCGGGCGACCTGCCCGGACTGCGCCAGGACGTCGACGACGTCGTCAGTCTGCGAGCGGCCGTGGCACTCGGCATCGGCGCGGCCACCCGCGCCGTGCTCGACGCCGCTCGGGAAAACGGCGACGAGCCGCCCTCGTGGTGAGGACGGCCCGTCGCGTCGTGACCGGGTAGGTCAGGACTACTTCTTCTTGGCCGGAGCCTTCTTGGCCGGAGCCTTCTTGGCCGGCGCCTTCTTCGCGGGCGCCTTCTTGGCAGGTGCCTTCTTGGCCGGAGCCTTCTTGGCCGGTGCCTTCTTGGCCGGTGCCTTCTTCGCGGGCGCCTTCTTGGCCGGAGCCTTCTTCGCAGGTGCCTTCTTCGCGGGCGCCTTCTTGGCCGGAGCCGCCTTCTTTGCCGCCGCGGTGGCCTTCTTGGCGGCGGTCTTTGCGGGAGCGGCAGCCTTCTTCGCCGCGGCCTTCGCCGGAGCAGCAGCCTTCTTCGCAGGAGCAGCCGCCTTCTTCAACGCCGGCAGCTTCTTGGCACCGGAGACGACGTTCTTGAGGTCGGCGCCGGCGCTGAACTTCGGCACCGACTTCTTCTTGGTCTTGACGCGCGCGCCGGTCTGCGGGTTGCGGACCCAGCGCGCGTTGCGCACCGCCTTCTCGAACGACCCGAAGCCAGTGATGGCCACCTTCTCGCCCTTGGCGACCTGACGGGTGATGGTGTCGAGCACGGAGTCGAGCGCGTGGGCGGCAGCCTTCCGGTTCCCGTCGTAACGATCGGCGAGTGCGTCGATGAACTGAGACTTGTTCACTACTTGTCCTTCCGCCTGGGCCGGCGTCTTCGCCGCTCCTGGGCCGTCGAGTACCGGGCGTTCGCCCGGATTCCTTCTTCGGCACGCTAGGCATTCGTGGCCAACCTCACAATGACCACGCCGGGTTTCCACTCGACTTTTTCGCTGAAGAGCGCCGAATTCACCGAATTCACGCCACTTTCGTCACATCGGACTGGTTGGGGGACCGTCAGTCGGCCGCGCCCGGCCACAGGTCGTCGACCGCATAACGACTGCCGATCGAGAAGTCGTACTGCACGAGTCGCATGTCCTCGAGCAGCCGCTTCGACCGCAGACCCAGCGAACTTTCGGGGGTCTGCGCACCGTCGCTGGTGATGATCCGGCCCTGCTGCATCGCACTCACGTGGTCGTGCAACAGGTCCAGGAGGGCGAGGTACGGCGGCACCGGGGCATCGGCAACCCGATAGACCAACGGAAGGAAGAACGACGGGCTGGTGAGCGGCACCGGCCGATGGACGTTGCCCTCGCTGTTCCACACGAAGAACGGCGTCTGGTAGAGGTCGAGGCCGTCGCTGTTGGCGTCCTTGATCTCGGAGTCGTAGATGCCCGGCAGGTGATCCCCGAAGAACAGCACGATCGACTTCTCGTCGCTGGCCTTGAGATCGGCGAGGAACTTGGTGAGTGCGGCATCGGAGTGCTCGAGCCCGCGCGCATACTGGCCGATCCGCTCGCCCTGGTCGCCTCCGATGCCGCTGACGCCGATCGGGTCGTCGTAGTGGTCCTCGACAGGAATGTGGTTCTGCATCGTGACCAGGTTGACCATCAGCGGATCGTCGTTCTCGTCGATCTGGTGGAGCACCTCGTCGAAGGCCGCGGTGTCGTCGATGTAGGGGTTGTCGTCGATGGTCTCCTGCGACTGCATCGACGTGTCGTGGACGAACTCCTCGAAGCCGAAGGTCTGGTAGACCTGCTCGCGCTTGTAGAGCCCCACCATGTAGGGGTGGATCGCAATCGCCTTGTGGCCCTGGGACTTGAACCAGCCGACCGCTGACGGGTACTTCTCGTAGTTCGAGACGAGCATCTGGTAGGGCGAGACCATCTGCGGGCGGAAGAGCGCGATCGACTCACCGGTCAGGGTCTCGAACTCCATGTTGGCCGTGCCGCCGCCGTACAGCTGCGCGAGCATGGTGCCGGACGTCGTCTCCCGCATGACCGCGCGGGTCTGTGGGATCGGGTCGCGTTCGAGGTCGAAGCCGTCGAGCTGGGTGGGGTCGGTGAACGACTCGCTCAGGACGAGCACGACGTTGACGTCGTCGAGACTCCCCGTGCGGGTGCGGTTGATCTGCGCGGCGGCCCGGGTGTAGCGCGCGGCGATCTGCTCCATGGCGTCCTCGTCGTAGCCGAGCGGCTCGGCCATCGCAGAGATCGGCATGTTGTAGAGGAAGCCGCCGCCGAAGCCGTTGCTGCGGTAGTTGGTCTTCTGGTTCCAGTAGCGCCAGTGCTCGCCGCGCACCTCGTAGGCCTTGCGCCAGAGGTTGCCAGGCTCGTTGAACTTGGTCGTCTGGAACAGCAGCGCCGCCGTCACCAGGAGCACCACGAGGCGGAGCGCTCCGACTCCCCAGGCCTGGCGGCGGGGCAGCTTGCGCAGCGACGGTCGCGGGTAGCGGCGCGAGAGCCGGCGCCCGACGAGGACACAGCCCCCGACGAGGAGGACGAGCCCGACGACGAGCAGCACGACCTTCGTCGGGGAGACGAAGGCGCTGAGGAATCCAGGCTCGCTGATGAAGTCGGTGTCGCTCGGATAGATCGGCTCCTCGCGGAGGTTGATCTTGATCCGGTTGGCGACGGCGATCGGCACCACGAAGGCCGTCAGCAGCCCGATCGCCCACCACAGCCGGCCGATCACGGACCAGAGGAACAGCAGCACGAACCAGACCAGGACCGTGTCGACGTAGAACCCGACGTAGCGGACGAACTGGTCGCTGACCCATCGCGGGTCTCCCCGCCACAGCGTCGAGACCTCGAGGGTCAGGGTCAGGAAGACCGCGACGAGGAGCGAGACCAGCGCGCCGCGGCGGAGCACGACGGCGAGCCGGTGCGGCTCCCGGACGGCCTGCGCTGCGGCCTCATCGGCCGTGACGATCGCCCGCTCCTGGTCGTCCCCTTCGTCCCCGTCCGCCGGCAACGGCGGATCGGCGACGGACGAGGTGGACACAGGGTTAATCGTAGGTTGCCGGAGGGTGGCCGACCCACTCGGCGGCGGCGCGGCGGACTGCCGTGCGGACGAGGAGGGCGGAGGTCAGGAGGCCTGCGCGGCGCGGTACTCCCCCGCCCGCGCCAGGAGCGTCGCGTGCAGCTCGCGCACCTGCAGCGACACCGGCAGGCTGGTGCGCTGGCGTACGACGAGCGTCACGACCGTGGGATCGCCGGCGATCGGGCGGGTGACGATCAGGCCGGACCGGTGGAGCAGGTCGCCGACGACGCTGTAGTCCGGGAGCACGGTGACGCCCAGCCCCTCGGCGACCAGCGCCTTGCCCGTCTCCGCGCCGTCGGCGCTGTGGCAGGCTTGAGGGAGGTCGGCCCCGAAGATCCGGTGCACGTAGCGGTGCATGAGGTAGCCGGCCCGCATCATCACGAACCGCTGGCGGCGGAGGTCCTCGACCGTCACCTGCGCGAGTGCGGCGAGCGGGTGATCGGCCGGAAGCACGGCGACCGGCCGTCCGTGCAGGAGGTCGGTCCCGACCAGACCGGCCGGCGGGTCGTCGCCGTCGAGGACGTTGACCAGCCCGAGGTCCAGCGTGCCCTCCGCGAGACCCTCGTCGATCTGCGCCTGCTGGAAGGTGAGCACCTCGACCGTGGCTGCCGGCCGGCTCCCCTGGAACGCCCGCAACGCCGGCACGAGGAGCGTGGCCGTGGCGGCGTGGACGGTGCCGAGCCGGATCAGCCGCCCGTCCGCGCGCTGGTCGCCGGCGGCAGCCCGCAACCGGCCCACGGCAGCCAGCACCTCCTCCATGTAGGGCAGGAGCTCGCGGCCCTCCCGGCTGATCCGCGCTCCCGTCCTGCGTCGGTCGAGCAGGGTCACCCGGAGCTCGCGCTCGAGCTTGGTCACCGACTCGCTCAGAGCCGGTTGCGAGAGGTGGAGCCGCTCGCTGGCGCGGCGGAGCGACCCGTGCTGGGTCACTGCCGCGAGGTACTCGAGCTGTTCGATCCGCATCGTTCGTGCCGCCTCGGTGCCGTGGGTGGCAGGCCCGGCCGATCACGCGATCCGGGACACCTACCAGCCGATTGCTTGTCTGGAGTCCAAAGCCTAGTAACTTAGTAGACAAACATCAAACAACGCGCCGAGCCCCACAGAGATTGCAGAAGAAGGAGCAACGATGAGCCACACCCCGCCGCTGGACCCCGTGTCCCTCGCGACCCCCCTCAAGTTCGCGTACTGGGTCCCCAACGTGAGCGGCGGCCTGGTGGTGAGCAACATCGAGCAGCGCACCGACTGGGGCTACGACTACAACAAGCAGCTCGCCCAGCTCGCCGAGAACAACGGCTTCGACTACGCCCTCTCCCAGGTGCGCTACATCGCGTCGTACGGCGCGGCGTACCAGCACGAGTCCACGGCCTTCAGTCTTGCTCTCCTGCTCGCCACCGAACGGCTCAAGGTGATCGCCGCGATCCACCCCGGCCTCTGGCACCCGGGCGTGCTCGCCAAGTGGATCGCGACCGCCGACCAGCTCTCGGGCGGCCGGGCCGCGGTCAACGTCGTGAGCGGCTGGTTCAAGGACGAGTTCACCAAGCTCGGCGAGCCGTGGCTCGAGCACGGCGAGCGCTATCGCCGCTCGGAGGAGTTCATCCGCTACGTGCGGGAGATCTGGACCTCCGACCACGCCGAGATCACCGGCGACTTCTACCGCCTCCACGACTTCGACCTGAAACCCAAGCCGGTGATCGGCCCCGACCGGCCGCATCCCGAGATCTTCCAGGGCGGCAACTCCACCGACGCCCGCGGCATGGCCGGGCGGGTGTCGGACTGGTACTTCGCCAACGGCAACACCCCCGAGGGCGTCTCCGAGCAGATCCGCGACGTCTCGGACGTCGCCACCGTGCACGGACGCACGGTGCGGTTCGGCGTCAACGGCTTCCTCATCGGCCGGGACACCGAGCGGGAGGCGCGCGACGTACTCCGCGAGATCGTCGACAAGGCCGACCGTGAGGCGGTCGCCGGCTTCGGCTCCGCGGTCAAGCAAGCAGGTCAGAGCACGGGCGACCACAAGGGGATGTGGCAGGACTCGGAGTTCGCGGACCTGGTGCAGTACAACGACGGCTTCCGCACCGGCCTGATCGGCACGCCCGAGCAGATCGCCACCCGGATGCTCGAGTACAAACGGCGAGGTGTGAACCTCTTCCTCCTCGGCTTCCTCCACTACCTCGAGGACGTCGAGTACTTCGGCCGCGAAGTGCTCCCCATCGTCCGGGAGCTCGAAGCAGCAGAGCTGGAGCGTGTCTGATGACTGCACTTCGCCAGCCGATCGAGCCGATCGACCAGTTCGCACAGCGGGTCTCCTACGACCCTCCGGAGGTCCCGGTGCTCGGCCCGCTCAAGGCGGTCGAGGCGGCGCGCGACCTCGGTGCCCGCTTCGCGGCCGGTGCCGCGGAGCGCGATCGACACCGGATCCTGCCGGCCGAGCAGCTCCAGCAGCTCTCTGCGTCGGGCCTGCTCGCGATCACCGTGCCACGGGAGTACGGCGGAGCCGACCTCTCCACCGAGACCCTGACCGAGGTGGTCCGCCTGATCGCCGCCGGTGATCCGAACGTCGCCCAGATCCCGCACAGCCACTTCGTCTACGTCAACTTCCTGCGCGAGCAGGGCACGCTGGCCCAGAAGGAGCTCCTCTTCGGCGAGATCAGGGGTGGCGCGCGGTTCGGCAACGCCCAGTCGGAGATCAAGAGCAAGCACGCGCGGGACCACGCGACCACGCTCCGCCCGCTCGGGCCCCGCATCGGCGCCGGTCCTGCCCGCGCCGCCGAGTGGGTGCTCGACGGCACCAAGGGCTACTGCACCGGTGCGCTGTTCGCGCACTGGGTCCCGGTGCTCGCCCACCTCGACGACGACGGCCCGCTCCACGTCGCGTGGGTCGAAGGCAATGCGCCCGGGGTCACGATCATCGACGACTGGGACGGGTTCGGGCAGCGGACCACGGCCAGCGGCACGGTGCGCCTCGACCAGGTTCGCGTGCCGTTCGACCGGATCACGCCGTACCACCTCACCTTCGACCGGCCGCAGACGTTCGGTGCGTTCGCACAGCTGCTGCACGCCGCGATCGACGCCGGCATCGCCCGCGCCGCCCTCGCGGACGCGGCGGAGTTCGTGACCACCAAGAGCCGGCCCTACCCGGACGCCGGGGTCGATCGCGCCGCCGAGGACCCGCTGGTGGTGCACGCGTTCGGCGAGCTCGAGCTGCAGGTCCGGGCAGCTGAGGCGCTCCTCGCCGAGGCGGGCCGCGCGGTCGACCGCGCGAACGACGACCTCAACGACTCCTCGGCGGCACACGCAAGCCTTGCGGTCGCCGCCGCCCGGGCAGCGACGACGACGGCAGCCGTCGAGGTCAGCAACCGGCTGTTCGAAGTGTGTGGCACCCGATCGGCGCTCGCGTCCCTCGTGCTCGACCGCCACTGGCGCAACGCGCGCACCCACACCCTCCACGACCCCGCCGCTTGGAAGGTGCAGCACCTCGGGCACTACGCGATCGACGGCACCCTCCCGCCGCGCCACGGCCAGCTCTGAGGAAGGCGATGACTCTCAACTTCCACTGGTTCCTGCCCACGAACGGCGGGGATGGCCGGCACGTCGTCGGCGGCGGCCACGGTCTCACGCCGGGCCGGTCCGGTCGCCCCGGCGACGTCGCCTACCTCACCCAGGTCGCGCGGGCGGCCGAGGACAACGGCTTCGAGGCGGCTCTGACACCGACCGGCGCCTGGTGCGAGGACGCGTGGCTGTCGACCGCGATGCTGAGCCAGACGTCGGAGCGGCTCAAGTTCCTGGTGGCCTTCCGGCCGGGACTGGTCGCGCCGTTCCTCGCGGCGCAGATGGCGGGGACGTTCCAGAACCTCAGCGGTGGACGCCTGCTGCTCAACGTCGTCACGGGTGGCGAGCCTCACGAGCAGCGCATGTATGGCGACTTCTTGGACAAGGACGGCCGTTACGCACGGTGCGACGAGTTCCTGGAAGTCGTACGCCGGCTCTGGGCCGGGGAGACGGTCGACTTCGACGGCGAGCACATCGCCGTCACCGGCGCGTCGCTCGACCAGATCCCCGACCCGGTGCCGGCGGTCTACTTCGGCGGCTCCTCCCCTGCCGCCGGTCGGGTGGCGGCACGGCACGCCGACGTCTACCTCACCTGGGGTGAGCCGCCGGATGCGGTCGCGGAGAAGATCGCGTGGATCCGGCAGCTGGCGGCCGAGGAGGGCCGCGGCGACGAGCGACCGATCCGGTTCGGCATCCGGATGCACACGATCACCCGGGACACGTCCACCGCGGCGTGGATCGAGGCGGACCGGCTGCTCGCCCAGATCCCGGACGACGCGATCAAGCGCGTGCAGGACGGCCTGCGCCGCAGCGAGTCCGAGGGGCAGCGGCGGATGCTCGCCCTGCACGGCGGCAGCTCGGAGAACCTCGAGGTCTATCCCAACGTGTGGGCGGGCATCGGCCTGGTGCGCGGCGGTGCCGGGACGGCGCTCGTGGGCAGCCACGAGGAGGTCGCGGACCGGATCGAGGAGTACGCCGCGCTCGGCATCGACGAGTTCATCCTGTCGGCGTACCCCCACCTCGAAGGGGCGTACTGGTTCGGCGAGGGTGTGCTCCCGATCCTCGCGGAGCGCGGTCTCTGGAAGGACCCGCGGCCCCAGCGGCACCACAACACGGCGGTGCCGTTCGCGAGCGCCGGGCGGGTGGCGTCGTGAGCACGGCCAACCTCCTCACCACCAACCAGGACCTCGACCAGACGCGGCTCCGCGAGGCGTTCGGCAGCTTCCCGAGCGGCGTGGTCGCCGTCGCGGCCGAGGTCGGCGGCGCCCTGGTCGGCCTCGCGGCGAGCTCGTTCACGTCCGTGAGCCTCGACCCGCCGCTGGTGTCCGTCTCGGTCGCGAACACCTCGAAGACCTGGCCGGACCTGCGCCGCGCCGACCGGCTCGGCCTGACCGTGCTCGCCGAGCACCACGGGGCGGTCTGCCGCCAGCTGGCCGGCCCCGTGGCACGGCGCTTCGACGAGGTGCCCGTCAGCACGACCGAGGCCGGCGCGGTCACCCTCGACGAGGGGCTGGCGCGCTTCGACTGCTCGATCTACCGCGAGGTCGAGGCCGGTGACCACACCATCGTGCTGCTGCTCCTGCACGCGGTCGAGCACGGCGCCGGATCCGGCCAGGCCGACGACGCCCCCCTCGGCGCGCCCCTGGTCTTCCACCGCAGCGCGTTCGGCCGGATGGCCGTCTGACCGTCGCCGAGTCGGCGCGTCTTACCCCCGTTGTCGCGCCGAGTCGGCACGTCTTACCCCCGTTGTTGCGCCGAGTCGGCGCGTCTTACCCCCGTTGTCGCGCCGAGTCGGCGCATCTTAAGTTGCGCCGACTCGGGGAGGGGTCAGGCGTGTTGGGTCTGCGGCTTCCAGCTGGGACGGGTGCTCTCGTACGCCGTGATGATCTCGTCGTGGCCGAGCGTGATGCCGATGTCGTCGAGGCCCTCGAGCAGCCGCCAGCGGGTGTAGTCGTCGATGTCGAACGAGTCCTGCACCTCGCCGTCCGGCGTGCTGACCGTCTTGGTCTCGAGGTCGACGGTGATCTCGCCTCCGGGGTTGTCGTCGAGGTAGTCCCAGAGCCTCTGGATCACCTTCTCGTCGACCTGCGCCGTGAGCAGCCCGGCCTTGCCGGAGTTGCTGCGGAAGATGTCCGCGAAGCGTGCCGACAGCACCACCTTGAAGCCGTAGTTCTCGAGCGCCCACACCGCGTGCTCACGGGACGAGCCGGTGCCGAAGTCGGGGCCGGCGACGAGCACCGACCCGGCGGCGTACTGCGGCTTGTTGAGCACGAACTCCGGGTCGGTGCGCCAGGCCGCGAACAGGCCGTCCTCGAAGCCGGTGCGGGTGACCCGCTTGAGGTAGACCGCCGGGATGATCTGGTCGGTGTCGACGTTGCTGCGCTTGAGCGGTACGCCGACGCCAGTGTGGCTGGTGAACTTCTCCATTGCTCTTCTTCTTTCGTTGGTCGAGGAGGTCGCTCTGGCGACCGTCACGAGACCCTCAGAGGTCGGCGGGCGAGGAAAGGGTGCCGCGGACGGCGGTCGCGGCAGCGACCGGGATCGACACCAGGTGCGTGCGACCGCCCTTGCCCTGGCGGCCCTCGAAGTTGCGGTTGGACGTGGACGCGCTGCGCTCCTGGGGAGCGAGCTGGTCGGGGTTCATGCCGAGGCACATCGAGCAGCCCGCCCCGCGCCACTCGGCACCGGCCTCGATGAAGACCCGGTCGAGGCCCTCCTCCATCGCCTGGTTGCGCACCCGCACCGACCCGGGGACGACGAGCAGCCGGGTGCCGTCGGCGACGTGATGGCCCTTGATGATCTCGGCGGCGAGGCGCAGGTCCTCGATCCGCCCGTTGGTGCACGAGCCGACGAAGACCGTGTCGACCTTGATCTCGCGCATGGGGGTGCCGGCCTCGAGGCCCATGTACTCGAGCGCCTTCTCGGTCGCGATCTTGTCGGTGGCATCCTCGAAGTCGTCCGGGCTCGGGACGTTCGCACCGAGCGGGACACCCTGTCCGGGGTTGGTGCCCCACGTGACGAACGGCGTCATCGTCGAGGCGTCGAGCACGATCTCCTCGTCGAACTCGGCGTCGGCGTCGGTGACGAGGGTCTTCCAGTGCTCGACCGCGGCGTCCCAGTCGGCACCCTTGGGGGCCTCGGGCTTGCCTTCGATGTAGTCGAAGGTCGTCTGGTCGGGAGCGACGAGGCCGGCCTTCGCGCCCCACTCGATCGACATGTTGCAGACCGTCATCCGGCCCTCCATCGAGAGCTCCTCGATGGCCCGGCCGCGGTACTCGACGATGTAGCCCTGGCCGCCACCGGTGCCGGTGTGGGCGATCAGGGTGAGGACCATGTCCTTGGCGGTGACGCCTTCGGGGAGGCTGCCGTTGACGGTGACGGCCATGGTCTTGGGCTTGGCCTGCATCAGCGTCTGGGTGGCGAGCACGTGCTCGACCTCCGACGTGCCGATGCCGAACGCGATCGCCCCGAACGCGCCGTGGGTGCTGGTGTGGCTGTCACCGCAGACGATGGTCATGCCGGGCTGGGTCAGGCCGAGCTGCGGGCCGACGACGTGCACGATCCCCTGCTCGATGTCGCCGAGCGGATGGAGGCGGACACCGAAGTCGGCGGCGTTCTTGCGCAGCGTGTCGACCTGCGTCTTGCTCACCGGGTCGGCGATCGGCTTGTCCCAGTCGAGGGTCGGGACGTTGTGGTCCTCGGTCGCGAGCGTGAGGTCGGGGCGTCGTACCTTGCGGTTCGCCAGCCGGAGGCCGTCGAACGCCTGCGGGCTGGTGACCTCGTGGATGAGGTGGAGATCGATGTAGAGGAGGTCGGGCTCCCCCTGGGTCGATCGGACGACGTGCTCGTCCCACACCTTCTCCGCCAGGGTCCTGCCCATGACCTGCTCCTTGCCGCTCGTCCCGATGATGCGTGAGGAAGCCTACGCTTGCATCCCATGATCTGAGACGTTAGTCTTGCCATATGGACAACTCGAGCGGCGTGGGCGTGCTGGACAAGGCCGCCCTGGTTCTCACGGCCCTGGAGTCCGGGCCCGCCACCCTGGCCGGCCTGGTCGCCGGCACCGGCCTGGCACGTCCGACCGCACACCGGCTGGCGGTGGCGCTGGAGCACCACCGGCTGGTGGCTCGCGACATGCAGGGCCGCTTCGTGCTCGGCCCGCGCCTCGCCGAGCTGTCCGCGGCAGCCGGCGAGGACCGGCTGCTCGCGACGGCCGGGCCGGTGCTCGCGCGACTGCGCGACATCACCGGCGAGTCCGCGCAGCTGTGGCGACGCCAGGGCGACCACCGCGTCTGTGTCGCGGCCGCCGAACGGCCGTCCGGCCTGCGCGACACCATTCCGGTCGGCTCGCAGCTGACGATGCGCGCTGGTTCCGCGGCCCAGGTCCTGCTGGCATGGGACGACCCCGAACGCATCCACCGGGGCCTGCAGAACGCCGCCTTCTCCGCGGCCGAGCTCTCCGCGATCCGGCGGCGCGGCTGGGCGCAGTCCGTCGGTGAGCGGGAGCAGGGCGTGGCCTCGGTCTCCGCCCCGGTCCGCTCCCCCGGTGGCAAGGTGATCGCCGCCGTGTCGGTCAGCGGGCCGCTCGAGCGGCTCTCGCGTCAGCCCGGCCGCATGCACGCCCCCGCCGTACTCGCTGCCGCGGAGCGGCTGTCGGAGTCGCTGCGTCGGGCGGCCGCGGAATAGTCCCGCTGCGACGCCGTGCAGGTTCACCACGGTATGCCGCTCAACCTGCACTCCCCACGGCGTACGACTCATGGGGAGTGCAGGTTCGCCGGCATACCGTGGTGAACCTGCACGACCGCTCGCGAGACCCGGTGACGCGCCAGCCGACGAAGAGATGATCAGAAAAGAGCATCCTGCTCGAGCTCGAGAAGCGTCTGCTTGCGCGCGATGCCGCCGGCGTAGCCGGTGAGCGTGCCGTTGGCGCCGATCACGCGGTGGCACGGGATGACGATCGGGATCGGGTTGGAGCCGTTGGCGAGGCCGACGGCCCGCGACGCGGCGTTGGACTTGCCGAGACGGGCCGCGACCTCGCCGTACGACGCGGTGTCGCCGTAGCCGATCTTCGTGAGCTGGGCCCACACCGACTGCTGGAAGGGACTGCCGACGGGCGCGAGGGGCAGGTCGAAGTCCTTCAGGTCCCCGGCGAAGTAGGCGGTCAGCTGCCGGGCGGCTTCGACGAGCAAGGGGTGGTGGTCGTCCCTGTCGCCCTTCGGCCGGCCGTCGGCGTCACGGAACGGCGAGAACTCGATCTGGGTCAGCGCGCCGGCGCGTTCCACGAGCCGCAGCTCGCCGATGGGTGAGTCGATGACGGTCCACATGATCAGTTCTCCTCCAGTGAGGTCCACAGGTGTAGCAGGGCATAGGAGCGCCACGGCGCCCACGTCGTCGGGTCGGCGTCGGCGACGTCGAGACCCTTGAGTGCGTTGCGCACGCCGACGTCGGTCGGCAGGTAGATGTCGGGGTGGCCGAGGGCCCGCAACGCGATGTAGTCGGCGGTCCACGGTCCTATGCCGGGAAGCGCGAGCAGCGTCTCTCGTACGGCGTCGCGGTCCGGGCCACGGTCGAGCGCCACGTCTCCGTCGGCGAGTGCCGCCGCGAGCGCCGTCAGCGCCCGGCCGCGGGCCCGCGGCATGGGCAGCTGGCCGGGGTCGAGCGCCGCGACCGTCGCGGCGTCCGGGAAGAGGTGGGTCAGTCCGGCGATGTCGGTCGCGCACGGCTCTCCGTGCGCGGCGACCAGCCTCCCGAGCACGGTGCGGGCTCCGGCTACGCTCACCTGCTGGCCGACCACGGCCCGGACGGCGACCTCGTCGCCGTCGACGTGGCCGGGCACCCGCAACCCCGGGCGGCGCCGGACGAGCGGCCCGATCACGGGGTCACCGGCGAAGTGGTCGGCTACGGCGATCGGGTCGCAGTCGCCGTCCAGCAGCCGGCGGACCCGCGCGACGGCCGCGGTGGTGTCGCGGAGGTCGTGCAGGACGAACCTGGCTGGGACCAGGGCGGTCTGTCCCGGATCGAGCACGTCGCCGAGCTCGAGCCGGACCGTACCGGGCCCGTGGGGCAGGTCGAGGGTGCGGGCATACCACCCGTCCCCGACGGTCTCCACCCCTGCGACCGCCCGAGGACCGAGGTACCGGAGCAGCGCGGCGCCGGCGAACGGCGTGCGCACCGCGAGCCGGAGCTCGATCGCACCCGGCGTCCGCGCACCGCCCCTGCGCCCGCGCAGGTGGGTCGGCGTCGCCGCGTAGACCTCCCGCACCGTGTCGTTGAACTGGCGGACGCTGGCGAAGCCGGAAGCGAACGCGATGTCGGCGAAGCCCAGATCGGTCGTCTCGACGAGGACCCGGGCGGTCTGTGCCCGCTGCGCGCGGGCGAGGGCGAGCGGACCGGCCCCGAGCTCGGCGGTCAGCACCCGGGACAAGTGACGCGCGGTGTAGCCGAGACGGCGCGCCAGCCCCTCGACACCGTCACGGTCGACGACGCCGTCGGCGATCAACCGCATCGCGCGGCCGGCGACGGTCGCCGCCACGTCCCAGTCAGGACTGCCGGGCGTCGCGTCGGGCAGGCACCGCTTGCAGGCCCGGTAGCCGGCGGCCTGAGCCGCTGCCGCGCTGCGGTGGAAGCTGACGTTCTGCAGTGCCGGGGTGCGCGCGGGGCAGGACGGCCGGCAGTAGATGCCGGTGGTCCGCACCGCGATGTAGAACACCCCGTCGAAGCGCCGGTCACGCGACTTCACCGCGGCGTAGCAGGACTCGGTGTCCAGCCCCGGGATCCCTGCGTTCGTCGTTGTCATGGCTCCATTCTGTACGCCGCCGCCGACACTATCTCGCGGAAATCGGACACGGCCACGAAGCAGTCTCGCGGGACCGGTCCCACCAGTCCGCCGCTACGTCCCGCGCATCAACGGGCGCATCTGCCACCCTGAGCGCATGGTGGACAACCCGATCGACCTGCTGATCAGGTCTCAGCAGATCGCCCTCAAGCTGGCGGGCGACACGCTCCGCACGGTGACCAACGCCGCCGTCACCGGAGTGACCGCGCCCGACGAGCTGGTCCGCCAGGTCGGTGACCTCGCCGGCGCCGTCGCCGGCATGGCCAACGCGATCACCGGGCTGGCCGGAGCAACGGCCCAGCCGCTCCAGGACTTCATCGTCCGCCAGCGCGAGCTCGCCGACACGGTCGCGATGCTCGCGGATGCCCAGGCCGATCTCGCCGGCGTCGTCGCGAAGCTGGCCGAACGGCACGCCGAGGCCGTCACCGCGCTCGAGAAGGTCACGGCACCCGTGTTCGCGATCGTCGGGACCGACCCGACGCCGCCGCGGGCCCGCGCCAAGGCGGCACCGGCGTCGGCGAGGGCGACGAAGTCGACGAAGCCCAAGCCCGCCGCCAAGTAGTCGGGCTCGAGGTCAGCGCAGGAGGTTGCCGAGTCCGCCGAGCGGGCTCTGCTGCTGGACCTGCTGGCCGGCGTCCTGGGCACCGCCGAAGCGCATGTTCTCGCTGGGCTGGACGATCACGAAGCCCTGGCCGTGGAAGCCCAGCTGGAACTCCTCGCCCGACGTACGCCCGATCAGTGCCTTCATCCCGATGTCGGTCTTGAGCTGGATCTGGAGCCCGGCCGACCAGCACACCGCGGCGTCGGGGTCGACGAACGTCTGCGCGTCGTTGGTCTGCAGCAGCAGCGGCGGGCCGTCGGTCACGATCGCGACCTGACCGGTGCCGGTCAGCGTCGTGTTGAACAAGCCGCCCGACAGCATCCCGGCGCCGCGGACCAGCTTGATGTCGTCCTGCAGCGACTCGGAGTAGGCCAGGATGTTGGCGCCGTTGACCGAGATCGAGTCGTTCTCGAGCTCGATCACGTGGACGTCCATGCCCATCTTGGCGAGGAAGATCTCCCCGGTGCCCTGCATCCGCATGATCGGCAGGCCCTCGCCGGTCACCTTCTGCTTGAGCCACTTGCCGACGCCGCCCGCGCCCTGGGCGTCGAACTTGACGTCGCCCTGGTAGGCGACCATCGCTCCCTGCAGGGCCTTGACGCTGCCCTGGGCGAGCTCGACCTTCATCATCTTCGAGTTCTGCTTGACGAAGTTGCCGGGTCCCTCGACCTCGTGGTTCTCCTGGGCGAACAGATCACTGCGCATCGGGTGTCTCACTTCTCGTTGGAATGTGGTCGGAGCCGAGAAAATCCGGGCCGTCCTCGACCCGGGTGAGACATGTCTACCCCCAGACTTCCGCGCGCGCACCCGATACCGTCATGATTCAGCGGTGACGCACCGGGTTGCCATGTGGTCGGGACCACGCAACCTGTCCACCGCCCTGATGCGCAGCTTCGGCAACCGGGCGGATTGCACCGTGGTCGACGAGCCGCTGTACGCCGCGTACCTCGCCCAGACCGGGCTCGATCACCCCGGCCGCGCCGAGGTGATCGCGTCACAGCCGGCGGACTGGCGGGTGGTCTGCGCGGAGCTCACGTCCGGGCCCGTGCCGACCGGACTGCAGTACCAGAAGCACATGACCCACCACCTGCTTCCCGAGATCGATCGCGAGGCCCTGACCGGCTTGCACCACGCGTTCCTTGTCCGCGATCCGGAGCGGGTGCTCACGTCGTACGCCAAGGTGCGCGAGGAGCCGACACTGGAGGACCTCGGGCTTCCCCAGCAGGTCGAGCTGTTCGAGCGGTACGGCGGACCGGTCGTCGACGCCGCCGACGTGTTGCGCAGCCCCCGCGCGACGCTCACTGCCCTCTGCGCGGCGCTCGGCATCGACTTCGACGACGCGATGCTGGCGTGGCCGCCCGGGCCGCGGGACACCGACGGGGTGTGGGCGCGGCACTGGTACGCCGGCGTCGAGGCCTCGAGCGGCTTCGCGCCGTACTCCCCCGGCAGCGGTGACCCGCTGCCCGACCACCTGCACCCGCTGCTGGAGCGGTGCCGGCCCTACTACGACGCGGTGGCGGCCTATCGGCTGCGGCCGGAGGAGAGCTGATGCAGCAGAGCTACGACGAGCGCAACCGGGACCTGATCGTGTCGGTCAACGGCGAGCTCCGCCATCGCGACCAGGCCCGGATCAGCCCGTTCGACTCGGCGGTCCAGGGCGGCGACGCGGTGTGGGAGGGCCTGCGGCTGTACGGCGGCCGCATCTTCCGGCTCGACGAGCACCTGGCCCGGCTGCACCGCTCGGCGATCGCGCTGGGATTCGCCGAGATCCCCGGCGCCGAGGAGATCACCGCGCGGATCCGGGAGACGTTGGCCGCCAACGACATGCACGACGACGTGCACATCCGGCTCACCCTCACCCGCGGAGTGAAGATCACGAGCGGGATGGACCCGCGGCTCAACCAGGCCGGGCCCACCCTGATCGTGCTGGCGGAGTTCAAGTCGCCGGTCTACGACGACCGCGGGATCAGCCTGGTCACTGCTTCGGTGCGGCGCCATCGAGCCGACTCGCTCGACCCGAAGATCCATCACGCCAACCTGCTCACGTCGATCCTCGCCAAGATCGAGGCCAACGTCGCCGGCGCGGACGACGCCCTGATGCTCGACGACGCGGGCTGCATCGCCGAGACCAACGCCACTCACGTGTTCTTCGTTGCCGGCGAGGTGGTGTGCACGCCGAGCACCAGGGCCTGCCCGGAGGGCGTCACCCGGGCGGCGGTGATCGAGCTCTGCGAGGAGCTCGGCATCCGCGCCGAGGTCGGCGACTTCTCGACCACGCAGGTCTACACGGCCGACGAGGCGTTCGTGACCGGCACCATGGGCGGACTGACGCCGGTGGTCTCAGTCGACGGGCGGACGATCGGCACCGGGGAACGCGGGCCGATCACCTCTCGCCTGGCCGAGGCATACGCCAAGCTCACCGCTAGCTCGGGAACCGTCGTCGCCTAGCGTCGGGAACGAGAAAGGCCCGGATCTCAGAGAGATCCGGGCCTTGTCTGTACCCCCGACCGGATTTGAACCGGCGTTACCGCCGTGAGAGGGCGACGTCCTAGGCCGCTAGACGACGGGGGCAACTGTTGTCCGGCCCAGAGGCCTTCGCAACGGAGAGAACTTTAGCGATCGTCCGCAATCCGGGCCAAATCGGCCCATCCTGCCGGCGGTTTCGCGTGCTCTCGCTGGTCTACTAGGACTCGAACCTAGACTAACTGGACCAGAACCAGTCGTGCTGCCAATTACACCATAGACCACTGTTTTGCTGGTGCTCAGCACCCGTTCCGTGCGGTCCGGGAGCCGACGAGAAACCTTACACGCGCGGTCGATTCGCCTCCAAAACGCCCACGGCGGTGGCGGTCGGAAGGCGCCGCCGACGGGCCACCCAGGCGACCAGCGCGAGGTAGCCGAGCGACTGGACCAGGGTCCCGGGCAGCAGCCACCAGGTGCCTGCCACCGGCGCGAGCGCCTCGCTGATGTCACCGAAGGCCAGCGTCAGTCCGAAGAACACCCAGTTGTTGAGCAGGTGCATCGCGATGCCGGCCTCGAGCCCGCCGGTGACGATGACCAGCACGCCCGCGACCAGGCCGAACCCGAAGCGGTCGATGAAGACCGGCGGGTCCTGGACCCCGTGGGCCAGCGCGAACAGCAAAGCAGGTACGACGACCGCGACCGCCGTCCCGAGCCGACCCGACACCACACCGCCCACGGCCTGGGTGAGGTAGCCACGGAAGGCGTACTCCTCCCCGGCCGCCTGCAGCGGGATCAGCAACACCATGATCAGGGCGAACGCGATCGTGCGGCTGGTGACGTCGTTGGCGGAGCCCTCGAGCGCGGCGCCACCGTGGTCGGGGAGGATCAGCGACAGCACCAGCGAGGCACCCAGAGCGACCAGGGCGAGCCCTATGCAGGTGAGCAGCCAGCGCCACCGGAGGCGCCCGACGACGGACAGGATCCACCCTCCAGGGAGCTCGTGTGCCAGCAGCGTCGTCAGGATCACGATCGGCACCGCAGCAGCCAGGACCAGGAGGACGATCGCCAGCCCGACCGGGGTGAGCGGGTCGGTGTCGAAGTCGCCGAACGGCTCTCCTGTCGCGGAGTAGAGGCCCACCAGGACCCCGGGCACCACGATCAGCAGTGCCAGGGCCATCCCGGCGGCGCCCAGCACCGAGCGCGGCCAACTGGTCCGGCCCAGCCGGTGCAGCTGGTGGTAGCGCAGCACCGGCGTGCCCTCGCCGGCTGCAGCGTCAGCCGAGGGCACGCTGCAGGCGCCCGAGGCTGCGGTCGCGGCCGAGAAGCTCCAACGACTCGAACAGCGGCGGCGAGATCCGGCGACCGGTGACCGCCACCCGCACGGCGCCGAACGCCACCCGGGGCTTGAGGCCGAGCCCGTCGACCAGCGCCTCCTGCAGCGCGGTCTGGATCGCGCCGGTGGACCATGGGTGGAGGTCGGCCAGCGCGTCGTGGGCGGCCTTCACGACGCCCCTGCCGGCGTCGTCGAGCAGCTTGTCGGCATCGGCCGGGTCGACGCTGAAGTCCGCCTCGTCGACGAACAGGAAGCCGAGCATCGCCGACGCCTCGGTCAGCTTGTTGATCCGCTCGGCGACCAGGGGCATCGCCAGCTCCAGCAGCTGCGCGTCGGCGTCGTGCACCGGGTCGCCGACGACGCCGTCGGCCTTGAGGAAGGGCAGTGCGCGGTGGGTCATCTCCTCGACCGGCAGCAGCCGCATGTGGGCGGCGTTGATGGCTTCTGCCTTCTTGATGTCGAACCTGGCCGGGTTGGGGTTCACGTCGCCGATGTCGAACGCGTCGACCATCTCCGCGATCGAGAAGACGTCGCGGTCGGCCGCGATCGCCCAGCCGAGCAGGGCCAGGTAGTTGAGCAGACCCTCGGGCAGGAAGCCGCCGTCGCGATAGGCCAGGGCGTGCGCCTCCGGGTCCCGCTTCGACAGCTTCTTGTTGCCCTCGCCCATGACGTAGGGAAGGTGGCCGAACCGCGGCGTGAAGTCGGTGATGCCGAGCTCGATGAGCGCGTCGTAGAGCGCGATCTGGCGCGGGGTCGACGACAGCAGGTCCTCTCCGCGCAGCACATGGGTGATCTCCATCAGCGCGTCGTCGACCGGGTTGACCAGCGTGTAGAGGGGATCGCCGTTGGCGCGGCACAGCGCGTAGTCCGGCACGAACTGGGTCTCGAAGCTGATCTCGCCCCGCACCAGGTCGTCCCAGGTGATGGTGCCGTCGGGCATCCGGAAACGTACGACGGGCCGCCGCCCGTCGGCCTCGAACGCGGCCAGCTGGTCGCTGGTGAGCTCGCGGCAGAATCCGTCGTACCCCATCACCTTGGAGCCGGAGGCCTTCCGCCGCGCGTCGACCTCCTCGGTGGTGCAGTAGCACTCGTAGGTGAAGGACGAAGCCTTCAGCCGCGAGAGCGCGTCCGCGTAGAGGTCGCTCCGCTCGCTCTGGCGGTACGGCGCGTGCGGCCCGCCGACCTCGGGGCCCTCGTCCCAGTCGAGCCCGAGCCAGTGCATCAGCTCGATGATCGACTGGTAGGACTCCTCGGTGTTGCGCGCGGTGTCGGTGTCCTCGATCCGGAAGACGAAGGTGCCGCCGTGGTGGCGCGCGAACGCCCAGTTGAAGAGGGCGGTGCGCACCAGCCCGACGTGCGGGCTCCCGGTCGGTGACGGTGCCATCCGCACCCTGACTGCGCTGGTTGGGGTCATCGTCGGCTCTCCCTCGTTGCCACCGGGTTCGTCAGTGCTCCTAGTCCCTCCACGAAGACCTCGACCTCGTCGCCGGGCTCCATCGGACCGACGCCCTCCGGGGTGCCGGTGAGGATGACGTCGCCCGGCAGGAGGGTCATCGCGGCGGAGATGTAGGCGACCAGGTCGGGGATGTTCCAGGTCATGTCAGCGGTGGTGCCGTCCTGGACGACGTCGCCGTTGAGAAACGTCTGCACCTTCCGGCCGTCGATGAACGCCTGGGGGTCCAGGTCGTTCTCGATCCACGGCCCGAGCGGGCAGAACGTGTCCATGCCCTTCGCCCGCGCCCACTGGTTGTCGGTCTTCTGCAGGTCTCGCGCGGTCACGTCGTTGGCGATCGTGTAGCCGAAGATGACGTCGGTCGCCTGCTCGGGCGGGACGTCGCGGCAGATCCGGCCGATCACGACCGCGACCTCGCCCTCGTAGCTGAGGTGCGAGGTCTGGGGCGGGTAGAGGACGGCGTCGTTCGGCCCGATCACGCTGGTGTTGGGCTTGAGGAAGAGCAGCGGCTCGGCCGGCTGCTCACCGCCCATCTCGGCTGCGTGCCTTGCATAGTTCTTGCCGACGCCCACGATCTTGCTGCGCGGCAGGACCGGCGCGAGCAGCTTCACGTCCGCCAGCCGGTGCTCCTTGTCGAGCACCCGGATGCCGACGTACAGCGGGTCGCCGGCCAGCTCCACGACGACCGCGTCCTCGGCCGGCTGCCCGAACTGGTCCAGGTCGCCGGTGACCACGCCGTAGGCGGGCTCGCTCTGCCCGTTGCCGACGGCCTTGAATCTCGCGATGCGCACCGGCCGAGCCTATCCGTCTACGCTCGGGCGTCGTGGAGGTCCTCGACGTCGACGTGCTGGCCCGGCCGGTCTGGCAGGACCGGGCATCCGCGCATGCCGCTCGGGTCGACCGCTACCTGGCGCCCCACCTCGAGCGCCGCGAGGCGCACGTCAAGCATCCGGTCTTCGACTTCCTCTTCTCCTACTACTCGTTCCGGCCGGCGCAGCTGCGGCGCTGGCATCCGGGGTACGGCGTTGCGCTGGCCGATGCCGAGGAGTACGCGGGCCTGAAGGGGTACGCCGCGGGAGCAGTCACCGCCGCGTACGTCGCTTCGCAGCGTCCGCTCGTCGAAGCGCTGCATCGGCTGCTGACCGCGACCGCTGGCCGCGCCGGCAGCTTCGGCTGCTTCGGGCTGCACGAGTGGGCCATGGTCTACCGGCTCGGCGAGGACGAGACCCGGCACCCGGAGTGGCCGCTGCGACTCGGCCCTGGCGGCACCGACCGGGTAGTCGAGTCGCACCGGATCGCGTGCTCGCACTTCGACGCCTTCCGGTTCTTCACCACTCCGGCGCGACCACTCAACACCCTCTCCCCCGGCCGCGACGACCGGCCGGCGCACGAACAGCCGGCCTGTCTCCATGCGGGCATGGACCTCTACAAGCACGCCTTCCGGCTCTCGCCGATGGTCGCCTCGGACCTGGTCGCCGACTGCTTCGAGCTGGCGTGGGACATCCGGGTCATGGACATGCGGGCGTCGCCGTACGACCTCGCCGGCCTCGGGTTCGCACCGGTCAGGATCGAGACGGTCGACGGCAAGGCGGAGTACGTCGCCGCCCAGAAGGTCTTCGCAGACCGCGGCCAGAGGATCCGCGAGCGGCTGATCGGCCAGTGCGAACGCCTGCTCGCGGCCCCTGAGCGCTGAGAGCGGATAGCACCCGCTCAAGAAGCTCCCAGCCCGACCCGCTAGCCGTTGTCGAGGGTGCCGAGGTCGGGGCGGACGTCCGTCCCGTCGACGCAGTGCCAGTCGGTCTCGTCGCCGTCCTCGTTGCTTCCCCGCACGCAGATCGAGTCGTCCTGCCGCTCGACGACGATCGTGACGCCCTCGGAGGGTTGGAACGGCTCGGTCCCGACGAGGACCGGGGCCTCGGAGTCGACGGAGATCTCGACGCCTTCCTGGCCACTCACCAGCAGGTCGTACTGCAGCCCGGCCATCGTGATCACGTCGCGATACATCGGACGCTCGCGGTCCTCGCGCCGGTCGAGCGCGAAGCCGCCGACCACCACACCTGCCACGACCGCCAGTCCGATCAGCACCAGGAGGGACTCCCGCCAGTACAGCCGGCTGTGGCGCTTCATGCCACGCAGTCTAGGGGCCGTCGATCACGTCGCCGAGGTGGCTGCCCACAGCCGTGAGCGAACGGAGGCGGCGGCGGGAACGACTCCTTTCGCCTCGTACGCCGTGACGGCTCGCTCCAACGCCGCGACGCCCTCGAGTCGATCGCCGTGGGCCAGCCGCACGGCGCCGAGCGTCGACAGCGCGTCGCCCAGGGCGAGGAGGTCGTCGACGCGCTCGGCGATGTCGACCGCCTCCACGGCGTGTCGCATCGCGAGATCGGGCGCACCGACCGCGCTCTCGAGCTCGGCGGACGCGACCCGCCACGCGATCTTGGACTCGGAGTCGAGCTCACGGGGTCGGGCGTAGTCCACGCCGTCGCGAGCCTGCTCGAAGTCGCCCAGCCGCACCCAGCAGACCGCCTGCAACGCGGCCAACGTCGCCTCGGACGGTTCGGCGAGCCGGCCCCACACCTCCCGGGTGCGACCGAAGCTGTAGGCCGCGGCCTCGTAGTCGCCCGCGAGCGCCTCGCACTTGCCCAGCTTGTAGTGCCCGTCCCCGATCCAGGCCAGCGCCCGCTGCGCCTCGGCGACCGCGAGACCGGCGTTGATGTGCGCACGAGCCGAGGCGAACGAGCCGCGCATGGCGTCGACGGACCCGAGCTTCATCTCCAACCACGCCGCGTGGAGCGTGCCCGGCTGCGCCTCGGCCAGGGCGGAACGGCACTCGTCGCCCACCGCGGGCACGGGGAGGCTTCCCCGGAGGGCGACCTCACACAACCCCACCAGGCAGTATGGCAGCTCGGAGCCGCCGAGTCGCCGCGCGTGCTCGGCGGCACGCTGCGCCATGGCGTACGCCGTGTCGTGCCGGTCGGCGAAGTAGGCGACATGACAGATCGCCATCCAGGCGCGGACGACCGCGCGGTCGTCGGCGGTCGCCTCGAGCCGCTCGGCCAGACCCTGCATCTCGCCGATCGCGCCGAGCGGGTCGCGGTCGCCACAGACGACGTCGAAGCGGGCGAGCGACAACGCGGCACGGAGCTGTGTCTCGTGCGACCCGACCCGGTCCGCGGCCGCGGCGGCCTTCACCAGGTGCTCACGCACCTTCAGGTGCCAACCGAGGTCGTAGCGGACATCGGCCAGGTCGATGAGGAGGGTCGGGTGGAGCGGGTCGTCCTCGTCGACGACGCCGAGCGCGCGGACCTGGAGGCGTTCGGCCGCGGCGTGGTCGGAGGATCCGGTAGCACGCTCGGCCGCCTCCGCGAGACGGGAGGCAGCGCTCGACCCGAGGTCGCGCACCTCCTCCGCGCTCGCTCCGAGCTCGCGCTTGAAGTGGTAGGCCCGCTCCAGGTGCTCACCGACGATCTCGCTGAACTGACCGCCGAACCCGCCGCCCGGCGCGGCCGCGACGATCTCGGCGAAGCCGGCGTGCAGGTTTCCGCGCCGTCTCTTCGGCGTCGCCGCGTAGACCGCGTCGCGCACCAGGATGTGGTGGAAGCGCAGGCCATCGGGCTGGTGCTCCTCGACGTCGATCAGCTGCCTCGCCCAGAGCCCGTCGAGCGCCGCGTCCAAGCCCGTCAGCTCGCCGCCGTCCAGGGCCGCGAGCTCGGTGCGGGTGAACTGCTTTCCGATGACCGCCGCGAGCTCTGCGGTCTGTCGTTCCTCGGCCGGGAGCAGATCCAGGCGAGCGGCGAGGATCGCCTCGACGCTCGGTGGGATCCGCAGCTCGCCGAGGTCGGCGTCGAGGTGCCAGGCGCCGTCGCGGCGGATCAGCAGCCCGTCGTCGATGAGCATCGCCAGCGCCGCCTCGACGACGAAGGGGTTGCCCTCGGCGACGTTCGCGACGCTGTTCGCGACGGCCCGCGCGGCATCGCCGGGTCCGAGCAGCTCGTCGATCAGCTCGCGGGAGTCTCGCTCGTCCAGCGCTGCCAGCTCGAGAACCGTCGCGTCGGGCAGGGACGACGACCAGGTGGGGTACGCCTCGAGGAGCTCGGGGCGGGCGGTGCACAGCAGCATGACCGGGGCAGCGGAGCAGCCGCGCGCCACGGCCTCGAGCAGGTCGAGCAGAGACTCGCTCGCCCAGTGGAGGTCCTCGACGACCACGACGACCGGACGCCGGTCCGCGGCAGCGACGAGCAGCGCGGCGAGGTCGGGGGCCGCGTCCTCGACGGCGCCGGCCAGCGGGCCGAGGCCGGCGACACCGGCGATGCGCGCGGCACGAAGCCGGACGGACTCGTCGAGCTGGTCCGGCAGCGACAGCAGCCCGCGCAACGCGTCCTGCACGTCGCTGCCGCTGGACCCGAGCTCCAACCCGACCAGCTGAGTGACGATCTCGGCGATCGGCAGCATCGCGATCTCGCCGTAGGGAAGGCATCGGCCGGTGACGACGGCCGCCTCGTCGCCGAGCTTCGCCGTGGCCTCGCGGACCAGCCGCGACTTGCCGCTGCCGGCAGTGCCCATGACCGTCGTGAGCTGCGCCGAGTGATCGGCTCGCGAACGCTCGAACGTCGCCAGGAGCGCGTCGTACTCTGCCTGTCTCCCGACCAGGGGCGCCACCAGGCGGCGACCGGCGGCACGCGTGGTGCTGACGCTCAGCAGCCGGTGCGCGGGGACCGCGTCGCGCTTGCCCTTCAACCGCAGGTTGAGGCGATCGGTCTCGACGAACTCGCGCACCAGCCGGTAGGTGAGCTCGCCGACGAGGATCTCCCCGGTTCCGGCCGCTCCCTCCAGACGCGCGGCCACGTTGACGACGTCGCCGACGACATCTCCCGTCATCACGCCGCTCAAGGCATCGTCCGCGATCAGCACCTCACCGGTGTTGACGCCGGTTCGCGCGCTGATCTGCAGGTCGAGGCCACGCGGCAGTCCTTCGTTCACCTGGATGAGCGCGGTTCTCATGTCGACAGCGGCGCGTACGGCGCGGAGCGCGTCGTCCTCGTGCGCGACCGGAAGCCCGAAGACCGCGATGACCGCATCACCGAGCAGCCGCTCCACGACGCCGCCGTGGCGTTCCACCGCTGCGCGCATGCGCGTGAAGTACTCGGCGAGCACTTCGCGCAGCGCCTCCGGGTCGAGCCGCTCGCCCACATCGGTCGAGCCGACCAGGTCGCTGAAGACCACGGTGACCGTCTTTCGCACCTGCTGCCGCGGGACCCGGCCGGCGAGCTCGAACCCGCAGGCCATGCAGAATCGCGCACCCGGCGGGCACTCGGTACTGCATCGAGTGCACGCCGCCATAGGCGGACGATACGGCAGCCGTCAGGCGGACAACGGCACCCTGACCTCAGCGCCGGTGGCCCGTCATCACCCGGTCCCACTCGCCGAGCAGGATCACGAAGCCCGGCAGCACCGTGCAGGTGGTGAAGGACTGGATGAGTGTGAGCCACTCTGCGGCCGCAGTGAGCCGGGTGACGCCGGGGGCGAGCACCAGCCAGGAGACCGTCCACAGCACGGCGATGTTGTCGCCGACCGCCGACGCTTCGAGGAAGGTGGGGTTGTGCGTCGAGAACGTCCGAGCGTTCCGCCAGTGCCGGTCGAGGTTGTCGACCGCCTGCGTCGCCGACGCCCGGCCGACGTCGAACAGCGTGGCGGCCGCGGCCGGTCCCGCCGGCGTTTCCGGCGAACGGTTCGGCCGATACGGGGATAGGCGCTGCCGCCGTAGGCTCGCATCCATGAGTCACGTTCACGACGCGGTCATCGTCGGTGCCGGATTCGGCGGCATGGGCGCGGCGATCCAGCTGCGCCGGATGGGGTACGACGACCTGCTGATCCTCGAGCGCGAGGACGATCTGGGAGGCACCTGGCACGTCAACCGCTACCCGGGGCTCGCGGTCGACATCCCGTCGGCGACGTACTCCTACTCGTTCGAGCCCAACCCGCACTGGTCGCGGTTGTTCGCGCCGGGGCCCGAGCTGAAGGCGTACGCCGGTCACGTCGCGGACAAGTACGACCTCCGCCGGCGCATGCGCTTCGGCGTCGTCGTCGATGGCGCGCGCTGGGACGAGGACACGTCCACCTGGCAGGTCGCCCTCGCGGACGGCAGCACGGCGCGCGGCCGCTACCTGCTGACCGCGACCGGGTTCCTCTCCCAGCCGCGGATGCCCGACATCGCCGGCATCGACGAGTTCGTCGGCGAGGTCGTGCACACCACCCGGTGGGACGACGACGTCGAGCTGGAGGGCAAGCGGGTCGGCATCATCGGCACCGGCGCGACCGCCGTACAGCTGATACCGAAGCTGGCGGAGGTGGCCGGCCACCTGACCGTCTACCAGCGCACGCCGATCTACGTCAGCCCCAAGCTCGACGGCAACGTGCCGGGCTCGGTGCGCGCGGCGTTCGCGAAGGTCCCGTTGACGCAGAAGGCGGCGCGCCTGGCCGGCACGTCGATCCTCGAGGTGATGATGGTCGCCGGTGTGCTGCACTACCGCGACCTGCCGTGGGCCAACGCGGTCGGCAAGGCGGTGTGCGAGCGACACCTCAAGCGCCAGGTCAAGGATCCCGAGCTCCGCGCGAAGCTCACGCCCGACTACGACTTCGGCTGCAAGCGGCCGACGTTCTCCAACACCTACTTCCCGACCTTCACGAAGCCGCACGTCGATCTCGAGACGACCACGATCGACCACGTCGACGCGCGCGGCATCGTCACCGCGGATGGCCGCCGCGCGGACGTCGACGTGCTGGTCCTGGCCACCGGCTTCAACCTCTGGGACGCGAACTTCCCCGCGATCCAGGTGATCGGCCGCGAGGGCCGCGACCTCGGCAAGTGGTGGCGGGACAACCGGTTCTGCGCCTACGAGGGCATCACCGTGCCCATGTTCCCGAACTTCCTCTCCCTCAACAGCCCCTACTCCTACTCGGGCCTCTCCTACTTCACGACCATCGAGACGCAGATGGCGCACATGGAGCGACTGTTCGGGGCCATGCGCGCCAAGGGCGTCGACGTGTTCGAGGTGCGCGAGCAGGCCAACGACGAGTTCCTCGACCGGATGACCGGCCTGCTCGGCAACTCGGTCTTCCACGCCGGCAGCTGCGCGACCGCTCGCAGCTACTACTTCAACCAGCACGGCGAGGCGGTCCTCCTGCGCCCGACGTCGACCCTCAGCGCCCACCGAGAGGCCGTGCGGTTCCCGATCGGCGACTACACCTTCCGTAGGGCGAACGCCCCGGTCACCGTCTGACGGCTGTTGCCGGGGACGGTGCTCGGTCGTCGTATCCGGACGGACCGGTCGGGACTCGTGTGACTTGTGGTGCGCCAGAGGTGGCTTCCGGCGGCTGTCCGGCGATCTGGGTCCGTTCGGCTACGACCGCGTCGGTCGTGCGCGATCCTCGGCTGCAGACGGGCGGCTACGCCCCGGCGGCGTTCGGGTCACGCCAGACCCGCTCGAACGGCAGCCGCCAGGCGTACGGCGCCACCAGCTGGTGGATCTGGTTCGGTCCCCAGCTGCCCTGGCGGTAGGGCCGCACGGTGGGTGGGTTCTCGAGCAGCGGGGTCGAGATCTCCCACAGCCGCTCGATCCCCTCGGCCGAGCTGAACAGGGTCTGGTCGCCGCGGGCGGCGTCGAAGATCAGCCGCTCGTAGGCCTCGAGGACGGAGCCGGCCCAGGTGGTGTCGCCCATGGCGAACTGCATGGACAGCTTGTCGAGCCGCATGCCCGGACCGGGACGCTTGCCGTAGAACGACAGCGACATCTTCGCCTTGTCGGCCAGGTCGAAGGTCAGGTGGTCGGGGCCGTGGTCACCGACCCCCGAGTTCTTCGGGAACATCGACCGCGGCGGCTCCTTGAACGCGATCGAGATGATCCGGGCCCCTTCCGCCATCCGCTTCCCGGTGCGGAGGTAGAACGGGACGCCGGCCCAGCGCCAGTTGTCGATGTAGCACTTGAGCGCGATGAAGGTCTCGGTCTCCGAGTCGAGCGCGACGCCCTCGATGTCGCGGTAGCCCTCGTACTGCCCGCGGACGACGTCGGCCGGGTCGATCGGCAGCATCGACCGGAAGACCTTGTTCTTCTCCTCGTTGATCGCGTCCGGCGACAGCGAGGTGGGCGGCTCGAGCGCGATGAACGCGAGCACCTGGAACAGGTGGGTGACGACCATGTCCTTGTAGGCGCCGGTCGACTCGTAGAAGCTCGCCCGCTGCTCGAGGCCGAGCTCCTCGGGCACGTCGATCTGGACGTGGTCGATGTTGTTGCGGTGCCAGATCGGCTCGAACAGGCCGTTGCCGAACCGGAACGCCAGGATGTTCTGGGCCGCCTCCTTCCCGAGGAAGTGGTCGATCCGGTAGATCTGCGACTCGTCGAAGACCTTGTGCAGCCGGGAGTTGAGGTCCTCCGCGCTCGCGAGGTCGACCCCGAACGGCTTCTCCATGATGATCCGGCTGCCCTTGGCGAGGTCGGCGTCCTGCAGGGTGCTCACCACCGACAGCGCGGCCTTGGGCGGGACGCTCAGGTAGTGCAGCCGGGTGCGCTCCCCCTCCGACGCCGACTCAGCCTTCTCGACCGCGGCGCGCAAGCCGGCCGGGCCTTCGGCGCCGGGCGCCCAGTGCAGCCGCTTGGCGAACTCGGGCCAGGCCTCCATGTCGGCGTCGTTGCCCGAGAACTCCGCGACGGCTTCGTGCACGAAGTCGACGAACGACGCCTCGGTGTGCTCGTCGAGCGAGGTGCCGATGATCTGCAGGTCCGGGATCAGCTCGGTCTCGAAGAGGTGCAGAAGACCCGGCAGCAGCTTGCGCCGCGACAGGTCGCCCGTGGCCCCGAAGAGCACGACCGTCACCGGTTTCATCGCCATGTCGTCCACTGTGCCTCCCCGATGTTTCCTCGACTTTAACCTCGGGCCAAGAGCCGCGCACCGAGCCCGTCGAGCACGATCCCGAGGCCGAGGGCGAAGTCGGCGGCGCTGTCGTCCACGTGGGCGAACGCGAGGTGCAGCAGGGTGCTCGCGCCCACCCTGGCCAGGTCCGGGTCGGCGCCGGCGCGGAGCAGGGCCGCCTCCATCCGATGCCCGGGCTCCTGAGCGCCGACTCCCTTGGCGTGCACGGCCGCGATCAGCTCGGCAGCGTCGCGGTGCGAGCGCATCGCGTCCCGCAGCTCGACGCACACCAGCCGGAGCTCCGACTCCCACGTCACGACCTCGGTCGGTCGGCGACCGCGCCTGAGCAGCTCGTCGGCCACCGCTGCCAACAGCTCGTCCTTGCCGGAGAAGTGGTGGTAGAGCGCGCTCGGCTGCACACCCAGGTCGGCGGCCAGGCGACGCATCGACCACTCGGCGAGGCCCTGCTCGTCGAGCACGACGATGGCCCGGTCGACGACACCCGCCTTTGACCTTGCCACGCGACGCATCGTAACCTGAACACTGTTCACCTGACGCACAGAGTCATCCCAGGGAGACCCATGAGCACGTCGTTCGACCAGCTGGCGACCACCATCCTCGACGGCGGTGCCGCGACTCCTGGGGACGCGCTCGCCGTACTCCGCGCCGACGACACCGAGCTGATGGCCGTCGTCGCCGCAGCCAGCCGGTTGCGCCGGCAGCACTTCGGCAACACGGTCAAGGTGAACTACCTGGTCAACCTCAAGTCCGGCCTGTGTCCCGAGAACTGCAGCTACTGCAGCCAGGCACTCGGCTCGCAGGCGCCGATCCTGAAGTACTCCTGGCTGTCGAAGGACGAGACCCTCAAGCAGGCGGGCGCCGGCCTCGCCGGCGGCGCCACCCGGGTGTGCATGGTGTCCTCGGGCCGCGGTCCGTCGGACCGCGACATCGACAAGGTCACCGAGATGACCGAGGCGCTGAAGGCCGAGCACCCCGATGTCGAGGTGTGCGCCTGCCTCGGCCTGCTCAAGGACGGCCAGGCCGAGCGGCTCAAGGCGGCCGGCGTCGACGCCTACAACCACAACATCAACACCGCCGAGTCCCACCACGACAACATCGTCCAGACGCACACGTACGACGACCGCGTCGAGACCATCGGCAAGGCCAAGACGGCCGGGCTCTCCCCCTGCTCGGGGCTGATCGCCGGCCTCGGCGAGTCCGACGAGCAGCTGGTCGAAGCACTGTTCGCGCTCAAGGAGCTCGACGCCGACTCGATCCCGGTGAACTTCCTGATGCCGTTCGACGGCACCCCGTTCGAGAACACCTGGGAGCTCTCCCCCAGCCGGTGCGTCAAGATCCTGGCGATGGCGCGCTTCGTGTGCCCCGACAAGGAGGTCCGGATCGCCGGCGGCCGGGAGATGCACCTGCGCTCGCTGCAGGCGCTGGCGCTGCAGGTGGCCAACTCCCTCTTCCTCGGCGACTACCTGACCTCGGAGGGCCAGGACGCCAAGAGCGACGTCGAGATGATCCGCGACAACGGCTTCGTGATCCTCGGAGCCGAGGACGCGTTCCTCGACGACGAACACGCCCATGACCCGGCCATCCGGCACCGCGGTGCCGGCACCGAGGTCGCTGCGAACGCCTAGGCAGTGAGCGTCACCATCGCCGACGACCTGCTCGCCTACGACCGCGAGCACCTCTGGCACCCCTACACGTCGATGATCGCGCCTACGCCGGTGCGACTGGTCACCGGTGCGTCGGGGTGCGAGCTCGAGGTCTCGACAGGCTCGACCACCGGCCCGGCCCGTGTGGTCGACGGGATGTCGTCCTGGTGGGCCGCGATCCACGGCTACCGGCACCCGGCGCTCGACGCGGCGCTGGCTGCTCAGGCCGGCGACTTCGCGCACGTGATGTTCGGCGGGTTGACCCACCAGCCCGCGATCGAGCTGGCTCGCAGGCTGGTCGAGATCACCCCCGCCGCACTCGAGCGGGTGTTCCTCGCCGACTCCGGATCGGTGTCGGTCGAGGTCGCGATGAAGATGGTGCTGCAGTATCAGCGCGGCGTCGGCCGACCCGAGCGCACCCGGATGCTGACGGTGCTCGGCGGCTACCACGGCGACACCTTCGACTGCATGTCGGTCACCGACCCGGTCGGCGGGATGCACGCGATGTGGGCCGGACTGTTGCCCGAGCAGGTGTTCGCGCCCCAGCCGCCGCGGTACGACGCCGGGCCGGACGAGATCGCGGCGTGGACCGCGGCGTTCCGGACGGTCGCGGCAGAGCACGCGCGCGAGCTCGCCGGGATCATCGTCGAGCCGCTGCTCCAAGGTGCCGGGGGGATGCACCCCTACCCACCGGAGTGCCTGAGCGTGTTCCGCGACGTGGCCGACGAGCACGGCCTGGTCCTCGTCTTCGACGAGATCGCCACCGGGTTCGGGCGCACCGGTCATCTCTTCGTCAGTGAGCTGGTCACCCCTGACATCCTCTGCCTCGGCAAGGCACTGACCGGTGGCTACCTCACCCTGGCCGCGGTGCTCACCACCGACCCCGTTGCCCGGGGCATCTCCGGGTCGGAGTCCGGCGTCGTCATGCACGGGCCGACCTACATGGGCAACCCGCTCGCGTGCGCGGTCGCGCTCGCGAGCATCGACCTGCTGCTCGCCGGCGACTGGCTGGACCGGGTCCGCCACATCAACCACCGGCTCACGACCGGGCTGGCTCCGCTGCGGGGCCTTCCCGGGGTCGTGGACGTCCGCACCCTGGGCGCCGTCGGAGTGGTCCAGCTCGACCACCCGGTCGACGTCGTGGCCGCGACCGACGCCGCCGTCGCGGCCGGCGTGTGGCTCCGGCCCTTCCGGGACCTGATCTACACGATGCCGCCGTACGTCATCAGCGACGCGGAGCTCGACCGCCTGCTCGGCGGCATCACCGAGGCGGTGAAAGCCGGATGAAACCCGCCCCAAGAACGTGGAGCGACTGGCTCGCCGAGCAGGCCGCTGAGCGCGAGGCCGCCGGGCTGACCCGCCGGCTGCGCCCGCGCGCCGCGGACGAGCCCACGATCGACCTCGCCGGCAACGACTACCTCGGCCTGGCCCGCGACCCAGAGGTGCGGCAGGCAGCGGCCGACGCGGCGCTCACCTGGGGCGGTGGCGCCGGCGCGTCCCGGCTGGTCACCGGCACGCTCGAGCTCCACGCGCAGCTCGAGGACGAGCTGGCCGACTACCTGGGGCAGCCTTCCGCACTGGTGTTCTCGTCCGGCTACGCCGCCAACCTGGCCGTGGTCACCGCGCTCGCCGACCGGTCCGCGCACGTCATCTCCGACGCCCACGTCCACGCCTCGCTGGTCGACGCGGCTCGACTCTCCCGCGCCCGCCTCACCGTGGTGCCGCACAGCGACGTCGACGCGGTTCGAGTCGCGCTCGGGTCTCGTGACGGTCGCAGCGCGACCTCCTCGACCAACGAGCCTGAGCGCACCTTGGTGCTGGCGGAGTCGGTCTACTCGGTCCTCGGCGACGCCGCCCCGCTGACGGAGCTGGCCGAGCTGTGCGCGTCGTACGACGCCCTGCTCGTGGTCGACGAGGCGCACGGCCTCGGCGTCCACGGACCGGGCCTGGTCTCCCGCTCCGGGCTCGCCGGCCATCCCCAGGTCGTGGTGACCGCGACCTTGTCGAAATCGCTGGGCAGCCAGGGCGGGGCGGTGCTGGGGCCGCCGGCCCTGCGCGAGCACCTGGTCAACCGCGCCCGACCGTTCATCTTCGACACCGCACTCGCCCCGGCGTCGACCGCAGCAGCGCGGGCCGCCCTCCGGGTGCTCCGGGCCAGGCCCGAGCTGTCCGACATCGTGCACGACCGGGTGCGCACACTGGCCGACGCGCTCGGCGTGGTGACACCCGACGGCGCGGTGCTGTCGATCCCGATGCAATCGCCGCAGGCCGCGGTTGCTGCGCAGGCGGCGGCCCTGGCCGAGGGCATCCGGGTCGGCTGCTTCCGACCGCCGTCGGTGCCCGACGGCATCTCCCGGCTGCGCGCGACCGTGAGCGCCGGGATCTCCGACCCGGACTGGGAACGCGCGGTCGACGTCCTCGTCGCGGTCACCAAGGAGCACCAGTGACCCGTCGCGTGATCGTCGTGACCGGCACCGATACCGGAGTGGGCAAGACGATCGCGACCGCCGCGCTCACGGCGACGGCCGCGGGCGACGTGGCGGTCGTGAAGCCCGTGCAGACCGGGACCGCGGTGGACGAACGCGACGCCGACGTCGTGCAGCGGCTGACCGGCCGGACGGTGCGGGAGTTCACCGCGCTCGCCGACCCCCTCGCGCCCGACACGGCCGCACGCCGGCAGGGCGTCGCGATCCCGCTCGTGAGGGAGTACGTCGATCGGATCCTGGCGCTCGCGGACCAGCACGACACCGTGCTCGTGGAAGGCGCCGGCGGACTCGTGGTGCGACTCGACACCGAGGGCGGCACCCTGCTCGACCTCGCCACGGGCCTGGCTCAGACGCTCACCGAGGACGACCGGCTCGAGGTGGTCGTCGTCTGCTCCGCCGGCCTCGGCACCCTCAACCACACCGAGCTCACGGTCGAGGCCCTGCGGGCGCGCGGGCTGGAGCCGGCCGGCCTGGTCATCGGCTCCTGGCCGTCCGAGCCCGGGCTGGCCGAGCGCTGCAACGAGCAGGACCTCCCGCGCGTGACCGGCCTGCCCGTGCTCGCCCTACTGCCGGAGGGCGCCGGCGGGCTCAGCCGGGCCGACTTCACGGCCGCGGCGCCGACCTGGTTCCGCCAGTAGCGCGCACGTCGCGCTTAGGCGTTTGAACGGGCAGTGCGCTCAGCGCTCTTCCGACACGCGATGCCTTTACTTAACGTTTTCCTGGTGTCGGGGGGCACGCAGCAGGACCCGCGTGGTGCTCGCCCGGTGGGGAGGCGAGCACCACGTCCGGCCGCCGGCGGCTACTCGCCGCGCAGGAGGGCGAACGCGGCCTCCCGGTCGGTGACCCGGAGCTTCTTCAGCGCCGACGAGACATGCACGCGCACTGTCGAGCGCGACAGGAACAGCCGCCGCGCGACCTGGTCGGTCGTCAGACCGGCACCGAGCAGCTCCATCACCTGCCACTCGCGCGCGGTGAGCTTGGCGGCCGCCGGGCTGGTCTGGACGAACCGCGGCAGGGCCGGAGCGCGGAACTCCTCCGTCAGGCGGCGCACCAGGTGCCGCGGGATCGCGGCCTCGCCGTTGAGGACGCCGCGCAGCGCGAAGCCGAGCCGAGCCGGGTCCGTGTCCTTCATCAGGTAGCCCGAGGCGCCGGCGCGCAACGAGTCCAGCAGGTCGTCGTCGTCGGCCTTGGCCGCGAACATCACCAGCGCCGTGGCCGGCAGCCGGCGGGCGATCTCGCGAGCGGCGGTGATGCCGTGGCCGGGCAGGTCGACGTCGAGGAGCACCACGTCGGGCCGCTGCTCGACCGCGACCGCGATGACCTCGTCCGTGGTGCCGGCCTCGCCGCAGACGACGCACTGGTTGCCCTCGAGAGCAGCAATGACCGCGGAGCGGGTGTCGGCATCTCCGTCCCCCACCACCACCCGGATCAGGTCGTCGCCAGCCACGAGCGTCATGACATCACGAACGAGCGAGCGGCGGAAACGCAACTGCAGGCGGCATTACCAGATCTGCGGACGACGATCCCGCCACGGAGCCGCTGTCTCGACCTGGGCGGCCAGGGACAGCAGCGTCTCCTCCTCGGCCGGCCGCGCCGCGAGCATGACGCCGACCGGCAGCCCGTCGGCGGTCCAGTGCAGCGGTAGCGAGATGGCCGGCATGCCGGTGACGTTCCAGGCCGAGGTCCACGGCGTGAACCGCTTCTGCGCCTCGAAGTCGGCCGCGGGATCGGCATCGTCGCGGATCGCGCCGATCGGCAGCGGCGGCTCGGCGAGCGTGGGCGTCAGCACAGCGTCGTACGGCGCCAGCCTGATCAGCGCCTCTGCAGCGAAGGTCCGCAGCCGGCCGATCGCGAGGCCGAACTCCGGGCCGCTGACTCGTTCGCCCCACTCTCCCAGCCACCGCGTGAGCGGGCGGAGCAGCGCGCGCTTCTCGGCCGGGAGCGGCGTGACCGAGAGGGCCGTGAGGACGGCCCAGCAGGTCTCGAACGTCGCCACCGCCTCGATCGGGAGCGGGACCTGGACGTCCTCGATGCTGTGGCCGAGCCCGGCGAGCAGGCGTGACGCGTCGTCGTAGGCCTGGCGGGAGTCGGCACTGACCTCGACGTCGGCGATCACGGGCTGCACGAACCGGGCGATGCGGAGCCGTCCGGGTTCGCGCCGGGTCGCGTCGAGGAACGTACCGCTCGGCTCCGGCGCCCAGAACGGATCGCTCGCCCGGCGCCCGGCGAGCACGTCGAGGAGCGCGGCCGCGTCGCTGACGGTCCGCGCGATCGAGCCGGAGGTCGCCAGCCCGATCGGGTCGCCGTACATCGGGAAGCCGCTGATCCGGCCGCGGGTCGGCTTCAGTCCGACGACACCGCAGCACGAGGCCGGGATCCGGATCGAGCCACCGCCGTCCGATCCCTGGGCGACCGGCACCAGTCCGGCCGCGACCGCGGCCGCCGCCCCGCCCGAGGACCCGCCGGCCATCCGGGTGGTGTCCCAGGGCGTCACGGCAGGCGGCCTGCCCTCGGGCTCGGTGTAGCAGGGCGACCCGAACTCCGGCGTGCTGGTCTTGCCCAGGCTCACCAGACCGGCCGCCTCGATCGCCAGGGTGACCGCGTCGGAGACGTCCGGCACGAAGCCGGCGAAGACCGGCGAGCCGAACGCGGTCGGCACTCCGGCGGTCAGGTTGAGGTCCTTGATGGCGGTCGGGACACCGGCGAGCGGCGACGCACCCTCACCGACCGGACCCACGGCTGCGACCTCCCGCGCCCGCCGCCGAGCGACGTCCGGGTCCAGGAACGCGAACGCGCCCGCCACGAAGTCGCCGTGCTCACGGCCGGCGCGCTCGATGCGCTCGAGGTAGTGGTCGGTCAGCTCGACGGCGCTGGTCTCACCGGACCGGACCAGCTCGCCCTGCTCGAGGGCGCTGAGGTCGTGCAGCTCTGCCACACAGCCAACCTATCCGCCTTGGTTTCGAGGCTCGCTTCGCTCGCACCTCAACCAGCGGCGTCCCGCTGGTTGAGGTGCGAGGAGCGCTAGAAACCACCTCAGGCGGCGACGGTGGCGACGTCGTACGACGCCAGGTCGGTCACCGCGGCGACGAACTTCTCGACGGTGTCGGCGTCCGCGGCGGGGTCGGAGCCCCACGCGTAGGCGTGCGACAGCGCGATGTCGTCGATGACGGCGGCGCCGGCCACCCGCGCGGACTTGCGGGTGTCCTCGTGGGCCCATCGCCCGCCGTACTGCCCGACGGCGGTGCCGACGACGGCGAGCGGCTTGTCCTTGATGGCGCCGACGCCGAACGGCCGCGACGCCCAGTCGATCGCGTTGTTGAGCACGGCCGGCATGGTGCCGTTGTACTCCGGGGTGACGACGAGGACCCGGTCGGCGGCAGCAACCTGCTCGCGGAGCCGGACGACCGCCTCGGGAGCGGCCTCGCCGTCGATGTCCTCGTTGTAGAACGGGAGATCGCCGAGGCCGTCGGCGATGTCGACGGTGACGCCTGCGGGCGCCTGGGCCCGGATCGCCTCGGCGATCCTGCGGTTGAGCGAGTCGGCGCGGAGGCTGCCGACGAGGACGAGGACGCGGGTGCTGTTGGTGGTCATGATCATTGAAGCGGACTGTGGTCCGGTTCTATTCCAGGTGCGACGAAAGAAATCAGCAGAGCGACGTCGGACCTGCGCCCTAGAGTGACCAGCGCCATGCCGAACCCGCTCCCCCTGCTCACCTCGCCGCCGCCGGAGCGGCGCGACGCGGCGCGCAACCGGGAGGCGCTGATGACGGCTGGGGCCGCGCTCATCGAGGAGGTCGGCGTCCGCGGCGTGACCATGGACGCGCTGGCCTGCCGGGCCGGGGTCGGCAAGGGCACCGTCTTCCGCCGGTTCGGGAGCCGCGAGGGACTGATGGGCGCCCTGCTGAACCACTCCGAGTCGGAGTGGCAGGCGGCGGTGATGGGCGGCCCGCCGCCGCTCGGGCCCGGCGCGCCACCGCTCGAGCGGCTGCTGGCCTTCGGCGAGTCCCGGATGCACCTCAACGTGCGCCACGCGGAGCTGATCGAGGCGGCCGGGCATCCGGGAGCGCGCAGCTTCGGCGCGCTGTCGTTCACGACCATGCACGTGCGCTACCTGCTCGGTCAGCTCGGCGTCGAGGGCGACCTCGCCTACCTCGCGACCGCGCTCGTGGCGCCGTTGGAGATCATCGTGCTGCGCGAGCAGGGCGACCCGAACCAGCCGCCGATGGACCGGTTGACGGCCGGCTGGTCGGACCTGGTCCGCCGGGTGACCGGGGCTTCGTGACCGCCCGGTCACTCGACGTGGTGGCGCACCAGACCGTAGGTCAGACCGTCGACCAGCGCCTCCCACGATGCCTCGATCACGTTGGCCCCGACGCCGACGGTGACCCACGACGACTCGCCGTCGGTGGTCTCGATGAGCACCCGGGTGATCGCGTCGGTGCCGTGGCCCTGGTCGAGGATCCGGACCTTGAAGTCGATCAGCTCGAACTTCGCGATGGCGGGGAAGGCCTGCACGATCGCGGTCCGTAGCGCCTGGTCGAGCGCATTGACCGGGCCGTTGCCCTCCCCGGTCACGACGTAGCGGACACCGGCGGCCGTGAGCTTGACCGTCGCCTCGGAGACGGCCTCCTCCCCCGGCCTGGCGTGGGTGAGCGTCTCGGTGATGACGCGCCAGGACTCGACGTCGAAGTACGACGGCCGCGTGCCCTCCGCCTCCTCCATGAGCATCAGCTCGAACGTCGCGTCGGCGGCCTCGAACGTGTAGCCGGCCTGCTCCAGGTCCTTGACCCGTGCCGTCACGCGGGTGACCACCTCGGGGTTGTCCGACAGGTCGAAGCCCAGCTCCCGGCCCTTGAGCTCGATCGACGCGCGACCCGCCATCTCCGACACGAGCAGCCGCATGTCGTTGCCGACCCCGGCCGGGTCCATGTGCTGGTAGAGGTTGGGATCGATCTTGATCGCCGACGCGTGCAGACCGGCCTTGTGCGCGAACGCCGAGACGCCGACGTACGGCTGGCGTGACGCGGGCGGCACGTTGGTGACCTCCGCGACCGCGTGTGCGATCCGGGTGGCCTCCGCCAGCAGGCCGGGCGGCAGCACCTGCTTGTCCAGCTTGAGCTCGAGATTGGCGACGACGTTGACCAGGTCCGCGTTGCCGGTGCGCTCGCCATAGCCGTTGATGCAGCCCTGCACGTGGGTCGCCCCGGCGTCGACCGCGGCAAGGGTGTTGGCGACCGCACAGCCGGTGTCGTTGTGGCAGTGGATGCCGACCCGGACGCCGGTCGTCTGCACGACGTCGTGGACGACATCGGCGACCCAGCCGGGGAGCATGCCTCCGTTGGTGTCGCAGAGGGCAACGACGTCGGCCCCGGCGTCGTACGCCGTGCGCAGCACCTCGAGCGCGTAGGCCCGGTCGAGCCGGTAGCCGTCGAAGAAGTGCTCGGCGTCGAGGAACACCTGCTGGCCCTCGGCCCGCAGGTGGCTGACGGTGTCACGAACCATCGCGAGGTTCTCCTCGAGCGTGGTGCGCAGCGCCTTCTCGACGTGACCGGCGTGGGACTTGGCGACCAGGGTGACCACACCGGCGCCACTGTCGCGCAGTGCGGCGACCAGCGGGTCGTCGGCCGCGTTGACGCCGGCTCGGCGGGTGGCGCCGAACGCCGCCAGCCTCGCGTGCCGCAGGTCCAGCTCGGTGGCCGCCCGGCGGAAGAACTCGGTGTCCTTGGGGTTCGATCCCGGCCAGCCGCCCTCGATGTAGCCGACGCCCAGGCCGTCGAGCTGCCGCGCGATGCTCAGCTTGTCGGCGACCGAGAGGTTGAGCCCCTCCTGCTGCGCGCCGTCGCGCAGGGTGGTGTCGTAGACGTGGAACGCACCGTGCAGATCAACGGGGACGTCGAGTGCGTCGCCTGGCTGGTTCATCGGTGTCTCTCGGGTCGGGGATGTCCGGGCAAAAGAAAAACCTCTCGGAGACGAGAGGTTGGCGCGTCGAGGGGCTCGACGCGCTAGCTAATCAGGATGGCGGTGCGGTGCTGCATGCCTCCAGTCTGCCACAGCAGGCGGGGCGCCCGGCATGATCCGTCCATGCCCGCGCTCTGGTCGATCCGCTCCCGCAACAGCATCCTGAGCATCTGCTCGACCGAGTCCATCCTCTCGATCGGGAGCACGGGGTCGGCGATGTCGATCGGATCGGCCGGGTCGCTGATGTCGCTGGGTTCCCTCGGCTCGATGATGTCGATGCTCTCGATCGGGTCGTACCAGTCGCGGTGGTCGGTGCTCTCGGGGCAGTCCGACGGCGCCGTCCTTGCGTGGCAGTCCCAGGGCAAGGTGCCGCCGATCGTCCTCATCGGTGCGGCGGCCGCCGGGTCGGCAGCCGTCGCGGCGGTCAGAATCCGAAGGGCGGGCCGGACGCCGGCAGCCAGCTGACGCCCTGGCTGATGACGACCAGGCCGAGCCCGGCCGCGACGAGGAGCAGCACCCCGCACATCGGCAGCCAGCGGCCCCAGCTGCTGGCGAGCGGGTAGGCGATCCGCGAGAGCGGCGACCGGAACCGGCTCGCACCCGGCCCCGACCACAGGGCGACGCCGAGGGCGGTGCCGCCGGCGAAGAGAGTGGTGGCGCCGTCGAGCGCGGCGGCGAAGCAGAGCAGGCCGGCGGCGAGGGCGAGACCCAGGCTCCAGAGCACCAGCACCACGGTGCCGGTGATCGCCCGGAGCGAGTGCCACGGGGTGGTGAAGGCGAACTGGGGCCCGTCGTACCACCGCGAGCCGCGGATGGTCCGGCGGTCCGCGCCCGCCGACGCCGCCAGGGAGCCGGTGCGCAGCACCCATACGCCGAGGATCACCGCGACCAGGGTGACGTACGGCGCCAGCGCCGTCGCCGAGCCGAGCGCCAGTCCGCCGCAGACCACCGCGGCACCGCGTCGGAACCGCTCACCGAGCGGAACCTTCGGCGGGCCCAGCAGCCGGGCGTCCCACTCCTGCTCCCACTGGGCGACCGCCACTGCGTGGGCAGGCCACGGGGGCGGGCCGATCGTCGGTGCGGCGGACGGGGGTGGTGGCGGAGCCGGGGCGATCGGGTTCGTCAGCACCCGGGTGGCCGGTCGCGGCTCGACCTCGGTGGTCGAGGTGCGGGCGGAGCGACCCTCGAGTGCACCGTTGGCGAGGGCCACCGGCAAGGTGAGGCCGTCCTCCTCGACTGGGTCGGGCTCGACCGGCGGCGGGACCCGCGGAGCCGAGGGCTGCGTGCTGAGCGGCCGCAGCCAGGCGAGCAGCTCGTGGAGGGACGGCCGGGCCAGCGGGTCGGGGTCGAGCGCCGCGTCCAGCACGGCGGCCAGCGGACCCTCGATCCCGGTGAGGTCGTGCTCGCCGCGGCGGGCGCGGTCCATGATCGCCATCGACGGGCCGCGCCCGAACGGCGGGCGGCCGGTGGCGGCGTAGGCGACGGTCGCCGCCCAGGCGTGCACGTCGGAGGCAGGGGTGGCGTCGTCGCCGTAGAGGATCTCGGGGGCGAGATAGCCGGGCGTGCCGAGCAGCCAGCCGCTCTGGGTGAGCCGGGGGTCGTCGGCGACCCGGGCCAGGCCGAAGTCGATGAGGATCGGCGTGCGACCCTCCATCAGCACGTTGGAGGGCTTGATGTCGCGGTGCAGGACTCCGGCGCCGTGGACGGCTGCGATGCCCTCGGCGAGGCAGCCGGCGAGCCAGAGCAGGTTGCGATCCTCGACCGGACCGTCCTCGACGACGTGGTCGTGCAGGGACAGGCCCGGCACGTAGCGGGTGACGACGTAGGGAACGTCCGCCCACGGGTCGGCGTCGAGGAACTCGGCGATCCACGGGCTGCGCACCCGGGTCAGCGTGCTGACCTCCCGCGCGAGTCGGGCCCGGGCCTCCTCGTCGCCCACGATGTGCGGCCGCAGCACCTTGAGCGCGACCCGGCGGCCATCGGCCGTGCGGGCCAGGTGGACGATGCCCATGCCGCCCTCACCGAGGCGGGTCAGCAGCGTGTAGTCGCCCACCCGCGTGGGCGACTCGCCCTGCGGTTGGGTCGTCACACAAAGAGGCTACCCAGCGCAGCGCCGTACGACGCGTAGGGCGCGACCAAAGCTCTCGGTCGGCCGGAGCAGTCCCTCAGCCACCGGGGTCCCTCCACGTCCTACGCGCCGGTCAGCACACCGGAGGTCCGCGTCTGCTGACGGTCGCTACGCGCCGGTCAGCAGACGCGGTGCATCCACCCGAACGTGTCGTCGGCCCGGCCGAACTGCACGTCGACCAGCGCCTGGCGGACCTTCATGGTGAGCTCGGCGCCGGCCGGCGCCGGCGTGACGCCGTCCTTGGTGCGCAGCTCCCCGACCGGAGTCACGACCGCGGCGGTGCCGCAGGCGAAGATCTCGACGATCCGGCCGTCCGTGACGCCCTCGCGCCACTCGTCGATGCCGAACCTCCGCTCGGTCACGTGGTGGCCCATCTTGCCCGCGAGCTCCATGATGCTGGCCCGGGTGATGCCCTCGAGGATGGTGCCCGTCTCCGGCGTGACGATCGAGCCGTCGTCGTAGACGAAGTACATGTTCATCCCGCCGAGCTCCTCGACGTACGTGCCTTCCTGGCCGTCGAGGAAGACGACCTGGTCGCAGCCGTTGGCGTAGGCCTCCTGCTGTGCGATGAGCGAGCTGGCGTAGTTGCCGCCGGTCTTGGCCGCACCCATCCCGCCGCGGCCGGCCCGGGTGTAGTCCTCACTGAGCCAGAGGTTCACGGGCTTGGCGCCGCCCTTGAAGTAGGCACCGGCCGGGCTGGCGATCACCATGTAGGTGACGTGCTCGGCCGGGCGGACGCCCAGGAACTTCTCCGAGGCGAACATGAAGGGCCGGAGGTAGAGGCTCTTCTCGCCGCTCTCGTCGTTGGTCGGCACCCAGCGCCGGTCGACCTCGACCAGGGCGGAGACGGCCTGCACGAAGTCGGGCACGTCGAGCACCGGCAGCGCCAGCCGGTGACAGGAGCGCACCATCCGCTCGGCGTTGGCCTCCGGCCGGAACATCCACACGGAGTCGTCAGCGTGGCGGTAGGCCTTCATGCCCTCGAAGATCTCCTGCGCGTAGTGCAGGACCGCGGCCGCGGGGTCGAGCGTGATCGGGCCGTACGGCGTGATCCGCGCGTCGTGCCAGCCGTCGGCCGGCGTCCACTCGACCGTGAACATGTGGTCGGTGAAGTGCACGCCGAAACCGGGGTTCGCGAGGATCTCGGCCAGGCGGGCTTCGTCGGTCGGAGTCGGCGAGAGCGTGGTGCTGATCTGCATGCCGGACAATTTAGTCGCACTTCCTAGTAGCTGGGATAGTCGGTCGACTACCCAGCTACTCGGGCCGCGATCGCGTCGCCCACCTCCGGGGTCGATCGACGAACGCCGGGGGCGCGGGCGGCAAGGTCCGCGATCACGGCCGTCTCGATGCGGGCGGCCGCCTCGGGATGGCCGAGGTGGTCGAGCAGCAGCGCGCCGCTGAGGATCGCGGCGGTCGGATCGGCGATCAGCTGGCCGGCGATGTCGGGGGCCGAGCCGTGCACCGGCTCGAACATCGACGGCGTCGTGCGGTCCGGGTTGACGTTGCCCGAGGCAGCGAGGCCGATGCCACCGGTGATCGCGGCGGCGAGGTCGGTGACGATGTCGCCGAAAAGGTTGTCGGTGACGATCACGTCGAACCGCTGCGGGTCCGTCGCGAGGAAGATCATCACCGCGTCGATGTGGCAGTAGTCGGTGCTGACATCGGGATACTCCGTCGCCACCTGCTCGAACAGCCGCCACCACAGCGACCCCGCGTTGACCAGCACATTGGTCTTGTGGACCAGGGTGAGCTTCTTGCGCGCCCGGCGCTGCGCACGGGCGAAGGCGTCGCGGATGACCCGCTCGACGCCGTACGCCGTGTTGACCGACACCTCGGTCGCGATCTCGGCCGGGGTGCCGACCCGGAGCGCGCCGCCGTTGCCGGTGTAGGGACCCTCGGTGCCCTCGCGCACGACCACGAAGTCGACCTCACCCTTGGAAAGAATGGCCTCCGACAGCGGCGAGGCTGTGTTCGCAACGCCAGGGTAGATGCGGGACGGGCGCAGGTTGACGTAGTGGTCGAGCTCGAAGCGCAGCCGCAGCAGCAGCCCGCGCTCGAGGATCCCCGGCGGCAGGTTGGGGTCGTTCGGCTTGCCGCCGACCGCTCCGAGCAGGATCGCGTCGTGCTGCCGGATCTCGGCTAGCACGGAATCGGGCAGCACCTCATGGGTGGCGAGGTACCGCTCGGCGCCTAGGTCGTAACGGGTTTGTTCGAACTTCACATCTTCCGGGGCCGCAACCTCCAGCACCTTCAGCGCCTCGGCCGTCACCTCGGGCCCGATGCCGTCACCGGGGACGACGGCCAGGGCCACGCTCCCGTCGGCGGCCGTGGGCGCAGCGTCGACTGGGCTGGTCGCAGAGGTCATGGGTGAAGACGTTAGTTGTCGTCGGGACGCGGCTCGTCCTCGTCTCGCAGGGCAGTCCCTGCGGACGGGTTGAACGCGCCCTGCAGGGCGTCGCTGTAGGTGTTGCGGTGCAGCGGATGGTCGGGGTCGTGCTTCGCCGGGCCCCAGTCCGGATACATGTCGTACATGTCGTGATCGCCTTTCGGGCAATGGGCTTCGATTCTGATCGAGAAGCCCACGCAGGCGGGGGACGCACGCCGCAGTCACCGCGGCGAGGTGGCCTCTCTCAGGCCTCGCCGCGGCGCACGATAAGTACGTAGAAGTGCCGCATGGTGATCATCAGGGTACGGCGTCCGCGCGGGTCTGTCTCTCCATTTGGCATCCTTGCTCGGATCCCGAGACGCCGGCCCCAAGATGAAAGACTCGATCCATGAGCGCGCCCCCTGACCTTCCCCTGGTGGTCCAACGCGCGTTCGACGTCTCCCGCCGCGCGGGTTACGTGTCGTTCTGCCGCAACGAGACGGGACGTCTGCTGGCTGCGCTGGCGGCGACCCGCATCGGGATCATGGCCGAGTTCGGCACCGGCTGCGGTGTCGGCACCGCCTGGCTCCGATCGGGGGTTCGTGACGAGCGCGCGCGGATCCTCACCGCTGAGCTCGACCCCAAGCTGGCGCGGGCGGCCGCCGAGATCTTCACCGACGACCCGCTCGTCGACGTGCTCACCGCCAACTGGTCCACGCTCATGGACAAGGGCCCCTACTCGCTGCTCTTCCTCGACTCCGAGCAGCCCAGCGAGGTTGGTGTCGACGCGATCGCCGATCTGGTGGAGCCCGGCGGGATCGTCGTGCTCGACAACTTCTGGCCATGCGAGCAGTGGCCCCCGGTGGTCGGAGGACGGGTCGACATCCTGCGCGAGCAGTGGCTCACCGACGAACGGTTCACGGCCGTCGAGGTCATGGTCGCGTCCGACTCGTCGGTCGTCCTCGCCACCCGCCGCTAGCCCGCGAATCGGGTGACCTGACCCCGCGAATCGGGGAGCTTCGCCCGTCGAACTGGGCCGATTCGGCGGGGAAACTGGCCCGATTCAACGGGCGAACTCGGCCGATTCGCGGGCTTACGCGAGCTCGCCGGGCTCGGCCTTCCTGACCACGATCCGGCTCCAGGCACCGAGGTAGACCCGCTCATCGGTGCCGATCTCGCGCTTCTCCCCCGGCGGCAGCGGATCGGTGGGGAGCTGGCCGAGGGTGCCGCCGACGTAGGTGCCGTTGGACGAGCCGAGGTCCTCCACCCACCAGCGGGTGCCGTCGGTCGTGAGCTGGCAGTGCCGGCGGCTGATGCCGTTGTCGGTGGTCAGGTCGATGTCCGGGTGGATGTTGCGGCTCCGCGAGGTGCGACCGACGAGGATCGACGTCGTCTTCAGGGGTACGACGACCGGCACCCCCGCCGAGGGGAGCGGATCGGAGGAGTCCTGGTCGGCGTACCAGTCCGGGTCGATCCAGACCTCGGCGACCCAGGCATCGGCGAGCGGCGGCGCGATCGACTTCTGGGCATCGGCGGTCGGTGGATCGAGGTCGGCCGGAGCGTCGTCCGCAGCCGGCGTGCCCGACGGTGTGACTGAGGGCGTGACTGACGGCGCGTCGAGGTCGAGCACGGAAGGCTGGCGCGGAGCCTGCCCGGTGGTGAAGTCGTAGCCGCACGCCTCGCAGAAGAGGGCGTTCTCCGGGTTGAGTGCCGAGCAGTTCGGGCACGTCGCGCCCGCGGGCGCGGCCGGTGTCGGCACGTCGGTCTCCGGCGGTGCGGCCGGCGCGTCGCCGGTCGGCGTCGGCACGGGTCCGGCGTCGGTGATCGGCAGCCCGCAGACGTCGCAGTAGTCGTCGGCGGTCGAGTCGTGACCGGAGGGGCAGGTCGGCAAGAGGCTCAGCTCCCGGCTGGCGAGTCCTTGCGGACCCGGGTCGTCTTGGTGGAGGCGGTGTCGAGCGCCATCTCGTCGGCCTTGTCGACCGCACGCTTGAGCCGCACGGTGCCGTCGGCCTCGTTGTCGACGTCCACCACCTTGCGCAGCTTGGAGGTCGCCTCCTCGTTGCCGGTCTGCGCCGCGAGCTGCACGGCCCGACCGAGCTTGGTGGTTGCGGTCGCCTCGTCGCCGGCGGCCTTGGCCGCCAGGCCCTCCTGGATCATGGCCGCGAGCTCGGTCTGGCCGGTGTAGTGGGCGACCTGCTGGTCGATCCGGGTGGTGAGCTCGGAGTTGTTGGACCAGGTCGCCTTCACCAGACCCTGGGTGACCACGTTCTCGCCGAGGGCCAGCTGGATCCGTGCGGCGAGCTGCTCCTGCCCGATCGCCTTGGCGGCAACCCGCACCCCGACGTGGTAGTCGCGCGACTCGTCCGCCCATGCACCGGTAGGGAAGTCGCGCGTCAGCGGGTTGACGCCCACCCCGCGGTCGGTGAGGTCCTCGAGGGTCGGGGCGACCTGGCGCACGAAGAGCACCTGCGCCCCCTGCGGCGTCCAGACGCGCAGCTTGGCGTCGGCGACGCCGCGCGCCATCGACGCCCGCATGATCTCCTGGAACTGGGCCCGCATCTCGTCGGGCCTCGGGATGATGTCGACGGTGCCGAGGAGCGCCTGGGCGATCCGCCGGATCTCGGCGACCTGCCAGTCGGTGCCGGCACCACGGCAGTCGCACTGGTAGTAGCCGGTCGCGCGGTTGATCGCCTCGTCGAGGCGGCCGGGCCGCTCGCGGTTCTCACCGTCGGTGAGCAGCAGCACGTGCCGCTGGGTCACCTGGGGGACGGACGCGAAGATCTGTCCGGCGAGGTCGAGCCAGGTGGAGATCGCCGTACCACCGCTGCCGACGAAGCGCTCGATCGCCGCCGACGCCGCCTGCCGCGTCTCCGGGTTCATCTGCACGAGCGCGGGACCGCTCGTCACCAGCGGGAAGGCAAGCATCGCCCGGTCGGCACCCGCGATCACCGCGAACCAGGTGCCGTCGACGATCTCGGACAGCGCGGCCTGCGCGGCGTCCTTGGCTCCCGCCATGGTGGCCGGCCCCATCGAGCCGGACGTGTCGACGATGATGATCTCGCCGGCGTCGCCAGAGCCGGACTGGCCGGCGGTACCGGCTCCCTTGCAGCTGATGGTGACGATTGCGTTGACGTCGGTCCCGCCGTCCGGCAGGAACTCGTTCTGGAAGACGGCGGTGGTGAACTCAGCCATCGGTGGGCGCTCCCTCTCCTGCGGCGTCGGTGGGTGGTGCGGGCGGTGCGGTCGGAGTACCGGCATTCTGCACCGGCGGCGGCGGTGGTGGTACGGCGGGCGCCGGTGGCGGTGGTGCGGCGGGCGGCGGCGCGGCGGGCGCAGGTGGTGCGGCGGGCGCGGCCGGCTCGACCTGGGCGGCCGGCGGCGCTGGCGGCGGCGGGGGCACCGGCAGGGGTCCCACTCGGGCGAGGGCGGCAGTGATGTTGTCGTGGCCGCCGGCCGCGTTCGCGAACGCCACCAGCTTGAGAGCGAGCCCACCGGGGTCCGACGGACCAGCGGCGACGATCTGCGCGCCGAGCGCGGCGGCATCGGACGCGTAGTTCCACAGCCCGTCGGAGCAGGCGAGCAGCCAGCCCGGGCCGGTCACGTCGAGGAAGCCGACGGTGGGGACGAAGTCCTGGGAGTCGCGCCCGAGCCACTTGGTGATCGCGTGGGCGTACTCCCCTGTCTCGGCGACCTCCTTGGCGACGCCTTCGGCGATCTGCTGCTGCGCGATCGAGTCGTCGACCGTCAGCTGGACGCCGGGTCCGTCGTCGGGGAACCAGTAGGCGCGGGAGTCCCCGATCTGGGCGTGCGAGATCCGCGTCCCCTCGAGCACCGCCACGGTGAAGGTGGCCGATGCCGGGTTGGGCGAGTCGGGATCGGTCACCGCGACGATCGCGTTCTGGGCCGCGGTGGTGGCGTCCTGCAGCACCTTGGTCACCGCGGCGTCGCGGCTCTGCGGCGTGCCCATGCCGGCCGGCAACGGAGTGCGCAGCACCTCTCGAGCCGCGCGGGCCCCGGCGAGCGACGCGACATCGGAGTCGATCGAGTTCGAGACTCCGTCCAGCACGACGAGGACCGCGCGCGAGCCCGGCTGCTCCCCCGCGAGCAGCGCCATCGCGTCCTCGTTGCGGCTCTTGCTGACCCCCTTGTCGCACACGCCGCCCACCCAGGACGCCGGGTCCTCGCGGAAGTGGTCGCGCTCGCTCGGCGCCTTCGTGCCGCAGGACAGGCAGTAGAGATCGGGGCCGACCTCACCCCCGCAGTTGCCGCACGGCCGGCGGCCCGGGTCCGGCAGCGGGTCGGGCAGGGCGTCCATCGGTCGCCGCGTGGGTGCACTGATCGGTGCGTCGAGGTCGTCGGCCGGGATCATCGTCGGCGGCGGCGCGGCCGCTGCGTCGCCGATCTGCGCGCCGCACGACTCACAGAAGCGGGCACCGGCGGGGACGCCCACTCCGCACGACGGGCACGCGGCCCCTGGCGCGCTGGTCGGGTTGGTCGGCTCGGTCATGTCAGGCTCCAGTTCCGTACGGCGTTGGCCTGGTTGACCAGGTCCACACGCTCCTCGAGATCGTCGGAGTCGCGGGCGAGCAGCCGCAGCGCGTTCTCCAAGCCGGTCCTGACGTCCCGCTCGGACGCCCGGACCGAGCCGATGCTCACACCCTGGCGCGGCGGGTTCTTCGCCACGACGGGCAGCGCCTCCTTGAGGATCCGCACCGTGTAGCGCTGGCGGGTCGGGCCGTTGACCGACGAGCTCTCGATCGTCCGCAGCGCCTGGTCGAGGACCACGAGGTCCATCGCGCTCCCGGCGAGCAGCACCTCGGCGCGCTGCTGCCGGCTCTCGGTGTAGCCGCGGCTGGTGGTCGGCACCAGGTCGAGCGCGGCGACGGCACCGGCGGTGTCCTTCCGCTCGGACCGGACCCGTGCCATCCCGAAGGCGGCGGGAGCGACGTACGTCGCATCGGTGGCCGCGCAGGTCTGGTAGAGCCCCTCGGCGACCTCCGGCTGGCTGCCCCTCTCGCACGCGAACGCCAGCGCCAGCTTGGGTGCGAGCTCACCAGGGACCTGCTGGTAGACGGCGTTGAACGACGCCTTGGCGTTCTCCCAGTCCTCCTGCTGGACGGCCGCCAGACCCGACATCCAGAGCGCCCGCCACTCCCACGGATCCTCGGCGAGGAGGTTGCCTGCGTAGCTCTGCGCGGCCGACGACTCCTTGAGCTCGAGCGCGGCCCTGCATCGGGCCAGCCACACCTCCGCGCTGTCCTCGGGCGCCGCGTCGAGGTCTCTCAGCCGCTGGCGCGGGTCCTCGGCACCGATCGTGGACAGCCAGCCGTGCTGCGAATCGGTGGTGTCCTCGCGCAGCTGGGGCAGCTGGCTCCACTCGGTGATCGGGCGCGCGGTCGCCGGCGACTCGAAGAGGACCGAGGCGGCAGAGGTGAGCGCGACGCCCTGTTTCTTCCGCGCGACGACCTCGCGGAGCACCCCGAGCAGCTGGGTGCGCATCTCGTCGACGGACGCGAACCGGTCGGCCGGATCGGGCGCGCAACACTTGGCGACCAGGTGGTAGAGCGAGTCGTACTGCTGGAAGAGCGGCGTCGAGTCCACCGGCGGCAGGCTGTTGAGATAGGTGCCCTGGTAGCCGCGGAACTCCATGCAGAGCACGAGGATCGTGCGGCCGATGGTGTAGATGTCGGAGGCCACGGTCGGCCCGACCTGTGCCACCTCCGGCGCCTGGTAGCCGACGGTGCCGTAGATCGCGGAGTCCTGGTCGTCCGCCCGCCGGACGCCGCCGAGGTCGATCAGCTTCATCGCGTCGCCGACCTGGATCATGTTGTCGGGCTTGAAGTCGCAGTAGATCAGGCCGAGGTCGTGCAGGTACTGGAACGCCGGGAGCAGCTCGAGGATGTAGGCCAGCGCCTGGTCGACCGGCAACGGGTCGTACGCGCCGTTGTTGGCCCGCATCCGGTCCTTGAGGATCTGCTTGAGCGACTTGCCGCCGACGTACTCCATCACGATGTAGCCGGCACCCTCGTGGGTGACGAAGTTGTAGATCTCGACGATCGCCGGGTGCTCGACCTGGGCCAGGAACTGCTGCTCGGCGATCGCGGCGGCCAGCGCGTCGGGGTCACCGGAGTTGAGCAGGCCCTTGAGCACCACCCAGCGGTTGGAGACGTTGCGGTCGCGCGCGAGGTAGATCCAGCCGAGGCCGCCGTGGGCGAGCGCGCCCGCCACCTCGTACTGCCCGCCGACCAGGTCTCCGCCCTGCAGCTTCGGGGTGAACGAGAACTCCTGGCCACAGTTCGGGCAGAAGCCTTCGCTGCGGCCGGGCTTGCCGTCGATGCTGCGGCCGACCTTGTTGCCGCACCTCGCGCAGCTGCGCTGGTCCTCCCGCACCACCGGGTTGGCGAGGATCGCCTTCGCCGCGTCGACCGGCGGAGCGGGCGGGACCGTGGTCAGACCGGCGCCGAGGCGGGCGGCGCGCATCCGCTGCGACCCCGTGCGGGTCCGGCGGGTCGCGCCGGTGCCGGTGCTGCCCGCGCGCTTGGAGCCGATCGCCGCGGACTGCACCCGGCTCGACGAGGTGGCGACGGATCCACCGGCCTGGGTGACCGGGTCGGCCTCGGCTGCGACGTTCGGGGCTGCCGGCGCGTCGGCGGCGGTGCCGCACACGTCGCAGTAGCCGTCGAGGATCTTGCCCGTGCACGCGGGCTGCGCGCACGGCGTGCCGTTGGCGACCGGCGGGGCCTGGGTAGCGCCCGTTGCCGGCGCGCCGACGGTGGCCGTGGGGACCCCGGTGGTCGAGCCGGCCGAGTCCCCCGGCGTGCCGCACACGTCGCAGTAGCCGTCGAGGATGTTTCCGGTGCAACCCGGCTGGGTGCAGGTGTTCGTCGTCATCGCTGCGAGGTCTCCTTCTGAAGCCAGGTCTGGTAGGTGGTCACCAGCTGCTGGGCGACGGTCATCGGGGCCGGGGAGCGAGCGAGTACGGCGCGCGCCTGTCTCTCGCTCTCGACCAGGTCGGGGTTGCCCGCCACGCCCTGGGCCGCGGCCTTGGCGACGTAGGCGTCGAGCAGCGCGACCAGGTCGGTGTGCTCGGCCAGCGCGTCGGAGTACTTGTGCTGCGCGAGCTCGAGCGCCTGCGACACCCGGTCGAGCCGCTGCAGGTAGGCGTCGATGTCGTCGGGTGTCACCGGCACCGGTCCGAGCGCGTCGACGTCGGGCACGGCGTAGCGGGGCGCCGTGTCGACGGTCGCGACGCAGGTCGCCGCGAGCTTCTCCAACGCCTGCGCTCGCGCCTCGAGGTCGGCCCGCAGCTCGCGAGCCGAGAGGACCTTGGAGCGGGCGTCGCGGCGGCGGGCGTTGCCGACGATGAGGTCACGTTCGAACGTCGTCGCGTCCACCTCGAGCGGAGCCAGCATGCCGCCGGCATCGGCCCCCCGCTCGACGCTCTGACCGATCTGCTGGAGCCGGGCCATCAAGCCGGCCAGCTTGTTGACCGCCTGGTCGCGGGTGGTCTGCGGCTCGAGCCCGACCTGGTCACGGATCCGCTCCAGCTGCGCCCGCAACGCGCGCACCCGGGCGACCTGTGCGGTCGCGTCGGGTGCCAGTGACAGCTTGGCGCTGCAGCTGACCCGTGAGCGCATCGTTGAGCCGGCACGCCTCGGGCAATGACACCGCGAGGCCGCCGGGCATGTCGGACGCGCCGTCGAGCCGACCCCAGATCAGGGTCGAGATGCGCTCCCGCTCCTGCTGCAGCACCCGGCCGCCGTCCCAGGTCGCGAAGACCAGCTGGTAGCGGTCGTGGATCGCCTTCCACAACGCCAGCACCAGCCCCATGTCGCCGGCCAGCTCCTGCCCCCGGTTGGCCGCGAGCGCAGCCCGGTCGAGCTCGTCGAGCTCGTCCTTGCGGGTGCGCCACCAGGAGTCGAGGTCGGCGAGGTAGCGCTCGATGAGCGCCGGCTCGATGGCCTCGCCGATCTTTCCCGGGGCGGTGGGTGCGGTGGTCATGGGGTGGAGGTTCTCAGCTCCTCAGGTGTTCGGATCAATGGCCTCGGGCGGGCTGCCGTCCCCGAGCTCCGGCTTGAGGAAGCGGTCGTAGGCGCGCTTCCAGTCGTTCAACTCGACCATCTGCTCGAGCGCGTAGTTGACGAAGGCCACGAGGTCCGGGTCGTCCTTGTTGACCCCGACGCCGTAGGGCTCTTCGCTCAGCGGATCCTGACAGGCCTCGCCCACCTCTACGTCGGGGTCGTCACACGCCAGCGGCACGACCGCGTAGGGGTCCTGGGCAGCCAGGCCGGCCAGGACCGTGTCGTCGCCGGTGATGGCGTCGACCTCGCCCCGCTGGAACTTGATCAGGCAACCGGTGTGGTTCGGGGCTGGCACCAAGGTCGCGTCCGGCTGCAGCTCATGGATTCGGTCGAGACTGGTGGTCTGGTTGGGAGCGCACACCTTCTTGCCAGCGAGATCCTCGACCCCGGAGTAGGTGTCAGCGAGGTCGGCGCCCACCAGCACCTTCTGACTCGCGTGGTAATACTCGGCCGAGAACGCGATCTCCTCCTTGCGGCAGGAGTTGATCGTGAAGTTTCGGACAACCAGGTCGAGCTCCTGCTCGTGCCCCTCCCCGCCCAGCAGAGGGATCCGGTCGGCCGCCGTGATCACCCGCAGCTGCACATCGGTGTTGAGGTTGAAGCTTGGGCCGAAGATCGCCTCGCCGATCGCCCTGACGACCTCGATGTCGAACCCCTGGATCCGGTTCGTCGCCGGATTGCGCGCTGCCATCAGGTTGGTGTCGGCGGAAATCCCGATGCGTAACGGTTCGCCGTCGCGGATGCGGGCAACGGTGCTGCCAGGTTCGACGGTGCCGTCTGCGGGCTCCGACACGAGCGTCGCCGGGTCCGTGTTGCAGTTGCTGGGCGCCGCCGGGCTGTACTCGGGCTCAGCCGCCGGTTCGGGCACCGGCGTGTCCTCATAGCCGCACCCGGCCAGGACCAGCAACGATCCAGCGAGAGCGACGGCGAGGTGGGCACGGTTTCGACTCATGCGTACTCCCTCCGTCGGGCGCCGATACCTCGGGCCACGGCGACAGCGGCGACGAAACCCAGGACGAGGGTCAGGAGGCTGCCGATGAGCGCGAGCGTGCGCCCGGCCCGCAGCTCGTCGGTCGTCTGCTCGCCGTTCTTGTCGGCAACTGACTGGGCCTCCCGATCGAACGCGTCGAAGTTGGCGGTCGGCGCTTCGGCACCCGGGTCGGTCGCGATGATCTTCGCCTCGAACCAATTGTCGCGGTCGTCGCGTTCGACGATCTGCCGATGCCCGTCCGCGTAGGCGTCCCAGTAGTCGCGGACAGTGGCGACCGCGTTCTTGACGACGATGGCTGCAGCGTCCTCCCACAGCGGCTCGTAGGTCCCGCCCGATCCTTGCTTGATGAGGCGCAGGCTCTCGTAGGCCTTGGCGTCGTTGCCGGCCGTACGGACGGCGGCCTGGTCGATCGCGACCTGGAGCTCTTTGTCCAGCAACCCGTCGTTCTGGTTGTCGCCGCGCCAGGCCGCGATCGCGGCGACCAAGGTGGTGACGACCACGATGGTCGCCGCCACCGAGATCCCGATGTTGACGTAGCGCCGAAATCGTTGGGCGAGGACCACGTTGCTCCAGACCAGCACGGCCGCGGCCGCGATGCCGATGAGGAGGAGCCAGAACGGGTGCTGGCCCCCCATCGCGTCTTCCGCGCGCTCGGTGTTGGCGTCCACCAGGTTGGCGAGGATCGGCTGCGCATTGGTTCTCGCCAAGGCGCTGGCGCCGGCGAGGTATTCGTTCCCGACGATGTTCAGTTGCCGGTTGTTGACGCGTGCCTCGGTGACCGCGGTGGCGTACTCGTTCACTTCCAGGGCGAGCGCCGCCAGCGCCTTCTCGTCGGCCGACTGCGCTTCCGCCGCAGCAGCGATCTGGTCCAACACGTCCGCGATGGCCGCGTCGTACTGGTCCGACAGCTTCGGATCGCCCTGACCGCCGACCAGGAAGTTGTTCGTCGCGAGCGCGTCGGCGTGGAGCAGCGAGGACTGGATCTCCTGCACACGCAGCAGCTGCTCGGTGTCGTCGGCGGCGCGTCCGTCTGACTGGTACGACAGGAACTGCACCAGCCCGCTGGCCAGCCCGAACAGCAGCACGGCGGCCATGCCGATGATCTGGAGTCGGTTGAGCAGGCTGGGGGTGTCGGCGACACCGGCGCCCACCGGCTTGCCGGTGGGCGCTGGCCAGAATCCCCTCTTGGCCGGGACCGTCGCCGGTGCCGGAGGAGCGGGGGCCGGTTGGACCGCCGGTGGCGGTGGCGCGGCAGCGGCGTGGCTCATGAGGTCTTCTCCTCTTCGTCGACCTCGGCGGACCTGTCGACCTCGACGGTCGGCTCGGGCGCGTCGGCAGGCGTCAGCGCGTCGACGGTGTCGGCTGGTGGTGCGTCAGCGGGCGGAACCAGGGTGCCGTCCTCGGCGACGACCGGCGGCTCCGGCTCCTCCTCTTCCGGGGCGACCAGGTCGGCGGGCTCGAGCGAGCGGAGCTGCTCGATCGTCGGCTCGGCGATGTCGCGGAGTCGCCAGGCGTGCTGGCCGATCGCGGCCTCCAGCATGTTGCGGACGTAACGCCCGTTGCCGAACGACGGCCCGCGCGGTGCTTCGCCGAGCAGCTCCCGCAGCCGGGCGGTGACCGCTTCGCCCGCGTCGTAGTCGGCGGCGCTGCACATCTGGGCGAAGATCGCGGCCAGCTCGTCGTCGGTGTAGTTCGGGAACTCGATCATCGTCCGGAACCGGCTCTCGAGGCCCGGGTTCTCGGAGATGAAGATCGCCATCGGCAGCGGGTAGCCGGCCACGATCACGACCAGGTCGTCACGCTTGTCCTCCATCTCCTTGACGAGCGTGTCGATGGCTTCCTTGCCGTACTGGTCGCCGGACAGGGAGTAGGCCTCGTCGATGAAGAGCACGCCGCCCTCGGCGGACTTCACCAGGTCCGCCGTCTTCTGCGCGGTCTGCCCGAGGTAGCCGGCGACCAGCTCCGACCGGTCGCACTCGACCAGCTGCCCCTTCGAGAGCAGGCCCAGGGCGCGATAGATGCCGGCCACCAGACGGGCGACGGTCGTCTTGCCGGTGCCGGGGTTGCCGTTGAAGACCAGGTGCCGGGTGATCGTCGGGCTGTCGAGGCCCGCCTTCTTGCGGAGCCCCTCGACCCGGAGCACGGCGGCCTGCCGGTGGATCTCGGCCTTGACGTTGGTCAGCCCGATCATCGCGTCGAGCTCGGCCAGCAGCTCCTCGACGGTCTTCGTCGGCTCCTCAGGCTTCGGTTCCTCAGCGACCGGCTTCTCCGGGTCCTGGGTGGCGGTCTGGGCTCGGTCCTCGCCGGTGGTTTCGACGCCCGGTGCTGGCGCACCGTGCTCCTCGACCAGCGCCGGGTCGACCGGTGGGTGAGGTGTGAGGTCGCCCTGCGACCGAGCCTCGAAACCACCCGGGCGGTTGATGCCGCCCATCGCGTCGAGCTGGCGCTGCACCTGGTCACCCATGCGCCGCACCTGGTCGAGCAGCTCGTCGCCGACACCGGGCACCCGGTCTCGCGCTGGGAGGTCGAACGCCCCTCCGGCCGGCGGGCGGGCCGGCGCTCCCGACTGGGCCGCCAGGATCGTCGCAGCCGCTCCCCGGGCGTCCGGACCGGGTTGGCCCAGGTCCTGTGCGGCCATCGCGACGTCGGACAGGGCGGCGGCGTAGTCGGCCGAGTGCGACGACTTCTCCAGCAGCAGCTGGTTCATGAGCGGTGTCGGGCCACCGCGGAACCGGTTGCCCTGCTTGGCTGCCAGGAAGAAGTCCTCGGTGGCACCCGGTCGGCCGGTCTGGTCGCACCAGTCGATGAACGCGCCCTTGGAGCGCTCGGCAACGGTCGCCGCGAGCGCTTCGCCCTCGGCCCGGGCCGTCGCCTCGTCGACACCGGCGTCACGTGCGGCGGCGGCGAGGGCGTCCAGCGTCTCGGAGAGAGAGGTGCTCATTTCGGGGTCCCCGCGACGTTGTTCGGCGGCGGAGCGACGCGGGGGAGGCGAAGAACTTCGTGGGGTGAATTCATGGCGTCCCCAGGGTGAGGTCGGGGCCACCGGTCGAGGAGTGGCCGAACTTGGCCTCGAGGAACCGCCCGTGCACGATCAGCGCCTGGGCGTCGGCCCGGTTGGCCGCATCGAGAATCTTGTCCATCGTCACTCCCAGCAGCTCGAGCTGCTCGATCAGGACCATGAGCGAGGTCTTGTTGCCGTCGATCGGCCGGGTGTCGGCCCATTCGCGCGGCAGCCGCAGGTAGCCGCCGACGGCCTCGGGCAGGTACTCGGTCGCGGTCGCCATCAGGGAGTAGCCGTCCTGGCTGCCGATGCCGAGCTCGCTGAGCCGCGGCAGCGTCTGCGCGATCGCGCGAGCGATCCGCACGACCCGGGAGATCACGACCGGCGGCGCGTTGCCCTCGTTGAGCATCGCGTTGACCCGGTTGAGCGCCGCCAGGATGTCCTTGTCGGTCGGCGGAGGCGGAGCGACGTACTGCGCGGCGTCGTCAACGTCCTTGCCGCGCAGCCCCCGAAACCACGAGCCAAGTCCCACTCGTCGGCTCTCAGGCCTGGATGTCGAGAGTGCCGGCAGCGTTGCGCTGGTCGTGCTTCTGGACCCGCTCGAGGTAGGACTTCGACTTCTCGACCTCGGTCTCGAGGACGCCGATCGTGGTCGACATGGTGTCGAGGGCCTTGAGCTTGAACTCGTCGATGGAGTCCATGGTGGCGTAGATGTTGGCGAACGCCGCCTGCAGCTGCTCGATGCCGATCGTCGAGGACGCGGCCTGCTCCTGGATCTTCGCGGAGTTCTCCTTGAGCATCTCCGAGGTCTTCTGGATCAGGTTGGACGTCGTCGTGTTGAGCGCCGTGATCTGGTCGAGCACCAGCTTCTGGTTGCTGAGCGCCTGGGCGACGATCACCGCCGTACGCAACGCCGAGATCGTCGTCGTGGTGGCCCGGTCGACACCCTTGATCAGCTCGATGTTGTTCTTGATGATGATGTCGATCGCGAGGTAGGCCTGGATCGAGACCGCGAGCTGGGTCAGCAGGTCCTGGTGCTTCTGCCGCACGTAGAAGAGCACGTCCTGGCTGAGCGTCTTGGCGCCCTCGGGGTCGCTCAGCTCCATCTCCGCGATCTTGGCCGACAGCTTGGCGTCGAGCCGCTCGGAGACGTAGATGTACTGGTTGAGCCGGCCCATGACCCCCCAGAGGTTGGTCTTCTCCAGGTTGAGCGCGACGTTGTCCTTGGTGAGCTCGTCCTGCCCGCTCCGCAGGCTGTGCAGGATGCCGTTGAGCTGGCTCTGCGAGGACTGGTACTTGCGGAAGTAGTCCTCGATCTTGTCGTTGAACGGCAGCAGGTCCCAGAACTTCTTCGCGCCCGTGGCCTGACCCGGGTCGAGGTCCTCGACCGTACGACGCAGCGCGAGCAGTGTCTTGCCGACGTCGGAGCTCCCGGAGATCGCGCCCGACTTGAGGGCCGTCACCGGCTTGTCGAGCATCCGGTTGGACGTCTCGGCGGCACGCCGGATGTCGGCGTCGCCCATCGTCCGCACGTTCTCGGCCTGGGCGGCGAAGCCGGGACTGCCGACCGCCTCCGTGCTGAGCGCGGTCAGGAAGCTGTCGACCTTGGCGTCCAGCTCGGGCACCATCTCGGCCGAGACCTGCGGTGCCATCTTGGGCGCGGCGGTCTCGGTCACGGGCTTGGGTGCCTCGGGGGCGGTCAGGGTCAGGATCTGCTCGGGCGGGGCAAGCGGGGTCGGCTCGGGCGCGGCAGCCTGGGAACCATCGGTCGTCATGGGCATGAGCCTAACCAGTTGCACCACGACGCACACCGGGGAAATCCACGAGGTTCACCCCGAGGGCGTTCCGGTCTCGTCACGGCGAGGCTGGTGGGGTCGACGGCCACCAGTTGGACGCCGTTCCTCCTAGATCCGAGAACGTCGTGCCCAGTGGTGCAGATCCAGACCATGACCGGTCTGGGCAGGCGGCTGGAAGTCGTCCGGCACGAAGTGGGATCGCGGGACGGCGCGCGGGCTGTCGAGCCAGCTCAGCAGGCGGTTGATCATGACGGGACCTCCATCTCGGACATTGCGGACGGTGCCGGCAGGGTGACCAGGCACCAGGGCAGGAACAGCTGGGTGAGCGGGCCGATCGCGAGGGCATAGACGACGGTGCCGGCGCCGAGCACGCCACCGAGCGCCAGGCCGGCGAGGACGACGGCGACCTCGAGGAGGGTCCGGACCAGGCGGATCGAGAGGCCGGTCCGACGTGCGAGGCCGGTCATCAGCCCGTCGCGCGGGCCGCGACCGAGCTGGGCGCCGATGTAGAGGCCGGACGCGATCCCGCACAGCACGACGCCGCCGACCATGAAGGCGACCTGCGCGGCGAGCGGGCCCGGCTCGTCGAGCACCCACAGCGTCGCGTCGGCGGAGAAGCCGACGATCAGCGCGTTGGCGATGGTGCCGATGCCGGGCTGCTCCCGCAGCGGGATCCACAGCAGCAGGACGACGAAGCTCATCGCGACGACCGCCTGACCGAGTGTGATCGGCACGTGCTGGATGAGACCGGAGTGCAGCACGTCCCAGGGCGCGAGGCCGACGTTGGCGCGCACCATCAGGGCCAGGCTGACTCCGTAGAGCACCAGACCGATGGTCAGCTGCGGCAGCCGTCGACCCAGCCGACCCGCGCGGAGCTGGGCGACAGGCCCGAGCTCGGCGAGGGTCGCGATCGCTGGGTGCGTCGCGGGGGTCATGGTCGTCATACACCAATGATCCTTACCAGTGGCCTGGAGGGAAATAGCCACTTGTGATCTACTGGCCTGCATGTCGCAGTCCATTTCTGCCAGCCGGGTGGCCGCCCTCGCCGGCGACTTCCACCGCTCCCCCGCCTACGTCGGCCTGGCCGACGCGCTACGGGAGCTGATCGGCGACGGCCGGATCGGCTACGGCACCCGACTGCCCAGCGAGCGCGACCTGACCGCGGCGCTCGGGGTCTCCCGCACCACCGTCACCCGGGCCTACGCCGTGCTCCGCGACAGCGGGTACGCCGAGGCCCGGCACGGCTCCGGCACGTTCACCCGGCTGCCCGGTGGCGCCACCCGGGCGCACGACCGGGCACTGTGGCCGACCAACGTCAGCCCCGGGGTGATCGACCTGGTGTGCGCCGCGGCCTCCGCCCCGCCCGGCATCGCCGCGGCGTACGCCGATGCGGTCGCCGCGCTGCCCGCGCACCTGGGCAACCACGGCTACTACCCCGCCGGCCTGCCCGAGCTGCAGGCGCAGCTCGCGGCGTCGTACGACGAACGCGGCCTGGCCACGTCTCCCGACCAGATCATCGTCACCGCCGGTGCCCTCGCCGCGACCGCCGTGGTCGGCAGCGCCCTCGCCGGGCCGCGCGACCGAGTGCTCGTGGAGTCGCCGACCTACCCCAACGCCGTGCAGGCGCTGCGGACCGGTGGCGGCCGGCTGGTGACCATGCCGCTGGATCCCGACGGCTGGGACCTCGACGCGATCGCCGGGGTGCTCGCGAGGCGGACGCCACGGCTCGTGCACGTCATGCCCGACCACCACAACCCGACCGGACTGGTGATGCCGGACCACGAGCGGGCGGAGTACGCCCGCCTGATCGCCACGCACGGCACGACCGCCGTCGTGGACGAGGCCCACCACACGCTGCGGCTGGACGGAACGCCGGCGCAGCGCCCGTTCGCGTCGTACGCCAAGGACGCTGTCACCGTCGGCAGTGCCAGCAAGAGCGTCTGGGGCGGCCTCCGGCTCGGCTGGATCCGGGCACCGCACCGCCTGGTCGACCAGCTGACCCGCGCTCGGGTCGGGCTCGACCTGGGCGCTCCGGTTTTCGAGCAGCTGGTGCTGGCCAGGCTGTTGGCCGGAGACTTCGACGCGGTTCTCGACGCCCACCGGCGCCGGCTGCGTGAGCAGCGCGACGCACTGATCGCCGCACTCACGGCCGAGCTGCCCGACTGGACGTTCCGCAAGCCGGCCGGCGGGATGGCGCTCTGGTGCCGACTGCCCTCGGTGGGCGCCACCGCCCTCTCGGTCGAGGCCGAACGGCACGGCGTCCTGCTCGCCCCCGGCCCGTCGTTCGCGCCCGAGGGCGGCCTCGACCGCTACCTCCGGCTCCCCTACACCGTCCCGGTCCGCGACATGGAGGAAGCCGTCCGCCGTATCGCCGCCGCCTGGGCCGTCGTCAGCCGATCCGGACCCGGCTCGGCGACCGACCAACCCCGCAACCGCCGTACCGGCGTCCTGGTCGCCTAGTTCCGCGAATCGGGGGAAATCCCCGTCGAGCCCGGCGGTCTCGACGAGACAATCCTCCCGAGTCGACGGGCGACATCCCCCGATTCGACGTCAGACGAGATCGACGGCGCGGATCGAGGTGGCGGAGATGGCGACGGCGATCTCGGTGAGGGTCTCGGCGGGGATGGCGGAGTCGACGGAGAGGGCGACCAGGGCCTGGCCGCCCTTGCTGTCGCGGGAGACCTGCATGCCGGCGATGTTGACGTTCGCGTCGCCGAGGATCTGGCCGACGGTGCCGACCATGCCGGGGCGGTCGTCGTAGGTGAGCAGGGCCAGGTGGTCGGTCGGCTCGATGTCGATGTCGTAGCCGTTGACCTCGACCAGCCGCTCCTTCTGGTGGATGCCGACGAGGGTGCCGCTGACCGAGACCTGCGAGCCGTCGGCGAGGGTGCCGCGGATCGTGATCAGGTTGCGGTGGTCGGGGCTGTCCGGGTCGGTGACCAGACGTACGGCGGTGCCCCGCTCGGCCGCGAGCAGCGGGGCGTTGACGTAGGACACCTGGTCCTCGACCACGCTGCTGAACACGCCCTTGAGCGCAGCCAGCTCGAGCACCTTCACGTCGTGCTCGGTGATCTCGCCGCGGACCTCGACGTCGAGCTGCTGGGCGACCTCACCGGCGACACCGGTGAAGATCTGGCCGAGCTTCTCGGTGAGCGGGATGCCGGGGCGCACCTCTTCGGCGATCACGCCGCCCTGGACGTTGACCGCGTCGGGGACGAGCTCGCCGGCCAGCGCCAGCCGGACCGACTTCGCGACCGCGATGCCGGCCTTCTCCTGAGCCTCGTCGGTCGAGGCGCCGAGGTGCGGCGTGGCGACGACGTTCTCGAGCTCGAAGAGCGGGCTGTCGGTGCACGGCTCCTTCGCGAAGACGTCGAGGCCGGCGGCCGCGATCCGGCCGGTCTTCAGCGCATCGAAGAGCGCCGGCTCGTCGACGATGCCGCCCCGGGCGGCGTTGACCAGCACCAGCGAGGGCTTGGCCTTCGCGAGCTGCTCGGCACCGATCAGACCCGCGGTCTCGGGCGTCTTCGGCAGGTGCACCGACATGAAGTCCGACTCGGCGAGCAGGGTGTCCAGGTCGACCAGGCGGACACCCATCTGGGCGGCACGCCCGGCCTGCACGTAGGGGTCGTAGGCGATGACGCTCATGCCGAACGCGCTGAGCCGCTGCGCCACCAGGACGCCGATCCGGCCGAGGCCGACGATGCCGACGGTCTTCTCGTAGAGCTCGATGCCGCTGTACTTCGACCGCTTCCACTCACCGTTCTTGAGAGCGGCGTGGGCGGGCGCGACGTTGCGGGCGGCGGCGAGCATCAGCGCGACGGCGAGCTCGGCCGCGGACACGATGTTGGAGGTCGGCGCGTTGACGACCATGACGCCGGCCTGGGTCGCGGCCTTCACGTCGACGTTGTCGAGGCCGACGCCGGCCCGGGCGATCACCTTGAGCCTCTTCGCAGCAGCCAGCGCCTCGCCGTCGACCTTGGTCGCGGACCGCACCAGGATCGCGTCGACGTCGGCGATCGCGGCCAACAGCTCGGCGCGGTCGGCGCCGTTGCACTGACGGATCTCGAAGTCCGGCCCCAGCGCGTCGACGGTGGCGGGGCTGAGCTCTTCGGCGATGAGAACGACGGGACGGTCAGTCACAGCGGTGGTCCTTCGAACGAGGATCGTGCAGAGCAAGACGGGTGCACGACGCTGTGCCGACGTTCACGGTACCGGACGCCCGCACGTGTCACGCACCCGTGTCAGGCCTGGAAAAGGGCCTGTCCGACGTGCTCGCCCTCGTTGATCCCAGGAGGTACGGCGAACACGGCCTGGCCGGTGAACCTGAGGTACTCCATCAGCGCGTCGTTCGCCGCCATCGCCCGCTGGACCGGGATGAAGTGGGTGTTCGGGTCGCGCACGAACGCGATGAAGAACAGTCCGGCGTCGAGCCCGCCGATGTCGTTGCTGCCGTCGACGAAGTTGTAGCCGCGGCGCAGCATCCGGACCCCGCCGTGCTGCTTCGGGTGCACGATCCGCACGTGCGCGTCGACGGGGATGATCGGGCCGTCGCCGGCCCGCATCGCGAAGTCCGGCTCGGTGAGCTCGTCGCCACCCGACAGCGGAGCCCCGGAGTCCTTGGTGCGACCGATGAACCGCTCCTGGTCGCCGAGCGGCTGCCGGTCCCAGACCTCGATGGTCTGGTTGATCCGGCGGGTGACCAGGTAGGAGCCGCCAACGAGCCACCCGGCCCCTGGGTTGCTTGGGTCGTCGTCCTCGCCGACCCACACGTGGTCGGTCAGGTCCGCGGCGTTCTCGGCCTTGAGGTTGTGGGTGCCGTCCTTGAAGCCGAACAGGTTGCGCGGCGTGGTCTGCGCGGTCGACGTGGTGGAGGTCCGGCCGAACCCGAGCTGCGACCAGCGGACCGTGGTGGTGCCGAATCCGATCCGGACCAGGTTGCGCACCGCGTGCACGGCCACCTGCGGGTCGTCCGCACAGGCCTGGATGCAGAGGTCACCGCCCGTACGCCGCGGTTCGAGCGCGTCGCCGGAGAAGAGCGGCAGCGGCTCGAGCGCGCGCGGCTGCCGGCCGGCCAGCCCGAACCGGTCGTGTCCCGCGTCGTCCACGAAGAGCGTCGGCCCGAACCCGAAGGTGATGGTCAGCCCGCTCGCCGGCAGCCCGATCGCCTCACCGGTGTCGTCCGGCGGCAGGTTGGTCGCACCCTCGACCGGGCCGACCGGCCCGGCCCCCTCGCCGCGCGTCATCCGCTCCGCGGCGTCGGTCCACCGCCGGAGCAGGGCGACCAGCTCCTCGCGATCCTCCGTGGTCACGTCGAGCGCGACGAAGTGCAGCCGGTCCTGGGCGGGCGTCACGATGCCCGCCTGGTGCTGACCGTAGAAGGGGTACGACGACACCCCGCCCGTCGTCGCGCCGGCCTCCTCGGGCGCGGCGTACCTGCCGGCGACGAACGCACCGGCCACGCCGGCGGCAGCAGCGCCGCCGCCGAGGAGCCCCCTGCGCGAGAGTCGATTCATGCCACCACGGCGGCGGTCAGCCGCGACAACGGCTCGGAGAGCGCGTCGACAGCGGCGGCGAGCTGGCGGACGTCCTCCTTGGTGAGCTCGTCGTAGAAGACGAATCCGTCGCCGTCGCGGAACCGGTCGAGCAGTTTCTGCAGCTCCTCGAACCGGTCGGTCAGCTCGGCCGCGAGCTCCGGGTCCTTGTCCTCCAGGAGTGCCTTGACGCCTTCGAAGCCGACCTTGGCGCCGTCCACGTTGGCCTGGAACGCCCAGAGGTCGGTGTGCGACCAGATCTCCTCCTCGCCGGTGATCTTGCCGAGCGCCACCTCCTCGAGCAGGCCGCGGGAGCCGTTGGCGATCACGTCGATCGGATAGTCGAGGCCGGCCTGGATCCGGTCGTCGAGCTCGGTGGTGTTAACGAGCAGGTCGTCGGCGTACGTCGTCCGCTCCGCCGCCGTGAGCGGCTGGTAGGACGCCTCCGCGTCGGCTGGCCACAGGTCCTTCTCGATGACGTGCCAGCCGGTCCACTTCTCACCGGCCGCGAAGTCGACGTCGGCCTCGCGGGCGTCGGTCTTCGGGTCGAGGTCGCCGAAGGACTCGGCCACGGTCTCGATCCGCTCCCAGTGGGTGCGGGCGGCCGGGTAGAGCGCCCGCGCCCGGTCGTCCTCGCCGGCCTCGTAGAGCTGGACGAACTCCGTCGGTCTTCTCGAGCAGCTGGGCGGACTGGTCCTCGACGTAGGCCGCGTAGTTGGCCTGCGCATCGTCGATCAGCTCCTGGTCGGACTCGCTCACGTCGGCCTCGTCGGCCGAGGCGGTCACCGCGAAGTCATGACGGATTCCCTCACCGACCATGCCGGGCTTGCACACCGTGAAGTAGTCACCCGCCGGGGCGTTGACGACCAGCTTGTTGCTGAGGTCGGGGCCGATGTTCTCGACCTCGCCCACGATCCTCAGCCCGTCCTCGCCGAGCAGGTAGAACTCGGTGACGTCGGCGCCGCTGTTGGTGACCTCGAAGCTGAGCGTCCCGGCCGGAGCGCTGTCGGCGGACACGTCGCAGGTGTCGTCGCCGGAGGCGACCGCGAGCACACGCGGGTCGCCGTCGGCACTCGCCGGACCGGACGTGTTCTCGGTGCACGACACGAGCAGCGGCACGGTCGCGGCGATCGCGGCCGAGGCGAGCAGGGACTTACCGTTACGCATGGCTGGGGGCTCCTTGGTGGTGTTCGGACGGCCGCCTGGTCTGCAGGCGGAAGAAGAGGGCCGCGGTCGGAAGCACGTAGGCGAGCCACACGCCTGCCTCGAGCTTGGTGGTGGCCGGGGAGAAGTTGAAGATCCCCTTCAGCAGGGTGCCCGGCCAGGAGGTGGGCGGGATCGCCGAGGACACGTCGAACGCGAGGTCGTGCAGGCCGGGCAGGATCCCCGCCTCCTGCAGGTCGTGGACGCCGTAGGCCAGGACGCCGCCGGCGACGACGACCAGGAACGCTCCGGTCCAGCGGAAGAACTGGGTGAGGTTGAAGCTGATCGCGCCGCGGTAGATCAGGTAGCCGAGCGCGAGCGCGGCCACGAGCCCGAGCGCCGCACCCGCCAACGGCTCCCAGGTCGGCGCCAGTGCACCGGTCGCATCGCGGGTCCCGGCCTTGGTCGCCGCCCAGAGGAACAGGGCGGTCTCGAGACCTTCCCGTCCGACGGCGAGCAGCGCGACGGCGGCCAGCGACCACCGGCCCGCTGCCGCGGCACGATCCACCCGGCCGCGCAGGTCGGCGCCGAGCCCTCGCGCGGCGCGCGCCATCCAGAAGATCATCCAGGTGACGAAGCCGACCGCGACGATCGACAAGGAACCGCCGATGGTCTCCTGCGCCTCGAAGGTCAGGCCGCGCGGGCCGAACGTGAGTGCGGCGCCGAACGCGAGCGAGATGGCGACCGCCACCGCGACCCCGGCCCAGACCCGCGGCAGCAGGTCGCGGCGCTCCGACTTGACCAGGTAGGCCACGAGGATGCTCACGACCAGAGCGGCCTCGAGCCCCTCGCGGAGGCCGATCAGGAAGTTCGCGAGCACCGCGCCATCGTTGCATATTTGCTTAGCCTTACCTAACTAGGTCTCGTGACGGTCGCAGAGCGACCTCCTCGACCAACGGCGTCCGCCGGGGGCGGATGCCCGAAACCCCCGCCACGACTACCGTTCCCCCATGGGGACCAACTCCCTTCCCCGCAAGGAGCACAGCTCGATCGCGCCGGGCGCTCTCGTGCTGGTGCTCTGCGCGCTGGTGGCCGCCACCTTCGACGGCCCGCGCTGGGCCGACCTCCAACGCGAGGACGACCGGCCGGCCGCCGGCCAGGAGGACCGGCCGGCCGACCAGCCCGAGGAGCCGACCGCGGAGGACGCGCAGGGCCCCCAGGGCGACGACGAGCCGTGGCTCCCCTGGGTGCCCCCTCTGGACCTGCTGCTCCTGGTGCCGGCGGCGCTGATCTTCGGGGTCGCCCTGCTGGTGCTCGCCCGGCTTCGGCTGGTACGACGGCGTCGGCAGCTCACCGGCCGCGTCGCCGGACGCTCCACGCCCCTGGCCGAGCCCGAGCAACCGCTCGACGAGGGCGTCGAGAGCCTTCCCGAGGCCCTCGACCAGGGCGCGCGCTCGATCGGCGAGGGTTCGCCGCGCAACGCCATCGTGGCCGCGTGGGTCCGGCTCGAGCAGGCCGTGGAGGGTGAGCGGTTCCCCCACAAGCCCGAGGAGACACCGAGCGAGCTCGTGGAGCGCGCGCTGTCGTCGTACCAGCTCGACGGCGCGGCGATCCGTCGGCTGGCCGCGCTCTACCGCGAGGCCCGGTTCTCGGCCCACCCGGTCACCGAGGAGCACCGGGTCGAGGCCACCGAGTGCCTGCGCCGCCTGCTCGCCACCCTGGGATCGAGGAGCGGCGCGATGACCGCGATCTGGATCGCTCTCGTCGTCGCTGCGGCGGCGGTCTCCTGCTACGCCGCGTTCGTCAGCCGCACCGTGATCGCCGCGTCCTGGCCGGAGGAGGCGCCGCTGCAGGTGCGCGAGAACCGCGCGCACGACCAGCAGATCAACCACCTCGAGCGGCTGGTCGCGGCCGACGATCCGACTGCCGCGCACCTGGTGGTGCGGGAGGTGACCAGCCACCTGCTCGCGATGCCGGTGCTGGCCGACGCCCGGCTCCATCCCACGGCCGCCGCGTTCGTCGCGGACCCGCCGGTGGGTTCCCCCGACCGCTACCGGCGCGGGCTGGCCGAGGCGCTCAAGAGGATCGAGGAGCTGTGAGCGGAATGTCCGACGCGTCCGGCAAGGCCCGCGCGGTGCTCGACGAGATCGAGCGGGCCGTGGTCGGCAAGCGGGACGCCCTCACACTGGTGCTGAGCGCGATCCTGGCCGGGGGGCACGTCCTGCTCGAGGACTTCCCCGGCCTCGGCAAGACGCTGGCGGCCCGCTCGTTCGCCCAGACCCTCGGGCTGGAGTTCCGCCGGGCGCAGTTCACCCCCGACCTCTTGCCGGCCGACCTGACCGGCTCCTTCATCTACGACCAGGGCCGAGCGACGTTCGAGTTCCGCCAGGGCCCGCTCTTCACCGGACTGCTGCTCGCCGACGAGATCAATCGCACGCCACCGAAGACCCAGGCGGCCCTGCTCGAGGCGATGCAGGAGCGGCAGGTGACCGTCGAGGGCGAGACGTTCACCCTGGAGCCGCCGTTCCACGTGCTGGCCACCGCCAACCCGGTCGAGTACGAAGGCACCTACCCACTGCCGGAGGCCCAGCTCGACCGGTTCCTGCTGCGGGTCGGGTTCGGCTATCCGAGCTCCGAGGAGGAGTGGGAGGTGCTCCGTCGCCGGCTCGAGCGCCAGCGGGAGGAGCAGACCCTCGCCCAGGTCGTGTCGCGGGACGAGCTGCTCGCGATCCAGGCCGCTGTCGAGACCGTGACCGTCGACCCCGACATTGGCCGCTACTGCGTCGCACTGGCCGCCGCGACCCGCCGGCACCAGCACACACTGGTCGGTTCCTCCCCGCGCGGAGGGCTGGCCCTGATGCTGGTGGCACGGGGGTACGCCGTGATCGACGGACGGGACTTCGTCGTGCCTGAGGACGTGAAGGCGGTGGCCGTGCCCGCGCTGGCGCACCGGATCACCATCCGCCCCGAGCTCTGGATGACCGACATCTCGGGCCGGTCGGTCGTGGAGACGGTGCTCGGCCAGGTGCCGGCGCCGGCCGCACGGGACCGGGTCTAGGCCATCGACGTCATGACCGGCTGGCGCCCGACCTACGCCCACCTGCGGGTCGCGGTCGTCGGCCTGGCGGTGCTCGTGGTGGGCGTGGTCGGCGGCCGGGCCGACGCCGTGGTCATCGCCGCGCCCCTGGTGCTGGTCGCGCTGTGGTCGGCCCAGCGCCCCCACTCCGAGCCGCAGGCGGCGGCGCCGCTCACCGCGCTCACCGTCAACGAGGGCGAGGAGATCGCCTGGGAGGCGTCGATAGACGGCCTGCCCGTGGGCGGGATCGCGACCGTCGTCCATCCCGGTCAGAAGCTGCTGGAGGTGGAGCCGGCCGAGGGGCTGATGGTGGCCGGGGGTGCCGACGGCCCGGCACCTGGGGCGGCAGAGACGCGGATCGGGCTGCGCCCCCTGCGGTGGGGCCGCCGCCGGCTCGGCGACCCGGTCGTCGCGGCGTACGACGGCTGGTACTCCTGGCGCTGGGGTCCGCACCCGCTCGACGGCATCCGGATGACGGTGCTGCCGGTGACCGCGCCGCTCGACGACGCCGCTCCCGCGCCCCACCCGCGCGGGCTGGTCGGCATGGAGCGCGCCGCGCGGCCGGGCGAAGGCACCGAGTTCAACAAGGTGCGACCGTTCGGGGTCGGCGACCGGCTCCGGCGGATCCACTGGCCCGTGTCCGCGCGCACCGGGCGGCTGCACGTGACCGCGACGTACGCCGACGAGGACACCCACGTGGCGATCCTGATCGACGCGGTCAACGACGTCGGGGAGAGCACCGGGATCGACGGGGAGAAGAGCTCGATGGACCTGGCGGTCCGGGCCGCCGCGGTGCTCGCCGAGCACTTCCTGCACCGGGGCGACCGGGTCGGCGTGCGGGTGTTCGGCGCCTGGCGGGTGACGATGGTGCCGGCCTCGTCGGGCCTGATCCAGCTGCGCAGGATCCTGGACACGCTCTGCTTGATCGAGCCCGGCACTGCCCGGGGCGAGGACGCGCTGGCCGCACGGCAGGGCCTCGGCGCCGGCACCCTCGCCCTGATGCTGTCGCCGCTGATCGACCCGACGGCCACTCAGCAGGTCGCGATCCTCAATCGGGCCGGCATCGACGTGGTCGTGATCGACACCCTGCCGCCGGGGATGGAGGAGGAGACCGGTACGACGCCCGACGCGCTCGCCTGGCGGATCCGGATGCTGCAGCGACGGGTCGAGACCACCCAGCTCGCGTCGCTCGGCATCCCGGTCGTGCCGTGGGCCGGAGCGCACAGCCTCGACCAGGTGCTGCGCGACCTCACCCGCCGACGCTCCACCCCGAGGCTGGTCGTGCGATGAGTGGTTTCGTGCTGGAGGACCGCGAGGGCGCCCGGCTGCTGACGATCACCCTCCCGGGCATCGTCGTGCTGATCCTGACCATCGCGCCGGTCGCGATCGCGCTCGGCGCCCTGCACCGGGTCGCACCGGACACGCCGTGGTGGCCGTCGCTCGTGCTGGTCCTGCTGGCCGTGATCTCCGCCGAGGTCCCCGACTCCGGCGCCGGCCTGGTCACCCTCGGCGGCCTGGTCGGGTGGTGGCTGATCTCCGTGCAGGAGCCCACGGTCTGGTGGGCGCTCCTCGTGGCCTGCTGCGGCCTGGTCTTCCACGTCGCCCTCGCCCACGCCGCCGCCGGGCCGTCAGGCTGCGCGCCGACCCGGGCCGTCGTGACCCAGCTGGCCGGCCGGTGCGGGGTAGTGCTGCTCATGACTGCCGGGCTGGCCACCGTGGTCGAGGTGGCCGAGGAGTGGGGCGAGCCGCCGGCGCTGGTGGTGGGTCTCACACTGGCACTGGTCGGAGCGCTCCCGTGGCTCGCCGCCCGGCGCAGGGAGTAGGCGTCACGTCATAAGGTCTAGTTCAGAGCCCAACCGTCGGGGCCTCCGTCAGCGGGGACGTATCGGCAGTAGGCACCGGTGTGGATCGACGTGGTCAGGTGCCACCCGGCGATCGGGGCCGCGCGCTGGATCTGGTCGAGTGCACGCTTGATGTTGCGCGTGACGTTCACGCGGGCGCGTTCGGCGGCGTCGTTGGTGAGGCGCACTCGGCCGCCGAGGCCGGTCGCGCGTCGCAGCTCCGCGAGAACCTGGCTGCGCTCGTCCTGCAATGCGGACGACCGGGCCTGATCCCCCGTGAGATCGGCGGAATCCACCTCACCAGCGATCTCTGCGAGCCGGCGCCGATAGGCAGCCAAGGCTCGTTCGTCGAGGGCGGGGATGCCGCGCGCAGCCGTGGGGATGCCGGCCTCCAGGTCGGTCGCGGCAACGTCACGGTTCGGGTTGGCCAACATCGTGTGAAGGTGGTCGAACCCTCGGAACCTGCGGAAGTTGCCGTGTTCGCGGCCCGCGTCGAGGAGCCACCCGTCGCCGGACTGGCGAAGGCTCCAGGTGGAGCCGAGCTCACGAGTGGCTCCCAGTGTCTGACCAGCGTTCGCCTCGAAGTAGCGCGGCGCGAGCGAGCGGAGAAGTGTCAGAACTGTCTGGATCATCTCGTCGGAATCGAGGTTCAGGTCGCCGTACGGCGCGGTGATGCTCATCGCTCCTCCTTCGGGAGTTCTCGCGGTGACTTCCCGGACGGCCGGACATCACGCCCCCATGACACGGATGTCCGGCCGCCGGTCGTCTCTCGAACTACAGGTCCCAGCCGGGGTAGCAGGTCGGGTGGGGGCCGGCGATCTCGTGCATCGCCTTGCAGTAGTTGTAGACGGAGAGCCACTGCTGGGCCTGATAGGTCATCAGGTCATAGGTCAACGTGCCGTCCAAGCGGTGCTCCGGCTCCAGCTGGATGGAGGGCGCGTACCGGAGGCCGATGATGTCGCCGATCGTGGTGAACTCGCTGTGGAAGTGCGGGTCCTCCCACGTGTGCGCGACCTTGTAGTAGTGACCGATCTCGTGGGCGAGTGTCTTGCCCTGCTGGGAGAGCTGGCGCTCACCCTGCAGATTGATGACGCTGTTGCCACGGGGAGTGCCTTGTCCGTAGGACACGCAGTGGCAGTAGCCGCTTGCGCCGTCGCTGATCTCCGGCTGGAGCAGGACGATCAGGCAGCCACCTTCGGGGCACTCGGAGTCGGCGACCCTCTTGGCCCAGGCGATGGCGTCCTGGTAGGCGTCGCAGTACCTCAGGCCGTCGTCCGGACGCTGTCCGGGCCGGCAGTCGAAGGAGCGACTACCCCAGGCTGCACCGGGTGCGTCGTCGGCGATCGTCAGGCGGGCAAGCGGTAGGACGTTCTCGGCCATCAGCCGCATCGGCTGCCAGGCCGCACTGCTCCGGGCCTGCCACCTGCCCGGTTCCACGTTGAGGCCAGGCTCGGTCGCCCGGCGCTGGTCAGTCAGCGCTTGGGGCACGTTGTGGTAGCTGTACCGGAGACCGATGACGTGCAGCGCGGTCGTCGGCCCGAACTCCACCGGCACCTGACGAGCGATCGACCAGCCGCCGGCGCGATCCGCAGGAGGCGTGACGGTGACGACCAGTTGCCGGGAGCCCCGGGTGAGAGCGGCGGCGGGCACCTCGAACAGCAAGCTGTTCTCGAGCCGCCGTGGATCGCTTCCGTTCGGATAGCTGGAGATCTGTGGGTTCACCAGCGGCAGCACGACGCCAGCGACTCCAGGGGCCTGAAGGGTGCCGGTCACGCCCGACATGGAGGGCGTGCCGTCGTACTCGTGGCGCAGGAAGACCCGGATGAAAGTGCGCTTGTTAGCGATCAGCGCGACCCGGCCAGCGCGGTTCTGGACCCCCTGAGTGACCTCGGTGCGGTCGATGGTCAGGCGGCCCGGCGCCTTCCACACCTTGGTGGTGATGGTGTAGCCGCCGGCGTTGTCGGAGAGAAGCTTGTCCTTGATGCCGTACTGCAGCCGCACACCGGCCGACGTGGGCGCGTCGGTGCACTTCCTCAGGTTGATCGCCGAGAACGGCGAGCCGACGGCACCGGCGGGGAGGTTGTTGAAGATCGCGGTGGCGGCGTACGGGCGGATGCCGTTCGCGTCCGGGGTGCCGATGCCCGACGGTCCGGTCCACTCCTTGGCGTTGTAGCGGAGCCGGCCGGTGATCTCGATCTGGACGACGTCGCCAGGGAAGATCGCGTTGTCCGGGTTCACCCCGCTCGGGTAGCTCCCGCGACCGTTGGTGCCGCTCACGAACACGGTCTGGGTCGCGTCCGGCTTCTCGCCCTTGAGGCAGGCATCCATCGCCGTAGGGACTGCCGCAGCAGCGGCGGTCTTGCTGGGTGCAGGGCCGGCCTTTGCGACCGGGATCTGGGCGGCGGCCGCGCCCATCAACACCATGGTGCTGGCTGCCACTGCGACGACCCTGGTGGTCATCGACATTCGGTTCATCGCACTCTCCTTGGTAGCTCGAGTTCCGTCGCCGGACGGGGAGCTCCGTGGCGACGGGTTGGTGCCAGCAACGCTCGAACAGCGCGGTCGCGATCGGGTCGCGGCCCGGTCGCGGTGCGGTCGCAGCGAGGCGATCAGTCGCGGTCGCCGCAGGTGCGGTGGTAGTCGGCGCCCGGGAAGAGGACCGCGAACTCCTCCTCGGTCAGGTCGCGGTTCGCGGCCTGGCAGGCGGCGTCCACCCACTGCTCTGGGGCAATCGCGACGTAGGACCGGGTGCCTTCCTGGTGGTCGACGCGGAGCCGGTCGCCCTCGAACGAGAGATAGCCCCACTGACCGTGGTCGAGGACCGGGAGTCCGTACGGCTTCCAGGTCCGGGCGTCCCAGAGCAGCACGTCGCCGTCGGTCCCGAGGGTGGCGGCCACGGCGCCGTCGTCGCTGATCTCGACATCGATGACGTAGCCGCCCGTGATCAACCTCGTCGGCGCGGACTCCTCGAGCGTGCCGGCATCGAGGAAGTGCACGCGACCCGACTGCGAGCCCACCAACAGCGACGACGAGTCAGGTGTCCAGGCGGCCGAGAGCATCAGGTCGTCCGCATCGTCGATCGCGCGCGAAACCGGCTCACCGCCCACGTCGAGATCGGCGACGATCACCCGGTTGCCGCGCAGCAAGGCCACCTTGCTGCCGTCGGGGGCGACCTCGGCCCGTGCCGTCGCCTCTGACACCCCGAACGCATCGACCGGGTCCAATGCCTGCCAGTCGTCGGAGAGCTCGAAGGACTCGAGGTCGAGCATGGTCCAACCGACGGCGGTGACGACGACGGCCCGCTCGCCGTCCGGCGTCACGGCGATCGCTGTGATCGGGGAAGGCGCCGTCGCGACCGCCACCACCTCTCGAGTGGCGGTGTCCCACGCGACCACCTGACCGATGTCGGTCCGAGGCGGCATCCCGGGCTCCCAGGACGCATAGCCGCCGAGCGCCACCGACCCGTCAGGCGTCAGCTCGGTGCTGGTGACCTGGCACGGGCAGCTCGCCAGCCCGGTCAGGGGCAGGGCGGCGCTCTTCCCGTCGGACCCGCGGAGGAAGGCCCGGTTGACGTCGACCTCGCTGAAGTCGGACCAGATCGACACGTCGCCGGCGGACTCACCGGCCGCCGGAACGTCCGGGGAGGGCTCGGTCCGGATGACACCTTCGCGACCACTGGCGTCGAACGCGACGGCGGTGCCGTCGCGCCCGGCGGTCCACAGCACGGCATGGTCGGCCCCGGCCCACGCCGCGTTCAGGACGCTTCCGCTGTGACCGCTCAGCGTCCCCACCCGCTCGCCGGTGACGCCGTCGAGCATCAGGACGTCCTCGTCGTCGGTCGCGATCGCCAGCCTGCGGCCGTCCGGGGAGAAGTCGGCGTCGAGCAGGAAGCCGTCCACCGTCACGGCGCCGGACCGCGGCCGGAACCGGTGGGTGTCGGCCAGCTCGATCGCGCTGGTGGTCGCGGTCTCCCTCACGACGACCGCACGGCGGCCGTCGGGTGAGACCGCCGCGACGTAGCCGTCGACCTGGCCCACCCCACCGCGGGAACCCCGTGTGACCGGGCCGACCACGAAACCGCTGGCGTAGTCGTCGTTGCCGGTGCTCACCCGCCCGTCCGCCCAGACATACATCGTCGACGTGTCCCGGACCGGACGACCCCACGGCACCGCGTGCTGCACCTCCCCGTCCAGGTCTGCGACGAAGACGTGGCTGTCGGAGGCGAAGACCAGGTGCCGGTCGGCGGTCCACCCGAGGTTGCTCCACAGGTACGACGAAGCGCCGGGCCCGGCACGTCGTACGGCTTGCTTCATCGGGAGGCTCCACAGGGTGCTGCCGTCCTCGGGATCGAACCCGAGCACGGCCGCCTCGGCGGAGTAGACCGTGGCGGCGAGCACCGATCCGTCGGGGCTCATCGCCAGTGATCCGATCCCGGCGTCGAGGTCGTCGCGGGTCCAGAGCAGCTCTCCCGTCGCACCGTCCAGGCCGCGCAGCACGCCGACGTTGTCGCTCAGCACGACGACGCTGCCGTCCGGGGTCGCGGCATTGCGCAGGAAGCGGTCCGCGATGCGGTAACGGGTGATGACGTCGGGCTGCCGCGACAGCAGCGTGAGCAGTGCGCCGTAGGTCTCGGGACCCTGCTCGAGGGACGTCGCTTCGACGGCTGCCAACAGGGCGAGGTCGGGGTACTCGATGCTGAGCGCGCTCGCTGCGAGTCGCTTCGCGTCCGCGGCGACGGCAGCGCTCCGTGCCGATCGGGCCGATTCGTCGGCCCGGTTGCGGGCACCGAACGCAATCGCGCCGGCCGCCAAGGACAGGGCGAGCAGGACGATCACTCCGATCAGCAGGAACCGCAGCCGACGGTTCTGCCGGACCTTGGCCCGAGCCTCCTGCTCCGCCGCGACGCGAGCAGCGTCGATCTCCGCCTGACCGGCCGCGACGAACTCCCGCTCGACGCCGGTCAGCGTCTCGACACCGGCGTCGGCGAGCTCCACGGCTGCGGCCAGCCGCGTGCCGCTCCAGAGCAGACCGGGGTCCCGGCCTTCCGCATCCCAGTCGGCGGCCGCAGCGGCGATCCGTCTCTGCAGGGCGCGCCCGGCAGCGTCCTCACGGAGCCAGTCGCGCAGGCGTGGCCACTCGCGGAAGAGAGCCTCATGGGCGACCTCGACGTCGTCTCCCTCCACCGTGACCAGCCGCGCCTCGACCATCCGGTCCAGCACCTGCCGGACGTCGGGAGCGGGGAGCTGGGTCAGCTCGGAGAGGGCGACCCGGCGCCGGGTCGCCAGATCCGCCTCACCAGGCCCGGCCAGCCTCATCAGGACCGTGCGCATGGTCTCGCGAGCGGCTGGGTCGAGCCCGGCGTACGCCGTCTCGGCGAGGTGACGGATCGCGCCGTCGATACCGCCGAGGCGCACGTAGGCCTCGAACCTCAGCCGCCGTCCGTCCCGCGCCTCCCAGAGCTGGGAGAGCGCGGTCGACAAGAGCGGAAGCAGGCCGGGCTCGTCGCCGGCATCGCCGACCAGCGCATCGACGAGGCCCTCGTCGAACACGAGGCCGGCCCGCGCGGCCGGGAGCGCAACGGCGCGCCGGACGTCGTCCAGGGACGGCGCGCCGACCAGGACCGTGTTGTCCTCCACCAGCGCTGCGAGCTGTCGCCAGTCGGCCAGGTTCGCCAGGTAGTCGGCTCGCAGCACCAGCACCAGGGTGATGCCGCTCTCCTCGTCAGCGGCGAGGGTGCCGATGGTGTCGAGGAACGTCGACCGCTCGCTCTCGTCCGCGCAGGCGGTCCACACCTCCTCGAACTGGTCGATGACGACGACGGTGCGATCCACGGCATCTTCGGGGACGCGGACCAACCGCTCCAGGACCGCGCCGAGGTCGCGGCGGCGACGACCGAGGAACTGTTGGGTGAGCTCCCGCATGGGGTGGGGCCCGGGTCGCAGGACCACCCGTTCCCACCCGGCGCTGCCGGGGAGCTGCCCGTCTGCCAGGCCGGCCAGGAGCCCGGCGCGGACCGCCGACGACTTGCCGCTCCCGGATGCACCGACCACCGCGAGACAGGTCGTCCCGGCGATCCGTGCCAGCATCTCGGCCACCAGCCGCTCGCGGCCGGCGAACCACGGGCCGTCGTCGATCTCGTAGGCGCTGAGGCCGGGCCACGGCGATCGGTCGGCGCTCTCGTCGGCGGCGGCCGAGATCTGGTGGAGGTCCATGATCCCGGTCGCGATCCGGGACTGGGCGTCACGCAGGGTGGCCCGCGACCGGTCTGCTTCTCCGACGGCCACGCTCACCGCCGCCGCCGCGGTCGAGCGCACGTAGGAGACCGCAGCCGCGTGGATCTGGGCGGGCCAGCCACCGGACTCCGCCAGGATCCGGTCGGTCGCCGACTCGACCTCGTCGCCCCCGACGTAGCCGGCGACAACGGACCGGACCGCCCCACGATCCAGGGGACCGAGGTCGATGACCGTCGCGTCGCCGGGAACCGCGTGGCCGGGGTCGACCAGCAGGCAGGTCAGGCGCGCGGCCGGCAGCCGCTGCCCGACCCGGGCACGGTCGACGACCAGCAGGTCCCACCCCCCGCTCGGCTCGGCCGGCTCGTCCCCGGGGCCGAGGTAGGCGACCGCCCCTCGGTCCTTGCCGACCTCCTCGGCAAGGAGTGCGGCAACGGTCCTGGCACCGGCGCCGCGGGGTCCCCGCAGTGCCACCCTCCGTGGGCCGCCGGCCCGCGCCGCGCGCCAGATGTCGACGGCGGCCTGGAGCTCGCTGGCCCGGCCCTGGACGGCGAAGGCCGGCGAGCGCAGCTGCGCGGGCAGCTCATCGGTGGTCGTGGCCGGCGCCAACGTCGCGTCCTGGGCCAGCACCCGGGCATGGAGGTCCTGGAGCTCGGCGCCCGGGTCGACCCCGATCTCGTCGGACAGCCACCGCCGCGCCCGCTCGTAGGCGGCCAACGCCTCGGCCTGGCGCCCCTGCTGGTAGAGGCCCCGCATCAACAGTGCCCACAGGCGCTCCCGCACCGGGTGGTCGTTGACGAGCCGCTCCAGCTCCGCGACCGCCGTCCGGCCGTCCCCCGCCTGCAGCTCCAGGTCGTACTTGTCCTCCAGCGCCCCCAGTCTCAGCTCGTCGAGCCGGGTGCTCTCGCCGGCCAGGGTCGGGCTGTCCGACATCCCGGCGTACGCCGTCCCTCGCCAGAGATCGAGGGCCTCACCCAGCGTCGCCAACCGGTCGTGAGGGCGCCCCTCACGACTCACGGCGAGCAGCCGGCTGAACCGGTGCGCGTCGACCTGGGCCGGCTCGACCTGGAGGCGATAACCGTGACCTTCGGTCACGATGACCGACGCCGCCCCACCCCGATCCGGCTCCAGTGCGTTGCGGACGCGCAGCACGTAGGTCTGCAGTGACTTGGCGGCAGTGCGGGGCGGGTCGTCGCCCCAGAGACCGTCGATCAGCTCGGCGGTGGTGACGACCTGCCCGGCCCGCGAGATGAGGTGGGCGAGAAGGAGTCGTTCCTTCGCGCCGCGGATCTCCACCGGACCGTCCGGCGTGAGCACGCGGAGCGGCCCCATGACCAAGAACTCCACCTGGTCAAGATAGGACCTGTCGACCATGACCGACTCCTGTTCGCAACGATCCCCGGGCCGTCACCATCCCGGCCCGGGGTCGCAGAACAGTCGCCATCCGGTCGCGGTCTGTCAGCAGTGGTCGATGCCGGCCGCCGTCAGCTCCCCGCCGGTGCCGCCTGCGCCCTGCCCACGCCGCGTGGAAGAACGGCGTCGCGTGCCACCCTGGGGCGGTGCAGAACCTGACGACCGAACGCCTGATCCTCCGGCCCTGGCAGCACGACGACGCCCCCCGACTGTTGGACCTGCTGAGCCGCATCGAGGTCATGCAATGGCTCGGCGACGGCGAGCCCCAGCTCATGCAGGACCTCGACGAGGCGCACCAGCGGATCGACAGGTACGCCGAGCGGTCGGCCGAGGCGCCGCGCGGGATCTGGGCGATCGAGCCGAAGGCGGGCGGTGAGCCGCGCGGCACCGTGCTGCTCGTGACCCTCCCCGGCGCCGAGGACGGCGAGGTCGAGATCGGCTGGCACCTGCACCCGGACTCGTGGGGGCACGGCTACGCCACCGAGGCCGCGCGCGCGGTGCTCGCGCACGGCTTCGCCGCCGGGCTGCCGGAGATCCTCGCGGTGACCCATCTCGGCAACGAGCCGTCCCAGCGCGTCTGCCACCGGATCGGGATGCGCCACCTGGGCGTGGTCGAGAAGTGGTACGACCTTCCCTCCGAGCTGTACCGGATCACCTCCGCGGAGTGGCTCGCGCCGCATGACACCCAGCACCCCTAGGGCTGCGAGATTGCTCCCCTGGGTGCTCTCGGGGTCGGGTCAGGGATGAGTCCGGGGGTCTGCCCGACGCGCGCGAGGGGCGCCGGCGGCGAGGGTTACGACCATGATCACGATCGAGTCCCTGTCCAAGAAGTACGGCGGCTTCACCGCCGTCGACAACGTGTCGTTCACCGCGCAGCCCGGCCGGGTGACCGGCTTCCTCGGCCCCAACGGTGCCGGCAAGTCCACCACGATGCGGGTGATGGTCGGCCTCACCGAGCCGACGTCCGGCCGCGTGCACGTGCTCGGCCGGCCCTTCGCGGCGCTGCCGAACCCCGGCCGCGAGGTGGGCGTCCTGCTGGACGCCTCCGCCCAGCACGCCGGTCGCACCGGCCGGGAGATCCTCACCATCGCCGCCCGCACCATGGGCCTGCCGAAGCGACGCGTCGACGAGATGCTCGACCGGGTCAGCCTCACCGACGAGGAGTCCGGCCGCCGGGTCCGCAACTACTCCCTCGGGATGCGCCAGCGGCTCGGCATCGCCACCGCCCTTCTCGGCGACCCCGAGGTGCTGATCCTCGACGAGCCCGCCAACGGCCTCGACCCGGCCGGCATCCGCTGGATGCGCGACCTGCTCCGCGAGTTCGGCGAGCAGGGCGGCACCGTGCTGCTCTCGAGCCACCTCCTGCACGAGATCGAGGTCATCGCCGACGACATCGTCGTGATCGGCAACGGCCGGATCGTTGCCGGCGGCACCAAGCACGAGCTGCTCGCGTCGGCCGGCACCCTCGCCCGCGCCGGCGACCCGGCCGCCCTCGCCCGCGCACTCGACGCCGCCGGCATGGTCACCTCTGTCGCCGACGGCGCCGTCTTCACCGACGCGGACCTCCCGACCGTCGGCCGTACGGCGTTCGCCGCCGGCATCGCCCTCACCGAGCTCCGGACAGCCGACGGCGCCGGCCTCGAGGAGATGTTCCTCGAGCTGACTGCCGACACCCAGCGCGACTCCCTCGACACCCACATCCAGCTGGAAGGAGCGGTCGCATGACCACCGCGACCATGAACACAACGACCGCCGACGCGGCCGTCGTCAGCGCCGCCCGCCGCGAGCGCGCCGTACCGGCACCGATCCCGTTCGGCCGGATCCTCAGCGTCGAGCTGCGCAAGATGTTCGACACCCGATCCGGGTTCTGGCTGATGGCGAGCATCGCGATCGCATCGGTGATCGCGACCGTGCTGACGATCGTGCTGGGCAACCGCGACGACCTGACGTTCGACTCGTTCGCGGCCGCCGTGGGCATCCCGATGTCCGTCCTGCTCCCGATCATCGGCGTCCTCGCCGTGACCAGCGAGTGGGGCCAGCGGACCGGCCTGACCACGTTCACCCTGGTACCGAGCCGCAAGCGGGTGATCGGCGCCAAGTTCGTCAACACCCTCGTGATCGGTGCCATCTCGATGGTCATCGCGCTGGGCGTCGGCGCTCTCGGCAACCTGGTCGTCTCGGCGATCAACGGCGTCGACCCGGTGTGGGACATCCCGGCCTGGATGTTCGCGCAGATCGTGCTGGCCAACGAGATCGGGATGGTGCTGGGCTTCATGCTCGGCCTGCTGTTCCGCAACTCCCCCGCCGCCATCGTCGGCTACTTCGTCATCAACCTGGTGCTGCCCAACCTGTCCAGCCTGCTCGCCTCGACGCAGGAGTGGTGGGCGGACCACTCCTACTGGTTCGACGTGAACCAGACCCGCTTCCTGCTGTTCGACTCGCAGCTGACCGGCCAGGAGTGGCTCCAGCTCGGCGTGACCTCGGTGATCTGGATCGCCATCCCGCTCACCATCGGCCTCCGGATGGTGCTGCGGTCCGAGGTGAAGTAGCCCCGGCCTCACCCCTCGCGCGGGATGGCCAGCCACTCCGCCCAGGTGAGGTCGCGGCCGACGTACCTCGGGGCCGTCAGCGGCCAGTCGCTCGCGATCCACGCGGGCACCAGCGCGTCGAGTGCCGCCTCCACCTCGGTGCCGACGTGCTCGTCCCGCACCCACCACGAGATGTCGGCGTCGGCGCCCGCCTTGTCGGCCGGATCGATGTAGACGCAGCCGATGAGCTCGGTCTCGTCGGCGTCGAACAGCGCGTAGTTGAAGGACTCGTGGGTCTGCATCTCGTCCCAGTGGCGCTGGAGGTCCTCGCGGTCCTGCGCGGCGGTCATGTCCGCCGGCGGCCAGCCCCACGCCTCGCCGTAGATCGACCACAGCCGCTCCCGGGAGCCCATGACAGCGGGCATGTCGAGCTCGGTGTCGTCCGCGTGAATCGGGCGGAGGTGGTGCCCGGTCGGCAGCTCGACCAGGGTGGGGTGCTGCCAGTCCGCGGGCAGCCAGGGCTCCTGATGAGTGGTCATCGCGGCACCCTACGTGCCCCACCGCCGGCGCACGCCTCCTTTCAGTGACGGAGGGCCGGGTCCCAACGGTTCGCGAGCAGGGTGAAGCTAGGCGTGTCGTCGAGCGAGGTCATCGCCTCGTAGATGCGCTCGTACGACGTCGCGGCGATCCGCCACGCGCCGTCGGTGTCGCGTCGGTACTCGTCCCGGTAGTAGCCGGCGCCCCGGATCAGGACCTTCAACTCCGGCACGATCACCGTGTCCTCGAAGGCCCACGAGCCGGTCGCCGTGCTCTCGTCCACCTCGATCTCGGGGTGGTTGGCGATGTGGACGGTGACCACGCCGGGACCGAGGTTCTTGACCATGAACCCGACCACGTCGTCGCGACTGTCGTAGTGGACCGGCTCGCCCATGGCCTGGGTGCCGTAGCGGGCGTAGACGTCGGTCGTCAGGCAGTCGCCGAACGTCGGCCAGTCCTTGAGGTCGAGCGAGCGGAAGTAGCGGTGCTTGAGGCGCTTGATCTCCTCGATGGCGATGAGGTCCACGTCCCGAACCCTAGCCCAGATCTAGAACGTGTTCTCGTTCGGTCAGCGGGCGGCCGAGCCCTCGGTGTAGTCGTCGTCGCTCTGCTTCCACGCGAAGTGCGCACGGAGCGCCTTGCCGGTGGCCTCGATCGGGTGGCCGGCCTCTTCCTCGCGGAGCTTGTTGAACTCGGTGCCGCCACCGTCCTGGTCGGCGATGAAGCGGGCCGCGAACGACCCGTCGCGGATGTCGGAGAGGATGCCCTGCATCGACGCCTTGACCGCGTCGTCGATGACTCGCGGGCCGGAGACGTAGTCGCCGTACTCCGCCGTGTCGGAGACCGACCAGCGCTGCTTCGCGATGCCGCCCTCCCACATCAGGTCGACGATGAGCTTGAGCTCGTGGAGCACCTCGAAGTAGGCGATCTCGGGCTGGTAGCCGGCCTCCATCAGGGTCTCGAAGCCGGCCTGCACCAGGTGCGAGACCCCGCCGCAGAGGACCGCCTGCTCACCGAACAGGTCGGTCTCGGTCTCCTCGGCGAAGGTGGTCTTGATGACGCCGGCGCGGGTGCCGCCGATCGCCTTCGCGTAGGACTTCGCGAGGTCCCAGGCCGTTCCCGAGGCGTCCTGCTCGACGGCGATGATGTCCGGGATGCCGCGGCCGGCGACGAACTCACGGCGCACCGTGTGACCCGGCGCCTTGGGGGCGACCAGGATGACGTCGACACCCTCGGGCGCCTCGATGTAGCCGAACCGGACGTTGAAGCCGTGGCCGAAGACGAGGGTGTCGCCGGCCGTGAGCGAGTCGGCGATCTCGTCGCGGTAGAGGTGCCGCTGCACCTGGTCGGGCGCGAGGATGACGATCACGTCGGCCTCCTCGGCCGCCTCCCGGGGCGTGACGACCCGCAGGCCCTCCTCCTGGGCCTTGGCGCGGCTCTTCGAGCCCTCGAGCAGACCGACGCGGACGTCGACACCCGAGTCGCGCAGGTTCAGCGCGTGCGCGTGACCCTGGCTGCCGTATCCGATGACGGCCACGTGCTTCCCCTGGATCAGGGACAGGTCGGCGTCGTCGTCGTAGTAGATCTCAGCCACGGGGGCTACTCCTTCTTGTTGGTGGTCGAGCCTGTCGAGACCCGGTTGCTTGTCAGTTGTTGACGGCCGGCGGCACTGGTACGGCGACCGGCTTGGCACGCTCCGAGATCGACCGCGGACCGCGGCCGATCGCGATCACGCCGGACTGCACGAGCTCGCGGATGCCGAACGGCTCGAGCACCCGCAGGAAGTCGGCGATCTTGCCGGCGTTGCCGATGATCTGGATGGTCACCGCGTCCGCGGCGACGTCGACCACCTTGGCGCGGAAGAGCTGGACCGCGTCCAGCACCTGACCGCGGGTGTCGGGGGAAGCGCCGACCTTCACCATCACCAGCTCGCGCTGGACGGCGGCGTTCGGGTCCAGCTCGACGATCTTGAGGACCTCGACCAGCTTGTTGAGCTGCTTGGTGACCTGCTCGAGCGGGCTGTCCTCGACATTGACGACGATGGTCATCCGCGACACCTCGTCGTGCTCGGTCGGACCGACCGCCAGCGACTCGATGTTGAAGCCGCGCCGGCTGAACAGGGCGGCGATCCGAGCCAGGACACCGGGCTTGTTCTCGACGAGAACCGACAGGGTGTGGTTGGCCATCAGTGCTTTCCGTTCGCTCGCAGCGCACCCGCAGGGTCACCGCTTGTGGTCAGGTCGCCGCCCCAGCGGCTGCGCGCTTCGCTCACAGATCGTCCTCGTCGAACTGGGGCGCCAGGTCCCGGGCGTACTTGATGTCGTCGTTGCTGGTGCCGGCGGCGACCATCGGCCACACCATGGCGTCGCGGTGCACCCGGAAGTCGACGACCACCGGCACGTCGGTGATCTCCATCGCCTTGGCGATGGTGGCGTCGACGTCGTCGGGCGAGTCGCAGGCCAGGCCGACGCACCCGTAGGCGTCGGCCAGCTTCACGAAGTCGGGGATCCGGACCTCGGCACCGGTGTGCAGGTCGGTGTTGGAGTAGCGCGAGTTGTAGAACAGCGTCTGCCACTGCCGCACCATGCCGAGCGACTCGTTGTTGATGATCGCGACCTTGATCGGGATGTTGTTGATCGCGCAGGTCGCGAGCTCCTGGTTGGTCATCTGGAAGCAGCCGTCGCCGTCGACCGCCCACACGGTGCGGTCGGGCATCGCGACCTGGGCACCCATCGCCGCCGGGACCGCGAAGCCCATCGTGCCCAGGCCTCCCGAGTTGATCCACGTGTTCGGCAGCTCGTAGCCGACGTAGTGCGCGGCCCACATCTGGTGCTGGCCCACACCGGCGGTGTAGATGGTGTCGGGACCGGCGAGAGCGCCGAGCCGCTCCAGGACGTACTGCGGGGCGAGACCACCGTCGGCCGGCTTGTCGTAGCCGACGGGGTACTTCGCCTTCACGCCGGCGAGGAACTGGACCCAGCCCTCGTAGTCGCCGGTGTTGCCGGCGTCGGCCTCCGTGCGGAGGGTGGTGATCAGGTCGATCAGCACCTCACGCACGTCGCCGACGATCGGCACGTCGGCATGGCGGTTCTTGCCGATCTCGGCCGGGTCGATGTCGGCGTGGATCACCTTCGCGCCGGGCGCGAACGAGTCGAGGTTGCCGGTCACCCGGTCGTCGAAGCGGGCACCGAGGCTGATGATCAGGTCGCTCTTCTGGAGGGCGGCGACCGCGGCGACGGTGCCGTGCATGCCGGGCATGCCGAGATGCTGCGGGTGGCTGTCCGGGAAGGCACCGCGCGCCATCAGCGTGGTCACGACCGGCATGCCGGTGAGCTCGGCGAGCGCGCGCAGCTCCTTCGACGCACCCGAACGGATGGTGCCGCCGCCGACGTAGAGGATCGGTCGGCGGGCGTCGAGCATCAGTCGCGAGGCCTCGCGGATCTGCTTGGCGTGCGGCCGGGTGACCGGGCGGTAGCCGGGCAGGAAGATCTCGGTCGGCCAGTCGAACGTCGTCACAGCCTGGAGCGCGGACTTGGCGACGTCGACCAGCACCGGCCCGGGGCGTCCGGTCGAGGCGATGTGGAACGCCTCGGCGATCGTGCGCGGGATCTCGGCCGGGTCGGTGACCAAGAAGTTGTGCTTGGTGATCGGCATCGTGATGCCGCGGATGTCAGCCTCCTGGAAGGCGTCGGTGCCGATCGCGGCCGCGGGCACCTGGCCGGTGACGGCGACCATCGGGACCGAGTCCATGTGGGCATCGGCGAGGGGCGTCACCAGGTTGGTGGCGCCCGGTCCGGACGTGGCCATGCAGACACCCACCCGGCCCGACGCGGCGGCGTAGCCCTGCGCGGCGTGCCCGGCACCCTGCTCGTGCCGGACCAGGATGTGCCGGATCGGGCTGTCCATCATCGGGTCGTACGCCGGGAGGATCGCGCCGCCGGGGATGCCGAAGATGTCGGTGACGCCCGCGGCCTCGAGGGACTTCACCAGAGACTCCGCCCCGCTGACGGTGGTTCCGCTCTGCTGCTCTCTCATCCGACTTCTCTTATCCTTACCTCTCGTGGTGCCTGCGCACCCGGCCCTGCTGGTCGACGTACTCAACAAAAAACCCCTCGGTTGCGAGGCAACGAGGGGCGGACGCGCAGCGCTGTTCAGCCGGCGCGTCCGGTGCGTACGAGGAGGAGGTCCTGGCGCATGCGAGCAGCGTACGCCGTCGCGCCCGACGACGTGCGTCCACCCAGCCGCGCGTCCCACATGCCAAGACGCGCGTCTCATGCCTGCGGGGTGGCCATCGCGTGTCGCGATGACCACCCCGCGGGTTGGCGGTGGATCGTCAGGTCACTCCGAGACCGAGGCCTTGAAGCTGCCCGAACCCGAGTAGGCCGTCACCCGGAGCCGGTAGGTGCCGGCCGAGTTGTTGTAGCTGAACGACTCGTCCGGCGAGGACGTGATCCCCTGCGCGACCGTCGTCCAGGTCGACGACCCGGACAGCTTCTGGAGGTAGACGTCGAAGTCGGCTCCGGTCGGCCCGTCGAGGCAGACCTTGAGCGTGCCGGCCGTGGAGTCGCTGAACGACGCCAGGTTCGTGGACTGCCCTGCGGTCAGCGAACCGTTGTAGGTCAGGGTGCCGGTGCACTGGCCTCCGCCCGGCGGCGTGGTGGTGCAGGTCTCGGAGCCGGCGGCGACCGAGATGGCACTGAAGGCCGCGGCGATGCCCTGGCAGACCGTGGCGTCGCTCGGGTAGAGGTCCTTGGCTGACTTGATCGCGCCGTTCCGGGCGGCCGCGTAGTTGCTGGTGGACGTCAGGTAGACCGAGAGCGTGCGGTACCAGATCTTCTCGACCTTGTCGCGGCCGATGCCGGTGACGGTCGTGCTGTTGCAGGTCGGGCTGTTGTAGGACACCCCGTTGATCGTCTTCGCGCCGGAGCCCTCGGAGGCCAGGTAGTACCAGTGGTTGAGCGGTCCCGACGAGTAGTGGGGGTTGAGGTTCCCCAGCGTCGACGACCAGCAGTCGCGCGACAGCCCGTCCTTGGACGGCTTGTCCATGTAGCGCAGCGGCGTGCCGTTGCCGTTGATGTTGATCTCCTCGCCGATGAGGTAGTCCGGCACGTCGGAGGGGTTGTTGGTGTAGAACTCGACGGAGGTGCCGAAGATGTCGGAGGTCGCCTCGTTGAGGCCGCCGGCCTCACCGCTGTAGACCAGTCCCGCGGTGTTCTCCGTCACCCCGTGCGACATCTCGTGACCGGCCACGTCGAGCTCGACCAGCGGGGCGTTGTTGCCCGCGCCGTCGCCGTACGACATCTGGGTGCCGTCCCAGAACGCGTTCACCATCTGGTTGGCGAAGTGGACGCGCGAGCGCGCTCCGGTGCCGTTGTTCCAGATGCCGGCCCGGCCCAGCACGTTGTTGTAGAAGTCGTAGGTCTTCTCGGCGCCGTACTGCGCGTCGACCGCGGCGGACGCGCGGTCGGAGTTCGAGCCGTTGCCCCAGACGTTGTCGGCGTCCACGAAGATGTCGCCCGCCGGCCCGACCCCGGTGTTGGGGTCACCCTGGTTGTGCACGTCCGTGGCGTAGTTGCCGTGGCTGTCGCGGATCTCGTAGCCACCTCCGGTGTGCGCCTGGGTGCCGATGGTCACGTCGCCCACGAAGATGCCGTGGCCCTCGCCGGTCTGGACCTCGTCGAACGACGCCAGCACCGCCCCGGTGTGCGCGTTGACGATCGTGTGCAGACGGGACGGGACGCCGTCGTCGCGCACGCCTTGGGTCAGCACGTCGTAGGCGAGCACCGGCCGCTTGCCGGCGGAGAAGACGACGAGCCGGCTGCCCTGGTCGTCCTTCGTCGCGCCCTGACGGCGGAACGCCGTCGTGGCCCGGTCTGATGCCTTCGTGGGCGAGATCGAGGGCCGGATCGAGCTCACGTCGATCGACCGTGCGCCGTTCCAGGTCGCACCGCTGCGCTTGCCCGAGGGCGCGAAGTGCACGACCAGGTCACCGCCGACGACCGGCAGGCCGCGGAAGGTGCGGTCGTACCGCACGTGCGTGGCACCGCTCGCGTCACGGATCACGTCCTTGACGACCAGCCGCTGCTGGGCGGGAAGCCCGAGCGCCGTGCGGACGGCGTCGGCCCGCTCGCGCGCGGTGGCGAGCTGGTGTGCGCGCTCCTTCGCTGGCGAGACCTGAGGACGAGCAACGGAGTTGGCGGTGTGCCCACCAGCTCCGACGGCGTCGGCGGCCGACAGGCCTCCGACGGCGCCTGAGACGGCGAGCAGCGCGGCGGCAAAGCCACCTACGGCATGACGATTCACAAGGGCTCCGATCTCTAGGTGGAGGCACCCGTTGCCCCCATCGCCCTCCAGCCCAGGAAGGCCTTTTGATCGTGGCGGCGGCGATCGACAGCGGTCAATCACTCGAGGTGGCCGGTTCCCGACACTGTCTGGAAGCGGTCGGAGCCGACGGGGAGCGCCCAGGTCAGAGCCAGCCGTGCCGGGCTGCCTGGAGCCCGAGCTGGAAGCGGCTCGTGGCGCCGAGGACCTCCTCGAGGCGCGCGACGCGACGCCCCACCGTGCGCTCGCTCACCCCGAGCTCGCGGGCGATCGCGTCGTCGGTGAGTCCGGCGGCAAGCAGACTGAGCAGGTCGCGGCAGCCGTCGTACGGCCCTTCGCAGTCCAGCGCCGCCGGCTCGGCGGTGAGGGGCGTCGCGATCCGCCAGTAGGACTCGAACACCGCGATCAGGACATCGAGCAGGCCGGACGGTCGCACGACGATCATGTCGCGGCGCCGGTTCGGCCCGCCGGGCACGGACAGGAGCGCGATGCGACGGTCGGCGATGGTGAGATTGACGGGGACGTCGGGGCACACCCGCACCTGCTCGCCCGCCTCGATGCACGACCGCACGGCCGCCAGCCCGGCGGCATCGCGGAGCAAGGAGACGCTGTAGACGGCCTGGTAGCGGACTCCGCGGGCGATCGACTCGAAGAAGCCGGACACGACCGCCACCGGCGGTTTGGAGCTCTCGTCACCGACCGGCCCGAGGCTGAGCGCGGAGACCTCTTCGAGGGCACCCTCGGTGACGGTGCGCTGGGCGGACTCGCAGGCCTCCTCGGTCTGGAGCACCTCGAGGTACGGCGCCGTGCTGGTGTGCTGGGTCCACAGGTCCGAGAACGACTGCGCCAGGTCGCGCGCGTGCGCTGCCTCGCGTGCCCTACCGATGGCGATCGCCTCCATCGCTGGGAACGGAGGGCGAGCCACCGCCCTGCCGTCCACCCACCCGGCCAGCTCGAGCTCCTCGAGGAACTTGATCGAAGCCAGGACCTCGTCCGGGTCCCGGTCGATCGCGCAGGCCACGTCCTCCGGGGAGAGCGCACCCCTCCTCACCAGGGCCCGGTAGACCGCCTCGGCGGCAGGCGTCAGGATGGACGGCCCGCCACTGAGCATCGCCGGCCTCGGTTCGTCGACAGCTCCCGAATACGTCATGACGACCTTTCGAACGCACTCGTCCCTCGCGTGTGCGCCCGTCACTCTCCCACGGCACCCACCCCGTTGGGCACCCTCTGGCGTCAGGTCGGCAGCACCAGCGTGCCGATCGGCCCCGGGTTGAAGGCGATCTCCCAGCGGTAGCCGTCGGGATCGGCGAAGTAGCCGGTGTAGCCACCCCAGTCACGCTCGACCGCGTCCGCCACCGGGTCGGCGCCGACGCTGCGGGCGGTCGCGAGCACGACGTCGACCGCCTCCTTGGTGGCGAGGTTGTGAGCGAGCGTGATCGGAGCCACTCCGCCCGTTGTGGAGCTCATCGTCGGCTCGCCCACCTCGGCGGCGAAGTGCGCGCGGTCCCAGAGCGAGAGCACCAGGTGCTCGCCGGTGCGGAACATCAGCACCTCTCCCGGCACGTCGAGCTCCGGGTGCCAGCCGAGGCCGTCGACGTAGAACCGCCGGGTCGCGTCGAGATCGGCGACGGCGAGGGTCACGAAGCTGATCCGCTGGTCCATGACGTCACCCTGTCACGCGCCGCGGACACTCGCTGCCAGGTCGGCAAGCACCTCAGGGACGCCGCCGATCGCGTCCGAGGCCGCGCGCTCGGCCGCCTCGATCACCGTGGCGTACGCCGCCCGCACGGCGGGTTCGGCAGGCAGCGACCCGCGCACATAGCCGGCCAGGAGCATGGCGTCGCGATGGTCACCGAGCAACGACTGGATCCGGGCGCCGAGCTCACCCAGCGCAGCGGCGTCGGGTCCGAGCAGGGCGGCAGGTGGCCGGGTGACGGCGTCGGCCGCGTGCCGGAGCCGCCGGCCCGCCTTGCGCAGCGCGTGGGCCGCCTCGATGTCACCGCGATAGTCGGCGTCGAGGGTGAGGACCCGGTCGGCCTGGGCTGCCACGACCTCGCGGGCGACGACCACACCCGGGCGGGCGCTGCCGCTCACCAGAGCCGGCGCCTGCGCCCAGGCGCACAGCGCCGCCTGCAGCTGCTCCGCCTCGCGCGACCTGCTCCACGCCACCAGGCCCGCGTGCGCCTCCGTGTGCGCCTCCTCGAGCGGCCCGACCAAGCCCTGCAGCAGCTCCTCGTCGAGTCCGGCCTCGGCCGAGATCGCCGCACACCACTGAGCCCGGACCTCCAGGTCGCGCGCCCGGCGGAGCCGGTCGCCGTACTCCGACAGGTGGGCGCGGAGGCCACCGACGGCGGCGGGCTCGACGTACTGCGCGAAGGCCGCCAGCACGTTGCGCAGCCGGCGGACCGCCGTCCGCAGCTGATGGACTGCGTCGGGCTCGTCCGCGAGGGCCGCAGGACCACGATCGATGATCCTCGCTGCCAGGTCGCCGATGATCTCCGCGAGCATCTCGCCCGCGGTCGACTCCCGTCCGGCCATGTCCGCCAGCCTTCCATGTCCGGGTGTCGTGCGCGTGCCTGCCAGCACAAGTTCGGCCGAATGGAAGAAAACTTGAAGCCGATGGGAGGAGGCTGGCCCTGTGGGCTCCCTCCAGCGCCTCGCTCCCCGCCGCACCTCCGCGCGGGTCAGCCTGGCGACACTCGCCAGCACCGTCGACGAGCGACGCTACGTCTGCCCCGAACAGCTCGGGCGGCGGCTCGACCAGCTGCTCGACGGCGACGCCGACACCCGACTGCTGCTGATGAGCGGGACCGGAGGCTCGGGCAAGAGCGCCGCCCTGCGCGAGGCGGCCCGGCGAGGCGAACGGATGGGCTACCACGTCATCGCCCTCGACGGCCGGCAGCTGGCCGCGACCGGGCGCCGACTGTCCGACCTCGTCGCGGACCTTCCGGACGCCAACCTGCTCGTGCTGGTCGACGAGCTCGGGCACCTCGGCGCGAGGGCACACGTGCTCGGTCGGACGCTCGCCGGTCTCCCCGGCTCCACCCGCGTGGTGACCGCAGCCGCCGATCCCCCACACGACTGGCTGCCACCCGAGCTCGAACCGCTGATGGCCACGCTCCGGATGCCGGCCCTCGACACCGAACACTCCGACCAGGTGCTCCGACTCCACGGCGTGGACGACGCGTCCGCCCGCGACGCGATCAACACGTGGGCGTGCGGACTGCCGCTCGCCCTGGTGCTCGGCGCGGCGGCCTGGGTCGAGCACGGCGCCGCGGCGATCGAGCCGGGCGGCGTGGTGCTGGCAGCGACCGCGGACGACCTGGTCGGACACCTGTCCGGGCTCGCGCTCGACCAGCTCGACACCGAGCTGCTCGAGGTGGCGGCGGTCGCCGCCTGGGTGGACGACCGGCTCCTCGCCGACGTGCTGCCCGAGCGCGACTGTCACGACGCGCTCGAGACGCTGGCGTCGTACTCGTTCGTGGAGCGGAGCGGCTGCGGGGTCACCCTTCATCCCCTCGTCACGCACGCCGTCGCCGAGCGGGTCCGCCACGACGGCATGCGGGTGTCGGACCTGGTGCTGCGGATCGCCTCCCACCTGCGCGACCGGGCCGCCCTCGGCGACGCCCGGGCGCTGCACCAGCTCGCCGCCCTCTCGGAGGATCCCGCACTCCGCGCCGGGATGGCACCGGCACACAGCGCGACCCTGTACGGCGACGACGTGCGGGCGTCCGAGGTCGCCGAGATCGTCAGCTGGGCGCCCGGCGGGCTCGCGGACGCCGTACGGCCGTGGCTGTTGCCGCCGACCACCGCCTCGTGGCGGACGCCTACCCAGGTGGTGCGGCACACCGACGGCCGTGTCGTCGGCGCCGCGGTCGCGCTCCCCCTGAGCGAGGCGACGGCGTTGGCGCGGGCCGACGGCGCCCGGGCCGAGCTGGTGGCGCCGCTGCTCGATTACGCGGTCCGCAACGGCATCGAAGACCGGGTCGTGATCAGCCCGTTCCAGCTGCTGGCGCCCGGCGCCGTCGCGGAGGACCCCCACGTCATGGCCCTCCGCAACGGCCACACGCTGCGCCGCTGCCGGGTGCCCAACCCGCGGTTCGACCTGGTCAACGAGTTCGGCTGGGCCGAGTTCGAGCGCACCGTCGTCGCCGACTGCGGTTACGTCGAGATACCGGAGCTGCGTCGCGAGGTCCGCGGGCAGGAGGTGCGCACCTGGATCGCCGACGTCGGGCCGTGCGGCCTCGTCGGTCTACTGTTCCGGGGGGTCGCGGGCGAGCACGGCATCGCGCTCCCCGAGCCCCGCACCCAGGGCGAGCTGGTGCTCGCCGCACTCGACGAGTTCCACGACGACGGCGTGCTCGCGGCGCTGCCGTGCGCTCCGCTCGGTCACGACCTGCGGTACGCCGGCGAACGGGTCCGCACCTGGGTACGGCGCACCATGATGGCCGCCCTCCACGACCAGCCGGACCTGGCCGGCCTGCTGGAGCTGCGCTACCTCGAGCCGGCCGCCACCCACGACCAGGTGATGCGGGCGACGTTCCTCAGCCGGGCGACGTACTTCCGCCGGCTCCGCACCGCCCGCGAGCTCGTCGCCGCCGCGGCCGATCGGGCTGGGGCGCCGCTGTAACCGAGTGCTGCAGGTTCACCACGGTATGCAGCCCAGCCTGCAGTTCCCACGGGTCGTACGCCGTGGGAAGTGCGGGTTGAACGACATACCGTGGTGAACCTGCACGGTCGTGAGCCTCAGCCGGTGAGCGACGACAACGAGGTGAGCTGACGGCCCGCGTCGTCGAAGTTCGCGCGAGCGAGCCACGCCCGGTGCGCGACGCTGACCCTCGGCCACTCGCCGTCCGTCACCGAGAACCAGTCGGTGTCCCGGTTGCGACCCTGGGTGACCATGTGGTTGCGGAAGCGGCCCTCATAGACGAACCCGAGGCGCTTCGCTGCGCGCCGGGATGGCTCGTTGAGGCTGTCGCACTTCCACTCGAAGCGGCGATACCCGAGGTCGTCGAACGCGTAGCGCATCAGCAGGTGGATCGCCTCGGTCGCGGCCCGGGTCCGCTGCAGGGACTGCGCGAACAGCACCCCGGCGACCTCGACCTGGCCAGTCGCCGGCGCGACCCGCATGAAGGACGCGATGCCGCTGGCGCGGCCGGCGCGCTCACCCTCGCCCGGGATCAGCGCGAACGTCAGATCGACGGGCGAGTCCACGATCCCGGTGAGGTGCATCCACAGCGTCGCCAGGGAGGTCGGCTTCGCGATCGGCCGGTAGGTCCAGAGCGCGTCGTCGCCCGGACCGCAGACGGCGTCGAACAGGTCGGAGTAGTGCACCGACGTCAGTGGTACGACGCGCAGGTACTCACCTTCCAGCGTGACTGGTTCCGGTGCGGGTCGGGTCTCCCAGCCGGGCACGACGTCGCCGACGTACTGGTCGAATGCGTTCAGCTCTGGCACGGCGGAGAGCCTAGGCCTGAATTCACTGATGGCCGCCGTCGCGAGCGCCATCAGGCGGGTGCGATGGCAAGGCGTCCGGTGCGAAGGCAGACTGGACGTCTTTCGAGCGTTGGCAACGCAGCCAGCGTGCCCGCATGGTGGCGCGCAGCAGGCGGAGGTCGGTGGATTCAGCCCAAGTTCAACCGCCGGAGACCAGCTCGGCATGTTCCCGCACCACGTCCAGCCGGGGGTCGACCACGCCAGCTCCGCCTCGGTGGACGACGGACAGCTCCTGCCACAGCGGCGGGTCCAGGCTGCGGAGGCGGACGTCGCCGGGCGGCAGCCACCGGCTGTCCAGAAGGTCCGGGAACCGGCGGGCGGTGCGCGGTGTAATACCGGTACCAGCCACCCAGACGGAGCCAGCGACGGACGACACCGAAGCGGTACGCCGCGCCCAGTCGGGCGACCGGGAGGCGTTCGCGCACCTGGTCGCCCGGCACGGTGCTGCCGCGACCCGGGCCGCGGCCTGGTTCGGTGCCGGTGCGGACGTGGACGACGTGGTGCAGGAGGCCTTCGTGAAGGCGTGGCGGTCGCTCGACCGGTTCCGGCCGGATGCGCCGTTCCGGCCGTGGCTGCTGCGGATCGTGGTCAATCAGACCCGCAACACGGTGCGCGGGCGTGGCCGTCGGGACGCCCTCGCTGTGCGGGCGCTGGAGCTGCGGGAAGGCCCGGATCCCGCTCTCGAGGCGCTGGCGGCCGAGCGGCAGCGGACGCTGGTCGCCGCTGTCCGGTCGCTGCGTCCGGTCGAGCGCGAGGTGGTGGTGTGCCGGTGGTTGCTCGGACTCAGCGAGGCGGAGACCGCCACGGCGCTCGGGATCCCGGCCGGCACCGCCAAGTCCCGTGCGTCCCGCGCCCTGACCCGGCTCCGCGCCGAGCTGACCGACCTGGAGGTGAGCAATGATCGAGCATGAGCTGACCGCCCTGGCCGACCGGATCGCGCCCGACGTGGCCGGCGACCTGCCGAACCGGGTGCTGGCCAGGATCGGCGACGGCGCGCGGCCGAGCTGGGTCGCGACCCACCGTCGCCGGGTGCTCGCGGTCGGGGTCGCGGCGCTCGCCGCGCTGTCCTTCCTGTCCCCCCAGGTGCGCGCCGCAGCGGCGGAGCTGCTCGCGGTCGCCGGCATCGAGATCTCGTCCGAGACTCCGGACGCGCCGTCGGAGCCCAAGGCCCCGCTCCCCGACTCCCGGGAGGTGCCCCGGTCCGAGGTGCAGGCGGAGGCGGACTTCCCGATCGGAGTCCCCGCCGAGCTCGGTCCTCCGGACGAGGTGGTCGTCGCGGACCACGGTCGAGTGGTCTCGATGACGTGGCGGCGCGGAACGGTGCTGCTCGACCAGTTCGCGGGCGAGCTGGGGCCGGTGTTCGCCAAGCAGGTCGGAGCGCAGGCGATCGAGGAGCTCGACGTCAACGGGTCCACGGCGTGGTGGATCGACGCCCCGCACGACCTGACCTACCTCGATCGCGACGGCTACGAGGTCACTGCGACCGCGCGGCTGGCGGGCAGCACCTTGGTGTGGGACGAGGGCAAGGGCGTGACGTACCGGCTCGAGGGCGACCGGCTGAGCCGGGCGGAGGCTGTCGCGATCGCCAGGTCGGTGCGCTGATGGAACCGATCCCGGCCGTGCGGTGTACCCAGGACATGAGGACAGCTGCCCGCATTGCCTGCGTCGTCGTGCTCGCCGTGCTGGCGATGGTCTCGACGTCCACCCCTGCTACTGCCAAGGGCCCGACTGAGGTCGATGTCTCTGGCCCCGGTGTCAACAACGTGCACCTGACCTTCACCGAACGCGACGACGTCGACTCCGGCACTCTCGGCGACGCGTCCCGGCTCTACGACATGTGGAGTCGCGGTCAGCTGAGACCTGCCCCCGACCTGTCCGCCGACGAGCTGGGCCCGCGCTACGTGCTGACCTGGTCGGGCGATCCGCACAGCCGCGAAACCGGCAAGGACCTCGTCGTGCAGAACGCTTACCCGTTCGCCGACGGAGGCGCCTGGGTCGAGTTCCCACCCGACCAGGAGCTGTGGGGTGCGCCGATCGCGGCCGGCTGGGTCCAAGCGCCGCGACTGCAGGCGGAGCTGGTCGAGCTCGGCGCGAGCAACGACACGCTCGAACCCGCCGTGGCGGAGGTCGAGCCCGAAGCCGAGCCCGTCTCCGAGGAGCCCGAGCCATCACGAAGCAACGCCGACTCGGGCACGTCGTACGACGTCGCCGTGCCGGCCGGCATCGCCCTCGCCGTCGCGTTGGTGGCCGGCCTGCTGATCGTCCGGCAGCGTCGACTCACCCGGTGATGGCGCCCAACGCGGCCGACTGCACCGTCTTGGCGTACTTGCCGAGCACGCCGCGGGTGTACTTCGGGGGCAGCGGCGCCCAGCCCTCCTTGCGTTTCTCGAGCTCCTCCGGTTCGACACCCAGCTCGAGGAGCCGGTTCGCGACGTCGAGGGTGATCGGGTCGCCGTCGCGCACGAACGCGATCGGGCCGGCGTCCACCGCCTCGGGCGCGATGTGGCCGACGCAGAGGCCGGTGGTGCCGCCCGAGAACCGGCCGTCGGTGATCAGCAGGACGTCCTTGCCGAGTCCGGCGCCCTTGATCGCTCCGGTGATGGCGAGCATCTCGCGCATGCCCGGGCCGCCCTTGGGGCCCTCGTAGCGGATCACCACGACGTCGCGTGGCTGGATGGCGCCCTCCTCGAGCGCATCCATGGCGGCGCGCTCGCCGTCGAAGACCCGGGCCGTGCCCTCGAACACCGATTCGTCGAAGCCGGCGGTCTTCACGACCGCACCCTCCGGGGCCAGGGTGCCCTTGAGGATGGTGAGCCCGCCGGTCTGGTGGATCGGCTTGTCGAGCGTCCGGATGATGTCGCCGTCGACCTCGGGAGGGGCGATGTCGGCGAGGTTCTCCGCCATCGTCTTCCCCGTGACGGTGAGGCAGTCTCCGTGGAGCAGCCCCGCGTCGAGCAGCGCCTTCAACACCACCGGGATGCCGCCGACCTTGTCGACGTCGTTCATGACGTAGCGCCCGAACGGCTTCAGGTCGCCGAGGTGCGGCACCTTGTCACCGATCCGGTTGAAGTCGTCGAGGCGGAGGTCCACGTCGGCCTCGCGGGCGATCGCGAGCAGGTGCAGCACGGCGTTCGTCGAGCCGCCCAGCGCCATGGTGACGGCGATGGCGTTCTCGAACGCCTCCATCGTCATGATCTGGCGGGCGGTGATGCCCTTGCGCAGCATCCCGACGACGGCCTCACCGGACTTGTGCGCGAACCCGTCGCGGCGTCGGTCGACGGCCGGCGGCGCGGCGGAGCCCGGCAGCGACATGCCGAGCGCCTCTCCGATCGAGGCCATGGTGTTGGCGGTGTACATGCCGCCGCAGGCGCCCTCGCCCGGACAGATCGCACGCTCGATCTTGTCGACCTCCTCGCGGGTGATCTTGCCGGCCAGGCAGGCGCCGACCGCCTCGAAGGCGTCGATGATGGTGACGTCGCGGCCGTCGACGTTGCCGGGCATGATCGAGCCTGCGTAGAGGAAGACGCTGGCCAGGTCGAGCCGCGCGGCCGCCATCAGCATGCCGGGGAGCGACTTGTCGCAGCCGGCGAGCAGCACCGAGCCGTCCAGCCGCTCGGCCATCATCACCGTCTCGACGGAGTCCGCGATCACCTCGCGGCTGACCAGCGAGAAGTGCATGCCCTCGTGGCCCATCGAGATGCCGTCCGACACCGAGATGGTGGCGAACTCCAGCGGGTAGCCGCCGGCGGCGTGGACGCCGTTCTTCACGGCCTTCGCCAGCCGGTCGAGCGACAGGTTGCAGGGGGTGATCTCGTTCCAGCTCGAGGCGACGCCGATCTGGGGCTTGGCGAAGTCGTCGTCCCCCATGCCGACCGCGCGCAGCATGCCGCGGGCCGCGGCCCGCTCCAGGCCGTCCGTGACGTCGCGTGAGCGGGGCTTGATGTCGGGCTGCGAGCCCGTGGGGGCGGCGCCTTGGTCAGTCGGTCCAGCCATGCGTCGAGCGTAGTCCGGCCGGCAGCGCGCGCGGACGGTGTCCGATGCGCGGCAGCCCGCGGTCGTCAAATGTTGAATCAGTGTCGGATACGGATGTACGGCGCCCGCGGTCCCCCCAGTCTGAGAGTGCACACCCAGCACCACTTCCTTTGGGGGCCGCGACCATGACCACACTGCTGATCAGCCTCGATCTCGATCCCGTGCGCGCGGACGAGGTGGTCCGCCTGCTCCGCGGCGAGATGGCTCCCTGGATGCGCCAGCGCCCGGGCTTCCTCTCCAGCCACTGGTTCCTCGCCGACGACCGCCGCCACTGCACGATCATGGTCGACTTCGAGTCCGAACCCGAGGCGTCCGAGGTCGCCCGCGCCACCCTCGCCCTCCCTTCCAACCCCGCCCGCTCCTGGAACGTCGGCCGGGTCGAGATCGTCGCCGACCTCGATTTCGCGCCCCGACCCGGGCTCCGGCTGCAGGGATAGTCCCCCTCGAAAAGCACCTCATCCAGCCGATTTCAGGTGCTTTTCGAGGGGGACTATGCCGCTTTCAGGGCTTCAGGTGATTTCCGAGACCGCCGCGATCGGGGGCGCCGGTGCGCTGGAGCAGGCGGGCGACGTGGGTCTCGACAGTCCGGACCGAGAGGAAGAGCCGGTCGGCGATGGTCTTGTTGGAGAGACCCTCGACGACCAGCTCGAGCACGTCGTACTCACGGGCGGTGACGCCGAGCATCTGCAGGTGGGTGGGGACCCGGTCGCTGCCGGCAGCGCGACGGGGTACGGCGATCCCTGCCTCGCGCATCGCGACCCGGCAGGCCGACGCGGCCTCGGTCTGCCCGTAGTCCACCAGCCCGTCGAGAGCCTGCCGGAACCACTGCTCGGGCGCGCCCCACCCGTCGACGGCCGCGGCACGGGCGACGAGCGCGCGGGCGTGCAGCTCCATCCACGGCTCCCGGCCGGGGAACGGCCACTCGGCGTCGGCGAACACCTGCTCCGCCTGCTCCCCCTTCCCCGATCGGCCGAGCGCGACCGCGTCCGCGTAGCGCAGCACGAACCGGTTGTAGGGAGACGAAGCCTGCGGTCCCGTGCGGATCTCCTCCCGGGCCGCGGCCCCACCGTCCCCGGACGTGTCGAGGACGGTCTCCAGCAGCGCCCAGAGTCCCCGGGTGGAGAACGGGAACGACGGGAACCGGCGAGCCGCCGCGACCGCGTCCCGCCAGTGGGTGAGGGCCTCGTCGTAGCGGCCGCGGGTCAGCGCGACCGGTCCCAGGACGTGGCCGGGTACGGCGACCGCGAACATCGACTCGTCGTTCATCCCGGCCGCAACGGCGAGGTCGGCCGCCATGCCGTCGTCGTTGCCCATCAACCCGTGCGTCAGCGCCCGCACGAGGTGGGCGGTTGCGAGATCCGGCAGCCGGAGCCGGGTCATCATCTCGACGGCGACGTCGATCGCCGCCATCGCCTCGTCCAGCTCGAAGTAGCGGGTCCGCAGCATGTTGAGGTCCAGCTCGACGCGTGCGGCCGTGGCGATGGCTCCGGCTGCCAGCGCCGCGGCGCGCGCAGCCACCAGCCGCTCGTCGTTGGGGCGGCGCTGCACGATGTCGAGAGCACCGAGCGCGGCCAGGAGCCGGCAGCGCCACAGCACCAGCCCGCTCCGGTCGGCGAGCCGGAAGCCCTCCTCGAAGGCATCCTCCGCCTCGATCACGTCCCGGCCCCGAGCCGCCCGGCCCAGGATCTCCCACGCCTCGCAGGCCACCTCCGGGCGATCGGTGCCGACCTCGTCGAGCGCCGCCCGCGCCCGCTCGACCGCGAGGTCCGCCTGCTCCCGGCCGAGGGCCAGCCGGGCACCGAGGACGTGGACCAGCGCCGCGTCCCCGGCAGCCTGGTCGAGAGTCGCTTCCGCTTCGTCCCACCGGCCGCCCGCGAGCAGCGCCCGCGCGAGCCGGAGCCGCAAGCGGGCGAGCCGGTCGGCCTCGCCGTCGAGCGTGGCGAGCTCCTCGATGAGGCTCTCCGCTCTGGCGACCGCGCGGGGGATGTCGCCCGCCAGGGCGTGCACCTCGACCTCGGCCTCGCGGATGTCCAGGTCGAGGCCGCCACCGGCTTGGGCCTCGGCTCGGCCGAGCGCGTCCTGGGCACTGGTGAGGGCGCCCCGGTTGATCGCCGCGCGCGCGGCGCCGAGCCAGTGCTCCGATGCTCTGGCGGCGTCTCCCGCCGTCTCGAACAGCTCGGCCAGCGCTTGTTCGGAACCCGCGTCAGGCTTGGCGCCGAGCGCGTCGACAGCTGACGCGAGGGCGGCCGCGAGCCGTCGGCGGTCCGGCGGGAGCACGGTGGCGAGCACCGCCTCGCGGGTGAGCGCGTGCCGGATCACGAACCCGTCTTCCTCGGCCAGGACGAGGCGCTCGCGGCGCAGCTCCCGGATCGCCGCGGCCGCGGCGCGGTCGTCCAGCCCGAGCGCCACGCCCACCAGCTGCCAGTCGAAGTCGGCGCCGAGCAGCGCCGCGGCATCCATCACTTCCCGCGCCGTCGCCGACACCGCGTCGAGCCGGGCCTCGACCGACCTCGCGAAAGAAGGGGGCACCGTCGCCGACGGCTCGGTCGTCAGCCGCCAGCCGCCGTCGTCGCTGACCAGGCCGCCGGACGCCTGCAGGTCGGCGAGCAGCTCCTCGACGAGCAGCGGGAAGCCTGCTGAGAACTGATGGACCCACGCCGCGAGTCCGTCGGGAACGGCCCCATCGAGACAGGCGCTCAACATCTCGGCGACCTCGCTCTGGGCCAGCGGGGCCAGCTCGACCACGGCGGCGGCGCCCCGCGCCTGGAGGGCGCCGGTCAGCTCGGTGACCACGGGCGCGTCGTACGGCCGAGTGGTGGCGACGACGACCAGGGGGACGTCGCGCACGTTGTCGGCGACGTACTCCAGCACGCTGAGCGTCTCCGGGTCGGCCCAGTGCAGGTCCTCGATCAGCAGCAGCGCGCCCCGTCCACCGAGTGCCGCCGCCAGCCGCAGCATCCCCTCGCCGACGAGCATGACCGACGACCCTCCGTCGTCCGGCGCGGTGCCGAGCTGCGGGGCGAGCCGGCCCAGGGCAGGGAGGTACGGCGCCAGCCGCCTGTCGTCCGGGACGGAACCCGTCCGCAGCCAGGCCAGCAACGCCTCGCCGAGCGGGCGCATCGGCATCGGCGCGGCCGACCGCACCGCGCGACCGGCCAGGACGGCCAGGCCCGCCTCCTCGGCTTCCGCCAGCACGGTGGCAGCCAGCCGGGACTTGCCGACTCCGGGCTCGCCACGGAGCACGCACACGGCACCGTGGCCGGACGCGGGCAGAGCGAGGGCGTCCCGGAGTCGAGCCATCTCGTCCGCCCGGGACACCAAGACCGGACAGCGCACCGCCGCATCGTAGACGTGCCACGTGGTCGCGCCGCGATGGATACGTAGTCGAACGCGTTGGTTGCGTGTTGATTGCGGATGTGGCAACACGCCGCACCGACGAAGGTAAAGCCATCTTCCCTGGGCCCCACAGAAGGGACGCCCTCGATGAAAGGCAAGACAATGCGCAAGCAGATCCTCGGTGCGACCGCCGCCATCCTCGGCGCCAGTGCCCTCTCGATCGGCCTCCCGGCCGCCCCCACCCACGGCGTCGCGTGGAAGTCGATCACCCCGATCCCGTTCCCCGCCGGCACCGTCACCGACGTCGACGTCGTCTCGACCGGACCGGGCGACGCCGTCGCCGCGGCGGTCATCAACGGCGCCGTGCACGCCTACACCGCGATCGACGGTCTGTGGAGCGGCTACTCCCTCGTCCGCAGCGACGTCGACGCCACCGGCCTCGTCCTCGCCGCCAACGACACGGGCGACGTCGCGATCGGGTGGGAGGAGAACGTCTCCGGCGACACCCGGCTGCGGGTCTCCCGCCGGCTCACCAACACCAGCTGGACCGGGCTGCAGCTGCTCACCCCGGCCGGGACCGACCTCGTCGGCACCGCCGAGCTCGGGATCTCCGCGAACGGGCGGGTGTTCGCCGCCGCCACCGTCGACAACGACGCACTCGACATCGACAACGAGCTGCTGGTCACCGAGTGGGCCGAGGGCAAGATCCCGAACGCGCCCCAGGTGATCTCCCCGGCCGACGCGTGGAGCCCCTCGCTCGACGTCAACGCGAAGGGCGAGGCCCTCCTGGCCTACAACTACACCGGCATCGCCGACGACGTCCTGTCCGTCGCCCACCGGACTCCCGCCGACGGATGGAACATCGGCGAGGGCACCCACAACTCCGGCAACGTGGCCGCGGCGCCCGACGTCGCGTTGAGCGACAACGGCCAGGGCCAGGTCGTCTACGGCGTGGTCAAGAACGGCTTCTACGTCGCCGAGACCAGCCGGGTCCTCCCCGACGGAGACGTGCTCCCGGCCCATGTCGTCTCGCCGCTCGACGAGTACGTCTACGAGCCCAGCGTCGACATCAACGCGACCGGCTCGGCGCTGTTCACCTGGGTCGCGAAGAAGGACGGCCTGGCGAGCGTCCGCTACTCGAGCGCGGCGAATGCCGCCGACCCCGGCACGTCCGCGAAGCTTCCCGGCGCCAACATCGACGTGACGAACCCGACCGCCCGGATCAGTGACAGCGGGCTGCGGATCCTCCAGCACGGCACCGGCGGCTACATCACGACCAGCTACCGCACCAGCCAGGTCCAGCCCTACGTGTCCGCCGCCACGACCAACGGCTTCGCGCCCGACCACGTTGTCGACGTCGACGACGAGGGCAACGCGGTCATGGTCGGCTACAAGCCCGGTGGCGCGGCCTACATCCGGTTCCTCGACGCCGCCGGCCCGGAGGTGACCTTCGACGCCCTGCCGTTCGCGACGATCGGCAAGACGATCCCGGTCAGCTGGAGCGCGGACGACTCGCTGGGTGGCGTGAGCACCACCGACGTCTACGCGTCCTCGGTCGCCTGGAACAAGTCGGCGTTCACCACCCCGGCGGTGGTGGCCAACGACGTCATCGGCGGCCACGCGGACATCCCGGCATCGTCGGGCACGACGTACTGCATCCAGGTCCGTCCTTCGGACACGGCCGGCAACGCCACGACGACCGCGCAGCGATGCACCACGGTGCCGCTCGATGACACCAACCTGGTCGGCAACAACGACTGGACCCGGGCGACCGGCACGGGTCACTTCAAGAACACCGTGACGACGACCAAGCAGCACAACGCCGTGCTCACCCGGACGTCGATCAAGGCCAAGCGGCTCGTCCTGGTGGTGCAGAAGCTGGCGAACGGCGGAACCGTCAACGTCACCTTCGACGGCGACACCCTGGGCAGCTTCAGCCTCCAGGGCACCGGCAAGAAGAAGCAGATCAGCCTGGCCACGTTCCCCTCGGTCAAGACCGGGACGCTCACGATCAAGGTGACCAGCGCGACTGGCAAGCCCGTCAACATCGACGGCCTGATCGTTGCCAAGTAGCCCGTTGGCCCTGTGGGGAGTCGAGCGGCCGGTCTTCAAGGACCGGCCGCACGGCTGTGTCGAGGCGGTCAGGCGTGCTCGGCTGCGGCCTTCAGCGCGGCGAGGCCCTTGTCGAAGTCCTTGCGGATGGCGTTGTCGAAGAAGAGCTTGCCCAGCAGTGCGAACACGAGGTTGCGCTGCCCCGACATCGACCACACGACCTCGGTCCGGTCGCCCTGCGGCTTGAGTGCGAACGAGACGTCGTTGGTGGCCTTGAACGGCTTCTCGAAGACGAGGTCGATGTCGATCTGGCCGGGCGATATCGAGGTCATCGTCATCGAGCCCTGGCCGGCCTTGCTGTTGCCGGCCCAGGCGTAGTGGGCGCCGACGCCCTCCCCGGTGTAGGTGCGCTCGAGGTCGGGGTCGAGCCCTTCCCAGGGTGACCATTGCACCCACGCCTTGAAGTCGGTGATCAGCGGGGTGATCTCCTCCGGCGCCGCGTCGATGATGATGGTCCGGGAGCTGGCGAATCCAGGCATGGCGCGAACCTACGGGACCACGCCGACCTTGACCGACATCACGTCAGGGAGATCGCTGACGATCTCCCGCCAGGTGGTGCCGTCATCGGTCGACGCCCACACGGCTCCGTTGCGGCCGCCGATGTAGAGGCCGGCTGGGTCGTGGCTGTCGGCGCACATGGCGTCGCGCATGACCGCGACGTAGAACGGGTCCGGCAGGCCGTCGTCGTGCGGCGTCCAGGACTCCCCCGCATCGTCGGAGCGCCAGATCCGCGCCTTGCCCTCGGGTGGGTAGCGACCATCCCCGCCGCCGAGCGGGAAGACGTAGATCGTGTCGGGCCGGTGCGGGTGGACCACGATCGGGAACCCGAAGTCGCTCGGCAGGTCGTCGCCGATCGACGTCCAGGACCCGCCCTCGTCGTCGGAGCGGTAGACGCCGCCGTGGTTCTGTGCGTAGAGCCGCTCCGGTCGGCTCGGGTGCCGGGTCACCTTGTGGACGCACTGACCGAACTCCGGGTAGCGCTGGTCCTCGGGGAGGAAGTCCGCGCGGATCCCCTGGTTGCGGGCTTCCCAGGACGCGCCACCGTCGGTGGTGCGGTAGACCCCCCCGGTCGAGATCGCGACCGTGATCGAGTCGGGGTCGGTCGGGTGCGGGAGGATCGTGTGGAAGGCCTGACCACCGAATCCGGCGCCCCACTCGGGCTGCTGCGGGTGGTTCCAGAGCGCTTCCTCCAGCGCGAAGGTCTCGCCGCCGTCGACGGACTTCCACACCGCCCCGGGCTCCGTGCCGGCGTGGAGGACCCCCTCCTCGGCACCCGGAACGATCTGCCAGATCCGCTCGACCGTGGCCCCGCTGCCCTCGGGAAACCGGATGCCTCCGCCGGGCGTCTCCTGCCAGGTCTCGCCGAAGTCGTCGGACCAGCGGATCTGCGGGCCCAGCCAGCTGGACGATGCACCCGCGAAGAGCCGCGCCGTCCCGCCCCGGGTGTCGACGAGGCCGGAGTAGACCTCCTCCATGTCGTGGTGGGGTCCGGTCCACGACCACTCCTCCCGGCGGTCGTCGGAACGACCGATCCACAGGCCCTTGCGGGTGCCGACCATCAGGACTGTGCCCATCCGTCTCTCCCTTTGTCGGTGGTGGAGCTCGTCGCGACCGCGCCCGACCACGGTGCCCGCTCCTCCAAGACTGACCGAGTGGGACCGACAATGTCATCGGTCGCCGACAACCGGTTTGCGAACGGGTCAAAAATGCCCGATGGCGGGCAGCCTTCCGGCCACCCGCCATCGAGTGCAGTTCAGCCGATGAGACCCCCGTTGCGCATCAGGCTGAAGAAGCTGGACACGGTCGCGTTGACCCGGGTGCCGTGGTTCCGGTTCGAGTGCGGCGACGAACCGTGCAGGCCGTAGGCGTGGATGCCGATGGCGCAGGTGCAGCCACTCGACGTCACCTTGAACAGCGGCGAACCACTCTGCCCGCCCGCGGTGTCGTTGTAGTAGAACAGCTGCTGCGACGAGTAGGTGCTGATCGTGCACTGCACGAACGTCGTGGTGTTCGACGAGCAGTTGTCCGCGTCCCACATCGTCCCGCCCGGCTTGTCGCCCGGGTAGCCCTGGGTGTCGATCTCGCCGCCGAGGGTCGGGGTGGCGGAGTCCCAGCCGAAGTAGCCGACGGTGGAGCCGATGTCACAGCTCAGCGTGATCGCGCCGTAGTCGTTGTTCTCGTTGCCGCTGGAGTTCCAGGTGCTGTTGCTCCAGAGCTGGGTGGCACGCGGAACGCCACCACCGGGGCAGAGGTACGGCGAGGACGAGCCGCTCCGTCCCGGGTAGATCCGGTAGCTCGACGTCTGGAAGAAGCCGGTGCCGCCAGCGGCGCCCCAGTTGACGCAGTGGCCGGCCGTGGCGACGACGTTCGTGGCGATCATGAAGCCGGTGCAGGACCAACCGGTGTTGGTCGCGCTCTTGTTGAACGTGATCCACACGGTCGCCCGCGCCGGGTAGGAAGTCGTCGCGGTGATCTGCACGCGCCGGTCCGGCGCGATCGGGGTCTCGGCAGCGGAGCCGCCGCCGGCCGGTGTCGTCGAAGGCACTCTGCGGTGGGCGTTGGAGACGCGCAGGTTGGTGCCGCGGTACGAGGGCGCGGACGCTGACGCGACCTGCCGTGCGACGCTCCGCGCGTCCACCCGCTGGCCGTCGCTACTGATGAACTCCACACCTGTTGCGCGGGAAACCTTGTCTGCCGGTGCCGGAGACGCCGTGGCCGACGTGGCCAACGGCGTAGCGATCGGCACGGCCATCACGCCGAGCACCACCATGCGACTGAGCAGCCGCTTCGTTCCTAACATTGTCGAATCCCTTCGGGCCTGTTTGTTGCAGGGCAGCACCGAGTGCCGGGGAGTCACCCGGACCGAATGCACGTCGATCTCAGCCCCGACCGATCGACCGGAGGCGCCGACGTCTGGCTGTCCCATCTCCGCGGCAAACCGCCGCCACGAAGAAGGCTAGACAATTCCGACGGCTTTGGAATCAGCCAGATGGGGGAAACAATTACGTCGATAGGATGCATCTGCTCCTAGATTGACCCGCGTGACGCCACCAGGACGCAGCCGGGGCTCGGCGATCGGTCTGGTGCTCATCGGCATCGCCTCGGTCCAGCTCGGTGCCGGCGTCGCGAAGAACCTCTTCGACGAGATCTCCCCGACCGGGATGGTCTGGCTCCGGCTCGCGTCGAGCTCGCTCGTCCTGCTGCTGATCGCCCGGCCGCGCTTGGGCGGACGCGACCGCACGGACTGGATGACCGTGCTCGGGTTCGGTGTGGCGCTCGGGCTCATGAACTGGTCGATCTACCAGTCGTTCAGCCGGATCCCGATCGGGATCGCGGTGACCGTCGAGTTCATCGGACCCCTCACCGTCGCCCTCGTCGGGTCCCGGCGTCCACGCGACCTCGCGTGGGTCGGAATGGCCGCGGCCGGGGTGCTCCTCCTCGGGGCCGAGCGTGCCGACCTCGACCCGGCGGGCGTTGCGTTCGCCCTCGTCGCCGGGGCGTCCTGGGCCGGATACATCCTGTTGAGCGCGCACACCGGGAGGCGGTGGGAGGGGCTCGACGGTCTCGCGGTCGCCAGCCTGGTCGCCGTGCTCCTGCTGACGCCGGCGCTCGCGGCCACCGATCGGGATCCCCTCGTCGACCCGCGGATCATCGTGCTCGGCGCCACGATCGGCCTGCTCAGCTCGGTGGTCCCCTACAGCTGCGAGCTGGTCGCGCTGCGCCGGCTGCGGCCAGCTCTCTTCGGCGTGCTGATGAGCCTGGAGCCGGCGGCCGCGGCCCTGGCAGGACTGCTCGTCGTCGGCGAGCGGCTCGGCGCCGTGCAGTGGCTGGCGATCACTTGTGTCGTGGCCGCGAGCGTCGGTGCGACGCGGGCGACGGCGCCGGGCGGTCCGACCTCACCACCGCCACCCCCGGCCGGTGGTTGACCCGGCCTCGCACTCAGGAAGTTTTCACCGACATGTCATGTCGCCGTGATGGGTTGGCAAAGCATCCGGCGCTAGCGTGGTTGCCAACCCCCACGAGCTTCTTCCCCCATCGAAGGCGATGCCATGTTTCCCCCCATGCGTCATCTCGTCCGGCTCGGTCACGCCATCGCGGAGTGGCCGGTCGAGTCGCAACAGCAGGCGCGCCGCAACGCGATGGTCGCCCTCAACGCCTGCGCCCGCCGTCGCGCCGAGCGCGAGGACGTCGCGTCGTACCTCGCCGGCAGGTCGGCCCGTCGCGACGGCGGCTCGGCGGCCGCCGCGCACTGACCTCGAGGGGTGTGCGGCAGGGCACACGCAGTCGGCGATCGGGGTCGGGCAGAATCTCTGCATGCCCACCTCGACGCCGGACACCACTGAGACCGCGGTGGTGTCGTTCCACGACATCCTGTCCGACGACGGCACCCACGTCCGGGCGTGGACCAACGACCCCGACGGCGTGATCGACGGGCCGACCGTCGTCCTCTGCAACGGGCTCGGCACCAACGCCTACATGTGGCCGGCGCTGCTGGACCCCGATTGCGGTGTCCGGGTCGTGTCCTGGAACCACCGCGGCATCGGCGGATCCGAACGGCCCGCCGACCGGCGCCACGTCGAGATCGAGCACTTCGTCGAGGACGGCTTGTCCGTGATGGACCATTTCGGCATCGATAGAGCGGTGCTGATGGGCTGGTCGATGGGCGTCAACACCATGTTCGAGCTCGCCGTCCGGCACCCCGAGCGGGTGGCCGGCCTGTTCGCGGTCGCCGGAGTTCCCGGCGACACGTTCCGCACCATGCTGGCGCCGGTCCGGCTGCCGCACGCCGTCGCCCGGTTGATCACCGTCAGCACCTGCCGGCTGGGCAAGCTCACCGGTTGGGCGATCAGCCCGATCACCACCCGGCTGCCGATCGGCCCGCGGGCGATCGCACTGATCACGCACAGTGGCTTCATGTTCCCGGTCGCCGACCCGGAGCTGGCCGCCATCGGCATCGAGGAGTTCATCAAGACGCCCGTGCAGTGGTACGCCCACCTCGCGCTCGGCACCTCCAAGCACGCCCGGGTGTCGCTGAGCGGCATCGACGTGCCGGTCCGGTTCGTCGCAGCGAAGTACGACATCCTCGCCGGCGCGCGCGACATGGCCAGCGCTGCCGCGAGGCTCAACGACGCTGACTACTTCGAGCTGCGCGGGTCGCACTTCATCCAGCTCGAGCACCCCGACGAGGTCCATGGGCTGCTGCTCGACTTCCTGGAGAAGGTCGGCGTCACCGCGCACGTCGCCTGAGCGCGCACGTCGCCTGAGTAGGGTCGGCGGATGAGCGCGCGTCGTACGGTCGTCGCCGTGATCGCCGCTGCGGCGTTGCTCGCCGGGTGCAGCGACGATCCCGAAGAGCCCGACGCGGACCGCACGGCCACGCCGCCCACTGCGTCCGACAGCGCCACCGACCGGGAGACCGGCGACGCGAGCACGAGCCCGACCGGCGACCAGGGGGGCGAGCCCGAGGTCGTGGCGACGATGGCCAGCGGGCTCGCGGTGCCGTGGGGCATCGACTTCCTCCCCGACGGCAGCGCCGTGGTGACCGAGCGCGACACGGCTCGGGTGCTGGTGATCACCCCGCCCGACGGCCCCGGCGAGGGCGAGGTCGTCGAGGTCGGCCGGGTCCCCGAGACCGCGCCCCAGGGTGAGGCCGGGCTGCTGGGCGTGGCCGTCTCGCCCGACTTCCAGCGCGACCATCTCCTCTACTTCTACGTCTGCACCGCCGATGAGAACCAGGTCGTGCGGGCCGAGCTCGAGGGTGGGCGGCTCGGTCCGACAGAGCCGATCCTCACCGGCATCCGCAACGGGTTCATCCACGACGGCGGGCGGCTGGCGTTCGGCCCGGACGGGTTCCTCTTCGTCTCCACCGGGGAGACCGGCGAGGACCAGCTGGCCCGCGAGCGCACCGGGTTCGCCGGCAAGATCCTGCGGATCACCACCTCGGGCGACCCGGCGCCCGGCAACCCGTTCGACGACGAGATCTGGTCGTGGGGTCATCGCAACGTGCAGGGGCTGGCTTTCGACGACAGCGGGCAGCTGTGGGCCAGCGAGTTCGGCTTCGACACGTTCGACGAGCTCAACCTGATCGAGGCCGGCGACGACTACGGCTGGCCGATCGTCGAGGGCCAGGGTGGCGAGCCGGACTTCCACGACCCCGAGCTCACCTGGCCGGTCGACGAGGCCTCGCCGTCCGGCCTCGCCTACTTAGACGGCGAGCTCTGGATGGCCGGCCTCCGTGGCGAGCGGCTGTGGCGGATCCCTCTCGACGGTGGCCACGCGAGCGACCCCACGGCGTACTTCGCCGGTGAGTACGGTCGCCTCCGCACCGTCGCCGTCGCCCCCGACGGGCGGCTGTGGCTCACCACCAGCAACCAGGACGGCCGCGGTGACCCGGCCGCCGACGACGACCGGATCCTGGTCGTCGAGCCCTAGCTCACAAGTCGGTGAGCGGGTCCCGCGACGCGGAGCCGGTGTTGAAGTCGGAGTCCTTGCGGCTGATGATCTCGCGTCGCTCCTCGGGTGAGAGCGCCTCCAGCGCCTCCCTCAGCGTCGCCGGCTGACCGCTCACCTCCGGCGCCTCGGGGATCGGGATCACCGTGTGGACGATGCGGTCGTCGTAGACGTGCACCGTGTTGAAGGCCTGGTGGCCGTCGACACCGGAGATCAACCGGTCGACGGGTGCCGGGTCGGTCGTGTAGCAGCTCGCCGACGCGACGGAGACAGGCACACCGGCGAACGTCGAGTGCGAGGTGTAGTGGAAGTGGCCGCCGAGGATCTGGCGCACGTCGCTGCCCGTGACCACGCCGGCGAGCCGGTCCTGGTCGAGCAGCTCGAGGATCGCGCCCGGCTCGATGGTCGGCACCGGGATCGGCGGATGGTGCATCGCGAGGATGGTGCCGTGCTCGGCCGGCGTGTCGAGCACGTCCCGCAGCCAGTCGAGCTGGTCGTCGGTGAGTGCGCCGTGGTGGTAGTTCGGCACGCTGGTGTCGAGCGCGACGATCCGCAACCCGCCCAGGTCGTGCACCCGGTCCTGCGGCCCGTCGTCGTCGGAGCCGAAGAGTCCCCGCGCGTACGGCGCGCGCTCGTCGTGGTTGCCGATCACCCACACGACCTGGGCGCCCATGGTCGCCGCGGCCGGCTCGACGAGCGCACGCAACCGGGCGTAGGCGTCGGGCTCCGCCTTGTCGGCGAGGTCGCCGGTGAAGACCAGTGCCTGTGGCACCGGGTCGAGCCGGTGCAGCCGCTCGAGGGCGAGCACGAGCCCGCTCTCGGGCACGACGGCGCCGTACTGCTTCGCGCCGTGCGCGAGCAGATGGACGTCGCTGAGGTGGGCAACGGTGAACCGTGGAGCGGGGTACTGGCCGTACTGCACGATCAGACGCTAGCGGCACGCCGCTCGACCCGCGCCCGCCGTGCCGCCCGCCGCAGGGTCGTGAGAACGGCGGGGCCGAGCAGCGCGATAGCGAGCGCGTTGGTGATCGCGCGGCCGGTGTCCCAGCCGCCGGTGGAGGTCAGCAGGGTGTAGACGACGAACCGATGCAGGTTCTCCAGCAGCGGGCCGCCCGGGATGTAGGACAGGTCCGTCGAGTCCTGGCCGGGCACCTCGACGCCGAGGAGGAACGGCCAGCCCCAGAGATTCATCAGCATGCCGTAGGCGTAGGCAGCGACCACGCCGTACGCGACGAGCATGGCGATCTCCCCCCGACCCGACACCCGTCGTGGCAGCAGCCCGGCGAACATGCCGACCCAGCCGGCGACGATCATCTGGAACGGCAGCCACGGACCGACGCCGGCGGTCATCAGAGCCGACGCGAACAGCGAGGTGCAGCCGAGGACGAAGCCGAACCCGGGACCGAACACCCGACCGCCGAGGATCAGCAGGAAGAAGACCAGCTCCAGGCCACCCGTACCGGCGCTGACGCCGCGCAGCACCGCGTTGACAGCGGCCAGGACCCCGAGGATCGCGAGCACGCGGGCGTCGATGCCTCCCTCGCTGATCTCGGCCAGCACGACCGCGAGGATCAGCGGCAGCAGGCCGATGAAGACGAACGGCGGGTCCACCCGCTGGGTCGGATCGGCCTCGAGCAGCAACGGCCAGCCGAGCATCATCAGGCCGATCACGGACGCCAGGCCGAGGACGACCGCCGACCGCAGACGCAGGGGTACGGCGACCCGCTGGTCCACGCTCACGACGGCAGCTCCGCCGGGGTTGGGTCCCCGGCCGCCAGCGCGGCGGCGACCTCGTCGACCCGGAGCCATCCCGGCCCGAGCACCTTCGTGACCTGAGGAGCGAACGCCGGCGACTCGGCGACCACCTGCCGGACCGGGCCGGAGGACACCACCTCTCCCTCGGCGAGCACCACGACGTCGTCGGCGACCTGGGCCACGAACTCGACGTCGTGGGTGGCGACGAGGATGGTGCGTCCGTCGGCCGCGAGCCCGCGCAGGATCTCCGCCAAGGCGTGCTTGCCCGGATAGTCCAGGCCACGGGTCGGCTCGTCGAGCAGCAGCACCGGCGGGCCGGCGGTGAGCACGATCGCGACCGCGAGGGCGAGCCGCTGGCCCTCCGACAGGTCGCGCGGGTGACCCGCCGGGTCGACGCCGGGAGCCAGCCGCTCGAGCAGCCCGGCGCAGGTGCCGGCAGTCGCGGCCGCCGTACGGTCTGCCGCTGTGCACTCGTCGGCCACCGTCTCCAGGTAGAGCAGGTCGGCGGGACTCTGCGGCACCAGGCCGGTCACCCGGCGCCGCGCCTCCGGCTTCAGCCGGTGCGGGTCCTCCCCCGCCACCCGCACCGTGCCTCGGACGGGAGCGTGCCGCCCCTGGAGCGCCCACAGCAGCGTCGACTTGCCCGCCCCGTTGCGCCCCATCAGCGCCGTCACCGTGCCCGGCCGCAGCTCGAGATCGACGTCCTGGAGAGCCGGCACCGATCCGTGCGTCACCACGAGCCTTCGAACCTCGACGGTGGTCTCTGCAACCGACGCCGCCGCTGGTTGAGGTGCGAGCGGAGCGAGCCTCGAAACCAAGGCGCCCGATTGACGACGCGCGTCCCGCACGGTGAGCGGCAGTGGCGACCAGCCGGCGAGCCGGCCGAGCTCCACCAGCGGCGGGGCGATCGGGGCATCGACCAGCAGCTCGGCGGGATCGCCCACCCGGAGCTGCCTGTCGTGGCCACCCGCTCCCAGCAGGCAGAGCCGGTCGGCGAACGGGACCACCCGCTCGAGCCGGTGCTCGGCGACCAGGACCGAGACGCCGAGGTCGTGGACCAGCCGGGTCAGGGTGGCGAGCACGTCCTCGGCCGCCGTCGGGTCGAGGGCCGACGTCGGCTCGTCGAGCACCAGCAGCCGCGGGTGCGTGGTGAGGACGGAACCGATGGCGACCCGCTGCTGCTGGCCGCCCGACAGTGTTCGCAGGTCGCGGTGGCGGAGGTCGGCGATGCCGAGCAGGTCGAGCGTCTCCTCGACCCGGCGGCGCATGGTGGGAGCGGCCAGCCCGAGCTGCTCCATGCCGAAGGCGAGCTCCTCCTCGACCGTGTCGGTGACGAACCACGCCGGCGGGTTCTGGCCCACGTAGCCGACCATGTGCGCCCGCTCGCGGGCCGGCCGCTCGAGCACGCTCTCGCCGTCGATGACGACGTCGCCGGACAGCGTGCCGCCGGTGAAGGCCGGTACCAGCCCCGCGACGACGCCCAGGAGGGTGGACTTGCCGATGCCGGTCGGCCCCGCCAGCAACACCAGCTCACCGTGGTCGATGGCCAGGTCGGCGTGGTCGAGGACCGGCCGGCCGCCGTAGGAGAACGTGACGTCCCGCAGCTCGAACATCACGCGGGCACTTTCGTGGGCTCGTCGAGGACGGGCCCGGGAGCGATCGGGGCGCGGTTCCGCACGGTCAGCGGCGGCGGTGCGACGAACACCGGCGCGACGCCGACGAGAACGGCGGCGACCGCACCGAGGGTCAGGCCGGGTACGACGAGCACGCCCGGATGCGCGACCAACGGCTCGCCACGCTGCACCAGCCACAGCCCCGCACCGACCACGGCGCCGGACAGCGCGACCAACACCTCGGCGGCGCGCCAGCGCTCCGGCCGGTAGCGGGTGCGCTCGACCCGGTGACCGGCCAGCACGAAGCCACCGAGCGCGGCCACGACCCCGATCGCGAGCATCGGCCACGCCAGCACCCGCGGCGCGGTCGAGTCGAGGAACGCGTAGACACCGACACAGATCCCGATCAGGCCGATGATCATGAGTGATCCGGTGCTGCGGCGCTGGCGGGCTGTCGCCGTACCGGCACGGCCGTAGCCACGCGCATCCATGCCGGCCGCGAGCGCCAACGACCGCTCGAACGCGTCCTCCAGGATCGGCACGAGCAACCGGCGTACGCGCCGCACCCGGCCGAACCGGCCAGGTTCGCCGCCACGCAGCTGCTGGGCCGCGCGCACCCGCCGGGCGCTGTCGGCAAGCTGCGGGATCACGGTGATCGCGACGACCATCGCCGTGCCGATCTCGTAGAGCGCCGGCGGCAGCGACTTCATCAGCCGCTTCGGGTTGGCCAGGGCGTTGGCCGCGCCGACCGCGATGAGAAGGGTCGCCAGCCGGAGCCCTTCGTAGATGGCGGCCAGCAGCTCCTCGCGGCTGAACGGCCCAAGCACGCTGATGCCCGCAGCCCAGCCCGGCAAGGGGATCTCCGGCATGGTCAGCAGCACGTGGCCGGCGTCGTTGCCGCCCACCAGCACCCGGAACAGGACCCGGATCCCGAGGACCACGAGACCGAGCCAGAGGTAGAGCCGGAACGACCGCGACCACGGTTGGTCGCCGCGGCAGGCGTACACGGTGACGGTCGCGACCCCGACCAGCAGGCAGAGGAGGAACGGGTTCGTCGTGCACGAGGCGCCGACCGCGAGACCGATCGTCCAGCACCACCACGCGACGGGGTGGAGATCCCGCGGAGGTCTCATTCCGAACGCCGGCGGAGCAGGGCCACCAGCCCCGCGGCGCCCAGGACGAGGGCAGCGAGCCCGAGCCCTATCCACGTCGGAAGCGCCCCGTCGTCGTCGGAGGTGTCGGTCGCCAGGTCGCTCGGCGGCGGGCCGTCGGTGATCTCCGCAGCCCCGGGCACCGTGCTGTCCGAGGAGTCGGAGGCCGTGACGGAGCTGGTGCCGCCGTCGCGGGGCGTCCTGCCGCGGCCGGTCGACGCCGACTCCGCCGCGCTGTCGGTGGTTGCCGCTGCGGTCGCCGTCGTCGGTGCGGACGTGGAGGCAGAGCCGGTGGTCGCCCCGTCGTTGTCGTCGTTGCCGTTGCCGTTGCCGCCGGTGCCGCCGTTGTCGTCCGTCGGATCCTGCGTGGGCTGGGTGGGCTGGGTGGCCTGGGTGGCCTGGTGCGCCGTCGGGTTCGCGTCCGGTGGTGCGGCGTTGCCCGATCCCTGATGCCACGCGAACGCCAGGTAGCCGCCGTCGGGCACCTCCAGGGTGTTCACGCCGCTGGTCGCGTAGACCCATCGGCCCGACTCCCCGTTGGACCACCAGAGGCTCCAGTACGCCGTCGGCGGCGGGGTGCGGGCACAGGGGGCGTCGGCCGGCTTGCTCGAGATCGTGCAGACGAACCCCGGGTCCTGCTGCACGTAGGTCAGCGGGTAGCCCGCGTCGACGAAGACCTCGGAAGCCGATTTTCCAGCGCCGTCGGCATCGCAGGCCGCGGTGATGCCTCCGTCGAGCTCGTTGAAGTCGACGATGACCGTGACGCCGGTGGCACCGCTGCACGCAGCGGCCGAACCAGCGGCCGCACCAGCCGGCGCCGGTGCTGTCGCCGTGATCACGACGCCGGTGACCGCAGCCATGAAGACTGCGGTGACCGCCGAGAGCGTCGTGCGGATCATCGGGCTCACCTCACGCGGTACGACGCGCTGCCGGTCCGGTCGGCGAACTGGCCCGTCACCTTGATCCGGTGCTCGCCCCTCGCCCGCGGCCCGGCGAAGGTGGCGACGAACCTGCCACGGGTGCCGGCGTGACCGCGCTCGACGACGTCACCATCCTGGCGGATGACCACCCGCTCACCCGAGGACAGACCGCTCACCTCGACCCGCTGCTGCCCGCGCGGGGCGATGGCGGCGCGGAGATCGAGCTCCAGTCGCGTGTCGGAGAGCACGACGTCCTCGGTGCCGATCGAGTTGTCGGCGGTGTCGACGACGACGGGCACGAAACCGGTGCGGTCCGGCACCTTGACCCGGGCCACCACGGTGCCGTCGGCATCCCCGACGACCCGCTTCGTGAACCTGCCGATGCCCACGCAGCCGGGCTCGCCGAGCGCGAGATCCGTGACCTTGATCCGCGCGGTGCCACCGCCGTCGAGGAACGCGGGCGCCCGGAATCCCAGGGCATCCTCGCTCTCGGGAGCCGCCAGCAGCGCGAGGATCGTCTGCGACGCCACCCGGGCCAGCTTGGCGCGGTCCGTCACGCCGCCAGAGACGGCAGCCGCGAGCTCGGCCGGGTCGTAGGCGACCGCGCCCTGTTCTGCCTTGGCGAGGCCGTCGCAACGCACCCCGATGAACTGCAGGTGGCGCAGCCACGCCGCCGCCTGCTCCGCTGCCTCGTGCTCCTCGACGACAGCCAGGGCGTGCCCGGCCAACCCGGTGCTGTTCGCGTTCGGCCCGATCAGGTTGCCGTCGTCGAACGACCCGTTGGCACGCTGCTCGCTGACCAGCCATGCCGTAGCGGCGTCGAGAGCAGCGGCGATGTCCCCATCGGTCTCCGCGAGGGGCAGCAGGTTGGTCACGGCCAATGCCGTGGCGTCGACGCTGGGCTTCGAGCCGGCGGCCGCCTTGCAACCGGCATTGGTCGCCGGGTCCTGGGTGTTGGGGTCGCCGTCGGACGGGCGGGTGAAGTCGAGCCGGAACCAGCCCGCGCTGCACTGCTGGGCGAGCAGGAAGTCGACCGCGTCCGCGGCCCGCTCGCTGCCCTGCTCGGTCAGTGCCCGGGCGGCGAAGGTCTGCCCGAACACGTTGGCGTAGTCACCGAACTGGGAGGCGTCCTGCACCCGGCCGGAGCTCTGGACGACTCCTTCGAGCCGGGCCACGAGATCGTCACCGCCGAAGGCCGTGGGATCCGCACCGACCGACGCCGCGTAGGCGGCCGCCTTCGCGGTCGGACCGGCGTAGCTGCTGTCCGTGTCGCCGAAGGCCTCACCGGTCACGTAGTCGGAGATGTGGTCGGCCAGGGCGTCGGTGATCGCGTCGACGTCCGCCTGGTGTCCGGGCACCTCACCGAACGCCACCCCGGCGTCGACGCTGACACCCCAGGAGAATCCGCCGAAGCCGGTCAGCAGGCCGTCCTCGTCAGCCAGCCAGTTGGCGGCGAGCTTGGCCGGGACCGGGTCGGTCTCCTCGTGGGCGTGGGCTGCCGGCGCCGGTCCGCTGAGGACCAGGCCGGACGCCAGGAGCGAGCCGCCGACGGCGGCCACTCCCAACCTGCGAAGGATGGAGCTGGACATGTCTTTCCTTCCCGCTGCACAACGGGAAGGTGCCGATTCGGCACCCGACCCGCTGGTTGCCACGACAGCGCTGACGTCAGGACGCGCCGCGACAGGTGCTCCGGCTCGCCGTGCTCCCGAAAGCACGGCCCACGGTTGCGGGTCAGCGCCGGAATCGGACCGGCTTCCCCCGCCACGGGCGTATTGGATTGGTGTCCGGCAGCCTACGTCACCGGACTCAGGTGAGCTTGTCGAGGATCAGCTCGCGCACCCGGCCCGCGTCGGCCTGGCCGCGCATCTCCTTCATGACGGCGCCGATGAGGGCGCCGGCGGCGGCGACCTTGCCGTCGCGGATCTTGTCGGCCACGTCGGGGTTGGCGGCGATGGCGTTGTCGACCGCGGTCGACAGGGCACCGTCGTCGGACACGATCGCCAGGCCGCGCTGCTCGACGATCTCGGCGGGCGTGCCCTCCCCGGCGTACAGGCCCTCGAAGACCTGGCGCGCCAGCTTGTCGTTGATGGTGCCCGCGTCGACGAGAGCTTGTACGGCGGCGACGTCGGCCGGCGTCACGCCCAGCGCATCGATCGCGGTGTCGGTGTCGTTGGCGCGTCGCGCCAGCTCCGACAGCCACCACTTGCGAGCCGACTGCGGGCTCGCACCGGCCGCGATCGTCTCCTCGACCAGACCGAGCGCCCCGGCACCGACGGTGTCGCGCATCTCGAGGTCGGAGAAGCCCCACTCCGCCTGGAGCCGGGCACGCCTGGCCCTGGGGTTCTCCGGCAGCGTGCCGCGCAGCTCCATGACCCAGTCCCGCGACGGGGCGACCGGCACCAGGTCGGGCTCGGGGAAGTAGCGGTAGTCCTCGGCGTCGGACTTCTCGCGACCCGACGTCGTGACCCCGGTGTCCTCGTGCCAGTGCCGGGTCTCCTGGAGGATCGACTCCCCCGCGTCGAGGATCGCGGCGTGCCGCGACATCTCGTAGCGGACGGCCCGCTCGACCGAGCGCAGCGAGTTGACGTTCTTCGTCTCCGTCCGCGTGCCCAGGACGCCGGATCCCTTCGGCGCCAGCGACAGGTTGACGTCGGCGCGGATCGAGCCCTGCTCCATCCGGGCGTCCGAGACCCCGAGCGCGACGATCAGGTCACGGAGCTGGGCGACGTACGCCCGGGCGACGCCCGGCGCCTTCGCCCCCGCACCCGTGATCGGCTTGGTGACGATCTCGATCAGCGGGATGCCGGCCCGGTTGTAGTCGACGAGTGAGTAGTCAGCGCCATGGATCCGGCCGGTCGCGCCACCGACATGGAGGGACTTGCCGGTGTCCTCCTCCATGTGGGCACGCTCGATCTCGACCCTGAACGTCTCCCCGTCAACCTCGACGTCCATGTAGCCCTCGAAGCAGATCGGCTCGTCGTACTGCGACGTCTGGAAGTTCTTCGGCATGTCCGGGTAGAAGTAGTTCTTCCGCGCGAACCGGCACCACTCCGCGATCTCGCAGTTGAGCGCCAACCCGATCCGGATCGCCGACTCGACCGCCTTGCCGTTGACGACCGGCATCGCGCCCGGCAGGCCGAGACACGTCGGACAGACCTGGGTGTTGGGCTCGGCGCCGAACTCGGTCGGGCAGCCGCAGAACATCTTGGTCACGGTGTTGAGCTCGACGTGGACCTCGAGGCCGAGCGCCGGGTCGTACGACGCCAGCACGTCGTCGAACGGGACGAGGGTGCGGGTCATTCCTCGGCTCCTTGGTTTCGAGGCTCCGCTTCGCTCCGCACCTCAACCAGCGGAGGAGCCTGGGCCAGCAACGGCCCGCCCCATTCGGCGGCCAGCAGGGCCTCGAGGGCCGCGCCGACGCGGTAGCAACGGTCGTCGGCCAGCGCAGGAGCGAGGATCTGGAAGCCCACCGGCAGCCCGTCCTCCTCGGCGAGCCCGGCCGGCACCGAGATGCCGGGGGTGCCGGCGAGGTTGGCGGGGATGGTGGCGAGGTCGTTGAGGTACATCGCGAGCGGGTCGTCCAGCTTCTCGCCGAGCTCGAACGCCGTCGTCGGCGCCGTCGGCGACACGAGCACGTCGACCTGCTCGAACGCCGCCTCGAAGTCGCGGCTGATCAGCGTGCGAACCTTCTGCGCCTGGCCGTAGTAGGCGTCGTAGTAGCCGCTCGACAGCGCGTAGGTGCCGAGGATGATCCGGCGCTTCACCTCGTCGCCGAAGCCGGCGTCACGGGTCGCCTTCATGACGTCCTCGGCGCTCGGCAGTCCCCCATTCTTGGCAACATCGGGCACCACCCGCAGCCCGTAGCGCATGGCGTCGAACTTGGCGAGGTTGGACGAGCACTCCGCCGGCAGGATCAGGTAGTAGGTCGCGAGCGCGTGCACGAAGCTCGGGCACGAGACCTCGACCACCTCCGCGCCGGCCTTGACCAGCAGGTCGACCGACTCCTGGAACCGCGCCATCACGCCCGGCTGCCAGCCGTCGCCGGACATCTCGGTGACGACGCCGATCCGGACACCGGACAGGTCGCCGGTCGCACCCTGGCGGGCGGCGTCGACGAGCGAGGGAAGCGGCAGGTCGACCGAGGTCGAGTCCAGCGGGTCGTGGCCGCCGATCAGCTCGTGCAGCAGCGCCGCGTCCAGCACGGTCCGGGTGACCGGCCCCGCCTGGTCGAGGCTGTTGGCGAGGGCGATCAGGCCGTAGCGGGACACGCCGCCGTACGTCGGCTTCACGCCGACCGTGCCCGTGACCGCGCCCGGCTGGCGGATCGAGCCGCCGGTGTCCGTGCCGATCGCGAACGGCGCCTCGAACGACGCCACGGCCGCCGCCGAGCCGCCGCCGGAGCCGCCCGGGATCCGGGTCTGGTCCCACGGGTTGCGGGTCGGGCCGTAGGCCGAGTGCTCGGTCGAGCTGCCCATCGCGAACTCGTCCATGTTGGTCTTGCCGAGGATGGGCAGGCCGGCCTCCCTGAGCTTGCGGACGACGGTCGCGTCGTACGGCGGGACCCAGCCCTCCAGGATCTTCGAGCCGCATGTCGTCGGCAGGCCCTGGGTCGTGAGCACGTCCTTGACCGCGATCGGCACCCCGTCGAGGAGGTGCAGCGGCGCCCCGGCAGCACGCCGCTCGTCGGAGGCCGCCGCCTGGGCGAGCGCGCCCTCGGTGTCGACGTGGAGGAACGCGTGGACGCCTGCGGTGGCGTCTCCGTCAACGGCCGCGATCCGGTCGAGGTGGGCCCGGGTCAGCTCGACCGAGGTCACCTCGCCCGCAGCCAGGGCGTCGGCCAGCTCCGCGGCCGTCTTCCGGGTCCAGTCTCCCCCGGCCGTCACTGCTCGTCCCCCAGGATCCGCGGCACCGAGAACCGGCCGCCCTCGCTCGCCGGCGCACCCGACAGCGCCTGCTCCGCGGTCAGGCACGGAGCCACCACGTCCTCGCGGAACACGTTGGTGAGCGGGATCGGGTGCGAGGTCGGCGGGATGTCCTCGCCCGGCGACCCCACGGATGGACGCGACCGACTCGAGGATCACCGCGAGCTGCGGGGCCAGGCGGTCCAGCTCGGCGTCGTCGAGGTCGATCCGGGCGAGGTCGGCCAGGTGGGCCACCTCGTCACGGGAGATCTCAGGCATGGCGCCCATCCTAGGGATGCGGTCTGATAGGCAGGGGTATCGGGCTCGGGACCGAAGGAGACACCCATGAACCTGCGCGGAAGCCTGCTGCGCACCAAGACCGTCGAGCAGTCGATCGCAGAGACCGACGAGCCGGAGCACCAGCTCAAGAAGGACCTCGGCGTCCTCGACCTGATCGTGTTCGGCGTCGGCGTGATCATCGGTGCCGGCATCTTCGTGATCACCGGGACCGTGGCCAAGACCAACGCCGGCCCGGCGATCACGATCTCGTTCGCGATCGCCGGGCTCGCGTGCGCGCTCGCGGCCCTCTGCTACGCCGAGTTCGCCTCCACGGTGCCGGTCGCCGGGAGCGCCTACACCTTCAGCTACGCGACCTTCGGCGAGCTGATCGCCTGGATCATCGGCTGGGACCTCGCGCTCGAGTTCACCATCGGCTCGGCGGCGCTCGCGACCAGCTTCTCCGGCTACTTCCAGGAGGTCGTCGAGGGCGGGCCGTTCGAGGTCCCGGCGCAGATCGGATCGGCGGCCGACGGCACGATCGACCTGCCCGCGGTGCTGATCGCGCTGCTCGTCACCGGCGTGCTGATCGCCGGCATCAAGTTCTCCAGCCGGCTCAACCAGGTCATCGTCGCGGTCAAGCTGCTCGTGATCGCCGCGGTCATCCTGTTCGGCGTCTCCCACATCGACGTCGGCAACTGGTCCCCGTTCGTCCCCGAGTCGGAGCCGGCGCCGGACACCGCCGCCGGGTTCATGGACTCCACCCTGATCTCGCTCGCTCTTCGGCCTCGACCCCGCGGTCTACGGCATCGCCGGGGTCATCTCGGCTGCCTCGGTCGTGTTCTTCGCGTTCATCGGATTCGACATCGTGGCGACCACCGCCGAGGAGACCCGCAACCCGCAGCGCGACGTGCCCCGCGGCATCCTCGGCTCGCTGGCGATCGTGACGGTCCTCTACATCGTCGTGAGCCTGGTGATCACCGGCATGCAGAACTACACCGACATCGGCGCCAAGGACGCCGCACCGCTGGCCACCGCGTTCGACGCCGTCGGCATGGACTGGATGGGCCGGCTGATCGCGATCGGCGCCTGCATCGGCCTGATCGTGGTGGTGATGATCCTGATGCTCGGCCAGACCCGGGTCGCGTTCGCGATGGCACGGGACGGCCTGCTGCCGCCCGCCCTGGCCAAGGTGCACCCGACCTTCCGCACGCCCTGGGTGATCACCGCGATCACCGGCGTCGCGGTCGCGATCATCGGCGGCCTGGTGGACCTCGAGACGCTGGTCCACCTGGTCAGCATCGGCACCCTGTTCGCGTTCGTGCTCGTCAGCCTCGGCGTCGTGGTGCTGCGTCGGACCCGTCCCGACCTGCCGCGCGCGTTCCGGACGCCGGCCGTCTGGTTCGTGGCGGTTGCCTCGGCACTGCTGTGCCTCTACCTGATGCTCAACCTCACCGGCGGCACCTGGGTGCGGTTCCTCGTCTGGATGGCGATCGGCATCGTGTTCTACGCGGTCTACGGCCGCACCCACAGCCGGCTCGCGCGACGGGTCTCGGAGAGCGAGACATCCGAGGTGGCGTAACTCGCCGCCGCAGGCCCGCATCTGCGCAGGTCAGCAGCCACTTCCAAGAAAGTTTGGTGGCGCAACGTTCTCGACAACTGATAATCTCTATTGACTTACTAGAGTTATCTGCCATGCAGCTCCCCTCCACCCCTGGCCCAGGCACCACGTCGGCGCGCCGACCGCGCCCGGCAGGTCGCCGACACCCTCCGTCACCAGGTCCTCACCGGCGCGTTCCGACGCCGGCAGCTCCCGTCCGAGGCCGCAGCTCTGCCACGAGTTCGACATCTCCCGCAACACCGTCCGCGAGCCGCTCTGGATCTGTTGCGCCGTCGAGGGCCTCGTCGAGCGCTGCCCGGCATCGGCACCACGGTCCTCGCGCAGAAGTACCCCCACGGGCTGCACCGGCTGCATGGGCCTCGCGCGAGATGTTCCACGCCCACGGCACCGATCTCCAACGACGTCCGCGCGCTCGGCGCTCATCCGCCCTCCGCACGCTCGTAGCGCAGCACCTCGCGTCTCGCACCACGAACCCGTCCTCTACCTCGAGCGGTTCCGCCACCTCGACGGCATCCCGCTCTCGCTCGACCTCACCTACCTGCCGTGCCCGACCTCGGTAGCCGCTGCTCGCGCGAGGACCTCGCCGGTCACGACATCTTCGCCCTGCTCGAGCGCGTCGCCGGCCAGCCGCTCGGCCACCGCCGACATCTGCGTTCGAGGCCGTCACCGCCGATCCCCACTCGCGCCGACCTGCTCGACACCCCGCCCCGCAGCCGCTGCTGATGGTCGAGCGTCTCACCCACCTCGCCGATGGCCGCCCCGTCGACTTCGAGTTCATCCGCTTCCGCGGTGACCGGCTGACCCTGCGCGGCCAGCTCCCGCGCGCGCACACCCGTTCCCACAGGTGATCGGCTCACTGACCCCCAGCCGCAACGCCGGCCTCCGTGCTCGTGACGGCAGCTGCCCATCCCGCAGCAGATCCCATGGCCCTCGTCAACCAGCGAGCCCACGTCCCGGTGACCGTCGACGAGGCCTCTGCATCGACGGCTGCACCCTCTGCGTCCACATGTGTCCGCTCGATTCGCTGGCGATCGACCCCGAGACCAGCAAGGCCTACATGCACGTCGACGAGTGCTGGTACTGTCGCCCGTGCGCCGCCCGCTGCCTCGTCTTCGCCGTCACCGTCAACATCCCCTACCTCCTCCGCTGAGGCCGCACCGCCACGAGAACCCTCGCGCCTGCGACCGCCTGCTCCCCCTCGCCGCCGCTCACCGGCCTGTCTCGGCGCGCACTACTGCTCGCTCGCCGGCTGCCAGGCCGACGCCAAGAACGTCATCATCGTCGGCTACCAGTCCAAGACGATCAACACCATCACCGCCGGCACCTTGCTGCGCGCCCATGGCTACTTCGAGAAGCTGCTCACCGAGCTCGGCCGACGCACCTGCGAGACGTACGCCGTCACTGGCAGGACTACGACTCCGGTGCTCCGATCACCGCCCAGATGATCGCCGGCAAGATCGACATCGGTTCGATGGGCGACTACCCGCTGCTCATCAACCGCTCCCGCGGTCAGCAGGCCGGCACGCCGCACGTCCATCATCTCGATCACCGGCTACAACCCGCGCGGTGCCCTGAACTTAGTCGTCGTGGTGCCGAAGTCGCACATCCAGTCGCTCACCGATCTCGAAGGGCAAGTCGTCTCGACCAGCGTCGGATCGGCCGGCCACGGCACTGCTCGTCCACGCCCTGCACAGGCGCGGGCTCGACCCGGTCACGCATGTCTCGATCGAGAACCAGCACCCATCCGTCGGCGCCTCGTCGCTCCAGGGCAACTCCGTCGACGCCTTCTCGCAGTTCGTCGCGTGGCCCGGTCTGCTGGTCTTCCAGCATCAACGCGCGCCTCCTCTACGACGGCGGCCAGCTCGAGCTACCCGACCCTGCACGGTATCGTCATCCGTAACAGTTCCTCGACGTGCAACAGCGACATCGTCCACGCCTTCCTTCGAGGCCCAGATCGAATCCACCAACTACCTGTACGAGCAATCCGCTCGCAGCCGCGCAGATCGTCGCCAACGCGACCACGTTGCCCGTCGAGGTCGTCTACCTCTACAACGGCGCGCGTGGCATCTCCTCCTTCGACCCGACCCTCAAGCCAACGCTGCGTCGCCGCGCTCGAGCAGCGACATCCCGTTCCTCGAGTCGATCGGTGTGTTCCAGACCCGCTCGACCTCGACTGCGTTCATCGACGACAGCGTCCTGCCCAAGGTGTCCGGCGCCGGCTACGACGCCGCCCTCGGCTGACCGATCAATTCCGGCCGCGATCGACCGGCACCGATCAGGTCTGCGCACCAACGGTCACCGACCCGGCCCTCGCCGGCGAGATCTGGCTCGACGGTGGAGACGCACCCGCCCAGTCGCCGAACCGACCTACCTGCTGCGCACCATCAAGCCGGCCGAGGCCGCCGGCAAGCACGGTCGCGGGCTTTATACGTCCCCAATGCTACACCCACACCCGGTGGTTCGCCGACCACATGCCTCTGGGTCGAGACGGGAAGAGCTTCTTCCCGTTCGCCACCGCCAAGTCCCGTTCTACCGCCTACCTCTCCGCGCATCCCGGCACGATCCGTAGCTACCGTACGCCTAGGCGTTGGACCCGTCGATGACGCTCCCTCGTCGAGCACCGTCCCCTGCTGCGTCCACCGCGCTACTATGCCGCCGTCGCTGCTGCGCCCGTCGACGGATTCGCCGCGGTGCCGGCTGCGCTGGGCGATCCGCCTTGCCTCGCTTATCGCCGTCCTCCTGCTCTGGCAGTTGTTGAGCACGCAACACGTCTACATTTCTGGCTCCGCTTCAACCGGCTCCCGCCCCTATCGCGCTCTTCCAGCCGTTCGGTCGCCGATTTCCAGCGATCCGCTCTACTACCAGGACCTCCTGCAGAGCCTGATGCGGATCCTCAGCGGCTTCCTCCTCGCCTCCATCGTCGGTATCTGCCTCTGGCGTCTTGCTCGCTCGCTCGCATTTCGCTCTCCGACATCTTCCAGCCGCTGCTCGAGATCACCCGCCCGATCCCCGCGATCGCACTGGTGCCGGTCGCGATCCTAGTGTTCCCCACGCAACGAGCAGGGCATCGTCTTCATCACCGTTCACCGCTGCGTTCTTTCCCGATCCTCGTCAGCACCCGGCACGCCGTCCGCGCGCTGCCCACCGTCTGGGAGGACGCCCTCCTCACCATGGGCGCTTCCCAACCGCAGCGTGCTCCTCTCATGTCGTTCTGCCCGGCATCGCTCCCCGGCGTCTTCAGCGGTTTGTCCGTCGCCATGGGTGTCGCGTGGATCTGCGTCATCTCCGCGGAGATGATCTCCGGCGACTTCGGCCTCGGCTACCGCACGTGGCAGGCCTACACGATCGTCGACTACCCCAACGTGCTCGTCGGGATGCTCTCGATCGGCGCCATCGGCTGGCTGACCTCCGGCTGCGTCGAGCTGGTCGGCCGGCGACTCACCCGCTGGCTCTCGTCCGCAGCAGAGGAGCGCGTCATGACCGCCACGAACGCCGTCCACCTCCGCCGCCATCAAGGCCAGCGACATTCACCCTCGGGTACGCCGGCGAGCCTGTCGTCCACGGCATCGATCTCGACGTGACGCCCGGCGAGATCCTCGTCGTGCTCGGGCACTCCGGCTGCGGCAAGTCCACCCTGCTCCGTGCCATCGCCGGGCTGGTCCGGCCGCCGTCGGCGAGCTCTCTACGCCAATGGTCGGCGCGGTGTCGGGCACCAGCGCCCGACCGCGCCCTGGTGTTCCAGGAGGATGCGCTGCTCCCGTGGCGGTCCGCCCGCCGCAACGTCGAGCTGGCGCTCGCGGTCCAGGGCGTCAGCCGCGCAGAGCGCCGGCGCCGGCCGCCGTGTGGCTCGAACGCGTCGGCCTCTCCCGGTTCGCCGTGCCCGGCTCCCGGGTCAGTTGTCCGGAGGCATGCGGCAGCGCGTGCAGCTCGCTCGAGCGCTCGCCGCCGAGCCCGCGCGTCATCTGCATGGACGAGCCGTTCGGCGCGCTCGACGCGCAGACCCGCGCCTCGATGCAGCGACTGCTCATCGAGGCCTGGCAGACCTCCGGCTGCACGGTCGTCTTCGTCACCCACGACGTCGACGAGGCCCTCGTTCCTCGGCCACCGCATCGTCGTGCTCGGCCGCCACGGCATCGTCTCGGTGCACCGCATCGAGCGGCCCCGACGCGGCGCATCCGGCCGGCCCGACGTCCCGCCGATGGTGCTCGCCCACCTCGCACCACCCAGTCCCTCGCCCCTGTCGGCGCGACCACGAGGACCGCGCTGACGCCGCCCAGCGATCCAGCAGATCCCCCCGCCACCGAGCGCCTCGAGCTCGAGCTGCGATGTCCTCGTCGTCGGCGGCGGCACCGCCGGCACCATGGCCGCGATCACCGCGGCCGAGGCGGGCGCGCGCGTCGTGCTCCTGGAGAAGGCGCACGTGCGGCACTCCGGGGCGCTCGCGATGGGCATGGACGGCGTCAACAACGCGGTCATCCCCGGCAAGGCGACGCCCGAGGACTACGTCGCCGAGATCACCCGCGCCAACGACGGCATCGTCAACCAGGGCACGCTCTGGCAGACCGCCAGGCGCGGCTTCGACATGGTCAAGCGGCTCGAGGGCTACGGGGTCAAGTTCGAGAAGGACGAGTACGGCGAGTACGCCGTCCGGCAGGTGCACCGCTCCGGCAGGTACGTCCTGCCGATGCCGGAGGGCAAGGACGTCAAGAAGGTGCTCTACCGGGTGCTGCGCAGCGGCGACATGCCGCGAGCTGGTCCAGATCGAGAACCGGGTCATGCCGGTGCGGGTGCTCACCGACGACGGGCGGGCGGTCGGCGCGGTCGGGTTCGACACCCGGACCGGCGAGTTCGTCACCGTGGCGGCCGGCGCCGTCATGCTCGCGACCGGCGCCTGCGGGCGGCTCGGGCTGCCCGCCAGCGGCTACCTCTACGGCACCTACGAGAACCCGACCAACGCCGGCGACGGCTACGCGATGGCCTATCACGCCGGCGCCGAGCTGAGCGGCATCGAGTGCTTCCAGATCAACCCGCTGATCAAGGACTACAACGGCCCGGCCTGCGCCTACGTCGCGAACCCGTTCGGTGGCTACCAGGTCAACTCCGAGGGCGACCGGTTCGTCGACTGCGACTACTGGTCCGGGCCAGATGATGGCCGAGGTCGAAGCGCGAGATCGACTCCGCGAGCGGCCCGATCTACCTCAAGCTCGTCCACCTGCCGGACGAGACGCTCGACCACGCTCGAAGGCATCCTGCACCCCACCGAGCGGCCCACCCGCGGCACGTTCCACGCCGGCCGCGGCCACGACTACCGCACCCACGACGTGGAGATGCACATCTCCGAGATCGGGCTGTGCGGCGGGCACTCGGCGTCGGGCGTCTGGGTCGACGAGAACGGCGCAGACCACGGTCCGGGGCTCTACGCGGCCGGCGACCTGGCCTGCGTCCCGCACAACTACATGATCGGCGCGTTCGTGTTCGGCGACCTGGCCGGCACCCACGCGGCTGCCCACCAGGCCGGCCCCGGAGACGCTGCCCGAGGACCAGATCACGGCCGCGCACGAGCTGATCTACGGCCCGCTGCGGCAGCCGGAAGGGCCGCCGCAGCCGCAGGTCGAGTACAAGCTGCGGCGGTTCGTCAACGACTACCTGGCGCCGCCGAAGACCGCGCGCGAAGCTGGAGATCGGCCGATGGAGTCGTTCACACCGGATGGCGGGCGAGCTCGACGAGCATGGGTGCGCGCAACCCGCACGAGCTGATGCGCTGCGTCGAGGTGTCCTTCATCCGCGACTGCGCGGAGATGGCGGCCCGCGCCTCGCTGGTCCGGACCGAGAGCCGGTGGGGCCTCTACCACGAGCGGGCCGACCATCCCGCAGCGTGACGACGACGACTGGTTCTTCCACCTCAACCTGCGTCGGCGTGACGACGGGGCGATGGAGTTCGTCAGCCGCCCGGTGGCCGACTACCTGGTCCCGGTGCCGGACATCGTCGTGCCCGAGCCGGTCGCCGGTCGCGTGATCGCCGTGATCGATGCCGCTCAGCGCGCCACCGGGCTGACCGATCGCCAGGCGGACGACGTCCCGGCCGTCGATCCCACCACTCCGCGGTCGCCGCGGATCCTCGAGCTGCTCGAGCTCGCCGAGTCAGGGCCGACCACCGGCGAGCTCGAGCCCTTCCTCACCGACCCCGACCCGGAGGTACGACGGACGGCGGTCGCGACCGTCACCGAGATCGTGCCGGCCGGCACCGGGCGGCTGCTCGCTCGAGCGCTGACCGACGCCGACGACGCCGTACGACAGTGCCGCCGCGGTCGCGCTGCGCGAGCTGGTCGAGGTGCTGCCGGCCGAGCGGGCGCTGGCCGACGCGCTGGCGCCGGCGGCGACCAGCCCGGACCCGCTCGTCCGCGCGGCGGTGCTCGACGTCCTCCGGGCGCTCTCGCTCGGCGAGCCGGACCTCTACCGCGCCGCGCTCGACGACCCGGACGCACGGGTTCGGCTGCAAGCCGTCCGCGGCCTGGTCGGTCACGACGACCGCGACGGCCTGGTGGCGGCGGCGAGCGACAGCGAGCGCGGGAGATCCGGGTCGCGGCGGCGCTCGGCCTCGGGCGACTCGGTCACGCCCACACCGATGCCGCGGCGACACCTGGTCGCGCTCGCCGGCGACCAGGAGCTGTTGGTGCGCGCCGCCGCCCTCGAGGCGGCCGCCGGAGTGGGTGGCGAGCTGCGGGCTCGGGGACCTGTGCCGTCGTCGGACTGCAGGATCCGGCCTGGCAGGTGCGCACCGGAGCGGCCCGCGGGCTCGCCGGCTGCGACCGCTGAGATCGCGGTGCCGGCGCTGCTGACGGCCGCGGTCGACCCGCACCTCGACGTCAGGAAGGCCGCGGTGATCGCACTCGCCGGGTGGACCGGCCGCCAGGACGTCCGCGACACCCTCGAGGTGGCCACCAAGGACAGCGACGCCGACGTCCGCGGCTACGCCCGCCGCCAGCTGGCGCGAGGCCGGTAACCGTGCGTCCGCCATCGCGGAGGGTCCTCGTCGTCGGCTCGGGGGCGGCGGGGACCCTCACCGCGCTGCACGTGGTCCGGGAGTCTTCGCGGCGTTCGGCGCCGGTCGACGTCGTGTTCCTGGACCCGGCGGAGCGGTGGGCCCGCAGCACCGGGTTCGGCACCAGGGACGAACAGCATCTGCTCAACGTCCCGGCGTCGGGGATGAGCGCGTTGCCCGACGAGCCCGACCACTTCGTCGAGTGGCGGTCGCGGGCAGGTCTTGGCTTCGGGCGCTACCGGTTCGCGCCCCGGAGCGAGTACGCGCGCTATCTCGACGAGACACTCCAGGATGCGGTGCGCGCCTCGACGACGGGGTCCGCGATCCGCCTGCGGACCCGCGTCGTCGGTCTCCAACCGACGGGCGCAGCAGTCGTTGCGCGACGTCGACCGGGGACGTGATCGCCGGCGACGCCGCCGTGCTGGCGATCGGCCCGCCGCGGGCCGGCGACCTGTGGGCACCCGCGGCGATCCGGGAGATCGCCCTGCTTCGTGCGAGACCCGCTCGCGCCGGCGCCCTCGACGCCGTCGGACGGGCGCGGACGGGACCGCTGGACGTGTTGCTGGTCGGCACCGGCCTGACGACGGTCGATGTCACGCTGACCCTCGCCGGCGCCGCCGACCCGGCGAGCCCGGCGGCTCGTGGCGATCTCGCGCAGCGGCCGGTTGCCCGCGGTGCATGCGCCGACGTACGCCGCGCCCGTGGTCCCCGACATCACCGGCTGGGGAAACGGCCTCACCGGCATCCGTCGCCGCGTGGTCGACCACATCGCGCAGGTACGACGGACCACCGGCGACTGGCGCCCCGGCGTGGACGGGGTTCGACAGCACGCGGCGACACTCTGGCGCCGTCTGGACGAGATCGACCGGAGGAGGTTCGTGGCGGACGGCGCCAGCCCGTGGAACGCCGTACGCCACCGGATGGCGCCCAGTTCGGCGCGGCAGATCCAGGGACTCATCGGCTCGGGGCAGCTCGAGATCGGTGCCCACCAGGTTGCCGCTGCCGAGCCGCTCCAGGCAGCGGCCTGCGGGTCCGGTTCTCCGACGGGTCCGCTCGTGACGTGGGCTGGATCCTCAACTGCACCGGCCCTCGGTCAGACATCCGCACGGTCGGAGACCCGCTGCTCGACGACCTGCTTCGTCCTCGCAGTGGTGGACCGCTCGCGGTCGTCGCGACCGGCGGCATGGGCGTGCGAACTGTCGATGGCCGGCTGCTCGACGGCAACGGGACGACCTCCGCGCCGCTGTGGACGCTCGGGGCGCTCCGGCGAGGCGAGCTGTGGGAGTCGACCGCCGTGCCAGAGATCAGCGACCAGGCGCGGGATCTCGCTACGGAGATCCTGGACGCCGTGGCTCCGGTCCCGCGCTTGATCGCGGGGTAGGTCCCGACCCAGCATCAGCCCGGGCAGGTGCCACCCGTGCGCTCGTAGATCGCCTTGGCACCCGCCGACAGCCGGGCTACCCGCGGCCCCTCGACCTCGAGGGCGATGAGAATCATGCAGCGCCCCTGTGTCCAGAAGACGGTGCCGATGGAGTTGCCGTGCAGGTCGGGTCCCGTCCAGCCGTTCGCGCCGGGCACGTCGGGGACCTGGAACCGCTCGATCTCCGCGCCGGGGATCTGGTGATGGATCGCCTTGATGCTCAGCTCGTAGGCCATCCACTCGCGTGCCCCGGCCGCGGTCTCGAACAGGAGGACGCTGCTGACGCCGGCGCCGCGGTCGCCTTCGGCGGGCTGGTAGGTGGTCGAGATGTAGCCACTGTGCCGAAGCAGCTCGGTGCCTTCCTCGGGCAGATCGAAGGGTGGCCCCGTGCCGGTCTGCGGTGTCGACGTCGGTGCCAGGTCCGGCACCTCGTCGGCTTGCAGGAGGAACCGCTCGACATCGGGTCCCGCGGCGGTCGTGGTCGGCTCCGTCGTGGTCGGCTCCGTCGTGGTCGGCTCCGTCGTGGTCGGCTCCGTCGTGCTCGTCGCTCGGTCCGGTTCATCCTCCCCGCACCCGGCGATGAGCATGCCGAGGAGTGCTGCGAGTGCGATGAGGGACCTGCGGGAGGTGCGCGGCGCCATGGGTCACCATCCACCTCGGCGCGTCCCCGTCGCAAGCATCGGTGCATCGAGACGTCTCCTCCGTCCAACCTCCTTCGAACCTCACCGCATCTGACAGGGTGACCGACGAGGAGAGGGTGAGTGGATGACGCGACCACCGACCGATGAGGAGTTCGCCGAGCTCGTGCATGCGTGCTGGGCGAGCCTCTACCGCACGGCCTACCTGATGCTCGGCGACCCTGCCGAGGCAGAGGACCTGGTGCAGACGGCGCTGGCGAAGACCTATGCGAACTGGCGGCGCGTGCGCAGCGTCGACGCCGCTCCGGGCTACGCGCGGACGACACTGGTGAACACCGCCGCGTCGTGGTTCCGCAAGAAGGGCTGGCGCAACGAGCGCCCGACCGAGGTGCTGCCCGAGACGGCGCACTTCTCCGGGCACGAGACCGACCCGACCGACCGGCGCTCGGTGATCGACGCGCTCAGCACCCTGCCCCCGCGGCAGCGGGCGGTCGTCGTACTCCGCTACTACGAAGACCTGAGCGTCGCCCAGGTCGCCCATGCCCTCGGCATCACCGAGGGCACGGTGAAGTCCCAGACCTCCGAAGCGCTGACCAAGCTTCGTGCGCTGCTCGGTGACAGCGTCATCCCCGCAGGAGCCAACAATGACTGAACGACTCAAGCAACTTCTCGGCGGCGAAGCCGAGGGTCTCTCCATCCCGCCCCCGGCCACGAACGCCGTGATCCGCCAGGGCCGCGGCCTCCGCCGCCGGACCCGGATGGTCGTCGGCGCGGGCGGCCTGGCGGCCGCCGTCGTCGTCGGTGGAGCCGCGCTGGCACTGGCTCCGGACGACCACGGGCGCGAGACCGCGCCCGATGCCGCGGCAGCACCGCAGCAGGGCGCGGTCTATGCCATCGGCAACACCGTCTACCTCGACGACGGCGCGCAGAGTGTCACCGTCGACGACAGGGCTGTGAAGTCGCTCTACTACACCTCCGCCGGGGTCGTGGTCCGGCAGGGCAACAACGCCTGGAGCGACGGCGGCGGCCCGCAGCGGTTCTCCCTGATCGCGCCGGACGGCTCGCTGAGCCCGGTGGGCGTCGAGACCGAGGAGACGGTGCACGCCACCGACCCCGACCAGCCGTACCTCGCCTACGGCCGGGCCGTCGACGGCAACCTCGTCGTGTTCGTGCACGACGTGGTGTCCGACGAGCAGGTCGGCCGGGTCGTCGTCGGCCCGACCCGGGAGAGCTGGTTCCCGGTGTCGATCGACGGCGACGAAGTGACCGTCCAGAACGGTTACGACGGCGACATCGACGTCGTCGACTGGAGGACGTCCGAGGTGACCCATCCGGACTTCCTCGACACGGCCTGGGGCGCGAACGGACGTGTGGTCACGCAGGACGGCCGTTCGGTGCTGGACGCGGACAGCGGCGACACGCTGCTGCAACTGCCGGCCGACGACGGATCGCCCTACACGTCACTGTCGCCCGACGGGAAGTACGTCGAGCGAGTGATCCAGGACTACGACCCGAACCAGGATCCGCCGGCCGAGCTGATCTACGACGTGGACAGCGGCGGGTCGATCGAGGTGCCCGGGGACCGCCAGTGGGGGTGGACGCCGGACGGCGACCTCTTCGCGGTGGCCGAAGACGGCACGCTGACGACCTGCGATCCGGCCACCGGCGACTGCGCCGACCAGCACGTTGACCTGCCGGTCCCCCCGCGGGACGAGGAGTATCTCGACATCATCCTGGGTGGGACGATCCGCGAGTCCTGACCCTCCTGCTCAGCCGACGTGCTGGCCCAGGAACCGGCCGGTGCGCTCCATCGAGTCGAAGAACCGGGGACCGAAGGCGTGGCCCTCGCCGGGATACACGGCGAGGGTCACGTCGACGCCGTCGCGCTTCATGAGCCGGGTGCTCTCGCGGCTCCAGCGGATCGGACAGGTGTCGTCGGCGGTGCCGTGGTGGATGAGGACCGGTTCGGTGATGCGGTCGAAGTAGGTGTCCGCACTGATGCCGTCCCAGAACTCCGGATTGTCACGCGGCAGCCCGTAGAGCCGGTCGAGGGCAGCGACGACGTCCTGCCGCTCGGGGTCGTGCGCGATCCAACGCTCGTAGTTGTCGACCTGGTCGGAGCTGACCGGCGCCCACACCACGGCCGCGTCCACCAGGCCGGGCTGGGCGACGAGCACGTTGTAGACCACACCGCCACCCATCGATCGCCCGCCGACGGCCATCCGGTCGTCGTCGACCGGGCCGTCCCACGCCCGTAGCGCGAGGACGGCGTTGATCACGTCCTCGGTGTAGCCGATCCGCATGTCGGCCTCACCGACCACCGTGTCGTCGGAACCGGCGTGGTTGCGGTAGTCCACGTGCAACGCGATGTAGCCGTGGTCGGCGAACCACTCGCGCTCGCGGGTCATGCCCTGGCCGTTCACGTAGACCGCCGGCTCGATGTAGCCGTGCGCCAGCACGATCGCGGGGAACGGTCCCTTCCCTTCAGGGACGGCGATCCGCCCCGAGATGGTGAGCCCGCCACTGCGGTAGGTCACCTCGTACTGACGCTGCGTAGCGCTCGAGTAGACCTCGGTGCCGAGACGGAGCCGGCCGCCGTCGTACTCCTTGTCCATGAGGGCCGGCAGTGACACCGGGTCCGGCTTCTCGGTCGGCTCGTCGGACGTCGGCGCCGGGTCGGACGGGAGCGGAGCGATGCCGGGCTCGTCCGACTGCTCGGTCGGCGACGGCGCCGGGTTGGGTGTCGCCTCGGTCGGCCGCTCGTCCGGAGCGGTGCACCCGACCAGGAACACGCAGCACGCCAACGCCGCCAGCAGCCTCTTCACAGCCCCAGTCTGCAACCGGCGCAAGAAAATCCCGATCGGCTGTCGATTTCGTGGGGCCTGCGGCGACGAACAGGTGAAGGATCCACCCACGAGGAAAGGAATCGACGATGAAGTACGTGCTGATGTTCACCAGTGACCCGGCCCAGCTCGCCAACGTGAGCGAGGAGGACACGCAGGCGGTCTACGGCAAGGTCTACGCCTGGTTCCAGGAGAACGCCGCGGTGTTCGCGGACTCCGGTGCAGAGCTCCAGTCGATCGAGACCGCCACGACCGTGAAGCACGGTGGCGTCGTCGTCGACGGCCCGTTCAACGAGGCCAAGGAGGTCGTCGGCGGGTTCAGCGTGATCGACGTCCCTGACATGGACGCCGCGATCGAGATCGTGAAGACCTGGCCGCAGCTGGTCTTCCCGGGCGTCGCCATCGAGATCCGGCCGATGGTCGAGGACTACAGCCAGTTCGAATGACCTGTCGATGACAGCGAGCGACGCGCTGCTGGCGGCCACGATCCGCGAGGAATCGGGCCGCCTGGTCACCGCCCTGTACCGCCGCTTCGGCGACTTCGACGTCGCCGAGGAGGCGGTGCAGGGCGCGGTGGTCGAGGCACTCGCCGCCTGGCGTCGAGACGGTACGCCGCGAAGCCCTGCCGCTTGGCTGACCACCGCGGCCCAGCGGAACGCGCTCGACCTGCTGCGGTCCCGCGGCCGGCAGGCACGCGCGACCGAGCGCCTCGGCAGCCGGGTGGCCGGCGAAGCGCCGGCGTCTGTGGACGTCGTTGCCGAGGATCCGGACGACCGGCTGCCGCTGCTGTTCGCCTGCTGCCATCCGGCTCTGGCACCTGAGGTCCGGCTGGCGCTGACGTTGCGTGCCGTCATCGGTCTCACCACTCCCCAGATCGCGCGGGCGTTCCTCGTCAACGAGCAGACGCTGGCGCAGCGGATCGTCCGCGCCAAGCGCAAGATCGTCGCCACCGGGATCGAGCTCAAGGTGCCCGACAACCTCGACGAGCGGCTCCCCGACGTACTCGCCGTCGTCTACCTGGCCTACAACGAGGCCTTCGTCTCCTCCACCGGCAGCACCCACGACCGCGACCTCGGCGCCGACGCCGCGTGGCTCGCCGAGGTCGTCGCCCACAGCCTGCCCGACCGGGCCGAGGCCTGGGGCCTGGCCGCGTTGCTGCGGATCCAGCACGGCCGCGCGGCCTCCCGGTTCACCCCGACGCGGCGACCTGGTGCTGCTGCGCGACCAGGACCGCGTCCTTGTGGGACGGGTCCGCGATCAAGCGCGCGGGCGAGCACCTCGAGCGGGCCGCGTCCCTCCGCTCCCGGGCCGCTATCAGCTCCAGGCCGCGATCGCGATGTGTCACGCGGAGGCGCCGTCGTGGGGTGAGACCGACTGGCTGCAGATCGTCACCCTCTACGGCGTCCTGATCCGCGAGGACCCCTCGCCCGTCGTCCGGCTCAACGGCGCGATCGCGCTCGCCCAGCTCGGCCCCCGCCAGGCCACCCGCGCCTCGCCGAGGTCGACTCGCTCGAAGCCCGAGCTCGCCGGCTACCACCTGTGGCACGCCACCCGGGCCGAGCTGCTCCGGCTGAACGGCCGGGAGGACGAGGCGGCTGAGGCGAACCGACGGGCGCTCGAGCTGACGACGAAACGACGCCGAACGCCGGCTGATCCAGACCCGGCTGCGGCGGCACCCGTTGACTGACGGATCTTGATCGCTGCCGCCGATGCCCGCGGCCGGTAGGCAGTGGGTGGTGGCGACCGAAAGGGCTTGGGACGGGGGACGAGCGGCACCGGAGTTGCGCACCGCTGCCGGCCGCAGGCTGCGTTCGTCTTCCGAATGTTGGATCAATCCTTGATATTCGAACATATGTTCGGTAGACTGAGCGCATGACTTCTCCCGGGGCGCTCGACACGGCAACCGCCGCCCTGCAGCGCGTCCAGGAGCTCGCCGACGTGGAGTGGGACGACCTTTCCGGGTCCGACGCGCTGGCGACCGCCGCGACGCTGGCTCGGGTCAAGGCAATGGTCGATGGGGCTCTGGTCTCGCTCGCGGAGCGGCTGGAGGAGACCGGTGCTCCGGACGCGATCGGGTGGGCGTCGACCAAGGACCTCCTCACCCATCTGCTGGGTGGCCGCAAGGGTGCCGGTGCCTCGATCGAGCGAGTCGCGAAGAAGACCGCCCAACTCCCCGCGGTCCGGGCCGCGCTCGCCTGCGGTGAGATCTCGACTGGCCCAGGCCGGCGTGATCGGCGGCCGGGTCGCGACCCTGCCCCAGGTGCCGGAGCTCCGCGAGCAGGCCGCGGCGACGATGCTCGACCTGGTCGCCGACCACGGCTACGACGCCACCGACCTCGACCAGTCCTTCCCCGACGTCGTCCGCGAGCTCGACCCCGACGGGTCACTGCTGTCGGCCGACCTGGACAAGGACAAGGCCGAGCGCGGTGCCCACCACGCCCGGTTCCTCTCCGGCACCGCCGACACCCTCGGCGGTGTCCGGATCAAGGGCTACTCCACCGTGGAGGAATGGGAGCTCCTCAAGTCCGTGCTGATGCCGCTCTCCGCGCCGGTGGTCACCGAGCCCGGCGCATGCGGCGGCGACCCCACCAGCCCTACGAGCTCGACGAGCACGGACACCTGGTCGGACGTCGCTGCCCCGACCCCAGCTGCGGCCACACCGGCAAGGACCCCCGCGACCACGGCGTGCGGATGTGGGACGCCCTCATCGAGGCCTGCCGCCGACTCCAAGCCACCGACTCCGTGCCCCACGCCCACGGCACCACCGCCCGGATCACCGTGACCATCCCGCTCCAACAGCTCCTCGACCAGCCCGACGGCCACCTCCACGACGGCGGACACCTCCCCTCCGGGGACCGGCTCTCGGTGGCCGCGGTCCGCCGGCTCGCCTGCGACGCCGAGATCATCCCCGCCGTCCTCGGCACCCAAGGCCAGGTCCTCGACGTCGGCCGCAGCCAACGACTCGTCACCACCGGCATCTGGAACGCCCTGGTGCTCCGCGACCGACACTGCGCCTTCCCCGGCTGCACCCGCCTCCCGATCGCCTGCGACGCCCACCACATCGTCCACTGGGCCGAGGGCGGACCCACCTCACTCGACAACCTGGTCCTGCTCTGCCGCAAGCACCACACGATCACTCATCAGACCCCGTGGCAGGTCCAGATCGAACCCGGATCTCGCAGACCAGTGTGGATCCCACCACCACAAGTCGACCTCCGCGACCGGTTCAGCTACCACCCGGCCCGACCACGACCACCCCTCGTCGCCTGAGCCGGCGACCTCGCAGCAGGTCCGCCATCGGGAACCAGGCACCCGCTCACCGACGGCTCGTGACCTCCCCAGTGGGGACTCAGCCGCACCTCAGGTAGTCGAATCCGGTGTCCGAGCCTGCGCCGGTCGGGGTGCCGATGACCTCCATGCGGATGGTGTGTTGTGCGTCGCTCAATGGTGCCGAGTCGAACAGCAGCTGCTGGTGCAGGATCGTGGCGTTGGCCAGGCTGACGGTCGCCTTGGCGACGTCGTCGACGTAGATCCTGAGGCTCCCCGAGGTCGGGGTCTTGGTGCCGTACACCTTGAGGTCGTTGCCCCGGCAGGTGATCTGGAAGGAGGGCCGGGCGCCGGTGTCGCCCGACGTCGCATGCCATCCGGACTCATAGTTGCCGCTCTTCGCGCCGGCCGCGTTGACGCGGCGGAAGTAGTCACTGACCTGCGGGCCGTTCTCCTGGTAGAGGACCCCACCGGCCTTGAACGCATCGATGCGAACCCAGCTGTCGGTCGCCGCGGCAGGGTGCGTGCCACGCGGCCGGATCTCGAGGGTGTGCGCGGAGTTGCTGAGGCCCGTCGTGCTGAAGACGGTCTTCTGCGCCTGCGCGACGCTGGCGTAGAAGTTCGCGTACCCGACGTAGGCGCCGTCGATGTAGATGTTCGCGTAACCGCCATCCGGTCCGCGGGCACCCCGCACCGCGACATCGGACGCAATGAACCGGAAGACCTCCTTCGAGCCGGCCTGGTTCGACTCCGCGTAGTAGCCACCGGACGCCGGGGCGCTGACGTCGCGGTCCCACTTGTCGATCAGGGCCGGCGAGGTGTTGTCGACGGTGGCCGAGGTCCGGATCGTCCGGGTCGACGGCGCCAGCGCGTTGCCCGAGAGGTCCTTGATGCCGGCCAGGAGACTCACGTCGTAGATCTGGTTCGGCACCAACGGCGCGCTCGGCGTGAACGTGGCCGTGGTCGGGGTCGTGGTCACCGTCCCCGGGACAACGGTGCCGTTCCTGCGCACCTTGAAGGTGCTGCCCCCGACCCCGGTCACGGCCTCGGAGAACGTGACGGTGAACGTCGTGGTGATCGGCGCACCGTTCCCCGGCGCCGTCGCCACAACCGTCGGCGCCGTCACGTCGCCCTGCCGCTCGAGACCTCCCATGTCCACCGTGCCACCGTTGATCCGCGGGAACCCGCGCGCGTCCACAGTCACACCCGCGGGCAGGCTCGCATTGCTGCCCTTGTTGATCGCAGGTGAGCCCGCGTCCGGAAGCACGTCCCCACCCTGTGATGGCGCCGGCGGCACCGGAGCCACGAACTTCGGGTTGACATCGAGGTTGCCGGCGCCGGGCAGCCCTCCTTGCACGATGCTGTCGAGCACGTCCGACTCGCCGTTGGTCTGCCAGTAGGACTGGCCGTTCCCCCAGAGGATGCTGTTGCGGATGGTCGGGACGAACCCGTCGCTCCGGACGCCACCCGTGACCGGCGCCGTGTTGCCGGCGATCGTCGCATTGACGAGAGTCGTGTAGCCGATGGTGTGCAGGCCGCCGGCCATGTTCGCCGCCCTGTTGCCGGAGATGACCACGTTGGTCATCGTCGGACTGCCGACCTTGACGGCGATCCCTCCCCCGACGCCCGGCCAACGGTGGCCATTGGTGTCGTTGCCGGTGACGAACACGTTGGCAAGCTCCATTTCGTGGGTGTTGTTCAAGTCGCCCATGAAGATCCCGCCCCCGTAGCCACCGGCGGTGTTGCCGGAGACGTTGGTGGTGCGGACATGGAGATGGCCGCGGGAGTAGATCCCGCCGCCGCCACCCTCGCCGTCCTCTATCACCCCGTCCCCGTCGGCCTCGTTCCCGGTGATGGTGGACGCGTCGATGTCCAGGCTCGACAAGCTGAAGATCCCCCCGCCCTGGGACAATGCATGGTTCCCCGTGACCGTGACGCTGTCGAGCGTGACGTGGTCAGCCCAGATCCCACCGCCCTGGTCGCTGGCGAAGTTGTTGGAGACGGTGACGTCGGTGAGGGTCGGGTTGCCGTTGAGCACGAAGATCCCGCCGCCCTGGTGAGCCAGGTTCTGCGTGATGACGAGGTGGGACAGCTGCGGGTTCCCCCGGTCGAGGTAGAAACCGGCGCCATTGTTGAAGCGGCCCCCGGAGTTCGCGTAACCGTGGGTGATGGTGAACCCGTCGAGGACTGCGCCGTCGGCGTCGGACGACTCCACGACATGACTCGCGTTGTCAGTGTCGACCCCGGGCGCCCCGATGTCCCCGTCGAGGATGGTCGGGTTGGCCAGCCAGTCGCGCTGGGCCAGATCGGTTTCCGTTCCGTCGAACCCACCGTAGATGCCGACACCGCCGTACAGCTTGAAGTACTGGACCCCTCCTTCGAGGATGTACGGCATGTAGGTGCCCTCCTTGACCCACAACTGCTGGCCGACCGCCGCGTGCAGCGTTGCCGGCAGCAGGTCCTTGGCGTTCGCCCAGCTCGTCCCGTCCTTGGTGCCCGCACCACCGGGCACGACGTACACGATCGTGGGGACCGCTTGGGCCGGTGGCGCCGTCGTGAACGGGACGGCCGCGACTCCGGCGGCGGCGAGGACTGCGGCAGCGAACAGCCGACGAATCGGGAAAGTGTGCATCTGAGAACCCCTTGTGCGCAGCGGGCGATCTCCCCCATGACGACCGAAAATCTACTCCTCAGCGCGCGCCCCTATCGCGAAATTCGACGAGCTGTCCGGAAAGCTAGTCGACGACCATCCGCATGACCGTGTTGCCCATGCCCTTGGCCCGAACGAACGTGAACCCAGCCCGTTCGTAGACGGCGCGCGTGCCGTTGTAGAGGAACGACGACGACTTCCGCGGCTGGCCCGCCGTGTCGTGGGGGTAGCCCTCGACGACCCCGCCGCCGGCCGCCGCGATCAGGTCGAGCGCACCCATCAGCGCCACGGACACCAGGCCACCGCGGCGGTGGTCGCGGTCCACGAAGATGCAGGTGATCCGGTAGTCGGGTAGCGGGTCGCCGGCAGCTTCGTAGTCCTTGCGGTGCTTCATGGCAGGCAGCTCCTCAGGAGTGCCGTACTCCGCCCAGGCCACCGCGACGTCGCCCGCGAAGACCAGCGCGGCGTGGGCCTGCCCGGCGCGGACGAGACGCTCCTTCGCCGCGCGGTTGCCCTCGTAGCTCTCCCCCAGTCCGTCGCACATCCCACGGTGGAACCAGGTGCACCAGCAGCCACCGAAGATGCCGTTGTGCTTCGCGACCAGCGCCGCGAACGCGTCCCAGGTCTCCGCCGTCAGCGGTCGGATCTCGAGCTCGCTCATCGGTGCCTCCGTGTGGTCAGTCCTGCGGACCGTTCTCGAGCAGAGCGACGAAGCCCTCCTCGTCGAGGATGGGTACGCCGAGCTGTTCGGCCTTCTCCGCCTTGGAACCGGCGTTGTCGCCGACGACGACGTAGTCGGTGCTCTTGGACACCGAGCCCGCGGCCTTGCCGCCGCGGGAGATGATCGCCTCCTTGGCGGAGTCGCGGCTGAAGTCCTGGAGCGAGCCGGTCACGACCACGGTGAGTCCCTCGAGCGTGCGGGTCACCGACTCGTCGCGCTCGTCGGCCATCGCGACGCCGGCGGCCGCCCACTTGTCGACGATCTCGACGTGCCAGTCGACGGCGAACCACTCGATCACCGCCTCCGCGATGGTCGGGCCGACACCCTCGGCCGCGGCGAGCTCGGCCTCGGTGGCGGCACGGATCGCGTCCATCGAGCCGAACTCGGTCGCCAGCGCGCGAGCTGCGGTCGGACCGACGTGGCGGATCGACAGTGCGACCAGGACCCGCCACAGCGGCACCTTCTTGCGGGTCTCCAGGTTCTTCAGCAACTGAACGGCATTGGCATTGAGCTCACGGGGCGGTTCCTGAGGAGGCGCGCCAGCGCCGTCTCGAAGGGCGCCCTTCTTCGGCGCCCGGGTGAAGAGCGGGGTCCGCAGCAGCTTGTCGCGGTCGAGCGCGAACACGTCACCCTCGTTGTCGACGACACCGGCCTCGACCAGGGCGTACGCCGCCTCGGAGCCCAGCCCCTCGATGTCGAACGCGCCGCGGCTGGCCACGTGGTAGACCCGCTCGTAGACCTGGGCCCGGCACAGGCGGGAGTTGGGGCAGCGGAGGTCCTTGTCGCCCTCCTTCTGCTCGGCGAGCGTGGTGCCGCAGGACGGGCACTCGGTCGGCATCTCCCACTCGGGCAGTCCCTCCGGGCGCAGTCCGAGCACCGGGCCGAGGATCTCGGGGATCACGTCGCCGGCCTTGCGCAGGATCACCGTGTCGCCGGGTCGGACGTCCTTGCGCTTGACCTCGTAGGCGTTGTGGAGGGTCGCCCGCTCCACGGTCGAGCCGGCCACCTTGGTCGGCTCCATGACGCCGTACGGCGTGACCCGGCCGGTGCGGCCGACATTGACCCGGATCTCGAGCAGCTTGGTGTTGACCTCCTCGGGTGGGTACTTGAACGCGATCGCCCACCGCGGCGCCCGGCTGGTCGAGCCGAGCCGGCGCTGGAGCGAGACATCGTCGACCTTGATCACGACGCCGTCGATCTCGTGCTCGCTGACGTCGTGCCGGTGCTCGCCGTAGTGGCTGATGAACTCCTTGACCTCCGCCAGCGTCGGCAGCACCCGCACCCGCTTACTGGTCGGCAGGCCCCACGCCTTCAGCGCCTCGTAGGCCTGCGACTGCGCCTTCGGCTCGAAGCCCTCGCGAGCGCCGATGCCGTGGCAGACCATCCCGAGGTCGCGGCTCGCCGTCACCTTGGGGTCCTTCTGGCGCAGCGAGCCCGCCGCCGAGTTGCGGGGATTGGCGAACATCGGCTTGCCGGCCTCGACCAGGGAGGCGTTGAGCTTGTCGAAGGCGGCGATCGACAAGAACACCTCGCCGCGCACCTCGAGCAGGTCGGGCACGGGGTAGTCGTCGGTCGCCGTCAGCTCGTTGGGGATGTCCGCGATGGTGCGCACGTTGGGGGTGACGTCTTCTCCGGTCCGTCCGTCGCCCCGGGTGAGCGCCCGGACCAGGCGGCCCTTCTCGTAGAGCAGGTTGATCGCGAGCCCGTCGACCTTGAGCTCGCACAGCATCGCCGCGTCGCCGGCACCGTCCCGCGCGATCCGCGCGTGCCACGACTCGAGCTCATCGAAGGAGAACGCGTTGTCGAGACTCTCCATCCGCTGCAGGTGGTCGACCGCGGTGAACTCGGTCGAGAACGTGCCGCCCACCTTCTGCGTCGGGCTGTCCGGGGTCTGCAGCTCGGGGAACTGCTCCTCGAGCTCGTTGATCCGGCGCCACTTCACGTCGTACTCAGCGTCGGACAGCGTCGGCTCGTCCAGCACGAAGTAGCGCCAGCGCGCGTCCTCGATCTCCTGGGCCAGCCGCTGGTGCTCGTCGCGGGCTGCGTCGGAGGGCTCCGTCACGGCGGTCACCGAGTCGCTCATGCGCCCATCTTGCCGAATGGCGCCGACACCGCGCGGGCGGGCGGTGGAACGGTCTCCCAGAGCCGCGGCCGGCCGCCAAGAAGCGGGAACGACCTGTCACAACCGACACCCGAGCGGTGTCTCCTGGGCGTCCACGAAAAACAACCCAGAAATCGACTTGCGCGAAACGAAACCGTTCCGTACTATCTGTTGAAACGAAACCGTTCCGTTCCATCTGATCGAGGTGCCCGATGTCCCCAGCGCAAGCCGCTCAAGCCGCCGAGGCGCAGACGCGCCCCCGCGTCGAGGGCGAACGTGAGCAGGAGATCCTCGACGCGACGATCGACACCCTCGCCGAGGTCGGCTACGACCGACTGACGATGGATGCCGTCGCCGCGCGGGCCAAGGCATCGAAGGCGACGCTCTACCGCCGCTGGAACGGCAAGGCCCAGCTGGTCATCGACGCGCTCATCTCGGAGAAGGAGCCGATGACGGTCCCCGACACCGGCACTCTCCGCGGCGACCTGCTCGGCGCGTTCTGCGGCATGGGCGGTCTGACCGACGGTCGCCAGATCGCGATCCTCGGCAGCGTCATCACCGCGATGGCCCGTGACGCGGAGTTCGCCGAGGCGTTCCGCCGCGACTTCATCGGCCCGAAGAAGGCGATGTCGACGCAGATGTTCCGTCGAGCCCAGGAGCGTGGCGAGATCCGCGACGACTTCGACCTCGAGCTGATCGCCGCCGCGCTGCCCGGCATCTGCCTGCACCGCACGTTCCTGCTCGGCGAACCGCCCACCGAAGAGCTGATCGCCAAGGTGGTCGACCAGATCATCCTCCCGGCCGTGACCCGCGGCTGACGCACGTCCCTCCCCACCCCCACCACACCCTCCAAGGAAATCCAACTCATGACCCACACCGAGTCCGTCGGCGCCGAGGGGACGATCTCCCCCGCCGCGCCGCTGGAGCAGGAGAAGGCTCCACAGGCCCCCAGAGTCCCCCACGCGGGCCTCGCTCTCGTGCTCATCCTCACCGCGCAGCTGATGGTCGTGCTCGACTCGACGATCGCCAACATCGCGCTTCCCTACATCGGCTCTGACCTCGCCATCTCCCAGGCCAACCTGACCTGGATCGTGACCGGCTACGCGCTCGCCTTCGGCGGGCTGCTGCTCCTCGGCGGACGTCTCGGCGACCTCTACGGACGGCGCCTGATGTTCATGACCGGCCTCACCGTCTTCGCGGTCGGCTCGCTGCTCGGCGGCCTCGCCCAGAACGAGGCACTCCTGCTCGGCTCACGGGGCCTGCAGGGCGTGGGTGCCGCGCTCGCCGCGCCCGCCGCGCTCGCGCTGATCACCACGACGTTCCCGGCCGGTCCGCAGCGCAACCGGGCGATGGCGGCGTACGCCACCATGTCCGGCATCGGCGCGGCCATCGGCCTGATCCTCGGCGGCTGGCTCACCGGGCTCGACCAGCCCCTGGGCGTCGACGGCTGGCGGCTGACGTTCCTCATCAACGTCCCGATCGGCCTGCTCGCCGCCTTCGCCGCACCGCGGGTGCTGCAGGAGTCGGAGAAGCACACCGGCTGGCTCGACATCCCGGGCGCCATCACCGGCACTCTCGGCCTGCTCGGCATCGTGTTCGGCCTGTCGCGCGCCGGCCAGCAGGCCTACGGCTGGGACCACGCCCAGACGATCGCCTCGCTCGCCGCCGGTATCGCCCTCCTGGTCGCGTTCATCGTCATCGAGTCGCGGGTCGACCACCCGCTCCTGCCGATGCGGATCTTCGCCAACCGGACCCGGGCCACCAGCTTCGTCGCGATGATGATCGCGCCGGCCGCGATGTTCTCGATGTTCTTCTACCTGAGCCTGTTCATCCAGCAGATCATGGGCTTCAGCCCGCTCGAGGCCGGCTTCGCGTTCCTGCCGTTCTCGTTCGGCATCGTGATCGGCGCCGGCCTGTCGTCCAACCTGGTGAGCCGGATCGACCCGCGCTACCTCTCGGGCATCGGCACCCTGCTGGCGGGCGCCGCGCTGTTCATGTACTCCCGCATCGAGGTCGACGACAGCCCGTCGGCGATCCTCGGCGCGCTCGGCGCCAACGAGTCGCTGGGCACCGGGGTGAGCTACTGGACCGAGCTGTTCCCGTTCATCGTGCTGATGGCGATCGGCATGGGCATGGTCTTCGTGCCGCTGACCCTCACCGCCGTGCACCACGTCCAGTCCGAGGACTCGGGCATCGGCTCCGGCGTGCTCAACACGATGCAGCAGGTGGGCGGGGCTCTCGGGCTCGCGATGCTGAGCACGGTGGCGCTCCACTTCACCAACAACCGTGCCGACGAGATCGCCGGACCGTTGAAGGACGGGTTCGCCCAGGCCGGGATCGACCCGTCGACCCCGGTGCCCGGCGGAGACCTGACCCTGTTCGATCTCGGGATCTTCCAGGGCAGCTTCACCTCCGGTGCCACCGCGGCCTTCATGGTCGGTGCCGTGATGATGGTCGCCGCGTCCGGCGTGATCTGGACCTTCCTGAACGTCAAGCACACCGAGCTGGCGACGGACGGACCGGAGGCCGTGCACGTCGGCTGACCCGACGTCGTACGACGACCAACGCGGCCGCTCCCCTACCAGGGGGGCGGCCGCTCGGCGTCTCAGTCTGAGTCAGTCGTCGTTGCCCGCGAACGCGCGAGCGGCAGCGCGGCTGAGCTCGATGGCGCGGCGGGCCCAGGCCGCGTCCGCCCCGGCGAGGCCACAGGCGGGCGAGACCACCAGCAGGTGACCGACCTCAGCCGGGTCGAGCCCGAGCTGGTCGAGCCATCGGTGCACCCGCTCGACCATCTCCTTCACGCTCGGTGCCGTCGACGGAGCCACCGTCGGCACCACGCCCAGCGCGACCGTCTCTCCGGCTTCGAGCGCGGCGGCCAGCGCGTCGTGCCCGGCGGCACCGACCAGGGCCAGGTCCACCGCCAGGCCGGCGGCACCAGACGTCCGGAGCAGGGCGAGCGGCGCGTCCGCTGCGCAGCAGTGGACCCAGGGCTCGGCGCCGGCGTCCCGAACGGCGCCCAGCACCCAGGCCAACGCATCGCTGGCTTCCGGAGGGTGCACGGTTCGGTGCCTGCCGAAGCCCGAAGCGGTGGGCACCGCACCTGCCAGCACGGCGGGGAGCGCGGGCTCGTCGACCTGCACGATGAGCCGGGTGGCAGCGGGTAGTCGGCGTCGTAGGTCGGCGACGTGGTCGGTCACCGCGATCGCGAGCGCCTGGGCCAGGTCGCGGCGGGCGCCGTGGTCGGCGACAACCTTGTCGCCACGGGGCCGCTCGACCGTCGCCGCAAGCGTCCACGGACCAGTGACCTGCACCTTGAACGGCCCGGACAGCCCGGCCGCCTGCTCCTCGAGCGTGTCGAGGTCCTGGCCGAGCAGGCTCCGGGCGCGGCGCTGGTCGACCGGCGCCGCGCCGGACGTGCCGGTCAGCCGCCAGCCCGCGGGCTGCAGGTCGGCATCGAGCTCCCCGACCAGGCCCAGCACGCGCCCGACCATCCCTGCCGGCACGCCCCGGCCCGGCACCTCGGGGAGGAAGGGCAGCTCGGCGTCACCGAGCTCGCCCAGCACGAACCGGAGCGCCTCGTCGAAGTCGCGCTGCTCGGTGCCCGGAAAGGACCCGATGCCGGTCGCCAGGGTCACGCAGTGACCCGCTCGGTCGCATCGATCGTCGCCGAGCCGATCACCCGGGTGCCCTGGTAGATGACGGCGGCCTGGCCGGGCGCGATGCCGTAGGCCGGGTCGAGCAGGTCGATGTCGATGGTGCGTCCGGTCGCGTCGAGCCGGATCGTCGCCCGGTGCTCGTCGCCGTGCGCGCGCAGCTGCACGGTGACGTCCGTGACCGATCCTGCTGCCAGCGGGGCACCGCACCAGCGCGGCCGGTCGGCACGGATCCGTTCGACCGCGAGGCGCTCCCGCGGCCCGACCGTCACGGTGCCGGCGACCGGCTCGATGTCGAGCACGTAGCGCGGTCGGCCGTCGGCGGCCGGCCGCCCGATCCGCAAGCCCTTGCGCTGGCCGATCGTGAAGCCGTAGGTGCCCTCGTGCTCGCCGAGGACCACACCGGACTCGTCGATGATCGCGCCGCCCTGGTTGGGAACGCGATCGCCCAGCTTCTCCCGCAACCACCCGGCGTTGTCGCCGTCGGCGACGAAGCAGATGTCGTGGCTGTCGGGCTTGTCGGCGACCAGCAGACCGCGCGCGGCCGCCTCGCGGCGTACGTCGCCCTTCGGGGTGTCGCCCAACGGGAACAGCGAGTGCCGCAGCTGGCGGTCGTCGAGCACGCCCAGCACGTAGGACTGGTCCTTGCCGTGGTCGACGGCGCGGTGCAGGGCCACCCCCCCGCCGGCGGTCGGCTCGAGCCGCGCGTAGTGGCCGGTCACGACCGCATCGAAGCCGAGTGCGAGCGCCCGGTCGAGCACCGCGGCGAACTTGATCTTCTCGTTGCAGCGCAGGCAGGGGTTGGGCGTGCGCCCGGCCGCGTAGGTGTCCATGAAGTCCTCGACCACGTCCTCGTGGAACCGGTCGGACAGGTCCCACACGTAGAACGGGATACCGATCACGTCAGCAGCGCGCCGGGCGTCGTTGCTGTCCTCGATCGTGCAGCAGCCACGGGCGCCGGAGCGGTAGGACTGCGGGTTGCGGGACAGCGCGAGGTGGATGCCGGTGACGTCGTGGCCGGCGTCGGCGGCACGCGCGGCAGCGACCGCGGAGTCGACACCGCCGGACATGGCGGCGATGACCTTCATCGACTGCCCGCTCTCACGCGTGCGCCGCGCGGGCGCGCTCGACACAGGGCCCCAACGCGGCGGCCACGGCGTCGACGTCCGCCTTCGTGCTGGTGTGTCCGAGCGAGAAGCGCAGCGAGCTGCGAGCCGTATCGGCGTCGCGCCCCATCGCGAGGAGGACGTGGGACGGCTGCGGGACACCGGCCGAGCAGGCCGATCCCGTCGAGCACTCGATGCCCCGCGCATCGAGCAGCATGAGCAAGGAGTCGCCCTCGCAGCCGGGAAAGCTGAAGTGGACGTTGCCGGGCAGCCGCTCGATCTCCCCGCGATCAGGCTCGGGTCCGTTGAGCACGGCGTCGGGCACCGCGCGGCGTACGGAGTCGACCAGGCGGTGCTGCAGCACCGTCAGCCGGGCGGCGTGCTCGGCCTGCTCCTTGACCGCGACCTCGACCGCGGCCGCGAACCCGGCGACCGCCGGCACGTCGACCGTGCCGCTGCGGACGTCGCGCTCCTGCCCGCCGCCATGGACGAGGGCGGTGAGCTCGATGTCGCGGCGTACGACGAGCGCGCCCACGCCGAGCGGACCGCCCACCTTGTGTCCGGAGACGGTCATCGCGTCGACGCCCGAGGCGGCGAAGTCGACCGGCACCGCACCGAGTGCCTGAACGGCGTCGGAATGCACCGGGATGCCGTGCCTGGCCGCGACACCGACGACCTCGGCGATCGGCTGGACCGTGCCCACCTCGTTGTTGGCCCACATGACGCTGATCAGGGCGACGGATGCGGGATCGCGCTCGATGCTCGCGGCCAGGGCGTCGACATCGAGCCGGCCGCGGTCGTCGACCGGCAGCAGCTCGAGCTCGGCGTCCTCGTGCTCGGCGAGCCAGTGCAGGGGATCGAGCACGGCGTGATGCTCGACCGAGCTGGCCAGGACCCGCCGGCGCGCCGGGTCGACCGCTCGGCGCGACCAGTAGAGGCCCTTGACCGCCAGGTTGTCCGCCTCGGTGCCGCCGGAGGTGAAGACGACCTCACCGGGCCGGCAGCCGATCGCCTGCGCGATCGTCTCGCGAGACTCCTCGACGATCCGCCTCGCCCGACGTCCCGAGGCGTGCAGCGAGCTCGCGTTGCCGACATCGGCGAGGTGCGCGGTCATCGCCTCGACGGCCGCGGGGACCATCGGCGTGGTCGCGGCGTGGTCGAGGTAGACCGGCGGTGCGTCGTGCATAGCGCCTCCAAGGGTACGGCGCGGGCGATGCTCCCGACGAACCCACCGATCCTAGGTACCGGAGCCGGCTACCGGATGACGGTCAGCGTGGCGAGGGTGCGGGACTGGCCCCGTCGCACCGCACAGGACATGTCGACCATCTGTCCGTCGAAGGTGCCGCCGTGGGCGGTGGCCGTCGCGGCCAGTGCCTTGGTGACCTTCACCGTGAACGTGCCCGTCCGGTTGAGCGCGAACGACGCTGCCCTGCCGGAGCCCTTCAGGGTCATGCCGCCACTGCTCGGCACATCGGTGTCAGGCACGTGCAGGTGCCGGATCGGCCGCTTGAGGCTGCCGACCGTGAAGCGAGCGGATCCCCTCGCGGAGACCGACTCGACGTCGTAGGTCCGCAGCACGTCGACCATGTCCTGAGGCACCCTGATGCTGAAGGTGACCCTTCGTGACGGCACGGTCACTCCCTGGGCCACCTTGTCGGGAAGCGTGACCTGGATCCGTACCCTGCTCGATCCGCTCCCGTATTGCGACGAACACCGGTAGCCGATCCTCTTGTCCACCTCGGTGGCGTGCGCGGGACCGACAGCGACGAGGAGCGAGGCGACGAAGGACAGCAGGACGGCGAGGACGGCGAACCCGGTCGCGCGGCGGTAGGACATGCGGGGAAGCGTACGTCGTACCACCCACCGCGCCATACGCCCGCACGCCCGGGTGATTCGGCGTAACGTCCCCTCCATGCTCCAGCTGCTTTTCCGCGGTGCCCTGGCGACGGCTGCCATGGTTGCCCTCTGCGTCCCCGTCGCATCGGCCGAGGCCTCGCCGACCGCCGACCGCCCGCTGTCGAAGCGGTGGGCCGAGATCACCCGGGTCGAGGGCGGCTTCCACTACGAGGCATCCCCGCACGACAACAACGTGTCGATCACGCGGGTCGGCAATCGGGTGGTCTTCCGGGACACGGCGGCCCGGCGGTTCCGCAAGGCGCTGCCCCGGGGCTGTCGCCGGATCCAGGCCGCGCAGGGCATCGCGGCCAGCTGCCGGATCCCCGCCACGGCGACCGAGGCCAACCCGCTGCTCCTCGAGATCGTCCCGCAGGCCGGCAACGACCGGGTCGACGGCTCGACGCTCGCAGCCGAGCTGCGGCTCTCGGTCGAGCCCGGTCCGGGCGACGACACCACGCTCGGCGGAGCCGCCGACGACCTCATCAACGGCGCCCTTGGAAACGACCACGCCGACGGTGGCGAAGGTGAGGACCTGATCAGGACCGGTCCGGGCAACGACGTCGCCAGCGGTGGGCCCGGCATCGACCGGCTGGTCGGCGGCGACGGCGCCGACGAGCTCTCCGGCGACGACGGCGACGACCTGCTCGAGGGCGGCCCGGGCAACGACACGCTGCTCGGCGGACCGGGGATGGACACGTTGCTGTGCGGGGACGGCGTCGACCACAGCGACGACGACGGCGACCTCGACTCCGAGCACCACTGCGAGCTACCCGTTACGTAGTAGGCACTGACCACGGTGGATCGTCCCCTCGTCATCGCGGGCGCGGGCATCGCCGGCCTCGCACTGGCCGCGGGTCTGCACCGCGCCGACACCGCCACGCCGTACCTCCTGCTGGACGAGCGTCCGGAGCTCGGCAGCAGCGGTGGTGCGATCACGCTCTGGCCCAACGCGATGGTGGCCCTGGACGAGATCGGTGTCGGCGACGACGTACGCCGAGCCGGGCACCCGCTCTCCGCGGGCAACATCCGCGACCGCACCGGCCGGCAGCTGCGGTCCTTCGACACCGAACGAACCGTCGCGGCGCTGGGCGGACCGCTCGTCGCCGTCCGCCGCGGCGACCTGATCGAGATCCTGCACAGTCGGATCAAGGCGGACAGCGTCCAGCTCGGGACCGCGGTCCGCGGCTACCGGCACGACCCCCAGGGCGTCCAGGTGCTCACCGACGGCGATCCCGTCGACGCTGCCGCGCTCGTCGGTGCGGACGGCTACCGCTCCGAGGTCGCGCGGGCGCTGCACCCCGGGCTGCGCGAGACCTACGCCGGCTACCCCGCCTGGCGCGGCATCGCCGACGTCGGAGGGCTGGAATCGGTCCAGTGGTGGGGATCGCACCAGGAGTTCGGCGTCGTGCCCCTCAGCGACGGCGCCACCTACTGGTTCGCCACCGTCCGTGAGCCGGCCGGCGGGACCGTCGACGACGAGCTGGCTCACCTGAGGGCCGCCTTCGCCGGCTGGCCCGACCCGGTGCGGCCGGTGCTCGATGCGGCCGATCCGGTGGCCGTGGCTCGCAACGACGTGATGGACCGTGCCGTTCCGCGACGCTGGACCGACGGGCCGGTCGTGATCATCGGCGACGCGGCGCACGCGATGCGACCCCACCTCGGTCAGGGTGGCTGTCAGGCCCTCGTGGACGCGGCAGTGCTGGCGCGGATGCTCGCGAAGGCGACCGCGCCGTGGGCCGAGTTCGCGGCGTTCGAGGCGCTGCGCCGCGGTCCGACGAGCCGGGTCGTTGCGCTCTCCAAGGCGGCGGGGCGCTCGATCAACGCCCCTGACCGCCTGCACCGGATCAGTCGGTTGATGCCCGAGGCCGTGATGCTGCGCGCCATGGCCCGCGTCGGCGGCACCAGCGCGTTCCCCTGGTAGGCGTGCCCGCCGAGTCGGCGCATCTTCGGTGCCGTACGACGCCGAGTCGGCGCGTCTTAAGATGAGCCGACTCGCGGAATTACAGCAACACCAGGTCGTCGCGGTGGACGACCTCGCGCTCGTACGCCGCGCCGAGCTCGCGCTTGAGCTCCTTGGTCGAGCGGCCGAGCAGGTCGGGCAGCTCGGCAGCGTCGAAGTTGACCAGTCCCCGGGCGACGACGACCCCCTCTGGACCGACCAGGTCGATCGGGTCGCCGGCCACGAACGCACCTGTGACCGACGTGATGCCGGCTGCCAGCAGCGAGGCGTGCCGCTCGACGACGGCCCGGACCGCCCCGCCGTCGAGGACGACCGTGCCCTTGGCCTCGGTGGCGTGGCGCAGCCACAGCTGCCGGGTCCGGCGCCGGCGGCCGCTGGCGTGGAACAGGGTGCCGACGGGCTCACCGGCCAGGGCAGCGGCGGCGTGCTCGGCCGAGGTCAGCACCACGGCGATGCCCGAGCCGGTCGCGATGCTCGCGGCGTCGAGCTTGGTGGCCATCCCTCCGGTGCCGAGACCGACCGTCCCCGCGCCACCGATCGCGACGCCGTCGAGGTCGGCGTCGGACCGTACCTCCGGGATCAGGCGGGTCCCCGGGCGGTGCGGCGGTCCGTCGTACAGACCGTCGACGTCGGACAGCAGGAGCAGCAGGTCCGCGTGGACGAGGTGCGCAACCAGGGCGGCGAGCCGGTCGTTGTCACCGAAGCGGATCTCGGTGGTCGCCACGGTGTCGTTCTCGTTGACGATCGGGATCACGCCGAGCTCGAGCAGCTTCGCGAACGTCTGGTGCGCGTTGCGGAAGTGCGAGCGACGGGTCACGTCGTCGAGGGTGAGCAGCACCTGCCCGGCGGTGAGTCCGTGCCTCGCCAGCTCCTCGGTGTAGCGGTGCACGAGCAGGCCCTGGCCGACCGAGGCGGCGGCCTGCTGCGCGGCCAGGCCGCGTGGCCGCTTCTTGAGACCGAGGGGTGCGAGACCGGCGGCGATCGCACCCGAGGACACGAGCACGACCTCGGATCCGGCGGCCCGCGCAGAGGCGAGTACGTCGACGAGCGCGCTGACGCGGTGGGGGTCGATGCCGCCCTCGGCGGTGGTGAGCGAGGACGAGCCGACCTTGACCACGACCCGGCGGGCGGCAGTGACGACCGCCCGGTCAGTCACCGGGGTCCTCCTCCTGCCACGCTTCGTCGTCACTGATGTCAGGGTCCTCGTCGGAGCCGATCTCGTAGGCGAGCGGGCCGTACTCCTCCGGCCGGTCCAGCCGTCGCGCGACGTCGGCCCGGGTCTCGGTGTCCCCTCGCTCCGGCATGGCCTCCTGGATGTCGCGGCGGCGCTGGTGGGCGGGCCGTTCCTCCTGGAACCGCTCGTCCTGGCCGCGCCGCGAGAGGTTCTCGGCACCGGCGTCGACGCCCGGCTTGAAGTCGAAGACCACGGAGTTGTCGGGGTGGCCGATCAGCACGGCGTCACCCTCCTCGGCGCCCAGCTCGAGCAGCTTGGTCTCGATGCCGAGCCGGTTGAGCCGGTCCGCGAGGAAGCCGACGGCCTCGTCGTTGCTGAAGTCGGTCTGACGCACCCAGCGCTCGGGCTTCACGCCGCGCACCCGCCAGCCGGCCCCGGTCTTGCGGATGGTGAACTCGTCGCCGTCGATGCCCTTCGGCCGCAGCACGATCCGCTCCACGGCCTCGGTCGCCTTCTCGGCGCGGGCGGCCAGCACGATCTCGGCCATGGCGTAGATGAGGTCGCGGGTGCCCTCGCCCGACGCGGCGGAGATCTCGAAGACCCGGAGATCCCGCTGACGCAGCTCCTCGACCACCATCGACGAGATCTCGCGGCCGTCCGGCACGTCCACCTTGTTGAGCGCGACCAGCCGGGGTCGGTCCTCGAGCCCGCCGTAGCGCGCCAGCTCGGCTTCGATGACGTCGAGGTCGTCGACCGGGTTGCGCCCGGGCTCGAGGGTCGCCGTGTCGAGCACGTGCACCAGCGCCGCACACCGCTCGATGTGCCGCAGGAAGTCGTGTCCCAGGCCGCGGCCGTCGGCCGCGCCCTCGATCAGGCCGGGTACGTCGGCGACCGTGAACGTGGTCTCGCCGGCGCTCACCACGCCGAGGTTCGGGACCAGCGTGGTGAAGGGGTAGTCGGCGATCTTCGGCCGGGCGCGGGAGATCGACGCGATCAGGCTCGACTTGCCCGCGCTCGGGAATCCGACCAGGCCGATGTCGGCGACGACCTTGAGCTCGAGCGCGACCTCGAGCTCGTCGCCCGGCTCGCCGAGCAGCGCGAAGCCGGGAGCCTTGCGGGTCGCCGACGCCAGCGCGGCGTTGCCGAGGCCGCCGCGGCCGCCCTGCGCGATGACCAGCTCGGTGCCGGCACCGACCAGATCGGCGATGAGCTCGCCGCTCGCGTGGCTGACGACCGTGCCGTCCGGGACCGGCAGCACCAGGTCGCTGCCGTGGGTGCCGTTCTTCCTGCCGCCGGCGCCGTGGCCGCCGGGCTCGGCACGCCGCTTCGGCGCGTGGTGGTAGTCCAGGAGCGTGGTCACGTCCGGGTCCACTCGCAGGATGATCGAGCCTCCGGGTCCGCCGTTGCCGCCGTCCGGGCCACCTAGCGGCTTGAACTTCTCGCGGTGCACCGACGCGACGCCGTTGCCCCCACGACCGGCCGCGACGACGAGCGTCACCCGGTCGACGAACGTGGGAACGGCCATGGGATCAGTCTTCCAGTAGGGATTCCAGTAGAAATGCGGAGAGGGCGCCCCGTCCGGGACGCCCTCTCGAAGCCGCGATCAGCCGAGCGTCACTCAGCCGACGGGACGATGTTGATGACCTTGCGGCCACGCTTGCGACCGAACTCCACCGCGCCCGCGGAGAGCGCGAACAGGGTGTCGTCGCCGCCCCGGCCGACGTTGGTGCCCGGGTGGAAGTGGGTGCCGCGCTGGCGGACGATGATCTCGCCGGCGTTGACGAGCTGGCCGCCGTAGCGCTTGACGCCGAGCCGCTGCGAGTTGGAGTCGCGCCCGTTCTTGGTGGACGCTGCGCCCTTTTTGTGTGCCATCTGTTCGTCCTTAGAGGTGTGAGTCTCCCTGGTGGCGGAGCGACTCAGAGCTTGATGTCGGTGACCTTGACCTGGGTGTACTTCTGGCGGTGACCCTGCCGCTTCTTGTAACCGGTCTTGTTCTTGTACTTCTGGATGACGATCTTGGGGCCCTTGGTGGCGCCGAGCACCTCGACGGTCACCGCTGCCTTGTCGAGACCGGTGACGGTGACGGTCTCGCCGTCAACGGTCATGACCACGGGAAGCGTCAGGGTGTCGCCGACGGCCGTGGAGACCTTGTCGATCTCGATGACGTCGCCGACAGCGACCTTCTGCTGCTTCGCGCCTGCGCGCACGATCGCGTACACCGCGGTCTCCTTCGTCTTCAAGCTCGTCGTCTGGGTCTGCGCACACCACGAACTCGGCCCGTGAGGGGCACCACTGGTGGGTGCGGCAGAGCGGCACGCCCGGAGACGCGCCGACGTTCAATAGTACGGATCGGCGCTGGCCACGGCAAAACGCCGGGGTCAGCGCTTGCGCGCACCCTTCTTCTTGATCGGCACGTGCTCCACGTGCGGCTCCTCGACCGGCGCTGCCGGCTGCTCCGCCAACGCCACGGCGGCGGCGCTCGTCGGGGGACCGGCGGGGCGGCTGGCCGCGCTGCGACGGGTGCGGGTCACGACCGTCGTGACCGGCGCCACGACGACCGGCTCGGCGGGCGCCTCGGGCTCCGGCTCGGGCTCCTGCTCAGTCTCGCGCTTCTCGGCCACGGGCTCCTCGGCCACGGGCTCCTCGGCCACGGGCTCCTCGGCCACAGGCTCCTCGGCCACAGGCTCCTCGGCCACAGGCTCCTCGGCCACAGGCTCCTCGGCGACCGTGTCCTCGACGGGCGCCTCGGTGACCGCGACGGGCTCGACGCCCTCCTCGGGATCACTCTCGGAATCCGACTCCGACTCGGGCGCCGGCGGCTTGGCCATGGCCGCGACGTCCTTGGGTGACGGCACGGCCTTCGCTGCGGGTTCCTCGGACTGACCGCCGCCACTCTTGCCCCGGCGCCGGCGGGTGCCGCGGGCGGCCCCGTCGTCGCCAGCGCCGCGGCGCGGCTCGACCGGCAGGTCGTGGACGACGACGCCGCGGCCCTGGCAGTGGTCACAGGTCTCGCTGAACGCCTCGAGCAGGCCGGTGCCGATCCGCTTCCGGGTCATCTGGATCAGGCCGAGCGAGGTCACCTCCGCCACCTGGTGCCGGGTGCGGTCGCGGCCCAGGCACTCGACGAGCCGGCGCAGCACCAGGTCGCGGTTGGACTCGAGCACCATGTCGATGAAGTCGACGACGATGATGCCGCCGATGTCGCGCAGCCGGAGCTGCCGCACGATCTCCTCGGCGGCCTCCAGGTTGTTCTTGGTGACCGTCTCCTCGAGGTTGCCGCCGGACCCGGTGAACTTGCCGGTGTTGACGTCGACGACGGTCATGGCCTCGGTGCGGTCGATGACCAGCGATCCGCCGGAGGGAAGCCACACCTTGCGGTCGAGGCCCTTGGCGATCTGCTCGTCGATCCGGTACGCCGCGAACACGTCCGGCTTGTCCTGCCCGTCGCCGACCGAGGTCTGGTAGTGCTCCAGCCGGTCGGTGAGGTCGGGCGCGATCTGCTCGACGTACTCGCGCACGGTCTGCCACGCCTCGTCGCCCTGGACGACCAGCTTGACGAAGTCCTCGGTGAACAGGTCCCGGACCACCTTGAGCGTGAGGTCCGGCTCCCCGTAGAGGAGCTGTGGCGCGTTGCCCTTCGCGACCTTCGCCTCGATGTCGTCCCAACGGGCCTTGAGCCGTTCGACGTCGCGGGTGAGCTCGTCCTCCGCCGCACCCTCGGCAGCGGTGCGCACGATCACGCCGGCCGTGTCGGGCACGATGTCCTTGAGCAGTGTCTTGAGGCGCCCGCGCTCGGTGTCGGGCAGCTTGCGCGAGATGCCGGAGGTGGTGCCGTCGGGGACGTAGACGAGGAACCGTCCGGCGAGGCTGACCTGGCTGGTGAGCCGAGCGCCCTTGTGGCCGATCGGGTCCTTGGTGACCTGCACGAGGATGGCCTGGCCGGACGTCAGCACGGACTCGATCTTGCGCGGCGCGCCCTCCTTGTGACCGAGCGCGGACCAGTTGACCTCGCCGGCGTACAGCACCGCGTTGCGGCCCTTGCCGATGTCGATGAAGGCGGCCTCCATGGAGGGCAGCACGTTCTGGACCCGGCCGAGGTAGACGTTGCCGATGAGGGACGTCTGGGACTCGCGAGCCACGTAGTGCTCGACGAGGACCTTGTCCTCCAGCACTGCGATCTGGGTGAGGTCGTTGCGCTGACGGACGACCATGACCCGCTCGACCGACTCGCGACGGGCGAGGAACTCCGCCTCGCTCACGATCGGAGCGCGGCGCCGTCCGGCCTCGCGACCCTCGCGGCGCCGCTGCTTCTTGGCCTCGAGCCGGGTCGATCCGCTGACCGCGGTGATCTCGTCCTCGGGTGATCGCGGCTTGCGGACCCGGGTCACCGTCTTCGGGTCGTCGCCGCCGTCGTTGCCGCCCTCGCCCTCCCGGCGACGCTGGCGCCGGCGACGCGAGGAGGACGACGAGCCGCCCTTGGACTGCTCGTCACCGTCGGCGTCGGAGTCAGACGACGCAGCGACGTCGTCGCCATCGGCACCGTCCTCGGCCGCCGCCTCGCCATCCGTGGGTTCGTCCGACTCATCCGCGTCGTCCGCGTCGTCGTCGTTGGCTCCACCGCCGCCACCGCCGGCCGGCTTGCGCCGGCGACGGCCGCCACGGCGGCGGCGGCGGCGCGCGGCCGACGAGGTGCCGCCTTCGCTGCCCTCGCCCTGCTCGCCGTCGGTGTCGGTCTCGGTGTCGCGGTCGGTCGGCTCGAGGGTCGCATCCCTGTCGTCGGGCTCGGCATCCTTCGGCTCCGGCGCGGGCGTCGACTTCTTGGCGGGCGCCCTCTTCGCGGGAGCCTTCTTGGCCGCGGCCTTCTTCGCGGCAGTCTTCTTCGCGGGCGCATCCTTGGCCGGAGCCTGGAACAGAACCGCGGTGCCGGACGCCGAGGCCGCGTCGTCGGTCGTGGCGGTCGTCGGCTCGGCCTCCGCCTCGCTCTTCTTGGTCTTCGGCGCGGCCGTCTTCTTGGTGGCTGCCTTCTTCGCCGGCGTCTTCTTGGCGGCGGCCTTCTTGGCCGGGGCCTTCTTGGCCGGCGCCTTCTTGGCGGCGGACTTCTTCGCCGCTGCCTTCTTCGCCGCTGGGGTCGCGTCCGAAGTGGCCTCGGCCGGTGCTGATGCGGTCTCGGTCTTCACGGTGTCGACGGTGTCGACAGGGATGTCAGCCATGCGCTGCTCCTCCGCCCGCCGCCTCTCGGCCGGTCCGGGCGTGTCCATCGCCGCCCGATCCCCTCGGAAGGGTCCCGACGGCGCAAGCCTTCAGTGGGACGACACCCTCCGCGGAGCGTCACTGGCGGTCAGGATCTGCCTGCCGCGGTCGCGGTCCGGGTGTCATGCCGGGCGTCGGATCCCTGTCACGAATCCGGCTGCCTGCGTCGCGGTCTGGCGAGGCCTTGGCCTCCACCGTGCCGGGCCGTCTGCGTGCTACGAACCGGCGAGAACGTCGTCGAATCGGTCCGCCGGGTCCTCGTCGGAGGTGCGCCCGTCCGGTGCCGATCTGTGGCGAGTATCGCACACGGCCGACGAACCGGGGGCATCCCGACGCGCCGGCCCCTGCACCTGGCGTCCCCGTCCCCTATCCCAGCGGATCGCCGACCGTGCCCGTGCTCTCGTCGAGCGGGCCCTGCGCGAGCCGGGTCAGCAGCGCGGTCGCGGGTGGCGCGAACCCGGACACCGCGGCGAGGCCGGACAGCACGTCGTCGGGGCGTACGGCGGGCACGGCGTGCCGCAGCACGAGGGCGAGGGCCGGCTCGTCGCCGATGTCCGTGACCTCCAGCGCGACCACAGCCGCCCGGCAGTCGAAGGTGCGCAAGCCCTTCTTGGTCATCCGCTCGACCGGCACCGCTTCGGTGCCGAGGAAGGACGCGACGGCCGCTGCCACCTCGGCCCGGTCCGCGCCGCGCAGCTCGACCAGCCACGAGCTGGCCACCAGCAGGTCGGAGAGCGACCCGCCCGGTGACTCCTGGATCGCCGCGACGTCGAGGCCTTCGGGCAGCGCGGCGTCGAGCGCGCGGCGCACGTCCTCGGGGTCGCGGCGTTCGGCGAGGCCCAGCTCGAGGTACTCCGCCTCGCTCGCGGCGCCCGTCGGCGACGCCCCCGCGTAGGAGATCCGGGGATGGGGATGGAAGCCCGAGGAGTAGGCCATCGGGATCTCCGCCCGGAACACCGCACGCTCGACGGCGCGGCTCACGTCGCGGTGGCTCGTGAACCGCAGCCGGCCGCGCTTCGCGTAGCGGATCCGCAGCCGCTGGACGGGCGGGGCCTGCTGCTCGGGCTGCTGACGACTCACGGACCGGAATCGTAGGTCACCCGAGCTGGGCACCCTTCATCTGCGGAGAGGCGTAGACGTTGCCGATCCGCACGCCGTCCAGCCAGTCGGTGAGCCGGTCGGCCTCCGCCTCGAGCGCCGCGGCGGCCTCGGCACCGACGTCGTGCCGCAGCACCACCCGGACCACCGCATCGTCGTCCTGGACCCAGCAGCCGACGATCCGGCCGTCCCACCAGGCGGTGGTGCCGGCGTTGCCGTTGCTGTCGAAGAGGTACGGCGTGTCGGCCGGATCGAGGTAGAACGCCCTCTCCTTCCACCCCATGACCGTCGGGTCGAGCGTCGGCAGCAGAGCCGCCCGGGGCGCGACCGGCGCTTCGGCATCGACGTCGTCGGGCAGCACCCAGCCGGTGCCGCCGTCGTCGAGCGCGACCGGCACCGCCGCCACGTCCGCGAGAGCCCGACGGACGATCGTCTTGGTGGCGCCGAGCCACCAGACGATGTCGGTCTCGGTGCCGGGCCCGAACGTCCCCAGCCAGCGCCGGACCAGCTCGGCGTAGCCCTTGTCCTCCGGCCACGCCGCGGGCGGCTGGTCGAGCCAGTGGTCGCTGCGCACCCAGGTCGGCTTGTTGAGCCGCCAGTGACCCGCGTTGGTGCCGCGCAGCACGCGACCCTCGGCACCGAGCATCGTCATCACCCAGGCCCCGATCGGGAAGTCGCCGCCCCAGCTCTTCTCCGGAGACCCGATCGTGAACCGACCCTCCAGAGCCGGCACCAGGTCGCGCAGCTCGCGGGTGGTGCGCGGGACCCCGTCGGCCATGGCCGCGAGCACGTCCGCGGACGCCGCGGCGATCCACGCAGGCGCGTCGTCGGCGATGCCGGCCTCGACGACCCACTTGGCCAGCCGGGTGCGCTGCTGCACCGCCACCCGGGCGGCCGCACTCCCCCAGGCCGCCGGCAGCAGGTCGCCCGGGAAAACGAAGAGCGTGCGGCGCATCGCGAGCTGCTTGACCAGCAGCCGCTCGTCGTAGAGCGCGGCGTCGACGTCGGCGACCGTCAGGCCGGGGACCCGCGCCCACAACGCCAGGTGCACCGTGGCCGCCTCGGTGGCGTGGAGGACGGTCATCGCTCGCGTCGCGCTGAGCGCGTCCGCGTGACCGACCGGCAGGCCGTGGCGACGCGCCAGCCGCGCGCGGCGCTCGTGGTCGTCGATGTGGCGCACCCGATCATCCTCGCCGATGCCGCCGACACCGCTTGGATGGATATTCCGTGTGACCAGGCTCCATGCCCTTACGCTGCTCCTCGTGAGCAACCCCTATGGCAACGACCAGCAGCCCCCGAACCCGTACGGCGCCCCCGCCCCCGCTGGCGGATTCGAGCAGCCGGCCAAGACCGACGGTGTCTCGGTCGCCTCCATGGTCCTCAGCATCCTGTGCTGCGCGCCGGTCGGCCTGATCCTGGGCTTCATCGGCCTCGGCCGCACCAAGGGTGGCCAGCGCAAGGGTCGCGGTTTCGCGATCACCGGCATCGTCCTCGGCCTCCTCGGGTTGCTCGCGTGGGTCGGCATCGCCATCGCCGCCATCGCCGGCGTGGCGTGGTTCGACTCGCTCGTCACGCTGGACGAGGCGAAGGCCGGTCAGTGCGTCAACGTCGACGACGACGACGACACCGTGCTGCTCTACGAGAAGAGCTGCTCCGAGGACCACGACGGCGAGATCGTCGGCGTCGTGAAGGTGACGGACGACAACCTCGAACAGATCGAGACGGAGATGGCCGGCTACTGCGTCACCACGGTGATTTCGCAGGAGGACCTCACCACGATCCAGGAAGCCGGTATCGACATCATCACCGGCATCCTGGCCGTCACCGAGGACCCCAACGATGTCGAGGTCGACGACCACCTGATCTGCTACGTCACGAGCGACAAGAAGCTCGACGAGAAGATCCTCTGAGCCGTTGTGAGCAACCCGTACGGCGGGCCGCCGGGCCCCGAGCCCGGCGAGCCGTCGGCGTACGCTCCGTACGGCGCGAGCCCCTACGGCGCGCCGTCGTCGTACCGCAGCACGACCGGGACCGATCCGGTGTCGATCACCGGGTTCGTGCTGAGCCTGCTCTGCTGCACCAGCGTGGCCGGCCTGATCCTCGGCATCATCGGGCTGCGCCGCACCAAGAACGGCGTGCGCAAGGGCCGGTGGGCTGCCGTCTCGGCGGTCTCGATCGGCGCGGTCGGCACGCTCGCGTGCGTCGGGTTGATCGGGTTCTTCACCTGGTTCGGCACCAGCACGGTGCTGCTCGAGAGCGCCGACGTCGGTCAGTGCGTGAACGTCGACGAGTTCTCGTCGAGCCACGACGCCACGCTGTTCAAGAAGGACTGCGAAGAGGCGCACGAGGCCGAGGTCGTCGTGACCGACGAATTCGACGACGACCTGCTCAGGTCGTACGACGACAACAGCAACTCTGACTTCTGTGCCACCCTGCTCTCGGAGGACTACGCCGCGGCCTACGACAGCGGCGGCTACGACCTCGGCCTGGTCTTCGAGGCGAGTGACCCCGACGAGGGTGACGCGTTCATCTGTTACCTCGAGCGCGCCGATGGCGACGACCTCGATCGACAGATCGGCGATTGAGCCGCAGCCGACGACGCCGATCGACACTCGGTCCGGATGGGACGAATTCGTCGATCGCAGGCACCGGCAGGCTCTACGCTGCGATGCGTGGGTCAGGATCCGTACGGCAACTCGGGCGGCTTCACGCCGTACCAGCCGGATGCGACGCCCGACAGCGAGCCGGCGCCGGGCGTCGAGGCGACGCCCGCCGGCCCGGCAGAGCCGTACGTCCCCTACGGCGGCACCCCCGCCGTCCCCTACGGCGGCAGCACCGCCGCGCACTTCTACACACCGACCGCGCTGACGACCGTGTCGGCCGGCCGCCGGATCCTCCCCTGGGTCATCGGCATCGGCGTCCTTGTCGTCACCTGCGGCGGCGGCGTCGCCGGGATCGTCGGGGCCATCGCCGGGGCCGGCGACGTGACCACCAGCTCCGGGGGCGCCCCTGCCCCTGACGAGGTCTACGTCAACGACCTGTTGGTCGGCCAATGCCTCAGCGGGGCGGGATTCGCCACCGACGAGCCGGTCAGCGCGCTCGCGATCGTCCCGTGCTCGTCGGGCCACGACACCGAGGTCCTCGCCATCAATCCGCTCGACTCGAAGGAAGCGGCCGCCTACGACTTCAACGACGATGACCAGCTCGACGCGACCTGCCGGCCGTTCCTCACCGAGGGCCAGAAGAAGCTGCTGAACGACCCCGACTACTTCCTCGTCGCCTTCACCGAGACCGAGACGCCGGTCACCGGCGACCAGGTCGCCTGCCTGCTCAGGAGGGCCGACGGCACTCCCCTCATCGGCACCTGGGACCAGCAGGCCGAGCCGCCCCAGGCCCCGATCGAGCCGTCCTGAGGCTCACCGTCCGAGGCGCCGATGGGGAAGTTGATCAGAGTCGATTTCGGGACGCCGAGCCGGTTCGCTCATTGGAGGAACGAGGCGCCGCCGCCCCGCTGGCCCCTTGCGCGCCTGATCCAGGTCGGCGTGTCCGCGGCAACCCTCGTCCTGGCGTTGTACGGCTGCTACCGCGTCCTGGAGTACTGGACCACGACCCCGGCAGAGCCGCCGGTCGAGCCCCGGAAGGCATTCGGGTACTTCGCACCGGACCTGCTCCGCGCGGGCGACTGCTTCAACGACGAGAGCATCGAGACCGCGGTCCGGGCCGGTGACAGCGAAGCGCACGAGACGCTTCCGCCGGTAGCGGTCGTCCCCTGCGGCTCGCCGCACTCCGCGGAGATCTTCGCCCTGTTCGACATCGACAGCGGGCACAAGTACCCCACCGGGGACCAGGTCGCGCAGGCCTCTGGCGCCTGCGACGACGCGCTCGCTGCCTACGTCTCCCGGGACGGATCCCGCCGCCGGGTCATGATCTGGGCCTACCCTCCGCCGTATACGGCTTGGGAGCGCGGCCATCCCGAGGGCATCTGCGTCGCGGTCGACCGGACGGCGCACCGGCACCGAGGGAGCCTGGCCGACGGCAGCTGAGCCGAAACGGTCGCGACCCTGCCGACGCCGTCCTACGCTGCGGGCGTGGGCCAGGATCCGTACGACGAGTCTGGTGGCTTCACGCCGTACCAGCCGGCCGACGTGCCACAGAGCGAGCCGAACGAGGAGCCGCCGGCCGCCGGCCCGCCCGTGGCGCCGTTCGTGCCGTACGGCAGCGCATTCCAAGGAACGCCGGTCACGCCGTACGCCGCTTCGACACCGGGCCGGCGCTGGGTCGGCTGGCTGGTCGGCTTCGGTGTCCTGTTCGTCACCTGCGGCGGCATCGTCACCGGGCTCGTCGGCTTCATCTCGGACCTCGGGTCCGACTCGGGGCCGGACACGTCGCCTGACGTCGTGGTGCCGGACATCGAGTTCCCGAGCTTCACCGTCCCCAGCATCGACGTTCCCAGCATCGACATCCCGACCGAGAGCGTCCGGACCGACCTCTTCGCCAACGACCTCCGGGCCGGCGAGTGCCTCCTCGGTGTCGGCTTCGACCCGTCCAGCCACAACGGCCTCTCCGACCTCGAGGTCACCGAGTGCGCGGGCTCTCACAACGCGCAGGTCCTCGAGGTCCGGGTGCTCAGCGACCGCGAGGCCGCGGACTACGACTTCGCCGACGACGACCAGGGCAACCGGAGCTGCTTCCCCCTCTTCTCCCGCGCGCAGCGGGAGCTGTTCCGGGACGACAGGTACACCCTGTTGTCCTTCACCGAGAAAGCGAGACCGATCAGTGGCGACAAGGTGGCCTGCCTCGTCGTCCGCTCGGACGGCGCGCCCTACCGCGGCTTCCTGCCCCGCTGAGCTGAGGTTGGCATCGGGCTGGCCGGCTCATCCGGCAGCAACGAGCATCGCAGCCGATACGAACCAAGGTCGTCCCACGTCCGGGTGCGCTCAACGGACTCGTAGCGCTCCCGCTCTGGATCTCGGACGAGAATCGGCCCCTCGTCCGGGCCCGAGTAGAGCGGGTCGCCGTGCTCGACCTGGATCGTCGAGGAGATGTCCCGCTCGATCCCGAGGATCTCCCAGGTGTAGATCAGAGGGGGCATCCCCTCCTGCGTTGCCAAGCGGTCCATGTATTCGAACGGGTCCACGACGAGCGTGATCTCGCCCTCCAACCAGGTTCCGGCCGACGGCGGCTCCAGGTCATCGAGCACGATCCAGTTGTCGTAGGCCTTCAGCCCGAAGTCCAGAACGAATCCTTGCCCATGGGGCTCTGGCGAGTCCCGGAGCAGTTCACCGCGAACGGCGTACCAGTCGCCACGCTGGGCGTATCGGACGCTTCGCTCCGAGGTTTCGGAGACCTGGAGCCGCGCGGACCGTGCGTAGCCGAACTCAAGGGCGAACTGTCGTTGCTGGCCGACGGCGAAGTCGGTGTAGTTGCCGTCCTGGAGGACCCAGCTCTCGAGGCCGATGTACCACTCGGTCGGCAAGGGATCCACCGCGCAACCGTAGCGGCGCGTACCGCCGAGCGCGTCAGACCACAGACAGCGGCAATAACGTCTTGCCCGTCGGGCCGATCTGAATCTCTGTGCTCATCTCCGGCGGACCGCAACGGGTCTAGAAGCACGAGTTCCTGGGCGTCCGCTCGTCGCAACGGTTCCCTGAGGTCCATGGGCCCGGTTGGTCATAGTCGTCTGAGACGACCGCCTCCGGCACATCGTCCAAACGACTGGACAGGCCGGAGATGCTTAACCCATGCCGGCCCTGTCTCCAAGCGAAGCCCTCAACACGTGCGAGCGTGCGTTGCGAGAGCTCATGGCGCACGCCTTCGCCGCAGCCCACGGCCCAGAGTGGCTGGACAGGATCAGCACCGCCGACCAACGCGAGCAATGGCAGAAGCGTGCTGCCGAGGAGGCGGCGCGGCGCAAGAGCGTGGTGTCTGTGCCAACGGCGGGACTCGACTACAGCCAGTTCTACGAGCTCATCGAGTTCGCTGACAAGCATTGGCAACCGCTGGCGCCCGCGCTAGGAAAGAAGAAGGCAACGTTCCCTCTCCTCGAGACATTCGACAACTTGCGCAATACGGTCGCGCACGACCGCCAGCTCTACACTCACGAGGCTGACCTGTACTCCGGCATCGCCGGAACGATTCGGAACCAGGTAACGATCTACATGAGCGCACAGGACGAAGCCGGCGAGTACTATCCCCGGATCACCGCGGCGCGGGATTCCTTCGGCAACGAAGTAGATCTCCACGCAGGCTCGGCAGAAGTGCCTAACTACTGTCGCACCGACACCGTTCTTCGACCCGGAGACATTGTGATATTCCACCTGGCAGCGGTCGATCCTCAAGGTCGCGACATCATATGGAAGTACAGCAGGGGCGATACACGTGTCGCTGCCTCAGGAGAAGAGGTCGCCTTCTCTTGGACTGTTAGCGAGGACGACGTGCATGAGATGGCCCAAGTGAAGTTCCGCATGCTCGCGCACCACACTCATTACCACCGCGGCGGTGACTACGACCACGTAGCCGTATTCACTTACAAAGTCCGGCCGCCGGTTGGTTCCTGAACGTCAAGTCGGCTCCTTCCGGCCTGACGGCCCGCTGCTCCTGGGCTAGGACGGTCTGTTGAGAATCTCCGCTCCGGGAGTCCAGGAGAAGCCGATCGAACGACACTGTTCGGCCGTCGTCGTAGGCGATGAAAATCTTGCTAGTGACCTGACTGCGCCCTTCGACGTGATCGCGGCGTAGGTCCCTCGGCTCTCGGATGAGGTCAAGGTCGGTTCCCTCGCGGCGAGGGACATGACTCCAGCCCGCAGTCGAGGCGCGGTCGTAGTGAACGACCGTGGCCGTCGCGCTTGAGGCGCTCGATCCACGTACCGAGTCTGTCGGCAGCCGTGGTCGTCAATCGCCTTCCCGCTCGCCTTCGCGCCTCGGTCAAAAGCATCGCCGCCGCGTGGGCATGACGGTCCTCAGGATTGACCTGCCAAGGAATCAGTTCCAGCTTCGGGACGATGCGGCGCTCGATGCAATGCCTGCGCCATGGACTACCACATCGAGACCGACGTAGGAACGCCGTACCTCCGGACGTACTCGTCCACGATCCATTGGTAGGTTCAACCCTCCTGCAGCCAACCGAGGGCCTCGGAGAGACCCTGGACCTTCGACGGTGCCGGTACGCAATCCTCCTGGTGACGCCAACTTGAAGATCACCAGTTTGACGAGCGCCGGTTCGCGGCCGCCAGCGGTGTTTTCCGCAGGTCAGACCACCTGAAGGGGGAGCAGTTTCCGGCCCGTCGGGCCGATCTGAATCTCTGTGCTCATCTCCGGGCAGACGCCGCAGTCGTAGCAGGGGGTCCAGCGGCAGTCCTCGACCTCGACGTCCGACGTTCCGTCGGCGACGGCCAGCGCGTCCTCCCAGTCCGACCACAGCCAGTCCTTGTCGAGACCGGAGTCGAGGTGGTCCCAGGGCAGGATCTCGTCGTAGTCGCGGTCGCGGGTGGTGAACCAGTCGAGGTCGACACCGGTGCCGCCGAGCGCAGCCTCGGCGGCGGCGAGCCAGCGGTCGTAGGAGAAGTGCTCGCTCCAGCCGTCGAAGCGGCCGCCGTCGCGCCACGCCTGCTCGATGATCGCGCCGACCCGGCGGTCGCCACGAGAGAGCAGACCTTCGATGATGCCGGGCTGCCCGTCGTGGTAGCGGAAGCCGATGGCCCGGCCGTAGCGCTTGTCGGCCCGCACGACCTCGCGCAGCTCGCGCAGCCGGCGGTCCGTGGTCTCGACATCGAGCTGGGCGGCCCACTGGAACGGCGTGTGCGGCTTCGGCACGAAGCCGCCGATCGACACGGTGCAGCGGATGTCGTTGCGGCCGGAGACCTCGCGACCCTTGGCGATGACCTTCTTGGCCAGCTCGGCGATCTGCAGCACGTCGTCGTCGGTCTCGGTCGGGAGGCCGCACATGAAGTAGAGCTTCACCTGCCGCCAGCCGTGGGAGTACGCCGTCGCGACGGTGCGGATCAGGTCCTCCTCGGTGACCATCTTGTTGATCACCTTCCGCATCCGCTCGCTGCCGCCCTCGGGCGCGAAGGTGAGGCCGGAGCGCCGGCCGTTGCGGGAGAACTCGTTGGCGAGCGTGATGTTGAAGGCGTCGACCCGGGTCGACGGCAGCGACAGCGAGACGTTGGTGCCTTCGTAGCGATCGGCGAGCCCCTTGGCCACCTCGCCGATCTCGGTGTGGTCGGCGCTGGACAGCGACAGCAGGCCGACCTCCTCGAATCCGGTCTTCTTCACGCCGTTGTCGACCATGGCGCCGATGGTCTCGATCGACCGCTCCCGCACCGGCCGGGTGATCATCCCGGCCTGGCAGAACCGGCAGCCGCGGGTGCACCCGCGGAAGATCTCGACGCTGAACCGCTCGTGCACGGTCTCCGCGAGCGGCACCAGCGGGTTGGCCGGGTAGGGCCACGCGTCGAGGTCCATCAGGGTGTGCTTCCGGACCCGGTCGGGCGCCCACGGTCGGTTGGGCACGACGCTCGCGATGAACCCGTCGCCGTCGTAGGACACGTCGTAGAACTGCGGCACGTAGACGGTGCCGCTCACCGCGAGCCGCCGCAGCAGCTCCTCACGCCCGCTTCCCATAGATCCAGCAGGGCAGCCCTCGCCCTTCCACTCCCGGATGACCTCGGAGATCGCGAGCACGACCTCCTCTCCGTCACCGAGCACCGCGGCGTCGACGAACGCAGCGATCGGCTCGGGGTTGAACGCGGCGTGCCCGCCCGCGATCACGACCGGGTGCTCGTCGGTGCGGTCGACCGCGTGCAGCGGGATGCCGGCGAGGTCGAGGGCGTTGAGCAGGTTCGTGTAGCCCAGCTCGGTCGAGAAGCTCACGCCGAACACGTCGAACGCACCCACCGGGCGGTGGCCGTCGACGGTGAATTGCGGGATGTCGTGCTCCCGCATCACGGTCTCCATGTCCGGCCACACCGCATAGGTGCGTTCGGCCAGGATCCACGGCCGCTCGTTGAGCACCTCGTAGAGGATCTGCACGCCCTGGTTGGGTAGGCCGACCTCGTAGGCGTCGGGATACATCAGCACCCAGCGGACGTCGGTCCCGTCCCAGTCCTTGCTCACCGAGTTGAGCTCGCCGCCGACGTACTGGATCGGCTTGGACACCGACAGCAGGTGCGGCTCCAGGCGGGAGAAGAGGGACGCGGGCATGACGTCAGCGTACGGCGGCGCGTCGGGTCGGCCGAACTCGTGACAGATCCAGTGCCGAACTAGTCGCCCGCTGCCCACCCCGGATCGCGACCGAACGAGGCGATCAGGTCGTCCTGCGGGTCGCCCGTCCTGGCTTGCGCGGGGCCGATCGCACCGGCGCCGCGATACAGCTCCTCCATGTCGGCGAACCACGCCACGACCGCCGCCACCACCTCGGGGTCGAAACGCGAGTCACCGCCGGTCGCAACGGCCAGGTCCCATCCGTGGACCAGGTGATCGGCCGCGATCTGGGTGACGTACTCGTCGACCGGCGTGTCCCCGAACGACAGCGCGACGGTGCCGCCCTCCGGGATCCGGGCTGCCGCCGCGTCCACCGCCACCTCTGCGGCCGCCAGCGAGGCCGCCGCGGGGTCGTCGCCGAGCAGGTCACCCTCGAACTGGTCGCCGACGTCCGCGATGCTCGAGCCGGCGAACAGCGGCACGGCCCACTTGTTCTCGTAGGTCACGTGGTTGACCAGCTCGCGCACCGACCAGTCCGCGCACGGTGTGGGATCCGACCATGCTCCCGCGGGTACGGCGGCGACCCGCTCGTTCCATGCCTGGGCGCAGCGGCGGTACAGCTCTTCGGCATCCATCAGACTTCTCCCGTCTCGAAGGCCAGCCGGGCCTGCGCCAGCCACCAACTCAGTCCCGCACGCTCCCGCGCGCGGATCGCTTCGTCCTCGTGCTCGACGATGTCGAGCGCCTTGTTCCAGCCGAGCCAGACGATGCCGCCGAGCAGAGCCAGCCGCAGCGACGTCTCGTCGTGGCCGGGTCCTGCGACCTCCCTCTGGAGATCGAGGAAGTCGTCGAACGACATGTCGAACAGGTGCCCGCAGCCCGCCAGCAGTCGGGCGACGTCGACCTCGCCCGGTCCGACGTGGACCATGCCCCAGTCGATGAGGGTCACCCCGTGGGCCTCGGGCGCGATGTTCACCGTCGAAAGGTCGCCGTGCAGCAATGTCTGCGGCCGCACCTCGAGAGCCCGCACCAGCGGGGCCACGTCCTGGGCCAGGGCCAGCACCCGTTGGCCCACCTCGTCGGGCGCGACCTCCGCGAAGTACTCCCACCCCCGCAACGCCGCGTCCACCAGGTCGGCGCCGGCGAACGGCAGGAGCCGGTCCGGCTCGAAGATCCCGACGACCGCGTCGAGAGACGTCGGCGCCACCACCTCACGATCGAGGTAGGCAGTGTGCAGGTCCGCGAGCGATTCGAGGATCCTGCGCGTCCGCGCCGGCGATACCCGGTCCTCCCAGGAGAGCACCGCGTCGCCGAGGTCGCGCATCACGACGACGCCGCGCCCGTCGTCGTCGTACCACGCAGCGAGGATCGAGTGGCGAACCGACGGCGGCAGGTCGTCCAGCAGACCGGACAGGAAGATCTCGACCTCGCGGCCGCGTTCGTCGCCGCACACCTGCATGACCACGTCGGTCCGGGAGTCGTAGTGCTTGACGACGACCTGCCTGCCGTCGGCCAGTGTCGCCCGTCGGAGCGCGGCCCCCGACCGGCCGTCCTCGCCCATCGCTGCGTGCACGGTCGCGGAGTCGAGCGTGGCCCGGTCGATCAGCACCGCCATGTGCCCATGGTGCTCCCGACCGACCGGGCTGCGCATCATCCGGCGGGCTGAAGATCCGTCAGCTCACCGCGACGTCGTCGATGACGAAGCTCGTCTCCAGGCTCGCGTTCTCGGTCCCGATGAACCCCACGACCACCCGCTCGCCGGCGAAGGACGCGAGGCTGAAGCCCTTCCGGACATAGTCCGGGCCCCGATCAAGGTTGGAGTACGTCGCCAGCGTGGTCGTCGTGCGACCCGCGACGATCACGACCTGGAGGGTGTCCAACGGCTCCTTGGCGCCCTTCTCGGCCGTGTCGATGCGCACGTAGAACGACAGGCTCTTGGCGCTTCCTGCCGGGAGCGTGACCTGCTGGCTCAGGGTGGCCGTGTTGCTCACCCCTTCCCGTTGAGCCACGCCTTCCAGACCCCGGTGTGGGCCGGTCGACGCGGGGAGCTGGTGATCACGCCGGCCGTCGCGCTCCAGCCCTTGGCGCCGGACTCGAAGTCGGGGTTGACCAGCAGGTTGCCGAACGTCGGCGGCGGCGGCAGCGGCGAGCAGACGTCGATCGTGCAGAGCAGCCGGTTCGGGGAGCCGGTGCCCGGGTTGGCGACCTTGCCCTTCGTCGCGTTGGAGGTCAGCCACGCAGCGACCGCCGAGGGCGTGGCCGTGGGATGCGCCTGCACGTACAGCGCGGCCGCGCCCGACACGTGCGGCGTCGCCATGGAGGTACCGCTGAGGGTGTTGATGCCGGTGTCCGAGGTCATCCAGGCCGACGTGATGTCCGATCCCGGCGCGAACAGGTCGACGCAGGTTCCGTAGTTGGAGTACGACCCGCGCTGGTCGGTGCGGGTCGTGGCCGCGACCGTCACCGCTGCCGGCACCCGGCCTGGTGAGGAGTAGCACGCGTTGGAGTTGTCGTTGCCGGCCGAAACTGCGTAGAACACGCCGCTGTTGATCGAGTTGTTCACCGCGGAGTCCAGCGCGGCCGAGCTTCCACCACCGAGACTCACATTGGCGACCGACGGACCGACGTGGTTGGCCGTGACCCAGTCGATCCCCGCGATCACGCCGGAGGTGCTCCCAGTGCCGCTGCAGGCCAGCACCCGGACCGGGATGATCGTGACCCGCTTGGCGACGCCGTACCTGGTGCCGCCGAGGGCGCCGGCCACGTGGGTGCCGTGCCCGTTGCAGTCGTCGGTGCCACGGCCGTCGGCGATCACGGAGAAGCCAGGACCGGTGCGGCCGGTGAACTCGGTGTGCGTGGTGCGGATGCCGGTGTCGATCACGTAGGCCCGGACGCCCGACCCGGTCGCGTTGTAGTGGTAGTTCGAGTTCAGCGGGAGGCTGGGCTGGTCGACCCGGTCCAGGCCCCACGAAGGCGGACTGGCCTGGTCACCCTGGATCGAGACGCGGCCATCCACCTCGATGTAGTCGACGGCCGGGTCGGCGCGCAGTGCGCGCACGGCCCGGTCCGGCAGCTTGGCGGAGAAGCCGTTGAGCGCGCTTCGGTAGATGTGGGTGACCCGGCCACCGCGGTCGGCCGCCAGCCTGCGGAGATCGGAAGCGATCGAACGGGACGCCTGCGGTTTCAGCACCACGACGTAGTGACCGTGGATCGCGCCGGGCGCCGACCGCCCGACGACCGGTGCCAGTGTCCGCGCGGTGGCTCCGGTCGAGGCCGGAGGCGCGACGACAGCACCGCAGGCCACGAGCAGCACTGCGGTGGCGATCACCCGCGGGAGCACGCGGGGTAGAGCCGTCCCCCACCCCACCAACGGTAGGCGCAGCCGGCTCCGTTGTCGACGACCATCTTCTTGCACCTGCAGGAACGTCCACGGAGGTCGCCCGGCAGACTGGTCGGGTGCACCACCCCACCGCCTGGCTGCTCCCTCTGGTCGCCGCCGGCGCACTCCTGCTCGGCGCCTGCTCGAGCGACGAGTCCGGCGCCGACCCCGACCGGCTCGTGCTCAACCCGCCGCCCGCCGGCCACACGCACCCGCCGGGCGAGGGAGATCCGGCCACCGTCGGCGACGGCACCCGAGCGAGCGCCGGCGGCTATCGCCTCGCCGACCTGCAGGTGCCGCGGCAGACCGACGGGCCGGGCGAGCTGTCGTTCCGCATCCTGGGCCCGGACGGTGAGCCGGTGGCCGGCTACGAGTCCCAGCAGACCAAGCTGATGCACCTGTACGTCGTCCGCTCCGACCTCGCGGTCTACCGCCACCTGCACCCGACCTTGACCGGCGGCAGGTGGGCGGTGCCGGTGGACTTCGCCGGTCCGGGCGACTACCGGGTGATCGCCGACTTCCTGCCGGCGGGTGCGGACCGGCCGCTGGCCCTGGGCGCGGAGGTCACGGTGCCGGGGCGGTGGGACCGGGCTCCCCTGACGCCCGGCGGCGATGACGGCGTGATCCAGGTCCAGGTCGACGGCGCCGGAACGGTCGGTCCTGATGGCCGGCTCCACCTCGAGGTCAGCACGGTCGACGGCGGCCCGGTGCCGCCGCTCGGTGCCTACCTCGGCGCCGCCGCACACGTGTCGGCATTCCGGACCGGCGCTCGCCACCAGGTGTTCGTCCACGTGCACCCGTACGGCGAACCCGAGCAGACCGCAGGGCCGACCAGGCTGACGTTCCACACCACCTTCGAGCGGGCGGGCGACTACCGCCTCTTCGTCCAGGTCCGGGTCGGCGGCATCGTGCACACGGTGCCCGTCACCGCGACCGTGGTTTGACAGTTGCTCGACGTCTACTCGACGTCGATGGTCAGCGTGGTGACCGGGTTCTCGAACTCGCTGATCCGCAGGCTCACCTGCACCGTCCACTCCCCTGCCGCCGGGAAGTTGACGTTGGCCACGTAGGTACCCGTGCCGGTGGGGACCACCGATACCACCCCGAGGTCGACGTCGGCGCTGCGGAGCGAGACCTCCGGCCGCGCGTGCAGGTCGACCGGCTCGCCGCTCGGGTCCTGGACCTGCACCATCAGCTGCCGTTGCCGGCCCGGTGTCGCGTCGAGCACGGCCAGCACCTTGAGGTTGCCGGCCACCGCCTGCGCGACGTCGCTCGCAGCCGTGGGTGCGGCCGCGACAGGCTCACCTCCCGGTGGCTGCTCCACCAGGAACCCGGTCACACCCAGCAGCCCGACCAGCAGGCCCGCCTCCAGGACCACCACCCGCCGGACGGCGTAGGTCGCCCGCCGGCGGGCCTCGTGCGGGCCACCGGTCACCTGGGGCAGGAGTCGGAAGCGGTTCCACGCCGCGGCCGCGGCGACGACCAGTGCGATCCCCACCTTCACCAGCAGCAGCCGTCCGTAGCCGGTGTCGAACAGTCCGCTCCAGGAGCCCAGGATCCGCCACCCCAGGAGGGTGCCGGCACCGGCGACGACCAGGAGCAGGCCGGCCGCGACCGTCGAGAACCGGCTCAGCACGAGAGCGCCCTCACGCTCACGGCCGGCCAGCGACGGGAGCACGAGGGCCAGGCCGACCAGGCCCCCGAGCCAGACCGCACCGGCGCTGAGGTGCAGGGCGTCGGTGAGGACCAGCAGCGACACCGGCTCGTAGGCGCGGGTGTGGCCGACCACGGCCGGCGACCAGACCGCCAGGGCAGCGCCGAGGTCGCCGGCCAGCGACGGTGCGGGCCGGCCGGTCAGGAGGACCGCCAGCCCGAGGCCGATCACCTGGAGGACCAGGACGGTGAGGTCGTCGCCCACCAGCGACGGATCGAGCGAGGCCGTCTCCAGCAGCCCACGCGCGCCGGCACCGCGCTGGTAGGCGCCGGACACCAGGACGCCGATCGCGGCGACCAGGATCGCGGCGACCGCGGATCCGCGCTGGAGTCGGAGCAGCCGCCGTCGTACGGCGTCGTGGAGCCGGACGCCGCGCGAGGTCCAGGACAGGAAGATGGTGAGGCCGCCGGCGAGCAGCAGGGCGACGTACGACGTCGACTGCACGACGCTCGCGACGACGCGCATCGCCGAGTCGCCGGTCGCCGGCCCGTCGTGGGGTGGGGTGACGGTCTCGCTCGGGGCACCGACGTGAAACGTCAGCGATCCGGCGATCGGGTGGCCGTCGGAGGAGACGACCCGCCAGGTGACGACGTAGGTGCCGTCCGCGAGGTCGCCGGGCAGGTCGGCGGTGACGACCTCGTCCCGCGCCGCCGCATCCAGGTCGAGCGGGTCGCCCACGGCGTCGTAGGCACGGATGCCGTCCTCGACCACGGACACCGGCTCGTCGAAGGTGAGCGTGACGACATCAGGTGCACCGGTGAGGACCTCACCCTCGGCCGGGTCGCTGGAGACCAGCGTGGCGTGCGCCGACGCCGGTGCGCCCGCCAGGCCCACGAGGAGCCCGGCGAGCAGCACCGTCGCCAGTGCACGCCACCGCATGTGGTCAGGCCTTCCGGCTCCGGGCCAAGGCGACGCCGCCGATCACGATGCCGGCGATGCCGGTGCCGAGGCCGGCCAGCGCCAGGCCGTTGCCGTCCTCGTCCTCGCTCGACTCGGCGGTCGCGGTCGCGTCGGGCTCCTCCGCGGTGCCGGCGCCGTGCCCGTCGCCCTCGGCCGCCGTGATGGTCACGGTCGGCGCCGGGTGCTCGAGCTCCTCAGCGTCCTGCCCGTCCGCGGCCACCTCGGTCCAGCCGGTCTCACCCTCGTCGCAGGTCTGCACGACGGGAAAGACCAGGGTCTCGCCCTCGGCGTCGGGCAGCTGCAGCGAGAGCTCGAACGAGTCCCGCTGCCCGTCGGGCAGCGGTGTCGTCGCGGTGTAGACGACCTGGCCCACCCGCTCGGTGACCTCGTTGCCATGGGCGTCGGTGATCGGCTCGTCGAGCTTCTCCATCACCTTCTCGACGTTCCAGAACGAGTTGCGCGTCGGCGTGACCGAGTAGATCTCCTCCGGCATCGCGACCGCGATCCCGGTCGTCGGCGAGCCTTCGCACCCGTGCGGGACGCTCACGGTCAGCACGGTGTAGGAGCCCGCCGCCGTCGTGCTCGGCGTGACGGTGACGTGCGCCGACGCCGGTGCGGCGGCCAGCGCGAGGGTGCCCGCGGCCGCAGCCGCGGGCAGGACGATGTGTCTGATGTGCATTCTTGGTTCCTTGTCTGGGATCGGGTTGCTGCAGGCAGGCGCAGCCGACCGACCGACTCGGGACGTGTTCGATCCGGCGTCTCGGTCAGGCGGCTGCCGGCAGCACCCGCGGTGGGCCGCGCTGGGGCTGCGCTGTGACGTCGCGGCCGGACCGCAGCGGCAGCACGACAGCGGACCTGACCCGCGCGCGGTGCGGGATACCCGGCGACGCAGCGTCAGCCCAACCCAGGAGCACGTCGACCGCGCGCCGCCGCAGCACCCAGGCGGCGGCAGCGACCAGGCCCGCGCCCACGTGCGCGAGCAGCATCGGCCAGCTCAGACCGAGCAGCGCGTCGGAACCGGAGTCGTGCCGGTGCAGCGTCGTGCCCGCGCTGAGCGCGACCAGCCAGGCATGGAGGAGCACCTGCAGCCCCACCATCGCCGGCAGCACCACGCGCACCGGCGCCCGGCCGCGAAGGACGAGCAGGCCGGCGCCGTACGCCGTCGCGCCGATGGCCAGCAGCCAGCCTGCGGTGGGCAGGGCTCCCCCGGCCGCCGTGTGTGCGACCGCCAGCGCGGTTGTCGACTCCGCAGTCGTGAGTCCTGCGGAGAGGCGTGCCCCGGACCGGGGCACCCTGCGCAGGACCAGCACGCCCCCATCATGCCGGAGCCACAGGACCGTTGGTCGAGGAGGTCGCGGTCGTTGGTCGAGGAGGTCGCGGTCGTTGGTCGAGGAGGTCGCCCTGGCGACCGTCACGAGACCAGGTCGTCAGCCGACCTGCTGCTCCGCGTCCTCGATCAGCGACGTCACGACGTCGATCGCGCGGATCCGGCCGCTCGTGACCCCGGAGCCGCTCGGGTCGAACTCGATGGCCGTCGGGAGTCCGATGAGCCGGCCGTCGTTGTCGACCGCCATCCCGCCCGAGTTGCCGGGCGCGATCCGCGCCTCGGTGTCGAACTCCGAGCGCGGCCCCAGGTCGGGATCGTTGAGCACGGTCGAGATCGCGCCGGTGGTGACGGTGATCGAGTCGCCGGAGCCGGCGACGGCCGGGAAGCCCAGCACCGTGACGTCGTCACCCGCACGCACCTCTGACGAGCTGCCGATCGGGACCGTCGGCAGGTCCAGGGGGCCGGCGAGGTCCGACCCGTCGGCGTCCGCGAAGATCTGGATGACCGCGACGTCGAGGAAGCCGTCGGCCTCGACGACGCGGGCACGGTACGCCGGCGGGGCGGTCGTGTCCGTCTCGCCGTCGGTGATCGAGATGAGGAGATACTCCGGGTTCGCGATCGCGGCCTCGGGGCCGTACTGCTCGACGATGCCCGGCGACTCGGGCGCCGCGACATGGGCGTTGGTCAGGATCAGCCCGTCGGCCCGGATGATCGAGCCCGATCCGGCGTAGGCGAACTCGTCGCTCGGGTCGGTCAGCGAGTGGCTCTCGGCGATGATCTTCACGGTCGCCGCCTTGGCAGCGTCGAGCTCGGTCTCGGTGAGCTCGTCGGGAGAGCCGGGGCTGGTGCTGTCGGTCGTGCCGGTCGTGGATGGCGACACGGACACCGACGGGCGGTCGCTGGCCGGGTTGGTGCCGTCGCCGTCGTCGTCGCGGCTCAGCAGCACGGCCGCCCCGGCGATGCCCAGGATCAGGACGAAGACGCCGGCGATGATCCCGGCGACGAGCAGATTGCGTCCGAGCCGACGCCTCGCGATCCGCTTCTCCTCCTCCACCGCCGAGAGGATCGGCACCAGCGTGAGCTCGGGACCGGCGACGGGGTGCCCCAGCCGCAGCTCGGTGCGCTCGTCGAACCGCTTGGTGGTGATCCGGCGGCCGCCGTGGAAGGTACCCTCGTTGGACTGGTTGGTGTAGGTCCAGCCGCCCGGAACGCCGGAGACGGTGCCGTGCAGGCGGGACGCGGCCGGGTCCTTCAGGACGACGGTGCAGTCCGGCAGCCGCCCGATCGTGACCTGGGCCGGGTGGTGGAACCGGTGCTCCCTTCCTTCCGTGACCAGCAGCAGGTCGGGTCCGGAGCGCACAGGGGGCGGCCCACCGGGGGCGGCCGGCGCGGACGGCTGGGCCGCCAGCACCTGGGTCTGGTCGAAGCCCGCAGGGATCACCGGCGGCGGACCCACGGCACCGGCAACCTGCGTGGGGGACGGTTCCGGTGCGATCGGACGGGACGACGGGGCGACGGCAGGGGGCGGAGGGGGCGGGGGCGGTGGGGGCGGCGGCGCGAACCGCGAGTGCGCGACCGGCCGCTCACCCGGAGCCGGCGGCATCGTCGGGTCCTCGAACGACTCGGCCGGTGCCGGCGGCGGCGGCGGAGCCTGGGCCGCGGCGTCCGCGCCGGCCGAGACCTGGTCGGTCGGCGTGATCGTCAGCTCCGAGCCGGTCGCCACCGGACCGCAACGGACCACCGTCCGGCCCCTGATCGTGTGCTCGGCGATCCGGACCCCGTTGACGTAGGTCCCGAACTGGCTGCCGGAGTCGACCAGCACCCACGATCCGTCGACCGGGCGGAGCTCGGCGTGCTGCCGCGACACCGAGCCTGCGGTCAGGACGACCTCGGCGTCGATGGCCCGACCGATGTGGATCACGGTGCTCCCCTCGAGGCGGAGGACCCGACCGTCCACCTCGACCACCAGCGGAGACATGCCCACCAGCCTAGGCGGGAGCGCCGGGCGGGTCGGCGGCCGGCTGCCGCACCTGGACGGTGGCGTTCCGGATCTGGATCCGCGCACCGGTCACCAGCTCGATGGTGCGATCGGGGTCGAGCACGAAGCTCTGACCACCTGGGTAGGCGACGGGCCACGGGAAGTCGGACGCGTTGTGGAGGCCCCACCGGTCGGGGGCCTGGGGGTGCTGACGCAGGTCGCCCAGGACGACCGGGTGGTCCACCCCGGACGCGAGGTGGTCGGACCGGATGGCCGCCTGCGGCCCGACCGCGACCGAGCGTCGCCCGATGTGGAGGAGGTACGGCGGGCGCACCAACGTGCCGTCCTGCCAGCACACCGGGTCCGGCTCGCCGCTGCTCCAGAAGTTGGTGGTGCCGCAGGTCGGGCACGCGAGCAGCCCGTCGCGGAGCCGGTCCATCGCCTTGATCCACTGACCCTCGGTGACCCGCGCACCGGGCTTCCCGATGCCGTCGACGAATGCCTGGACGAAGAGGTCGCGCAGGAACTGCGGATAGATCTTCCAGTACTGCTGGACGATCTCGGCCGGCCGGTTGCCCTCGTCGGCCGGGTGCATGCAGAACAGCGGCTCGGTGCCGAAGTGGCTCATCAGCCAGTGGGCGTCGCGCATGCCGGCATCGGTCCGCGTGCCCTCCAGCGGATGGCCGAGGAACAGCGAGTAGAACAGCAGCACGGCCAGCGAGTGGCGGTCGGTGTCGGTGTTGGGCAGCGTCCGGTAGGTCGTGTCGCGGACCACCTCGGGCGCCATGAAGTACGGCGTGCCGAGCACCCGCCCGGTGCCGTTGTCGATGCCGACGTTGTCGTTGTCGCAGATCAGCACGTCGCCGGAGGTGGGGTCGAAGAAGACGTTGCCGAAGGAGATGTCGCGGTAGCACAGTCCGCGAGCGTGGAGCCGAAGGAAGCTGTAGCTCAGCTGGCGGCACAGCTCGATGATCGATGCGAACGAGACGTCGAGCGGGTTGCCGTCGCGGTCACCGTTGAGCAGCAGATAGCTGAGCTCGAGGAACCGCGGGTCCCGCAGGTGCATGACGTAGCCGAAGCTCGGCTCGCTCGGCACCCGCGCCATGCTCAGCGGCCACAGGAACCGGCGGTGCGGCGAGCCGATCTCGACCAGCTGCTGCATCTCCTGGTACTGCTCGGTGGTCGCGCTCTCGGGCTTGTACCACTTCAGCGCGAGGGGCTCGCCGGTGTCGCGGCGTACCTCGAAGACGTAGCCCTGCCCGCCCTGACCGAGGAGCGAAGTCACCCGGGCACGGCCCAATGGCCCGAGGTCGACCTCGACGCCCTCTGCCAGCACCATGGGTGTCGCCGACCTCCGTGCCTCTCGTTCCGCCGCAGGAACCCCACGAGAACGGGGTCCGTGTGTGACAATCTATAGCCTGAGCAGCGACGGCGGCGTCCAAACCCCCGCAACAGGAGATGGCATGAGTGACCGCTTGGGCGGCGCACTGGCGCGCAAGCCCCTTCACTTCATTTTCGTCCTGGACGTGTCGGGTTCGATGATGCGCGGTGGTCGGATCCAGGCGCTCAACAACGCCATCTCCGAGGTGCTGCCGCACCTGAAGGACGAGGCTCGCGCCAACCCGCACGCCGAGATGCTGATCCGGGTGCTGGCCTTCGCCAACGAGCCGCGGTGGGTGATCGAGGAACCGACGCCCGTCGACCAGATCCACTGGGAGCGGCTGGAGGCCGTGCCGCGCGGTTTCACGGAGCTCGGGAGCGCACTGCTCACCCTGACCGAGGCGCTTGCCCATCTCGACGAGGGCAACAGCGCCTTTCCGCCGGCGATCATCCTGGTCTCCGACGGCCGACCGACGCAGAGCAGCGGCACCACGTTCGCCGAAGGGCTCCAAGCCCTCCTCAACAACCGCTGGGGCGCCACCGCGGTCCGGCTCGCTCTCGGGGTCGGTCGCGATGCCGACATGCACTCGCTGCGCCGTTTCATCGGCGACGAGGACGTCCCGCTGCTGCGGGCCGACAACCCCGAGCAGCTGGTCGAGTACATCGTCTGGGCATCCAAGGCCGCCAGCAAGGTCGCGTCGCGGCCCGTGGTTGGCGGCGGCGGTCTCACCGCTGTGCCGCCGAGCCCGATCGGCGACCCGATCTGGAGCACGCTCGGGTGAGCCTCGAGCAGCATCAGCTGGGGTGGACGGTCCTCTCCGCTTCCCGGATCGGGTCCGTGCACGTCCGCGACGAGCTGCCACTGCAGGACTCCGTCCTCACCTGGACCGACGGAGCCCAGGCAGTTGCCGCCGTTGCCGACGGCCACGGCCACAAGGCCCACTTCCGCAGCGACACCGGATCGGCACTCGCCGTCGTCTGTGCCGTGGAGGAGCTGCGCCGGGTGGTGGTCGACCTCACCGACCCCGAGACCGCCGGTGACATCGTGACCGAGGCCGCGGCAGGGATCGTGGACAGCTGGGCCACGAAGGTCCGGCACCACATCGAGGCCAACCCGTTCGACCTCGGCGACGAGCGTCAAGCCGCCATGGTCGACGACCAGCTGCGTCCCTACGGCACCACGCTCCTCGCGGCTGCGGTGTCCGGCGACCTCCTCGTCGTCCTCCAGATCGGCGACGGCGACGCAGTCCTGGTGACCGACCAGGGCGAGGCGTTGCGCGCGGTGCCGGACGACCCGCAGCTCGACGGCATGCACACCAGCTCGTTGTGCGAGCCGGACCCGCTGCGCGCCTTGCGCACGGCCGTCATCGACACCCGGGTCGAGGACGTCGCCCTGGCGTTCCTGTGCACGGACGGCTTCGGCACCTCCCGGGTCGACGCCGACGGATGGTGGCGTCAGACCGGCGAGCAGCTCGTCGACTTCGGCCGCGCCCGCGGCCTCGACTGGATCCGCGAGCAGCTGCCCTCGTGGCTGGAGGAGCCGGCCCAGATCGGCGGCGACGACACCTCGATGGTCATCATCGCTCGCAGCAACCTCGGCGCCGGTGCCTCCGAGCGCCCGATCAATCCCGACCAGTCGCTGTCGCCCTTCCTCGCCGACACCCTCGACGTCCCGTAGGCCTCGGTCTCGAGGCTCGGCCGCGGGCGGCCTCGCACCTCGACCAGCGGCAACACCCGCAAGCCGCCAAGCAGCCGCAACTTCTGACTGCGTCAACCGCGGCGCTCGCGCAATCAGAAAATCAGGTCGTAGAGCTTCTCCGGGTCGCCCTGGCCCTTGTCGTACATCTGCAGGTAGCAGCGGCAGTCCAGGTCGTCGATGTAGAGGACGCCGTAGTTGGTGCCGCCGTCCTGCTCCTCGATGTAGCCGTAGATCTTGCCCTGCTCGGGCTCGTCGGAGTCCTGCTGGCCGTTGCTGTTGTCGTCGTTGTACCAGTAGTCCACGACCAGGTCGTCGTCGCCGCTGGTCAGCGTCTTGGCGTTGCTGCGGTAGCGCCGCAGGTCGGAGGACTTGTCGAAGCGGCCGACCCAGGTGCGCCGCCCGGACCGCCGGCACTCGCTCTCCTCGCTCTCGCCATCGGTCTCGGTGGGGATCCGCTCGCAGCTCACGATGCCGAACAGCGTGTTGAAGTCCGTCACCGCGACGTCGGTCGGACCGTCGGGCGGGGTCACCGTCGCGGACACCGCTTCGAACTCATCGTCGATCTGGTCCGCCGGGAAGCCCGGCCCGCCCGTCAGCTCGGCCGACTGCACGCCGGCCTGGCTGTCCCAGTAGATGATCGCGGGGTCGGTGCTGGTGTCGTCGGCGGTGGTCGGGTCGAACCGGTAGTAGGCCCCGGACTCCACGTCGGAGACGATGGTGCCCTCGGCGTTGTTGAGCCGGCGCTTGCGGGCCGCCTTGAGCTCGGCATCGGAGGTGTACGTCGTCAGCACGAGCGTGCCCTGCGGGAACGTGCACGAGATCTTCTCGGTCTGTCCCGACTGCGGGTTGGCCGCGGCACAGCTGTCCATGCCGGAGGTCACGAGGGACGCCAGGCTCTGATAGCGCTCGTTGAGCGCGGCGAAGGTCACGTCGGGCCCCGTGGGCTCGGTCGGAGTCGTGGGAACGTCCGTGGAGGCCTCGGGCCCGGGAGGCGGCTCGTCGTCGTCGCCGGACAGCACCACGATGCCGATGGTCGCGACCACGCCGAGGACGACGAGCACGCCGACGATGCCGACCAGCAGCGGCCAGATCTTGCGCTTCTTGGGCGGCGCCGCGTGGCTGTAGCCGCCGTACGACGCGGGCGGCGGCGCGCCGTACGACACGCCGGCGACGGGGGCCGGTGCAGGCGCGGAGGCGGGCGAGACGGGGGTGCCGCCCGAGCTGGGCCAGACCGGAGAGGTCGGCGGCGGTTGAGTCACACCTGGGGGCGGTACGGGCGCGCTGGGCCCCGGCCGCGGCGCCGGCGCGCTGCCCTGGGCGGCCGGCGGCAACATCGTCGGCGGACCGGCGGGCGGCGGCGTGGGGGCCGACGCGTGCTGGGTGCGGTAGCGACGCACCTGGGCGTCGGAGACCTTGCCGGTCGCGTAGCCGAGCACCGCGAGTGCCCACATGGCGCCACCGACGTCGGCGCTGCCGCGGTCGCGGGCCAGCCGGCTGCCGGCCTCGTTGACCGCGCGGTCGGCGTCGGCGCCGCTGTCGAGCATGCTGGTCATGGCCTGGTAGGCCCCGAGTCGAACCGCGTCCACGAGCAGGTTGATGTCGCCGGTGGTCGCGCTGTCCTCGTCGAGGTAGTCGTCGAGCGCACCGCGGAAGCTGTCGGCGTCGTTGAACAGCTCCCGACCCTGGCTCCGACCCAGGGCGTACAGGCTCTCGTGCAGTTCCATGTATCTCCCCAAATGGTGATCTCGTCGCCGGAGCGGCCAGGGGGATCCTAGTTACCCTGGAACCGCAGGTGCGTCACCACACCCCGTTGACTGGTCAGACCGCCGCCCCGAGTCCCGTCGCAATCCCTGATGCCCGCTCGGCGACCTCGGCAGCCGTCCGCGGCCGCGCCGTCACGTCGCTCGCCAGGCACGCGGTGATCAGCTCCGCCGCTGCCGGAGGCAGGTCGGGCGCGAGCGTCGGCTGCGAGGCCAGGATGGAGCGGACGAGCAGGAGCGGTTCGGTGCTACGCAGGTCGCCGTAGACACCACGACCCGTGAGGGCGTAGTGCAGGCAGGCGCCGAGAGACCAGATGTCGCTGGCCCGCGATGCCGCGGCGCCCAGCATGATCGAGGGATCGGTGAACTCGAGCCCGATCTGACCGAGGCCGGTCATCACCATGCCCGGGGACAGCAGCTGGGAGAGACCGAGGTCGGACAGCCGACCGCCGTCTTCGGCGATGAGGATGTTGTCGGGCTTGATGTCCCGATGGGCGATGCCGCGCTCGTGCAGGGCGTGGGCGGCCAGCGCCGCGTCCCGTACGGCGGCGACTGCCCGGCCCGAATCGAGCGACACGGTGGGCTGCGCCAGCGAACCGAGCGGGAGGTATTCCATCGCGTAGTAGAACGCGCCGCCATGCCGGCCGGCGTCGTAGACCGCGACCAGGCGGTCGGAGTCGGCGACGCTGAAGTGCTTCAGCTCCCGCGTCGCTCGTCGGAAAGCGTCGTCCGAAGTGGGACCGGCGATGACCTTGACGACGACCTCGTCGGCGGTGATGCCCAGCCGCGCCGGCGCGTTCGCCAGGTAATTGGTGCCGTAGTTCGACTCCCCCAGCGGCCGGATGAACTCATAGTCCGCGATGCCCTGCACGCGCTCCTCCGATAGCTCTTGTCGGGCGGCAGCGCAACCTCCCCGCAGCGCGCGGGGTGGAGCGTCGCCCTTCGGGTCAACAGCATGGCATGTGCCACCGATCGCGGTCCGCAAAACCGAAACTGCCCCGCCACCCATTCATCCGGACGGACGGTTTTTCGGCAAGTGGCCTTTCGGTTCATGATTCGGAGGCGCACCGACGGGTAGCCGGTGTAGCGTTCCGGACGCGCACCTGAGGCGGAACCTTCCAACGACGAAGGAGGCACGTTGATCGAGCCCACAGCAGCTTCGGTGGTACCGACCACGGACCCCAGCACGTACCTGCCGGCCCAGCCCATGCCGGCCGGCGACCTCACGGACCAGTTGCTCGGGACGGACTTCTGGACCGACGAGATGGTCGCTGGCGCGGGCATCCCGATCGTGGATGTCCCGTTCGTCACGGTGGGTTCCGGCATCGGCAGCTTCGTGACGGTCGACTATCTGCGGATCGCCGGGGTGCCGACGTCGCAGATGCGGGTCCTGGGCACCCTGGACCACCCTTGGCAGACCTACGAGTACCTCACCCGCGTCTCGCAGATCCCCCGCGGTGAGCGGCTCCGCTCCGACTCGGCCTCGCGGCCGGACAACATCTGGGGCTTCCCGTCGTACGGCTTCAGCGAGGGCGTGCGGAACTTCAACCTCAAGGTGTTGCTGGGGCTCTTCACCGAGCCGATCTTCGCCGACTACTACACGCCGAAGGCCGGGCAGGCCTTCGAGACGATGGAGCGGGAGAAGAACCGGATCGACTACAACGAGATGCTGGTCAAGGGCCTGGTCCGCATCGTCCGCCGACGTTACGGCGGCGGCTACTTCACGATCCTGACTCCCCCCGAGGGCCAGTCCGCGACGAAGCGGATCGCGTTCCGCTCGCAGTACGTCCATCTTGCCGTCGGCTACCCCGGCCTGAAATTCCTGCCGGAGCTCCAGCGCTACCGCACCGACCACAACGACTACCGCCACATCGTCAACGCCTACGAGGCGCACGAGCATGTCTACGAGCGGCTGATGCAGCAGCCGAGCACCGTGATGGTGCGCGGCGGCGGCATCGTGGCGTCCCGGGTGCTGCAGCGACTGATGGACGACCGCCTGCTGCACGGGGCGCAGACCAACATCGTCCACCTGTTCCGCACCTACTACCACGGCACCAACGACGGCTACGGCAACGAGGAAGACAGCAGGCCCGGCGGCGGGAAGACCAGGATCTTCATGCGCCGGCGCGGCGAGAACGGCTGGGCCTACCAGGGCTTCAACTACCCCAAGTCGGTGTGGGGCGGCCAGCTCAAGAAGCAGGTCCGCGGTCTCGAGGGCGAGCAGCGCGCCGAGATCTACAAGCGGATGGGCGGCACCAACACTCCCTGGCGCAAGCTCTGGCAGAAGCAGATGAACCAGGGCAGGCGTGAGGGCTGGTACCAATCGCTCGTCGGCACCGTCGACGACATGCAGCCCAACGGCGAGCGGATCGTCAACCAGGTCCGTACGGCGCAGGGCACGGTGCCGGTCGAGGTCGACTTCGTCATCGACTGCACCGGCCTCGAGGCGGACATCGCCGAGCACCGGTTGCTCAAGGACCTGCTCGAGCACGGCGGTGCCAGCCGCAACCCGTCCGGCCGGCTGAACGTCGACCGCAACTTCGAGCTGATCGGCACTCGCTCGGGCAGCGGCGCGATGTATGCCTCGGGCGCCACCACTCTCGGCGGCTACTTCCCGGGCGTCGACACCTTCCTCGGGCTGCAGGTCGCGGCTCAGGAGATCTACCAGGACCTGGCCAAGCGGAAGTTCGCCAAGCGCATCGGACCGGTGCGCTCGACGATCCAGTGGTGGAAGTGGCTGTTCGGGAGCAAGCCGTGACCCGCTCCGCCGCCTACTCGACCGTCCGTCCGACATGCCGAGGAGCTCACTGATGTTGCCCACCCTCAACGGGCGGTTGCAGACCCGGATCTTCATGCTCGTCGTCTTCGGCGGGATCATCACCTTCCTGATCACCCCGGTCCTGCCGGGTGGCTTCGGCTTCAACAGCGAGAGCTACAAGATCACCTACCTGATCCTGGCCACCGTCCTGGTGCTCGGCATCGTGTGGGAGCTGATCTACCACGTCATCCAGCAGTTCCGGTGGGAGAAGGACTGGCCGACGTTGTTCGGCTTCATCACCGCGATCAACGAGGGCGCCCTGGTGTGGCTGCTCCTCGAGTTCGGGCTGATCCCGGGCATCGAGGGCGACAACCCGCCGGCCTCGGTCTTCTGGGCGTTCTTCATCGACTTCACGGTGATCTGGTACATCATCTGGCTCTGGACGAACGGACCGATGCGAGTGCCGCTCATCCGGTGGCGCTTCTTCGGCGGAAGGATCGTGTGACGTGAAGCAGTCAGCGGAGGACTGGACCCGGTCGACCGTGGTCCCCGGCGCCGGCGAGGGCACCCTCGCCCGCATGGGACCCGTCGTGCTGCTGGTCGGCTCGACCGATCCCGACGTGGTGCGCCCCTACGTCGACCATGCGCAGATGGTCGCTGCCAACGGCGGCCAGGGTCGCCAGCTGGTACGGGGCTTCGCGCTGATGCTGTCGACGGCTGTCGACCAGTCGCCGGGGTTCGCCGCGCTGGCGCCGCACGCCACCGGCCTCGCGGTCTTCATCGACGGCGACGTCGTGGTGACCGTGGGCGAGGAGAAGATCAGCGGCGCCGACTCGCTCGCGTGGGTCGAGCGGCTGATCCCGTGGCCCATCGACGAGGTGTCCGTGACCCTGCCGGGTGCGAGCCCGGCCGACGCCGCGTCGACGTTCCGCCTCGACGGTGGCGTGATCCAGGCTGGTGCGCTGGTCGTCCCGTCCGGTGCGCCCGTCGGCGGGTCGATGATGATGGAGCCGCCGCAGGCCGACACGATGAGCGCGCCTGCCTCCGACCTGGTGAGCGACGAGCCCACCGGCGAGTCGCCGGCCGCTCCGCCGGCAGCCGAGGCTCCGGCTGCGCCCGAGCCCATGGTCTGGCCGGAGGAACCGGCCGCGCCCGAGCCGCCGGCCGCACCGGCACCGCCGGCCGCACCGGCACCGCCGGCCGCACCGGAGCCGGCCATGGCCGACGACCACACCGGGCACGACCACACCGGGCACGACCACCCGCACCCGGAGCCGGCCGGCGCGCCCGCGGGTCGGCCGTTGCCCCCGCCCCAGGCCGACGAGCGGATCGAGTTCCAGTCGGTGCTCATCGACGACCTCGATGACGACGACTTCGAGCCGCTGCCGCTCGTCGACGACGCGAGCGTGATCGTGGCGTCGGGCGCGGCGAAGGAGGAGGTGCGCGGGGTCTACTGCAAGAACCGCCACTTCAACGACCCGCGCCAGCTCTTCTGCGCCGTCTGCGGGATCAACATGGTGCAGCAGACACCGGTGTTGGTCAGCGGAGTCCGGCCACCGCTCGGCGTGGTCGTGCTCGACGACGGCTCGGTGTTCCAGCTCGACACGCCTTACCTGCTCGGGCGCGACCCCAACGGGGACGAGCGGGTGCAGGGCGGCGACTTCCGCGGGCTGCCGATCATCGACCAGTCCAACCAGGTCTCCCGGGTCCACGCCCGCCTCGAGCTGCGCAGCTGGGACGTCGTGCTGATCGACAACAACTCCACCAACGGGACCTTCGTGCACGTGCCGAAGACTCCCGACTGGCAGCGCATGCCTCCGGGCGCCGAGCACATCCTGGTCCAGGGCACCAGGATCCGGATCGGCCACCGCACGCTCGCGTACAACACGCACGCGGGCGGCGCCTGAGCCGGCTTGGCCGAGCGCGTCTCCGGAAGCTATTCGGCGGCGGTCTCAGCCGTCGCGCCGAGCTCGACCGCGGCGAAGTCGACCGGCACGGCGTCCGGCTCGCTCCGCGCACCAACGGTGGGGGCCGGGTCAGCGCCGAGCCCGGCGACATCGATGACAGCGGCGGTGAGGCCCGAGTCGGGGTCGGGCTTCGACGGCTCGGTGATCCGCAGTCCGCGCTCCTCGAGCGCGGACCGGATCGTGCCCAGTCGACGGCCGCCTTCGGCGGGCAGCTGGAGTGCCACCCCCCGGGCCAGCGCCAGCCGCGCCCCGAGCACGACCGCCGCGTCGCCGTTGCTGTCAGCGCTCCAGGCGACCGACACCGGGGCGCCGTCCGGGAACGTCTCGGTGCCGTCCGCGACGACGGCCGACGGGCAGTCGACGACGGCGAGCACGGCGTCGAGCGACGGGTCGTCCGACCACGCGACCACGCCTTGCGGCGCGAGCACCTGCACCAGCTCGACCAGGTCCTGCTCGACATCAGCGCTCGGGTGCGCGATGACCCGGACCGGAACTCCTAGGTCGTCACCACGGTTGATCAGCACCTGTTGGCTCTCCATGGCGGCCGCTATCTCGGCGAGCTCGCCCGACAGCCCGCTGCCCAGGTCGAGCAGCCGTCCTTGGGGTTGGAGGTCGGCGATGACGATCTCGGCCGGCCGGGCGCCGGCCAGCATCGCGACGGCGATCTCGAGCGTCACCGCGTTGTCGGCCACCGGCCGGCTGAGCACCAGGATCCGGTCGACCGCCTCGCCACCCAGGGCCATCCGCTCGGCCTCCGCGATGTCGCGGGCGACGCGCCGCTGGGGATAGGTGAACGCCAGCAACGGTCCGGTCATGACGGTCGTGACCAGGGCCATGATCACCATCATCGTGAACAGCTCGGGGCTGAGCAGACCCTTGTTGAGACCGACGTTGAGGATGATCAGCTCGGTGAGCCCGCGGGTGTTCATCAGCAGTCCCAGCGAGCTGGCCTGCCAGTGCGGCACCTGCTGGAGTCGGGCGCCGACGTAGGCGCCGACGTACTTGCCGATGATCGCGACCGCCAGGATCCCGATCAACGGAAGGATGTGCTCGCTCCTGAGCCCCTGGATGTTGACCTTGAGGCCGGAGATCAAGAAGAAGACGGGCAGCAGGAGCAGCACGGAGATCTGCTCGAGCCGGACCAGGATCTCGTGCCGCAGGGCGGCGGCGTTCTCGTGCGGGATGATCGCACCGAAGAGGAACGCGCCGAAGATGAAGTGGATGCCGATGATCTCGGTGGCGCCCGCGAAGAGCAGCATCAGCACGAGGACGACACCGAGGATCGTCGGCGTCAGCTCGCCGGCCTTCTGATAGGCGGTCGTCAGGCCCTTCAACGCGGGCCGCACGACGAAGATCGCCACCAGCACGAACGGGATCGCGAGATAGATCGCCCAGCCCGGAAGGTGCTCGTGCGCGCCCTCGACGCCCGAGATGGCGAGCACGACCGCCAGCAGCGTCCACGCGATGACGTCGTCGACCGCGGCGCAGGCCAGAGCGAGGCCGCCGGTCTCGGTGCGGTGCATCCGGCGGTCGGTCAGGATCCGGGCGAGGACGGGGAACGCCGTGATCGACATCGCGGCGCCCATGAACAGGGCGAACGGCCAGAAGCCCGCGCCGGGCGGCTTGAGCGCCGCCGTGGTGTCGTTCTCGACGAAGATCTTCGCCAGCCCGATGCCGAGCGCGAACGGGAGCACGATCGAGCTGACCGAGACCGAGCCCGCGACCTTGCCCCGGCCCTTCACCAGGGAGACGTCGAGCTCCAGGCCGACGACGAACATGAAGAGCACCAGGCCGAGCTGCGCCAGGATGCCGAGGAAGTCCCGCTGGTCCATCGGGAAGATCTTGGTGCTGAGCTCCATGCCGAGCAGGCTCGGCCCGAGCAGGACGCCGGCACCGATCTCGCCGACGACCGGCGGGATGCCGACCTTAGAGACCGCGATGCCGGCGATCCGCGCGACCACCAGGATCAGCGCCAGTTGCCCGAGGATCACAGCGACGTCGTACGCCGGACCCGTTGCCGCCATCGAGATGAGCTGGGACATGGAGCCTCCTGGAAGATTCGAGCCTGCGTCAGCCTAGGGCCAGACGTGCCCGCGTGGCGTCCCTATCGGACGAATTGCACCGCAGGGATGAACGGCCGCGGCGTGGGGGTCAGGCGAGCGAGTCGAGCCACGCCTGGTGCAGGTCGGAGAACCTGCCGTGACCGCCCGCGACCAGCTCCTCGGGAGCGCCGTCCTCGACGATCCGCCCGTGCTCCATCACGATCACGCGGTCGGCGATCTCGACCGTGGAGAGCCGGTGAGCGATGATCACCGCGGTGCGGCCGGCGAGCACGGTGCGCAGCGCCTGCTGGACCAGGCGTTCGGACGGCACGTCGAGCGACGACGTCGCCTCGTCGAGGATCAGCACCGCGGGGTCGGCGAGGAACGCCCGGGCGAACGCCACCAGCTGCCGCTGGCCGGCGCTCAGCCGCCCGCCCTGGTTGGCGACCGGAGTCTGGTAGCCCTCAGGGAGCGCCGAGATGAAGTCGTGGGCGCCCAGCGCGCGGGTCGCCGCCTCGACCTCGGCCATCGACGCGTCCGGACGGCCGAACCGGATGTTGTCGGCGATGGTGCCCGAGAACAGGTAGTTCTCCTGGGTGACCATGACCACCGCGCGACGCAGCACGTCGGAGCTCAGGTCGCGCAGGTCGACCCCGTCGAGGAGCACCCGGCCGGAGGTCGGGTCGTAGAACCGGGTCGCGAGCTTGGCCACCGTCGTCTTGCCCGCCCCGGTCGCGCCGACCACGGCCAGGGTCTGGCCGGCCGGCACCTGGAGGCCGAGGTGGTGGAGGACCACCCGGTCCTCGACGTAGGAGAACTCGACGTCGTCGAACCGCACCTCGCCCCGAGGCGCGGGCAGCGCCTCCGGGCGGTCCGGCTCGGGCACACCGGGCTGCTCCCGTAGCACGCCGGCGAGCTTGTCGAGCGCCGCCGACGCCGACTGGAAGGTGTTGTAGAACTGCGAGATCTCCATCATGGGCTCGAAGAACTGGCGCAGGTAGAGCAGGAACGCCGCGAGGACGCCGACGGTGACCTCACCGTGGTAGGCGAGGTAGCCGCCGTAGAGCAGCACGACGGCGATGGTGACGTTGCCGATCAGCCGGATGCCGGGCATGAACCACGCGACCAGGCGGAAGGCCACCAGGTTGGCCGCGCGGTACTGGTCGTTGACGTCGTCGAAGATCTCCTGGTTGCGGGGCTCGCGGCGGAAGGCCTGCACCGCGCGGATGCCGCCCATCGACTCCACGAAGTGGACGATGACGAGGGCGACCTTCTCGCGGGTGACCCGGTAGCTCTTGGCCGAGGACTTCCGGAACCAGTTGGTGAGCCAGTAGAGGAACGGGCCGCAGCACAGGGCGACCAGGCCGAGCTTGACGTCGAGGAAGAGCAGCAGGCCGGCCGTGCCCACGAGCGTCAGCGCGGCGGTGACCAGCCCGTCGAACCCGGTCTCGAGCATCTCGTAGATGGCGTCGACATCGGACGTCTGGCGCGAGATCACCCGGCCGGACGTGTATTCGTCGTGGAAGGCCGGACTCAGCGCCTGGAAGTGCCGGAACACCCGGCGGCGCACCTCGAACAGGACGTCCTGGCCGACCTTGCCGGAGCGGACGAGGAACAGGTTGCGCGCGACCGCCTGGGTCAGCGTCGCGCACAGCACGATCCCGACGATGACGAAGAGCGGCTCGAGGTTGTTGTCGGCACGGATCGGCGGGATGCCGGTGTCGATGCCCTCCTTGACCAGGTAGGGGATCGAGAGCCGCGCGGCGTTCTCGACGAGGACGATCGCGACCAGCGCCCAGATCGCCCACTTGTAGGGCTGCAACAGCTCACGCAACAGCGCGCCGGAGCCTCCGACGAACCGCCGCTCGATGCGCTCGAGCGCGGCCTCGTCGGCATCGGCCTTGGCGATGCCACGCCACTGGGTCGAGCTCGTCATAGCGCGGCGTCCTCGAGGGACGGGTCGGCGGCGAGCAGCTCGCGGTAGGCGGGCACCGTGGTGAGCAGCTCACGGTGCTCACCGACGTGGGTGATCGTGCCGTCCTGGAGCAGCGCGACCCGGTCGGCGAGCAGCACGGTCGACGCCCGGTGGGCGACGATGATGCCGGTCGTGTCGACCAGGACCCGGCGCAGGGCCTCCTCGACCAGCGCCTCGGTGTGGATGTCGAGCGCCGACAGGGTGTCGTCGAGCACGAGCACGACCGGCTTCGACAGCACCGCGCGGGCGAGCGCGAGCCGCTGGCGCTGGCCGCCGGACAGCGCCATCCCCTGCTCTCCGACGCGGGTGTCGAGCCCCCACGGCAGGTCGCGGGCGAAGCCGGCCTGGGCGACGTCGAGCGCCTCCTCGATCTCGGCGTCGGTCGCTGGGTAGGTCTCGGGGTCGCGACCGAGAGTGAGGTTCTCCCGCGCGCTCATCGAGAACAGGGTCGGGTCGTCGAAGGCGGTGGCGACCAGCTGGCGCAGGTGGGCCAGGTCGAGGTCGCGCACGTCGACGCCGTCGATCGTGACGGCGCCCCCGGTCACGTCGAACAGCCGCGGCACGAGAGCGGTCAGGCTGGACTTGCCCGACCCGGTCGCACCGACGACGGCGACCGTCTCGCCCGGCTGGATGTCGAGGTTGACGTCACGCAGCACCGGCTCGTCGAGGGCTCCCGGAAATGCGAAGTCGACGTGCTCGAAGCGCAGGTGGCCGCGAGGGTGCTCGATGGTGCGGGTGCCGCTCACGATGTCGGACTCGGTGTCGAAGATCTCCAGGATCCGGGCGGCCGACGTCATCGCCTCCTGCGCCATCGCGAGGATGATGCCGAGCGACGACACCGGCCACACCAACGAGAGCATCAGCGTGATGAACGCGACCAGCTCACCCGGCGTGAGCGCGCCGCGACCGACACCGATCGCGCCGAACAGCAGGACCACGACCACGGCCAGGTTGGGGATCACCTCGAGGAAGGTCCAGAACCGGGCCGAGAGCCGGACCTTGTCCATCGAGGTCGCGTGCAGCTGGCGAGCGGCCGTTTCGTACTGCTCGCTGATGTAGCGACTCCGGCCGAACGACTTGATGACCCGGATCGCGACCGCCGCCTCCTCGGCCCGGGTCGCCAGGTCACCCTGCTCGTCCTGGACCCGCCGCGAGACGACGACGTACTCCTTCTCGAAGCGCATCGACAGCCACACGATGGGCGCTGCGGTGCACGCGACGACCAGGCCGAGCGGCCAGTACATCGAGAGCAGCACGATGGTCACCGCCGTGACCTGCAGGATGTTGATGAACAGGAACAGCATCCCGAAGCCGAAGAAGCGCCTGATCGATGACAGGTCGGTGGTGGCGCGGGAGAGCAGCTGCCCGGACTGCCAACGGCTGTGGAAGCTCATCGGCAGCGCCTGCAGGTGGGCGTAGAGCTCCCGCCGCATCTCGGTCTCGACGTTGAGCACGGCGTTGGACTGGATCCACCGCCGCCACCAGGTGAGGAACGCTTCGAGCACACCGAGGGCGAGCACGAGCAGGCCGAGCGGCAGCACCGGGTCGATGTCGCCATCGGTGATCGGGCCGTCGATGAGCGCCTTGATCACCAGCGGGATCGCGATCGCGACGCCGATGCCCGCGAGCGCCGTCGTCACCATGATCACCAGCGCGCCGCGATGGGGGCGGAGGTAGGACCGCAGGCGCCACAAGGAGTGGACGCCCGCGGGAGGCGGTTGGTCTGGATCAGGCCCGAGCGGGTCGCGCTCCGACCGGCCAGGAGGGTGAGGCGTGGTGGTCGTCATCGGTGCTCTGACTCTAGGTCGGAGCACCGACGAACAGCGAATGGTTAACGTGCGTCACATGTCGTTGCCGATGAGCAGGACGTCGCCGCCGGTCGGAGTGATCGACTCGAGCTCCTCGCAGGCACCTGAAGGCAGCACGCAGTCGTACACCGACTCTCCCGGTCCCCGCCCGGTCGTGACCACGAGGACCGAGCCGTCGCTGTCGAGGGTCCACTGCCCGTCGCCCTGACCGGTGCGGGCCCCCCTGTCGAGGACGATCGGGGGGACGCCCACCGATGTCGGCTCGAGGGTGCTGCTCCAGTAGAGGACGTGTCGGCCGTCGAAGGTGAGCTGCGCGTCGATCGCGCCGCGCACGAGCTGCCAGTCGCCGTCCGTCGGCGCCGGCCCGTCGTACAGCACGACCCCGTTCCGGACGTCGGCCACCCGGGTGTCCGGACCGGCGAAGTCTGCCCACTCCCCCGTCGCGCTGTCCCAGGTGCGGGTGCCCTCGCGCGTGCGGACGAACACGACACCGTCATCGATGCCGTCGATCACGAGGTCGCTACATCCCCCGCAGTCGGGTCGCACGCTCCCGATGTCCTTGCCCGTCGCCAGGTCGTGCACCGTGACCGTCGCCTGCCCGTCCCGCACCGTGGCCCACGCCACGACCGGCTCGGCGCCTTCGGCCTTGGCCGTCGGGTGGAAGTCCCGTGATCGGTCGACCGGTCCGTCGACGAGCGGCGAGAAGTTGCCCGACTCGTCCAGCAGCATCGGGCGGCCGGCGTCGTAGAAGACGACGCCGTACGACGTCGCCACGGCATCGGTGTCGAGCCATTCCACGTCCTTGGCCGGGACCTTCCGGCCGCCCAGGTAGAGGTAGCGGCCCGGGTCACCATAGGCCCGAAGCCCATCGGAGAGGTCGAGGCTTCCGAGGGAGCTGTTGCTGGTCTGGTCGGACGCAGCGTCTCCTTCTCCGGTTCCAGGGTCACGATCGGCCGCGACCACGGCGCCGCCGACGGCGACCACAGCCGCCGCCAGGACCGCTCCGGTCGCCGCTCGCCGACGGTGCCGGATCCGTCGTCCCGCCGACCTCACCGCAGCGAGATCGCCGACGGAATCCGGGACGGCATCGATCCGCTCCGCGAGGACGTCACGAAGGTCGATGTTCATCGGAAGCCTCCTTCGGTGGTCGCGCCGGCTCGACGCAGGTTGGCAAGGGCGGCGGAGGCCTGCGACTTGACCGTGCCGCGCGAGCAGCCCAGCGTCGCGGCGATCTGCTCCTCGCTCAGGTCCTCGTAGTAGCGCAGGACGATCACGGCCCGCTGGCGCACCGGCAACGCCTGCACCGCGGCCCACACGGCGTCGCGATCGGCGAGGCCGTCCTCCGGCCCGGCTGCCGTCCGGCCCGGGTCGACGTCCGCGTACGGCCGCTCCCGCCGGAACCAGCCGCTCCGCCGCGAGCCGAAGATCTCGTTGAGGACCATCCGCCGCAGGTAGGCGTCGACGTGGTCGGCTCGCCGGACCCGCGACCAGGACGCGTAGGCGCGGGCGAACGCCATCTGGACCGCGTCCTCCGCGGCGCTCCGGTCGCCGGCGATCGCGGTCGCCATCCGCAGCAGCCGCGGCCACAAGGCCACGAACAGCTCGGCGAACTCGTCCTCAGGCTCCATCGCTACCTCCGCCGCCCCGAGTGGCGGGATAGTGGTCGCTGGGTTCATACCACGTAGATGGAAGCGACCGCCTCGCCGGTTGTGCCGGCTCGGCGGAAACTTTCAAGCTCGCAGGCTAGGTCTGCCCGTGCTCGGCCATCCACTGCGCCTTGAGGGCTTCGAACTTGGTGCCCTCGACCTGGGCGTGGCGGGCACCGAACAACAGCCGCCCGACCCGCACCATGGAGGAGCCCTCCTCGATCGCGACCTCGAAGTCGTCGGTCGTGCCCATCGACAGGCCCGGCACCCCGAGCCGCTCGCCCAGCTCCCGGATGCCCGCGAAGTACTGCCGGTTGTCCTCGGGGCGCTCCGGTGTCGGCGGCATGCACATGAGGCCGGCGACCTTCAGTGACGGGTGCTTCTCGGCCGCAGCGAGCACCGCCGGCGCGTCGGCGACGGTAGCTCCGGACTTCGTGGACTCGTCGGCGATGTTGACCTGGACGAACACGTTCAGCGGGTCGGCCGGATCACGGCGGGTGCCGAGGGCATCAGCGATCGCCGGGTTGTCCAGTGCGTGGAAGTACGACGCGACCCGGGCGACGATGCCGGCCTTGTTGCGTTGCAGGGGACCGATCTGGTGCCAGCGCGCAGGCAGATCGGGCATCGCCTCGACCCGGTCGCGCATGGCCTGCGGGTAGTTCTCCGCCAGGTCCACGACACCGACCTCCACGGCGGCGCGCAGGAGAGGCTCGGGCTGGAACTTCGACACGCCGATCAACGTCACGTCCGCAGGGTCGCGACCCGCCCGACCGCACGCGGCGGCGATCCGCTCCCGCACCTCGGCGATGCCGCGGTGTACTTCGTCACGGATCTCCGATTCGACGTCCACAACTCGACATCGTGGCACAGTGAGGATTCCTGAGAAATCCGTCGAACGGCGGATGTCGGGCGAACGGGGTCGGAACACACTGAGAGTCACCCACGCACCGGGGCGACGCGACCGCGCCCCGTCAAGGAAGGCAGGATCCACCATGGGGCTCATGCGTTTCTACCGAGGACTCGGCGCGATCACGCTGACCGCCGTTTTCCTGACCGGGTGCAGCGACGACGGCGACGGCGACGACGCCAGCGACGACACGTCGTCGGAGACGTCGGAGACACCGAGCGAGGACCCGACCACCGAAGCGACCACCGACGCCACGACCGAGGCGACCGAGGCGACCGAGGAGGAGTCGGAGTCGGTCGACCCCAACGCTCTCACGGAGCCGTCGTGGGTGGACAGCCAGTACGGCTCGTTCACCGCGACCGACGTCGCCCCGGCCGAGCAGCCCGTCGACGGAGCCGCCGGGCTGTATGTCGTCGCCATCCAGGGCGACGATGAGGCACAAGGTCCCAAGGAGCCCGGCACGGGCCCGCACGACCACGTCATCGCGCTGCTGGCGGAGCCGACGCCATGCGCCTTGTACAAGCTCAAGCCGGCCAAGCACATCCCGGCCGAGGTCGTCACGACCGACAAGCAAGGACTCGCGCTACAGATCAACCTGGGAAGCGGCTTCGTGCCGATCGATAACAATGCCGTGATCGACCAAGGGCTCACGGCTGGCCTCCTCAAGACGGAGTTCCAGGGCATCACCGGCATGTGCACGTCCGCAATTGGCTGACATCACGACCGAAGGCGAGTAGATGACCACGAAGGCGACAGGAGAACCGTCCGAACCCGAAGAGGGGACCCCTGTCGAGACGGCGGCGGTGTACGACCTGTTCGACGCGTCCGTCGCCATGGATCGGCTCCCGCTCGCCGACCGGTTGCGCGTCGGTTCCGAGCGATCCCGTGCGCTGACCAGCAAGGGTCAGGGACTCATGCGCCGTCAGCTCGACGGCGCCGACGGCCGGTCCGGTCAGGTTCTCGGGCCGGACGGCAGCTCGCAGTCGGTGCTCAACTTCGGGTCGAACGACTACCTGGGGCTGTCCCACCACCCGAAGGTGGTCGAAGCGGCCCGTGAGGCGGTGCGCCTGCACGGTGCCGGCACCCCCGGGAGCCCGCTGTTCAACGGCTTCACCGCGATGCACGGCGAGCTCGAGGAGCGGCTGTCGGCGCTGAAGGGTGCCGAGGCCTCCATCATCTTCTCGAGCGGGTACGCCGCCAACGTCGGCCTGATGAGCGCCCTGCCGTCCCGCCACGACGTGGCGTTCCTCGACCGCGGGGCCCACGGGTCGCTGTGGGACGGGTTCCGTCTGTCGGGAGCGCGGTCTCGGCTGTTCCGTCACAACGACGCCGAGGACCTCGCGGCCGTCATCGAGGAGGAGGACAAGGCGCGCGACAAGTTCATCATCGTGGACGGCATCTACTCCATGGACGGCGACGCCGCGCCCCTGGACGAGCTGCTGGCGGTCAGCCAGAAGACCGGCTCGTTCCTCATCGTCGACGACGCCCACGGCACCGGCGTGGTGGGCGAGACCGGGCGCGGGTCGCTCGAGGCGTTCGGCATCGAGGGGCAGGTCGACGCCACCGTCGGCACCTTGGGCAAGTCGCTCGGGGCGATCGGTGGCTGGGTCTCGGGCTCGACGGACCTGATCGACTACCTCCGCGTGTTCGGCAGGTCCTACCTGTTCTCGACCTCTCTGCCGCCCGCGGTCGTCGGCGCCGCCCTCGCCTCGCTCGACGTGATGGCGGCCGAGCCGGAGCGCCGCCATCACCTGCGGGCGATGGTCGCCCGCGCGGCCGACGGGCTGCGCCCCTTGGGGCTGTCGTGCGAGCCCGCGGCCGCGATCATCTCCGTGCCGTTGCCGTCCGACATCGACATCAAGGCGGCGGTGACGATGATGGAGACCGCGGGCATCTTCGTGAACTACGCCGTGTTCCCCGCCGTCCCGCGACACCAGCAACGGTTCCGGGTGAGCCTCACCGCCGAGCACCAGCCGGCCGACGTCGACCGGTTGATCGAGGTGTTCCACGCGGTCTTCGCCGCGCACGCGCACCGAGAGCCGACCTGATGCCGACGGGGAACATCGTCGAACGGCTCGAGCGGCTCGCCGAGACCCAACCCGACAGCGTCGTCTACATCGAGCTGCCGGACGGCAACATCGAGACCCGGCGGATCACCGCGCGCGAGCTCCGGGACCGGGCGGCTGCGGTTGCCGACGAGCTGGACCGGTCCGGTGTGCATCACGGCGATGTCGTGCTGCTGCTCGCGGTCTCTGCGATCGAGCTGCTCGCGGGCCTCTTCGGCTGCATGCGCATGGGAGCGATCGCGGCCCCGCTGCCGGCTCCGCGCCGTGTGTCCCACCTCAAGAGCAGGATCGCGCCGGTGCGGGAGAACGCGGGCGCGGTGGCGGTCGTCGCCGGACCCGGCATCGCCGTCGGCGAGCCCGAGCTGTTGACCCTGCTGGCCGAGGGAGACCTGCCGGTCATCCGCACCGACGCCGCCATCCTGGTCAACCCGATGCCCGAGCCCGATGTGCACCGGGTCGCCTACCTCCAGTACACCTCCGGGTCGACCAGCGACCCGAAGGGCGTCGTCATCACCCACGACTGCCTGGTGGCGAACATCGACGCCGGCGCCGAGCACATGGGCATCGACGAGTCGTCGGTCACCGTCATCTGGATCCCGCTGAGCCACGACATGGGCCTGGTCCTCGGCGCCCTCGCGGCCGTCGGGACCGGCAGCACGTCGGTGATCCTGCCGCCGCTCGCCTTCATCCGTGACCCCGCGTGCTGGCTGCGGGCGATGGACCGTTACCGGGGCACCCACACCTACGCGCCCAACTTCGCCTACGAGCTCTGCGTCGAGCGCACGACGCCCGAGGACCGGGCAGCACTCGACCTCTCGTCGGTCAAGGTGTGGCTCAACGGCGCCGAACCGGTCCGGGTACGCACCGGTCCTGCGTTCACCGCAGCGTTCGCCGGCAGCGGCGCCGACCCGTCGAGCTGGTGCCCGGGCTACGGCCTCGCCGAGGCCACCGTGTTCATCGCGGCCACGAAGCCCGGCCGGGCAGAGGTCGTGTGGATCGATGCCGCGGCGATGGAGACAGGCGAGGTGGTGCTCCGCGAGCCCGAGGCCGAGGGGGCGCGGGCGCTGGCGACCGACGGCTCCCTGGCCGCGGACCACGAGGCGATCACGGTCGACCCCATCACCCTCGCTCGGTGCGGACCCGACCGGGTCGGGGAGCTCTGGCTCCGTGGTCCCAGCGTCGGGCGCGGCTACTGGCGCCGCGCGAAGATGTCGGCCGAGTTCTTCGAGGCGCGCACGGCCGACGGCGACGGGCCCTGGCTCCGCACCGGCGACCTGGCCTTCCTGCACGACGGCCAGCTCGTGATCTGCGGCCGCGCCAAGGACGTCATCATCATCCGCGGCCGCAACCTGTACCCGCAGGACATCGAGCTCGTGGCCGAGGAGTCCCACCCAGCCGTGCGGCCGGGCGGCGTCGCGTCCTTCCGCATCGACGATGACGGCACCGACGCGGTCGTCGTGGTGACCGAGACCGACGAGCCGGAGGCAGAGGCCGACATCGTGAAGGCGGTCAAGCGCGCCGTCCTCCAGACCTTCGAGGTCCCGGTCGCCGACGTCTACGTCGTCGGACCGCGGTGGGTGCCGAAGACCACGAGCGGGAAGACCCAACGGACGGCCAGCCATGATCGCTGGCGCGAGGAGAGGGGCATCGGGTGACGTCATCGCCATCCTTGGACGCGCCGGCCATCGAGACAGTGCTGGTCGAGGCGCTCAGCAAGCGGCTGCGGCTGCCCCCGTCGGACGTCGATCTCGACGCCGACCTGGTCGACCTCGGCATGGACTCGCTGCAAGCCGTCGAGCTCGCCGCCGAGCTGGAACCGCTGCTCGGCCGAGCGGTCGACCACGTGGTGTTCTTCGACTTCCCGACCGTGCGATCTGTCGCCGCGGAGCTCGCAGGCGGATGACGGGGGACCTCGACCTGGGCGGGCGCTCGGTCCTCGTCGTCGGCGCCGGGTCGGGCATCGGGCGCGCGGTCGCCGAGGCGTGCGCCCGGCGTGGAGCCGGAGTGGTCCTCGTCGGTCGTTCGGCCGATCCGTTGCACGAGGCGGCTGACGCCATCGCCGCGGCGGGAGGCCGCGCGGTCGCCGTACCGGCCGACATCACGGTCGAGGCCGACGTGCAGCGCGCGGTCGCCGGAGCCGTCGACGCGTACGACCGGCTCGACGGCCTGGTGTGCGGCGGGGCCGGTGAGATGCCGCGGGTGCCGCTGGACCAGATCGACGACGCCACCTGGCAGGCGAACCTCGACCTCCACGTCACCGCCGCCATGCGCTGTGTCCGAGCCTCGATTCCGGTGATGACCAGGTCGGGAGGCGGGTCCATCGTCGCGCTCTCGTCCGCGTCCGGCGTGTCCGCACTCCCGAACGTCGGGATCCCGGCCTACGCCGTGGCGAAGGCCGCCCTCAACCACCTCATGCGGGTCACGGCGGTGGCCTACGCCGACCGGGGCATCCGGGCGAACGCCGTGATCGCGGGGGCGGTCGCCACCCGCAGCCTGGCCGACCCGGCCGCCGCTGCGCGGGTCGCGCCGATGCACCCGCTCGGCCGGATCGCGACCCCGGAGGAGGTCGCCGACGCGGTCGTGTGGCTCCTCTCCGACGCCGCGGCGTTCGTCACGGGCGCGCTGATCCCGGTCGACGGCGGCGTCGGCGCCTGATCCGGGCGTCGGCCCCTTAGCCTGAATCCACCGATGGCCGCCGTCGCGAGCGCCATCAGGCGGGTGCGATGGCCAGGCGTCCGGCGCGAAGGCAGACTGGACGTCTTTCGAGCGCTGGCAACGCAGCCAGCGTGCCCGCATGGTGGCGCGCAGCAGGCGGAGATCGGTGGATTCAGGCTTAGGCCAGCAGGCCGCGCACCACCCGCAACGCAACGGACACCCGGGCCAGATCGGTGTCCTCGTCGGCGCAGATGGAACCGAGCGTGTCGACCGCCCGCGCGGCGACCTCGCCGGCAGACGCCTCCCACTCGGACACCCGCCGCGCCGCCTCCTCGCGGAGCTCTTCGGGGTCCGCCCGGGCGACGACCTCCCCGTCGGCGGACGTGCTCGACAGCACCTCGGCGGTGAGCTGCGCGTGCACTGCGTGCAGGTCGTCGCGAAGCGCCGCCCGGGCCATCGTCTGCCACTGGTCGGCGCGCGGCAGGCTGACGATCCGCAGCTGCAGCACCGAGATGCCGAGGCGCTCGCCGAGCGCGAAGTGAACGCGGGCGACGTCGCGCGGGTCAAGGCCATCCCGGGTAGCGATCTCGACCACGTTGAGCAGCGCGTAGGCGACGTCGTACGACGCCACCCGGGCGGCGAGATCTTCCGGCACGCCCTGGCTCACCAGAGCCGAGCGCCGCTCGTTGTAGGCCGCCAGCTCCCGGCCCACGAGCAGCTCGGGCAGGGCCAGCATCGTCGCCTGCACCGGTTCGGCGAACAGGTCGACAGTGGCTTGGCTGTCGAGCGGTGGCCGGCGGTTGGTCACCAGCCACCGCGACGCACGCTCGACCAGGGTGCGCATGTCGACCCGCATCCGGGTCTGCACCGCCGCGTCGATCTTGTTGTCGTAGGTGGCGAGCTCCTCGCGCAACGGCAGGGATCCGTAGATCTCCCGCGCGACGAAGTTGGCCCGGGTCAGCTCGGCCGGCGACGCGCCGGTCTCCCCGGCCAATCGCGGCCAGTAGGTCATGCCGGCACCGTTGACCAGGTCGCCGACGACCTGGGTCACGATGATCTCGCGGCGCAGCGGATGCTCCTCGATCTGCGCTGTGAAGCCGTCGCGGACCGCCTTCGGGAAGTAGGAGACCAGGTCGAGCAGCAGGTAGGGGTCCTCGGGCAGGTCGGAGGCGAGCAGCTCCTCGGCCAGCACGATCTTCGTGTAGGCCATCAGGACCGACAGCTCCGGTTGCGTCAACGCGCCACCGGCCTCGAGCCGTCGCTTGACCTCCGCCTTCGGCGGCAGCGCCTCGAGGTCGCGGTCCAGCCGACCACGGGACTCCAGCTCCTGCATCCACTGCTCGTGCACGTGGAGGAGGGACGGGGCGTTGCGAGCGGCGTTCGCGAGCGCGATGTTCTGCTCGTAGTTGTCGCGCAGCACCAGGTCGGCGACGTCGTCGGTCATCGACGCGAGCAGCTTGTTGCGCTGCTTCTCGGTCAGGTCGCCGTCGGCCACCACCCGGTCGAGCAGGATCTTGAGGTTGACCTCGCGGTCGGAGGTGTCGACGCCTGCGGAGTTGTCGATGAAGTCGGTGTTCATCCGACCGCCGTTGTTGGCGAACTCGATCCGGCCGCGCTGGGTGCAGCCCAGGTTGCCGCCCTCACCGACCACCCGGACCTGCAGCTCGGTGCCGTTGACGCGGATCGCGTCGTTGGCCTTGTCGCCGGCGTCGGCGTTCGTCTCGCTGCCCGCCTTCACGTAGGTGCCGATGCCGCCGTTCCAGAGCAGGTCGACCGGGGCCAGCAGGATCGCCCGCATCAGCTCGGCCGGTGTCATCGCATCGGTGTGACGATGGATCCCGAGCGCCGCTCGGATCTGGTGGTTGATCGGGATCTTCTTGGCCGACCGCGGGAACACCCCGCCACCCTCGGAGATCAGCGACTTGTCGTAGTCCTGCCAGCTCGACCGCGGCAGGTCGAACAGCCGCTTGCGCTCGGCGAACGACGCCGCGGCGTCGGGCTCCGGGTCGATGAAGATGTCGCGATGGTCGAACGCGGCCACCAGTCGGATGTGCTCCGAGCAGAGCATGCCGTTGCCGAACACGTCGCCGGACATGTCGCCGACGCCGACGACGGTGATGTCCTCTTCTTGGCAGTCGACGCCGAACTCGCGGAAGTGCCGGCGTACCGACACCCAGGCGCCGCGGGCCGTGATGCCCATCGCCTTGTGGTCGTAGCCGACGGAGCCGCCGCTCGCGAACGCGTCGCCGAGCCAGAAGCCGTAGTCCTTCGAGACGCCGTTGGCGATGTCGGAGAAGGTCGCGGTGCCCTTGTCGGCCGCGACCACGAGGTAGGAGTCGTTGCCGTCGCGGCGCACGACGCGCGGTGGCGGGACGGGCTCGCCTGCGACCAGGTTGTCGGTGACGTCGAGCAGGCCGCGGATGAACGTCTTGTAGCACTCGATCCCCTCGGCCAGCCACGCGTCGCGGCCTCCGTCGCCGGCCGGGTCGGGCAGCTGCTTGGCATAGAAGCCGCCCTTCGCGCCCACGGGCACGATCACGGTGTTCTTCACCATCTGTGCCTTGACCAGGCCGAGGATCTCGGTGCGGAAGTCGTCGCGCCGGTCCGACCAGCGCAGGCCGCCTCGCGCGACCGCGCCGAACCGCAGGTGCACGCCCTCGACCCGCGGCGAGTAGACGAAGATCTCGAACTTCGGCCGCGGCTCCGGCAGGTCCGGGATGGCGGACGGCTCCATCTTGAGCGAGAGATAAGGCTTGGGGACGAATGCAGCCGGTGGTCGAGGAGGTCGCTCCGCGACCGTCTCGAGACCCTGGAAGTAGTTCGTGCGCAGGGTCGCCCGGATGTGGGTCAGGTAGGAGCGCAGGATCCGGTCGTGGTCGAGGCTGACGACATCGTCGAGGGCGGTCGTGATCTTGGCCTCGAGCTGCTCCTGCGCCTCTGCCCGGGTCTCCTCGTCGCGGTCCGGGTCGAAGCGGGTCTCGAAGAGCGTCACCAGCATCCGGGCCAGGTCGACGTTGACGGCGAGCGCCCCCTCGAGGGAGTCGATCGCGAACGGCGAGTTGCCCTGCCGCATGTACTTCGCGTAGGCGCGCAGCAGCATCGCCTGCCGCCAGGTCAGCGACGCCCGCAGCACCAGCGCGTTGAAGCCGTCGATCTCGGTGTAGCCGTCCCAGATCGCCCGCAGCGCATCGGAGAACAGCTCGCGGGCCTGGTCCGGCAGCGGGGCGCCGTAGCGCAGGCCGAAGTCGTAGATGTGCGAGACCCGGTCGAGTCCCGCCAGCCCGTAGGGCCGCTCGTCGACGACCTCCACGCCCATCGACGACAGCATCGGGAGCACCTCGGACAGCGACAGCGGCGATCCGACGCGGAACACCTTGAGCCGCGCCTCGCCCTCGGGTGCGTCGAGCTCGGAGTAGAGCGCCTGGTCGATGCCGGCGTCACCTGGGATCGCCTCGAGCCGACCGAGGTCGACCGCAGCGGTCCGCGCGGGGAAGTCCTCCTTGTAGGCCTCGGGGAAAGCGTCGACGTAGCGGCGGGCGAGGATCGCGCCCACCTCCTCGCCGTACTCCGTCGAGACGGCGTGCAGGAAGTCCTCGTGCCACGACCGGGACGCGTCGATCAGCCGACGCTCGAGGTCGGCGGTGTCGATCGTGTCGGGAATCGTCTCCCCCACGGGCATCCGCACCACGAAGTGCACGCGTGCAGTCGTCGACTCGCTGATGCTGACGTTGAACTCGATCGAGTCGGGGTCGATCCGCCCCTCGCCGATCACCTGCGCGAGGATCCGCACGAACTTCTGCCGGACGCTGGTGTTGTAGCGGTCTCGGGGCAGGTAGATCAGCACCGACAGGTAGCGGTCGTAGATGTCGCGGCGGATGAACAGGCGTACGGCGCGGCGCTCCCGCGCCTGCATCGCGGCCTCGGCGATCGGCGCGAGCTCCTCGGTCGGGGTGTGGAACAGCTCGTCGCGCGGGTAGGTCTCGAGGGTGTCGAGCAGCGCGTTGCCGTCGTGGCTGCGCGGGTCGAGGCCGGTCGCCTCGAGCACGTCGCCGACCTTCACCCGCAGCAGCGGCACCCGCATCACCGACTCGGTGTAGGCCGCGCTCGAGAACAGGCCGAGGAACCGGCGCTCACCGACCACCTCGCCGTCGGCACCGAACACCTTGACCCCGACGTAGTCGAGGTACGCGGGCCGGTGGACGGTCGCCCGCGAGTTGGCCTTCGCCAGCACGAGCATGCTCTTCTCCCGTGCCTTCGCCTTCACCGCGCCGGACAGCCGCCCGAACGACGACGACTTGTGGTCGGCGGCGGCATCGTCGCGGAGGATGCCGAGGCCGCTGCCCGGGACCGGGCGGAGGATGTCGTCCTGCGTCCCGTCCACCGACACCTGCTCCAGCTGGTACTCCCGGTAGCCGAGAAAGGTGAAGTGCTCGTCGGCGAGCCACTCGAGCAGCGCCTTTCCCTCGGTGACGTCCGACTCGGGGAGCGGCGGCGGGTTCTCCTCCAGGTCCGCGACGATCGCGCGCGCCTGGTCCTGCATGGCCGACCAGTCCTCGACCGCGGCCCGGACGTCGCCGAGCACGCGTCGTACGTCGTCGGCGAGGCGCTCCGGCTCGCCCCCGTCGTCGGCCAGCCGGTCGATCTCCACGTGCATCCACGACTCACGCAGTGCCCCCGAGGCCGGTGTCGCGGACCCCGTCGACACCGCGTTGACCGCCACCAGCCGGCCGGAGTCGTCCCGTTCGACGTCGAGGGTGGGGTGCAGCACCAGGTGGGCGTTGCGGTGCTGGCGCGCCAGCTCCATCGTGAGCGAGTCGACGAGGAACGACATGTCGTCGGTGACGACCTCGACCACGGAGTGCCCGCCCGCGGACCAGCCGTGCTCGGCGACGGTCGGCGTGTACACGCGGACCTTCGTGGTGCCGGTCTTCCGCTCCGCCGCGAGGTGGTGGTGCGAGGCGTAGGCACCGTAGACGTCGACGTCGGAGCGGTCGGCCAGCTCCTCGGTGCTGACGTGGCGGTAGTACGCCGCTAGCAGCGGCACCAGGTCCTCGCCGGGCGGCGCCGAGGAGCCCTTGCCATGGCGGGCTACCTCGGCGGCCTGGTCGAGGATCTGGTCACGGTCGGTATGCGTCGTCGTTGACACAGGCGCCACAGTATCGCCTCGGCAGTGCGCTCCGGGCCGAGAACCGCACTGCCTCGGCTACCCGGTCAGCAACACTTCGTGCCGCTGATGATCCCGTCACCCGGGGGCAGCTCGAAGGTCATCTCGAAGATCAGCACGTCGTCGTCGTGGTGGCCGTGCTCGTCGCGGCGGTGGCGGTGGTCGTGGTCGCCGAACGGGAGGTAGAAGACATCGACCTCGAGGCACGGCTGCGACCACTCGTCAGCGCCGACCTTGAAGCTCGACATCTGCGAGCAGTAGGACGGCGTGCCGACGTACAGGCCGTCCGCCGGCGACCACTGGGCGGTCGTCGTCGGGCTGGTCTGCCACGGCGTGCCGAGGCCGAGGCAGCTGATGCGGCCGCCGGTGGCGTACGGGCTCTGGTTCTTCATGTAGAGCGCGTCGTCACCGGTCAGGTCGACCCGGACCTCCTTGTAGGCGTCGGCGGACGTGTCGTTGAACGTCCCGCTGTGGCCGCGGTAGTCGGTCGTGCAGGCCTGGACCTCGGGTCCGCCGATCGCGCTGGTCAGCGTGTGCTGGGCGTTCGAGCTCGTCGTGCTGGCCTGGAGGGTGGTCGCCGATCCCGGTGAGGTGGCCTGCAGCTCGGCACCCGTGCAGGTCTGGTTGGCGGGGCACTGCTTGATGTCGAACTTGTTCGACCCGGCCAGCGCCTGCGGCGAGCCGCTCGCGACGTTGGAGTACGGCGACTCCCCGCCCGTGCTGACCACGGTGGCCTTGTAGAAGTACGTCGTGCCGACCGCGCCGGTCGTGTCGTCGTAGTGGCCGGTCGGCAGGGTGCCGGTGATCTGCGTGTAGGGGCCGGCCGACGCGGTGCTGCGGTAGAGCCGATAACCCGTGATCGGGCTGCCGCCGTCGCCGCCCGCGGCCCACACCAGGCGCACGAGCCCGACCATGCTGGTCGCGGTCAGCGTCGTCGGGGCGTCGGGCGGCCGTGGCGCGACGGTGACCTGGGTGGATCCGCTGCTGGTGTTGGCGATCGAGTCGCCGACGTACGTGGCGGTCACCGTCACGTTGCCGAGCGGGAGCGCGGTGGTCGTCAAGGAGGTCGTGCACACCCGGATCGTGAACAGGCAGCCACTCGGCAGCTGGGTGGTGCCGAGCGACACGGGGGGCCCGCCGTTGGTCGCCGTGAAGGTCACCGTCCGGGTGGGCGCGATCAGCACGCCGCCGACACCCGAGAGGCTGACGGTTGCTGTCAAGGTGACCGGCGCGTCCTTCACCGAGGACGTCGGCGTGGCGGAGAGCGTGGTGGTCGTGGGAACGATCGCGCTCGCCGGCGAGGTCACCAGGCCTACGGCGACGAGGGGAAGCGCCGCGGCCAGGGCGGTCAGAAGGCGGACGGCGCCCCTGCGACGCCGTCGAGGGTGGTGCTGAAGCATGGCGGATCCCCGATGTTGATGGCCCGAGAGACCGATTGATGTGATTCCGGGAGCGGAAATGTCGAGCCCGAGCTCGTGGGGGGCGCTACGAAAGTAGGCCGACCTCCGTGGTCTGTAATCAGGGAAATCCCCTACACCGGGCAGTTTTTACCCGCCGGTAGGTAAAACTTCGCCGATCCTTCCCCGGCCCCGTTCGTCGCTCGCATCATGGGGCGGGGAGTGAAGGAGAGGAGCGCGCGATGGATCGGCCCGCGCGCCCCTTGCTGCCCTACGTTCCGCGGCTGGTCGTCGACTGGCTGGAGGAGCAGCCCGCCCTGAACGCCCGGACTCTCGACGCGACCGCGGTCTTCGCCGACATCTCGGGCTTCACCAACCTCACCGAGAGGCTCGCGCGGCGCGGCAAGGTCGGTGCCGAGGAGATGGGCGACATCCTGAACCGGGTCTTCGGCAGCCTGCTCGGGTCCGCCTACGAGTACGGCGCGGAGCTGGTGAAGTGGGGCGGAGACGCAGTGCTCCTCCTGTTCCGCGGCGAGGATCACCCGCTGCTCGCCGCGGCCGCGGCCCACCGGATGCAGGAGGTGATCCACCGGGTCGGTCGCATCCAGACCTCGAGCGGCACCGTCCGGCTCGGGATGTCGGTCGGCGTTCACAGCGGCGCGCCGGACTGCCTGCTGGTGGGCGACGTCTTCCGGGAGCTGGTCGTCACCGGCCCGGACGCGACGATGGTGGCCCGGCTCGAGGCCGCTGCCGCCGCCGGCCAGGTCGTGGTCAGCGATCCAACGGCCCGGCTCCTGGCCGACGCAGGGGGAAGGATCGGGCCGGTCGTCGGCCCGGGCCGACTGCTGGTCGAGCCGGCGCCGGTCGTGACCGTGGGTGGGCCCGGCCCTTCGGTCCGCACGACCGCCGTCGAGCTGCGGCAGGCCCTTCCCCCGCCGATCTCAAGCCACGTGCTCGACGCGGATGTGGCCTACGAGCACCGGTTGGCGGCCGTCTGCTTCGTCGAGTTCGCCGGTGTCGACGAGCTGCGCGCGACAGCCGGGCTCGACGCGGTGGCATCCGCCGTCGACCTGGTGATCTCCTCCGCACAGCGCGCCGCGGCCGCGCACGAGGTCACCTTCCTGGCGACGGACGTCTGTCCCGACGGAGGCAAGGTGATCCTCGCCGGCGGTGTCCCGGCCAGCTACGGCGAGGACGCCACCCGGGTGCTGGCCGCGGCGCAGGAGATTCTCAGCGGCGACCACCCGCTGCCGCTGCGCGCCGGCGTCAACGTCGGCCGGGTGTTCGCCGGCGACTACGGGACCGACGTCCGGCGGGTCTACTCGGTGACCGGCGACTCGGTGAACCTGGCGGCCCGGCTGATGGCCCGGGCAGGCCCCGGCGAGCTCGTCGTCACCCGGGAGACGCTCGATCGCGCTCGCACCAGCTATCGGGTGCGCCACCTGGACCCGTTCGTGGTGAAGGGGAAGACCGAACCGGTCGAGGCAGCGGTGGTCGTCGGACCGGCGGGCACCGCCGGCTCCGGCGACGGGGAGACGGACCCCCGGCTGCTGCCGTTCGTCGGTCGGCACAAGGAGCTGGACGCTCTCCTCGATGCCTACGGCGAGACGCTGGAGGGCCGCGGCAGGCTGGTGGACCTGCGCGGCGAGACCGGCATCGGGAAGTCGCGGCTGGTGCACGAGCTCCTCACGCGGACCGGTGCCCGCGCCCAGTGGTTGCCCGGGGAGCTCTACACGACCGGCACGCCGTACGCCCCCTTCCACCGGATCGTCGGCGCCGACGACCTCGATCGGATCGTCGACGAGGTCGCGCCGGACCTGCAGCCGATGCTGCCGCTGATCCGGGTCGTCGCCGGCGTGGGTGCGCCGACCAAGGACGAGCTCGACCGGCAGTTCGGTGACGCCCGGAAGGAGCTGATGGAGGTGGCCGTCAGCGAGCTGCTGGGCAGGATGTTCGACTCCCCCGCGGTGTGGGTCTTCGACGACGTGCAGTTCATGGACGCGGCGTCGACGGACCTGCTCGACCGGCTGGCCCGCGACGCTGCCGAGCGCCCGTGGCTCATCATCACGACGAGCCGCGAGGACTGCAGCTGGCGCCCGCCCGACGACGCACCCGCGACCGTGCTCGACATCGTGCCGCTGGGCGCAGACGACGCCGAGGACCTGGTCGGCTCCCACGCGATAGCCGCGGCCGCGCCTGCCGGCCGGTTCACGTCGATCATCGAGCGAGCCGAGGGCAACCCCCTGTTCCTCACCGAGCTGCTCGCCGCCCTGCACGTCGGTGCGGTCGACAGCCACGACTCCGACGAGCTGCCGGACACCATCGAATCGGCGATCTCGGCCCGGATCGACCAGCTGCCGCCCCGACAGCGAGCCGGCCTGCGGGCTGCGTCCGTGCTCGGGACCACCGTCGACGCCGTCCTGCTCGCGACGATGTGCACCGGTGTGCCCGACCTTGCCCTCGACGCGGTCGACCTCGCGAGCCTCGGCGAGTTCCTGACCCGCGCAGAGGACGGGCACTACCGGTTCCGCCACCACCTGGTGCGGGAGACGGCGTACGAGGCCCTGCCGTTCCGCCACCGGGTCGCGCTGCACGCCGCGGCGGCTGCCGCGATCGCCGCCCTCGAGCCGGACGACAGCGTCCGTACCGGCCTCCTCTCGCTGCACTGCCTGCGCGGAGAGCTCTACGCCGAGGCGTACGAGCACTCGTTGGTGGCCGCCCGGCACGCGGCCGCCCAGTATGCCCACGCGGAGTCGGTCACCCTGCACCGGCGGACTCTCGAGGCGGCCCGACGCCAGCGACGCCCACTCCGGGAGCTCGTCGCCGTGCTGGAGGGGCTCGCCGAGGCCTACCTCTACGTCGGCGACCTCGAGGCGATGGAGCAGACCCTTCGTCGCGCCCGGCGGTCCGTCGACGGGGACCGGCTGGCCGCCGCACGCCTGGCCGCGCTGACGACGTACCAGCGGCGGCAGACCGGCCGTCACGGCGAGGCGATCCGATGGGCGGCGCGCGGGCGCACGGCTCTCGCTGGTCGCACCGACCGGCCCTCTGTCCGGATCATGGCCGAGCTCGCCTTCAGCCGCGCCCAGTCGCTGTTGGCGCAAGGCAGCTTCGGGGAGGCCGAGCGGTGGGCGTTGACGTGCGTCGACGAAGCACGGGCGGCAGGCGATCGCCGCCGGCGCGCCTCGGCGGCGCAGCTGCAGGCCGTTGCCCGGCACTACGCGGGCGAGGAGGTGGACCTGGCGGACCTCGTGCGCAACGCCGGCGAGCAGGAGAGCCTCGGCGACCTCAAGCGAGCGGCCCGCACTCACAACATCATCGGGGTGCTCGCGTTCGACGACGGGCTGTGGCCGATGGCGCTGGACCACTACCAGCAGGCGGCAGAGCTCTACCGGCGGCTCGGGCAGCCACTGGAGGTCGCGCTCCAGCTGGCGAACGCCGCCGAGCTGCTGATCTTCCAGCGTCGGCTCGACGAGGCAGAGGCTCGACTTGCCGAGGCGGCCCGACTGTGGCGCGGCGCGCCGATGAACGGCGAGCAGGCGTTCGGCATCACCCAGCAGGGACGTTGCGCCATGGCCCGCGGCGAGTACGACCGGGGCCGGGCGCTGTTCGAGGAGGCCCGCGCCGTCCATGCCACGAACAGAGAAGCGGTCCAGCTGGTGATCGTGGAGGGCATGCTCGCGGAGTGCCTCCTGCTCGCCGGCGACGCAAGGACCGCGCTCGACCTCCTGACGGACCTGGACCAGCGCAACGCCTCCATCGGCGCAGACCTGCGCTACCTCAAGCGGGTCACGTCGCTCGCCGAGATCGGCGTCGGACAGGCGGAGAGCGGCCTGCGGAAGCTCCGCGAAGCGCTGACCGAGGCTCGGGAGATCGGACACCTGCACGACGAATGGAGGTGCGTCGACGCGCTCGTCCAGCTGGGGGTCGCCACAGCCGCCGAGGCGGCCGCGCTCGCGCCGCTCGAGCAAGCCGTCCAGGAGCGTCTCGGGGTGCGGGTCCCGACGACCCAGTCCGCGGACTAGGCCTCCGGGTGCCGCGAACAGCTCGGCGTGCGCCAGGATGTGCACCATGAGGTTCCAGCACACGTCGACCTACGACGCCCCTGCCGGCGACGTCTTCGCGATGCTCAGCGATCCCGATTGGCGAAAGGCGGTCGGCGCCGCCCAGGGCGTCGTGTCGTCGACGGTGACGGTGACGCCGCAGGGCGCCGGTTGCCGGATCGTGGTCGACCAGGAGCAGAACACCGCGGGGCTGCCGGCGATCGCCAAGAAGATCGCGGGCGAGACGACCCGCGCCGTCGTCACCGAGGTCTGGGCGTCTCCCACCTCGGGCACGATCGAGATCCTCGCGCCGGGCAAGCCCACCAAGGCCACCGGCACGGTGACCCTGGAGTCGGACGGGACCAGCACCCGCCACGTGACCGACCTCGAGGTCACCGTCAAGGTCCCGCTGCTCGGCGGCAAGCTCGAACAGGTGATGGCCGACAACATCGGCAAGGGCATGGTGGTCGAGCAGACCGTCGGAGCCGCCTGGCTCGAAGGAGAGCGTTGAGATGTCGACCCGGATCGTGCACGAGCTGACCTACGACGCCCCGCTCGCCGACGTCGCCGCGATGCTGGCGGATCCGGCGTTCCGCAGCGAGGTGTGCGTCTACCAGCGGGCCACCAAGCACACGGTGTCGATCGACGGCGTCCAGGGCGACCCGATGAAGGTCCGCATCGAGTACTCACAGCCGACCGACCGGGTCCCCGGCTTCGCGAAGAAGTTCGTCGGCAGCGAGACCGACATCGTCCAGTCGGAGACCTGGCCCAGTGCGGAGCGTGGCGACATCCACGTGACCATCCCCGGCAAGCCCGGCGAGCTGAACGGCACCGCGGTGCTCACCGAGAAGGACGGCGTCACCACCGAGACCGTCACCCTCGACATCACGGTCAAGATCCCGCTGGTCGCAGGGAAAATCGAGGCGTTGATCGGCAAAATCTTCGGCAGCGCGATGCGGGCCGAGAATCGCGCCGGCCAGGCCTGGCTCCAGCGCTGACGCGCTGGGTCGCGCTTCGCGGCTGGTTCCGCGCTGGTGCGCGGGTCGCTGCGCGGCTGGTTCCGCGCTGGTGCGCGGGTCGCTGCGCGGCGGGTCTTGCGCCTGGGTGGGTGTCGCGCACGGCCGGGTAGTGGCCGCCGACGGGCGGGCTTGCGCCGGCTCGGCAACCACATCCGTCCCGCAGCAGCGCGGTCGCTGCGCTCCCGCGGTGCTGCGCGCCGAAGCCAGACCCATCCACGCCGCGCCGGCGCAACCCTCCCGACGGCGGCAAAGGGTCCGGCCGTGCGCGACCCCCACTGCTCCCGAGTCGGGTGGGTGGTGGATGGTTCGTGGTCGGTCGACCCCGCCCACGGCACCAGCCCCGTGACCCATCGGAAAACCCATCCACCCCGAACCGGGAGCCGCGGGTGGCGCGGACGGGCGGACCCGGCCTGCGCAGGGAGGGGCACGCCGGCGGGGCGTGGCTGGGTCTGGCTTCGGCGCGGCAGCATTGCGGGCGCGCAGCGTCCGCTTGGCTGCCGGGACGGATGTGGTAGCCCCGCCGGCGTGAGCCCTCCAGGCGCAGGCCGGGGCCGACCGTCCGACACACCCGACCGGCGCAAGATCAGCCGCGCAGCGACCTGCGCACCAGCGCGGAACCAGTCGTCAGGCCGGTGATTTCCGGTAGATCCGGTTACACAGGCCCGCGGTCCGTGGGTCGCTTGCGATCTCCGCGCTGGCGAAGACCACGTTGTACTGGTGCGGGCGCTGGACGTCGCGGAAGACCGGGACCAGGCCGCACCGTGCGAGGAAACGGGCGACGTCGATGTCGAGCCACTGCCCGTCCCACACCGGCTCGCTCTCGACCTCGATGTAGACCAGGGACGCCCTGGACAAGACCTTCTCGCCGGACGAGAGGACCGGTCCTGAGGCTCCCTCGACGTCGATCCAGGCGACGATCACCTCGTCGTCCGCGACGCTGACGAAGTCGTCCAGGGGCGTCGACGGCACGGTCACCGTGTCGACGTCCTCGGCGTACCGGTGGCTCGCGAGGCTGGCCATCCGGTTGGTCTTGGTCTTCCGGAACCGACGGCCCTTGTCCTGGTTGTGGAACCCCACGGGGATGCCGAGCTCGACGGTGCCGTGGGTCTCCGAGATCGCCAGGTGGAGGTACTCGACGCCGCTGTCGTCGTGGGCGGCCGCGAATTTCTCGTGGACGAAGGGGTTCGCCTCGAACGCGACGACCCGCGCCTCCGGCGCCGCTTCCTTCATCCACCGGCTGAAGTCCGCCTCATGCGCTCCGATCTCCAGGCTGAGCGTCGGCCCGACCTCGCCGCAGAGGTCGCGGAACGTCTGCACGACGCGCTCCCCGACGACCCCGCGAGGCAGCCTGCGTGCGCGGCGCTCCAGGAGGTTCGAGAGGTAGCGATAGCTTCCGTCGACGGCAGGGTCGGGTGTCATGGACAAGGTCATGGGCCTTCCTGAGAAATTTCGTCCTGCTCCCGATCGGGCGTTTCGCCGCCGGTTTCCCGCGACCCGGCCTCGGCATCCTCGCGCGCGTCCTTGCGCCGTTGGATGACGATCACGGCGCCGAGCAGGAGGAACGGGCCGAACGCCAGCACGATCGTCAGCACCTGCTCCACGGGATGGAGGGTGCCGAGGTGCCAGGGAGTCACGCCTCCATGGTCGCAGAGGCCGTCAGCCCTGGTAGGGGTAGGTGTGATCGGTCGGGGGCACGAGGGTCTCCTTGATGGAGCGCGGCGAGGTCCAGCGCAGCAGGTTGGACGCGGCGCCGGCCTTGTCGTTGGTGCCCGAGGCGCGGCCGCCGCCGAACGGCTGCTGCCCGACCACGGCCCCCGTGGGCTTGTCGTTGATGTAGAAGTTGCCGGCGGCGAACCGCAGCGTCATCCGGGCCCAGCGGATCGCGGCCCGGTCCTGCGCGATGATCGCTCCGGTCAGGGCGTACGGCGACGCGGACTCGGCCTGCAGCACGACCTTCTCGAAGTCGGCGTCGTCGTAGACGTGGAGGGCGAGGATGGGGCCGAAGTACTCGGTGGAGAAGATCTCGTCGGTCGGGTCCTCACCGACCACGATGGTGGGCCGCACGAAGTAGCCGACCGAGTCGTCGGTCGTACCACCCGCGACGACCTGCAGTCCCGGCGTGGCCTTGGCCCGCTCGATCGCGGCCGTGTGCTTCCGATACGCCCGGTCGTCGATCACCGCACCCAGGAAGTGCGAGAAGTCGGTCGGGTCACCCATGGACAGCGCGTCGGTCTTGGCGATCAGGTCGTCGCCCATCTGCTCCCACACCGACCGCGGCACGTAGGCCCGGGAGGCGGCGGAGCACTTCTGCCCGCTGTACTCGAACGCGCCCCGGATCAGCGCAGTGGTCACCACGGCCGGGTCCGCGCTCGGGTGGGCGATGACGAAGTCCTTGCCCCCGGTCTCGCCGACCAGCCGTGGATAGGTCTTGTACGACGGCAGGTTGCTGCCGACGGTCTGCCAGAGGTGCTGGAACGTCGGGGTCGACCCGGTGAAGTGGATGCCGGCCAGGTCGGGGTGCGCGAGCGCGACCTCCGAGACCGGGATCCCGTGGCCGGGCAGCATGTTGATCACCCCCGGCGGCATGCCGGCCTCGACCAGGAGCTGCATGATGAGGCTGGCCGAGTGCTGCTGGGATGGGCTCGGCTTCCAGATGACCGTGTTGCCCATCAGCGCCGGGGCGGTCGGCAGGTTGCCCGCGATCGCGGTGAAGTTGAACGGCGTGATCGCGTAGACGAAACCCTCCAGCGGACGGTGGTCGGTGCGGTTCCAGATGCCAGGGCTGTTCGCGATCGGTTGCTCGGCGAGGATCTGCCTGGCGTAGTGGACGTTGAACCGCCAGAAGTCGATCAGCTCGCACGCCGCGTCGATCTCGGCCTGGAACGCCGTCTTCGACTGGCCGAGCACGGTCGCGGCATTGAGCCGCTGTCGCCACGGTCCTGCGAGCAGCTCGGCGGCCTTGAGAATGATCGCGCACCGCTCGTCGAACGGCATCGCCCGCCAGTCCGGAGCTGCCTCGGTCGCCGCATCGATCGCCCGCCGGGCGTCGGCCGGGGTCGCGTTCTTGAGCACACCCAGCGTGTGTGCATGGTCGTGCGGCTGCACCACCGCGATCTCGTCCCCGCCGCCGGCCACCCACTCACCGCCGATGTAGGCATCCATCGGATGCTCGGTCGCCTCCTGCCGAGCGATCTCGGCAGCGAGCGCATCGCGCTCGGCAGAGCCGGGCGCATAGGTCAGGTTCGGCTCGTTGATGGGAGCCGGCGGCAACGTGATGGCGTCCATGTCGCCGATGTTGTCAGACAACGAGCCGGCGGCCCAATCAGCCCTTCGGCTTGGTCCGGGACGACGTCGTACGACGGCCGCGCGGAGCGCGCTGGCGACCTCCGCTGGACACCTCGAGCAGCTCGTCGAGAGCCTCGCGGAGGCAGATGCCGAGCAGGTCCGCGTCGGGCACGAGGTCCCGGTCGGCGGTGATGCCGTAGAAGACGCCGCCGTTGTAGGAGGTGACGCTGATGACCAGCGGGTGGCCGGGCACCAGCGGCGCGACCGGGTAGCTCGCGAGCATCTCGGCGCCTGCGGCGTAGAGCGGCCCCTGCGGTCCGGGCACGTTGGTGACCGACAGCTGGTAGCCGCGGCGCTGCTCGTCGGCCGCGACCCGCGAGCCGATGGCGTGGAACGTGGTCGGCGCGAAGCCGGCGACCCCGGCGAGCCGGTTGGCCGCGACGCTGCGACCGGTCTCCTTGTGGGCCTGGAACGAGTAGGACACCTGGTGCAGGCGGACGACCGGGCTCGCCTCGCCGACCGGAAGGTCGACGAAGTGGGCCGCGATCTGGCTGCCGAGCGAGGTGGCCTCGAGCTCCTCGTCGATCACCGACACCGGCACGACCGCGCGGATCTGCCGGATCCCGCCCATCGACTCGGCACGGGTCATCAGCCATGACCTCATCCCGCCGGTGACCGTCGCCAGGATGACGTCGTTGATGGTGCCGTCGTGCGCCTTCCGCACCTTGCGGTAGTCGGCCAGACAGGTCTCGACGGTCACGACCCGCCGCTGCTGGGACAGCTCGCCGCTGATCACACCGCGCGACTTGGGTCGGCGCCCGGTGACCGCGCCGACGACACTGCGCACCCGACGGGTGCGCAGATCCGCACTGCGCACCACGGCCCGACCGGTGCCGCGGACGGTGTTGACCACGGTCTGGCCGTCGATGATGGCGTCGCGGACCGCGCCGGCGACGAGCGCGCCCGGCGCCGGGGTCCGGCGCGGCGTCCAGTCGTCGGGCTCGAACTCGCGCGGCGTCGGCTGGGCATCGAGGAGCAGCTGCCCGAGATCGACGGTGTGGACACCGTCGACGAGCGCCTGATGAGTCTTGGACAGCAGCGCGACCCGGCCGTTCTCGAGCCCCTCGACGAAGTAGATCTCCCAGAGGGGGCGGGTGCGGTCGAGCGGCCGGGACACGATCCGCGACGCGAGCTCCAGGAGCTGGCTCGACGTGCCGGGCCGCGGCAACGCCGACCGCCGGACGTGGAATCCCAGGTCGAAGCTCTCGTCGTCGACCCACAGCGGGGCCGCGATGTGCCCCGGGACGTACTGGATGCGCTGGCGGTAGCGCGGCACGAAGGCGATCCGGTCGCGGATCAGCTCGACCAGCCGGGCGTAGTCGAAGCCGGAGTCGCCCGGGTCGAAGATCTCGATGGTGGCGTTGTGGAGCGGCGTCTCGGCGGTCTCGGCGGTCAGGAACGCCAGGTCGCGTGCGCGAACACGATCGACCACGCTACTTCCCCACCTTCTGCGCCAGCCCCCCGTCAAGTCTCATGACTTGTTGCGTGAGATTCTGACAGAGGAGCCGCGCCACGACCGCATTTGTCCGCCGTGGGACGCTGGGGCGGGCACACGACCAGGAGGAATCCGTGAGAGGTACGACCGCGCGGGGGTTCGCGCTCATTGTGCTGGTGGGAGCGACGCTCTCGGCGTGCGGCGACGACGAGGACTCGGGGAAGGACAAGGCTTCCGAGGACCCGGTCGTGGTCCAGATCACGTTCGAGAACGGCGAGGTGACGCCCGACGGTGACCGGATCGACGTCGATGCCGGCCAGCCGATCGAGCTCGAGGTGACGGCCGACGAGCCGGGCGAGATCCACGTGCACTCCGACCCCGAGCACGAGTTCGAGTACGACGCCGGCACCCAGACGCTGGAGACGTTCGAGATCGACCGGCCCGGCATCGTGGTCGTCGAGTCCCACACCTACGACAAGGTGATCGTCCAGCTCGAGGTGAAGTGACCGGCCCCATTCATGGTGCCGTGCTCGAGGCCCACGGCATCGGGGGTCAGGCCGACCTCCCGATCTCCCTCGGCCTCGCCATCTCCGGCGCCGTCGCGGCGTTGGTCGTCTCGTTCACGGTCCTCGTCGTCGCGTGGCGCAACCCGCGCTACGCCACCGGCCTCGACGTCGAGGTCGACGTCGAGGTCGACGTCGAGGTCGAGGTCGACGTCGACGAGGTCGACGAGGCCGACGAGGTCGATGAAGAGCCGCCGGCCGCAACGACGTCGTACGGTCTGGTCGCGCTGCGGCTGATCGGCATCATCGGCTTCGTCTTCACCGCCATGACCGCAGTGCTCGGCGAGGACCAGCTGACGAACCCGTTCTTCGGCATCGTCTACGTCTGGCTCTGGGTCGGCGTGCCCTTCGCGTCGCTGGTGTTCGGACCGGTGTGGCGAGCGATCAGCCCGATGCGGACGATCAACGCGGCCCTCGCGCTGCTCTCCGGGGGAGATCCCGAGCGTGGTGTCCGCGACTACCCGGCCTGGCTCGGCCACTGGCCGGCGGCCGTCGGCCTCTACTCCTTCGTGTGGATGGAGCTGGTCAGCAAGACCCCCACGGACCTCGGGACCGTTCGGCTGTGGTGCGCGCTGTACGTCGCCGCGATGCTCGTCGGCGGCGCCGTCTTCGGCTCCCGGTTCTACGAGAACGCAGACCCGTTCGAGGTCTTCTCGACCCTGGTCGGCTCGCTCTCGATCTTCGGCCGCGACGACAACGGGCGCATCACGTTGCGCAGCCCGCTCGCGGGCTGTGCCGCCATCCCGTCGCGGCCCGGCCTCATCGGTGTGGTGGCCGTGCTGTTCGGCAGTACGGCGTTCGACTCGTTCCGCGAGTCGACCTTCTGGATCCGCACGATCCAGGAGGCGTCGATCACCGGCTACACGATCAACAACGTCGGCCTGCTCGGGTTCTGCCTGGTCGCCGGCGGCGTGTTCGCGGTCGGCACGGTGCTGGCCGGGCTGCTGATCCGACCGACGTCCTGGAGGCCGTGGCGGTGGGTGACGCTCGAGGAGCTGGCCCGGCCGCGCAGGGAGCTGCCGCGGCGGCTGGCGCACTCGATCGCGCCGATCGTCGCGGGCTACGTCATCGCCCACTACCTGACGCTCTTCATCGACGTCGGCACCCAGACGCTGGCCCGGGCGAGCGACCCGCTCGGCAAGGGGTGGGACATCCTCGGCACGGCCTCGGTCGAGCCGTCGTACTGGTTCTCCTACCACCCCACCGTGCTGGCCACGACCAAGGTGCTGGCGGTCGTGATCGGCCACGTCGCCGCTGCCGTCGTCGCCCACGACCGCGCGATCGCCCTGCTCCCCCGCAGGCACCAGATCACCGGCCAGCTGCCGCTGCTCGCCGCGATGGTGACGTTCACCGCCGGCGGCCTCTACCTCCTGTTCAGCGCGTGATCGCGACGCACCTGACAATTTCGGGGTGAATCCGGCGGCGAGATCGGCCCGGAAATGTCAGGTGGGTGCGGTCTGCGGGCCCGCCATCGCGTCGACCAGCCCCGCGACGGCACGGGTCAACGGCGACTCGCCGGACTCGACCAGGGTGCGGCCGGCGACCAGTGCACGGTCGACCGCCGGCTGGTCGTCGGGCAGGAAGTGCACGCCCAGGGTGCGGCCGAAGCCGGCCAGCATCGCCACCACGTCGGACTCACGCCACCCGAGGGTGGGCCGCATCCGGTTCACCACGAGCCGCAGTGCGGGCGCGGTCAACACCTCGTGCGCCTCGGCGACCGCTCGCGCGAGCCGCGCGAGCCCTACCGGGTCCGCGGCACCGACGAGGAGGATCTCGTCGGCCACCTCCAGCGCCTCGACGGTGAGTCCGTTGCGCTCGGGACGGACGCCGATGTCGGCCACAGGATCCTGCTCGAGGCTGAAGCCGGTGTCGAGCACGACCTGCGCCTCGCGTCGCGCCTGCGCGACGATCTCGGTCAGCGCTCCCGGCCGCACCTCGACCCATCTGTCGGCGCGCGGCAGTCCGGTGATGACCCGCAGATGATCGGACAGGCGGAGCTGCACGGTGGCCATGCGCTCGTCGATCGAGCCTGCCGCGACGAGCCGCGCGGCCGAGAGCAGTCCTGAGACCTCGTCGAGCACGCCGAGCTGCTGGGCGACCGCGCCGCCGTAGGGGTCGGCGTCGACGAGCACCGTCGTCAGCCGCCGCCGCGCCAGCTCGGCCGCGAGCGCGGTGGCGAGCGTGGTCCGACCAGGTGCGCCGCCCGGACCCCAGACCGCGATCACCCGGCCCGAGAGCCCGGTCGCCGCGGGCGTCGGCTCGCTGCCTGCACCGGTCGCGACCGTCGGCGTGGCCGGCAGGGCCGGTCCGGGATCGTGCAACACCGCCTCGGCGAGCTCGTCGATCCGATCGGACGCCACCACCGCGTCGATGCCGATCCGGTGGGCGCGGGCACGCGCCACGTCGTCGTCCGGAGCGACGGCGACCGCGCGTACGCCGTACTGCCGGAGCTGGTCGACAACCGTGCCGTCCAACCCTGCGACCTCCGCGCCGACCACGGCCACCTGCGCCTGTCCCGCGCTCGCGGCCGCCAGCAGGTCCTCGATGTCGACACAGCGCTTGAGCACGACGATGGCGGGGTCTTCGTTGAATGCCGCCAGCGCCCGGCTCTCCCATGCCGCACCGGTCGACACCACGAGCGTGACGATCATGGCCGCCATGTCCGCACGCCTCAGGACCGTTGGACGATCCGGACGACCGGGTCGTCCAGCCCGTCCAACAGCGCCAGGAACGGTGCGACGGCGGCGTCATCGACCGCCAGCACCAGCTGCCGGGTGCCCGTGATCGCGAAGCTCTCGTCGGCCGCCGGCGCCGCGACGACGGTGACCTCGGACAGCGCGGGGCCCCTCGGCCGGTCGTCGCCGCGGCCACCCAGGCCACCGACGTAGACATCGACCACCGAACCCGTGTCGACGGCCGGCGGCACCCGGGTCGGCTCGAGGTCGAGGGGGACCTGGACGGTCCCGACCTCCGGCTCGGTGTCGATCGCGGCCCGCGGGAGCAGCTCGCCACTGCCGATCCCACGTGCCAAAACGATGCCGTCGGGAAGCGGGTCGTCGGCGGGCAGGTAGCGGTCGAGGTCCGCATCATCCGCGAACCGCACCCGTACGGCGACGACGTCGTCCGTGCCGACCGGCGAACCGACGCCCTGGTCGTCGACGACGGCCCACACCGTCACCGTGTCGTCGGCCGCCGCGAGCAGCCGCGCACCGAGCACGACCGACCCGGCCACGATCAGCAATCCGATCCACAACCGCGGGTCCCGCCATCCCGCCCGGGCCACACGCGTGGCGACCGGAGGTGCCGGCGTGACCGTCTTCCCGAGACTGGACACCTCCCCATGATGCAGTCCCGCAGCCGCCTCGTCACCTGTCCGTCCACAGATCAGCGGGGCGATGCTGCGATCCGGCGGGCGCGGATGGGACCATGGTGGCCATGGCCGGGACCCCGCGCTTCTACACACTCACCGAGGTCGCCGAGGTGCTCAACACCTCGAGCGCCCAGGTCTACGCGATGGTGCGACGCGGCGAGCTGCCCGCCATCAAGATCGGTGGCCGCGGCCAGTGGCGGGTCGAGATCGACAAGCTCGAGGAGTTCATCCGCAACGCCTACGAGGCGACCGAGGAGTACGTCGAGGCCCATCCGTTCGACGATTCCGAAGTGTCGGAGTAGCGGCGGCTACGCCATCTCGGAGCCACCTTCGAAGGTCCAGCTCGTCGCAAGCGGCACCAGGTCCGCGATCGCGACGCTACGAACGCCGTCAGGGGTCGGCAGGATGACCCGGATCCCCGGGTAGAAGTCGAGCAGCACTTGACGATCCCGCCCGCACGGCCCGATCGGGCCGCGACCATGGTTGCCGACCGCGACGATGTGCGTGATGGCGGTCGCCCCTCCGGCACGGGCGCTGGCGAGGGCCACGAGCTCCGCACACGGGCCGCCCGCGAAGTGGAAGAGGTTGACACCGACGAACGCACGGCCGTCGGCGCTGCGGGCAGCCGCCCCCATCGTGTGGATGCCGTTTCCCCCAGGGCCTGCGTCGGTCGTGGCGTCGATGGTTCGACGGGCGAGATCGACGAGGTCCTCCTCGTCCGCAGTGAGCAGGCGAGCTGATGGTGGCAGGGAGGTCACCGCCCGAACCTACTTGCCGCGCGGCTCGAACGTCGGCTGATGGCAACATCGTTGCCATGTCAGGCGTCTCCCTGCCGTATCCCAGCAGTCCGCTGAGCGACGGACGCATCAGGGTGCGGCCGTGGGCTGAGGAGGATCTGGACTGCGTCCGGGCAGCGAGCTCCGACCCGGTGATCCCGGAAGGTACGACGATCCCCGCCACCTTCACCGAGGAAGAGGGCCTGGCCTTCATCCACCGGCAATGGAGCCGAGCCGATGATGGCGTCGGTGTGTCTCAAGCGGTTGTCGATGTCACTACCGGCCGCGCGATCGGCCTGGTTGTCGTCAGCCTGAGGCCGCAGCCGCACGTGGGTGGGTTGGGCTACTGGATCATCCCGGCCGCCCGTGGGCGAGGAGCAGCGACGGCGGCCATCCGGATGGTCGCGCCGTGGGCGCTCCAAGCCCTCGACCTACGACGCCTGGAAGCCTGGGTCGCACCGGACAACCACGCGTCCCAGCGGGTGCTCGTCAACGCTGGGTTCGAGCCCGAGGGGCGGCTGCGGAACTTCCTCGCCACCGACGGCGAAGCGTCGGACGCGCTGGTGTACTCGAGGATCCCTCCGCAGTAACCCGCCGCGGGCGCCGCGGCGGTTCCCGGGATTTTTGGATGACGTGGTTGCTCGCCGTCGTTGGTCCAGGGGCGGTCCCCCGGGCCCTGCCCTCCGTCACGGGAGGCTTGGGCTGCTCCCTACCCTCCGGCCGGAGCAGGGAAGACGGGTGGTCACGGTCGGCGGCCGGCACACGGTCGTTGCCCGGTGGTTGAGGTGCGACGAGCGCAGCGAGGAGCCTCGAAACCACCCTGGCGAGCCACCATCCATCCACAGGCCCTGATCGCGAATCCCTTGTCCACAGGCGGGTTCTGAGCACCATCGCGATGTCGGTGGCGGTTGGTTGAATATGCCTCATGGACCTCGGAACGTTGCCGCTCTTCGACCTCACCGCCCCGGTGGCGGAGGTCGTCGATGAGTGCACCGAGCCGGTTGCGTTGTCGCGCTCGCAGGAGCTGCTGGTCGAGATCCGGGATCGGCGGGCGGTCATCGCCGAGCAGGAGATCGGCACCGTGCGTGCGATCGCGGCCTGGGCCGCCGAACACATCGTCACCGACGAAGGCGATGCGTCGACGTTGACCACACGCGGTCTGGACACCGGACTCCCCCTCGCCGGACCCGGGGCCCCGCTGATCTCCGACTTCGCAGTCATGGAGCTCAGTGCGCTCCTCGGCCGATCCCTGGACTCCGGCCGCTGCTACGTCGGACAGATCGTCGAGCTGGCCTACCGGCTGCCCGAGACCTGGACCCGGGTCCTGGAAGGGCAGGTGCCGGTGTGGAAAGCCCTGCGGGTCGCCGACGCCACCCGGATCCTGCCCGCCGACGCAGCCTCGTTTGTGGACCGGCAGGTCGCACCCTTCGCCCACGGCATGACCTGGGTGCAGGTCGACCGGCTGGTCGAGGAAGCCCTCGCCAGGTTCGACCCTGCAGGCCGCTGAGGAGAGGCGCAGGAACGCCCAGGACCTGCGGCACTTCGACATCGACCTGGACCAGACCGGGTTCGACGGCACCGCCCACGTCTCCGGCACCCTCGATGCTGCTGATGCCCTCGACCTCGAGAACGCGATCGCCCGCAGGGCCAAGGCCCTCGGCGAGCTCGGCTGCGTGGAATCCCTCGATGTGCGACGGTCGATCGCCGCCGGTGAGCTCGCCCGCCAAGACCTCGCCCTCGACCTCGACATCGCAGACCCGGAGACCGGGGAGATCACCCGCACCGTCCCCGGCCGCACGACCGAGCTCATCTTGCACGTGTCCGCTGCTGATCAGACCGTCGGGCGTTTGGGCAACACCCGCACCCCGATCTCGCCGGAGCAGGTCAAGACCTGGATCAACACCCCCGGCAGCACCGTGATCATCCGCCCGGTCCTCGACCTCAACAGCCACCAGCCGGTCGACTCCTACGAGATCCCCGACCGGATCCGACGCCAAGTCACCCTGCGCGACCACCACTGCGTGTTCCCGCACTGCACCAAACCCGCAGAGCGCTGCGACCTCGACCATGTGGTCCCGTACGCCGAAGGCGGCGAGACATCGGCACGGAACCTGGTCCCGGACTGTCGAGGCCATCACCGGTTCAAGACCTCCGGCCAGATGACCTGCCGCATCCTCACGCCCCGGCACCTACCTGTGGACCAGCGCCAACGGCCAGCAATGGCTGGTCGACCCCACCGGCACCCACGACCTCTAACGACCACGCCCCGACACCCCGCCTCGGCGGGGCCAACGGCATGCTCACGGGTGGTTTCGAGGCTCCGCGCTACCCGACCTCGCCGTCGAGCGTGACCGTGATCGTCGACTCGACGCCGTCGCGTTCGACGGTGAACTCGATGGTCTCGCCGGGTTGGTGGGTGCGGATCGCCACGATCAGGCCGATGCCGTCGGTGATCCGGTTGCCGTTGACGTGGGTGATCAGGTCGCCGTTCTTGAGGCCAGCGTCCTTGGCGGGCGAGTCGGCGAGCACCTCGTCGACGGTGGCGCCGTCGAACGTCGCGGGACCGCCGGTCTGCACCCGGGCGCCGATCACGGGGTACTGCGCCTCGCCGGTCTCCAGGATCTGGTCGGCCGTGGTGACGACCTGCTCGACCGGGATCGCGAAGCCGACCCCGATGTTGCCGGCCTCCTCGTCGAAGGAACCACCACCGTTGGTCGCGATCGCGGAGTTCACGCCCACGACCTGACCCTGCAGGTTGACGAGCGGTCCGCCAGAGTTGCCGGGATTGATCGCGGCGTCGGTCTGGATCGCGTTGATGTACGACGAGTCGTCGGCCGTGCTGCCGGTCGTCACCGGCCGGTTCAGGGCGCTCACGATGCCCGACGTCACCGTGGAGCTCAGGCCGAGGGGAGCGCCGATCGCGACGACCGGCTCACCGACGCGGAGAGTCCGGGAGCGACCGAGGGAGGCGGGCTTGAGCCCTTCGGCGTTGGCGACGTGGAGCACCGCGAGGTCGTAGACGGGGCTGCGCCCGACGACGGTCGCGCTCCGGCGGTTGCCGTCCTGGTCGACGACCTCGATCGGCCCGTCGTTCTCCGCGGCGTCCGCCACGACGTGGTTGTTGGTGACGATGTGACCCTCGTCGTCGAGGACGAAGCCCGACCCGGTGGCGCCGGCCTCGACGCCCTCGAACTCGGCGATGATCTGCACCGTGCTGGGGAGGACCTCTTCCGCCACCCGGGCAACCGATCCGGGCTTGTCCAAGGGCGGCTGCGTGTTGACGCCGTCGAGGTCGTCGACCGACACCAGCTCAGGCTGTTTGGCTGCCTGGTCGTCGTCATCGTTCCAATGGGAGTAGCCGATGCCGCCAAGGACGCCGCTGACCGTCCCGACCACGAGCGCCAGCGCCGCCACCAGCGGCCAGACCCAACCAGACGGCCGGGCGCGCGTCGCGCGGTGGGCCGTCGGGGGGAGCACCGTCGGTGGGAGCGCCGGGGTGGGTGGCACGTGGGTCGGCGGCGCGTGGGGCGGCGCGTGGGAGGGGGGCGGCGGCGGATGGGCCGCCTGGTGGGCAGCCGGCGAGGGCTCGACCGATACCGGGCCGAGGGACGCGGGGGGAACCGGGACGAGAGCTTCAGGCCCCTCACCCGGCGGCGCCCAGCGCGTCTCTACGGGATCGGTGTCGGGTCCGTCGTTCACGGACCCATCATCACCGATGGTCACGACAGCCGTGCTACTGAGGCATCATTTGCGCGACCCACGCCGGCACCGGAGTGGTGCCTCGCCACGCGCCAACGCCCGGCAGCTCGTCGCCGCGGCCCTGGGCGATCGCGAAAGCAGGACCGACCCGTGGAGGGACGTTCTCGTCGTCGTCTCTGTCGCCGGTCGCCGTGGGCGTCTCGACCCGCGAAGCAGGGGGACGGCGGTCGTTGGCCGGTGCCGAACCCGGGGTGAGCCCAAGAGCCAGCACACCGACCATGGCGGCGCCGAGCGCGCCACCACCGAGCACGGCAACACCGACGCCGCGGCGAACACCACCGCGGCCGCGCGACTGCGCGAGGAACCGCTCGCCGGGCGTCATGTTCATCAGCGAGCCTTTGAGGTCGGAGGAGGCGGCGCCCACGCCGCCCGAGAGGCCCGCCAGCCGGGTCTTGACCCAGCCTTCGCGCTCGACGAGGTCACGGCAGGCGTGACATGCGTAGACGTGCGCCCACGCCTCCTCCGCCTCGGCCGGCGAGAGCTGGCCGTCCAGGAGCGCGCTGACCCGTGCGCCGAGGTGGCCGATCATGCTTGCCGCAACCCGGGGACGAGCGGAGCGGGCCCGGCGTAGCGGGTGCGGTCGCCCTGCGGCGCGCGGTGTGCCAGCGCGGCACGGAGCATGGCCCGGCCGCGGTGGATGCGCGAACGAACGGTGCCGAGCTTGGCACCGAGGATCTCGGCGATCTCCTCGTAGGTGAGGCCCTCGATGTCGCACAGCACGACCGCAGCCCGGAAATCGGGTGGGAGCGCCGCCAGTGCGGCCTCGACGTCGTCGTCGAAGGTGCGGTCGTCGTAGGCCATGTCGGGGCCGGCGAGGGCGCTCGCGATCCGGGCGGCCCGCTCGTCCGACAGCGCGTCGAACCGGATCCGCTGGCGGCGACGGGCCTGGTCGAGGAACAGGTTGGTGGTGATCCGGTGCAGCCAGCCCTCGAAGGTGCCGGGCTGGTAGGTGTGCAACGAGCGGAACACCCGCACGAAGACCTCCTGGGTGAGGTCCTCGGCGTCGTGCCGGTTGCCGGTCAGACGCATCGCGAGTCGGAAGACGCGGTCGGAGTGCTGCTCGACGATCGACTCCCAGTCGAGAGCGACGTCGGCGGGCGCGCGCTCGACCGACGATTCACCGGCCGTTCGTTCGACGCTCATCGTTCCCGTCCTTCTCCGCACCTGCGTGCTGCCTCCCTCGTGTGCGACGACGATATTCCTGCGGCCTGAGGAAACCCTGTGAAAGCGTGCACGGGCCCCTGAGATCGCGTCTGTTGTCCCAACGAACGACTCGAACCGGTTGTTCCGTGCTGGTTCGGGGCCCCGGCTCCACCGAACGGAGGGCCGTGACCGATACGGTTGACGCGTGGCCGCCTCCCCCCTCGCACCGATCAGTCCGACCAGCTGGACCTTCGCCGAGACCTACATCGTCGAGGATGAAGTGCTCGCCGCTGCGCGGGCCCGTGCCGAGGAGGTCGGCGCGGTCGCGGTGGGCTCCGGCGCAGGCGCTGCGCTGCGGTTCCTGGCCGCCGTGCTCGACGCGCGCGCGGTCGTCGAGATCGGCACCGGCGCGGGCGTCTCCGGGCTCTGGCTGCTGCGCGGCATGCGCTCCGACGGTGTGCTGACCACCGTCGACGTCGAGGCCGAGCACCAGCGGCTGGCGCGTGAGTCGTTCAAGGACGAGGGTGTCGCACCGCAGCGGGTGCGCACGATCGCCGGCCGCGCGCTCGACGTGCTGCCGCGGCTCACCGACGGCCACTACGACATGGTGTTCGCGGACGGCGACAAGAGGGAGTACGGCGCCTACCTGGCTGAGGCCATGCGACTGCTGCGGCCCGGCGGCGTCGTGGCGTTCGACAACGCGCTGTGGCACGACCGCGTGGCCGATCCCGCCCAGCGCGACGACGAGACGGTCGCGATCCGCGCCCTGGTCCAGGAGGTCGCTGCGACCGAGGGCCTGGTGCCGGTCCTGCTGCCCGTGGGCGACGGACTGCTGGTCGCCAAGAAGGAATGGGTCCCCGAGGCCGACTGATGCGGCTTAGCCTGGAACGAGGCTAAGCGCGGGGCGCGGCAGCGAAGCCGACCGCGCCTTCGGCGATCGCGACGATCTCGCACGGCTCGATCAGGATCGGCGCGCTGCCGACGAGCTGCGAACCCGGTGACTCGGCAGCGCCCGCCGTGAACGTCTCCTGGAACGCCGCTCGCGCCGCATCGTCGGCGAACACGTAGCACCCCTCGAACCATTCACCCGGCGCCATCCGCCACGTCTTGAAGGCGAGCCCGGCCAGGCCGGTGAAGCGTGCGTGGGACGTGTCAGCGACGTACGACGCCAGCTGCTCCTCGATCCCGGCGGGCGCGTTGGCGAGCGACCAGCGAACCGTCAGACCCTTCACTTCTTCTCCTCCCCTGTGATGCCGGCGAGCGGTTCTGCCTGTCCGAGCCAGGTGAGCAGCAGGCGGGCGCCGAACCCGGATGGTCCGACGGTCCACTCGTGGAGCTCCTTCTCGACGTCGCCGACGGAGGCGATGTCGAGGTGCGCCCACGGTAGGCCGCCGGTGAAGTGCTGCAGGAACAACGCTGCGGTGATCGCCTGCGGCGTGCCGGCGCTGTTGTCGGCATCGGCGACCAGAGACTTGAGCCGGTCCTCGTAGCCGGCGTAGAGCGGGAACCGCCACACCTGCTCTCCGGAGCGCTCCCCCGCATCCTCGAGGGCCGCGGCCAACGCGTCGTCGGTGGCGAAGTAGCCCCCCATCTGCTGACCGAGCGCCACCTTCATGCCGCCGGTCAGGGTCGCGACGTCGACGAGCACGGACGGGTCGAGCTCGGCGGCGGCGTACGCGAGCGCGTCGGCCAGGATCAGCCGGCCCTCGGCGTCGGTGTTCGTGACCTCGGACGTGCGGCCGCCCCAGTGGCGGACCACGTCGCCGGGTCGCAGTGCGGACCCGGAGACCGCGTTCTCGGCGGCCGGCACCAGCCCGGTCACCCGCACCGGGCAGCCGACGTCGGCGAGCGCGGCCATGGTCGCGAGCACGACCGCGCCGCCGGTCATGTCGCGCTTCATCGCCACCATGCCCGGACCTGTCTTGATCGACAGGCCGCCGGAGTCGAACGTGATGCCCTTGCCGACGAGCACCACGTGCGGGAGCTTCTTCGCCGCGCGGGGGGAAACCTCTGCCGGGACGTAGTCGAGTCGGATCAGCCGCGGCGGCGTCGCCGAGGCCTGGCCGACGCCGATGATGCCGCCGAAGCCCTCGCGCTCGAGATCCGCCTCGTCCCAGATCCGGACCTCGAGCCCGGCCGTCGCGCCGATCTGCTCGGCCTGGGTCGCCAACCAGGCCGGGTTCTTGAGGTTGCTCGGGACCGTCGCCAGCATCCGCGAGCGCCAACCCGCGCCACCGATCGCGACCGCGCGCTCGAGATCACGATGGTCCGTGCCGGCGAGCGATCCCGGCGGGGTCGCGATGACGACCCGCCGCACGGGCTGCCGCTCCGGCCCGCCGGAGCGCCAGTGGAAGTCGAACGCGCCGAGCATGGTGCCGGCGACGAACGCCTCGAGGGCGGCGCCGGCGGCGACCTCCTCGCCGTCGGGCTCGACGGCCGGGATGGAGGTGGCGACCGCGGCGCGGTCGCGGACGGCGCGGGCGAGCGCGGCACCTGCGCGGCGGAGATCGACGGGACGCGCGGCTCCCACCCCGACGAGGAGCACCAGTCGCAAGTCGTGGTTGGCTGCGGTGCCGACGGGCACCGGAACCTCGACCACCTCGCCGACCGCACCGGTCATCTGGCGCAGCTCGGCGACGCCGAGCAGGTCGACGTCGATCGCGTCGATCAGGTCGGCGGCACCGGGGCCGAGCACCACACCGGGCTCGTCAGGGAGAAGGCCGGGCAATACCGGAAGAGCCACCGTGTCGACCCCGACGATGGCGGCCGGCAGGAGCTCACTGAGGGCGAACTCGGGGGGTGAAACCTGGCTAGGAAGAACGGGGTCCGTCACCCGACGACGTTCTTGAGAGCGTCACCGAGGGCACCTGCCTCTTCGGCGTTGAGCTCGACGACCAGACGGCCACCACCTTCGAGCGGGACGCGCATGACAATGCCCCGACCCTCCTTGGTGACCTCCAGCGGACCGTCTCCGGTCCGAGGCTTCATCGCCGCCATGCGGCACCCCTCTTCCCATCATCACTGGCAGACCTGCTCTGCGCGGGTTCGCCTCACCATTATCGCCCATGCCCTGCGACCGGCGCAGCAGCGGGACCGATGTCACGCATCTGGAGGGGCCGCGGGAAGGGTCGTCGCAGGGGGTTCGTCGGGCGGCTCCTCCTGCTGCGACGCGCGCTGCTCGTGCTCGAGAGCCACCCGCGCCAGCAGCGCGTCGACCTCGGACATCCGGTAGCCCCGCAGTGCGATCGAGAAGCGGACCCGGCGCAGGTCGTCGGGGCCGATCGCCCGATCCTTGGGCACTCTGGCGTCGGGGCGGTCGTCGTAGGCCTGCTTCATCGGCTCGCCGCGACCTGCGGCGAGCAACGCGATGCCACCCATCGCGAGCACGATGAGTACGGCGAAGACCCACATCATCCCTTGCGACACGACAGCTCCTCCCGGCTCCTCAGGCGTGCCGGTCACGGGCGGCGACCATGAGCGCCACCGCCTCGTCGACGTCGTCGGTGAGGGTGAGCATGTCGAGGTCGGACTGCTTGATCCGGGCTTCGGAGAGCATCGAGCCCTGCATCCAGTCGATCAGGCCGGACCAGTGCTCCACGCCCATGAGCACGATCGGGAAGGTCGTGATCTTGAGGGTCTGGGACAGGGTCATCGCCTCGAACATCTCGTCCAGGGTGCCGAGCCCGCCGGGCAGCACGACGTAGCCCTGGGAGTACTTCACGAACATCATCTTGCGCACGAAGAAGTAGCGGAAGTTGAGGCCGAAGGTGACGTAGTCGTTGAGCCTGGCCTCCCACGGCAGCTCGATGCCGAGGCCGATGCTCTCGCCGCCGGCCTCCGCGGCGCCCTTGTTGGCGGCCTCCATCGCACCGGGACCACCGCCGGTGATGACGGTGAAGCCCGCGTCGACGAGCGCACCGCCGACCTGCACGCCCAGCTGGTAGGCCGGGTGCTCGGGCTTGATCCGCGCCGAACCGAAGACCGCGATGGCCGGTCCCAGCTCGGCAAGGTCGTTGAAACCCTCGACGAACTCGGACTGGATCTTGAGCACCCGCCACGGGTCCATGTGGACCCAGTCGCTGTCGCCGCGGCTGTCGAGCAGCCGCTGGTCGGTGGTCGAGCCCTCCGGGCGTCCCTTGCTCGGACGCGGACCGGGACCGGAACGTCGGGTCATGCCTGGGCCTCCTCGGCTTGGAGCCATGCTCTGAGCGCGCGCTCGCAGCGCTCGATCTGTGCCACCGGCACATGCTCCTCCTGCTTGTGCGCCAGCATCGGGTCACCGGGCCCGAAGTTGACGGCAGGCACGCCGAGCGTGGTGAACCGGGCGACATCGGTCCAGCCGAACTTCGGGTTGACCGTGCCATCGGCACCGCCCACCGCGTCGACGAACGCCTTGGCCGCCGAGCGGTCGAGCCCCGGGAGCGCGCCGGGTGCGGAGTCTCTGAGCGTGATGTCGTACGGCGCGAAGTAGTCGGTCACGAACGCAAGCGCCTCCTCCTCGGAGCGGTCGGGCGCGAACCGGTAGTTGACCGTCACCACGCACTCGTCGGGGATCACGTTGCCGGCGACCCCGCCGCTGATCCCGACGGCATTGAGGCCCTCGTGATACTCCAAGCCGTCGATGACGGGCTTCCGGGCGTCGTACTCCCGCAGCCGGTTGAGCACGTCGGCCGCGCCGTGGATCGCGTTGACCCCGCGCCAGCTGCGCGCGGAGTGCGCCCGCTCGCCGCGGGTGCGCACGTCGACGCGCAGCGTGCCCTGGCAGCCGGCCTCGACCACCGCGTCGGACGGCTCCATCAGCACGGCGAAGTCAGCCACCAGCAGGTCGGGGTCCGACTCGCTCAGCAGCCGCAGCCCGTTGAACTGCGAGTCGATCTCCTCGGCCTCGTAGAGCACGTACGTGATGTCGTGGACCGGCTCGGTGACCGTCGCCGCCAGCCGCAGGATGACCGCGTCGCCGCCCTTCATGTCGCAGGTGCCGAGGCCGTGCAGGATCCCCGCTTCGTCGTCGAGCCGGCTCGGCAGGTTGTCGTTGACCGGCACCGTGTCGAGATGTCCGGCGATGACGACCCGGCTGGGCCGGCCGAGGTCGGTCCGGGCGACGACCGTGTGGCCCCGCCGGACGACGGTCAGGTGCGGCAGCGCCCGGAGGGCGGCCTCGACCGCGTCCGCGATCGCCTGCTCGTCGAGCGACACCGACTCGATGTCGACGAGCTGACGGGTCAGCGTGACGGCGTCGGCAGTCAGGTCGAGCGCGGGCGTCATGCACTCATCCAAGCAGCCCGGTCCAGCCCGCGGCTCACGCTCTGCTGACGGCCACGATCGCCGTCTCGCCGTCACCGACTGTCGTCTCGGCACCGCTGGTCTTACCCTGCTCGTCGACGTTGATCGTCGTGGCCAGGGTCTCGCCACCGATCAGTCGCGAGTGGGTCCACGCTGCCTGTCGCACCGCGGCCGAGCCGCCGATGGTCAGCTCGATCCGGTCGGTCACGTCGAACCCGGCGTCGCGACGGGCCTGCTGGACCGCCCGCACCAGGTCCCGGGCCAGGCCCTCCTCGGCCAGCTCGGGAGTGACCACGGTGTCGAGCACGACGAAACCGCCGCCGGCGAGCATGCCGGTGGCGGAGTCGGCGGCATCCGACCCGACCACGGTCTCGAGGACGAACTCGCCCTCGACGAGCTCGAGCCCGCCCGCGGTCACGCTGACGCCGCCCTCGGGGCTGACGACGGCCTCCCAGTCGCCGGACTTCGACGCCTTGATCGCGACCTGGACGTCCTTGCCGAGCCGGGGCCCGGCGGCGCGGGCGTTGACCGTGAGCCGCTGGGAGACGCCGTACGACGCCGCCTCGGGCGAGTCGGCCGCGAGCAGCACGACCTGCTTCACGTTGACCTCGTCGGCCACGATCGAGGTGAACGCCTCGAGCGACGCCGGGTCGTCGACGACCACGGTCAGCGAGCCGAGCGGCAGCCGGTTGCGGAGACCGCGGGCCTTCCGCAGCGCGGACGTCGCCGAGCAGACCTCGCGGACCTGGTCCATCGCCGCGACCAGGTCGTCGTCGGCCGGAAGCGAAGCGGCGTCCGGCCAGTCGGTCAGGTGCACGGAGCGGCCGCCGGTCAGCCCGCGCCAGATCTCCTCGGTGGTGAGCGGCAGCAACGGCGCGACCGCCCGGCACACCGTGTCGAGCACGGCCGCCAGCGTCTCGAACGCCTCGGGGCGCCCTTCCCAGAACCGCTCACGGGACCGCCGGACATACCAGTTCGTCAGCACGTCGAGGTAGCCGCGCGCCGTCTCGCACGCGTCCGCGATCGCGAACTCGTCGAGCTCGCCGGTGAGCTGCTCGACGTACTGGCGGGTCTTCGCGAGCAGGTAGCGGTCCAGCGGGTCGGTCGAGCCGAGTGACTCAGGGCGGCCCACGTTGGCTTCATAGCCCTCGGCGTTCGCGTAGAGCGAGAAGAAGTACCAGGTGTTCCAGAGCGGGATCATCACCTGGCGCACGGAGTCGCGGATGCCTTGCTCGGTGACGACCAGGTTGCCACCCCGCAGGATCGGGCTGGCCATGAGGAACCAGCGCATCGCGTCGGCCCCGTCGCGGTCGAAGACCTCGCGCACGTCCGGGTAGTTGCGCAGCGATTTCGACATCTTGTTGCCGTCGGAGCCGAGCACGATGCCGTGACTGATGCAGGCCGAGAACGCGGGGCGGTCGAAGAGGGCGCTCGCCAGGATGTGCAGCGTGTAGAACCAGCCGCGGGTCTGGCCGATGTACTCGACGATGAAGTCGGCCGGGAAGTGGTTCTCGAACCAGTCGCCGTTCTCGAACGGGTAGTGCACCTGGGCGAAGCTCATCGAGCCGGAGTCGAACCAGACGTCGAGCACGTCGGCCACCCGGCGCATCGTCGACTGCCCGGTCGGGTCGTCGGGGTTGGGCCGGGTCAGGTCGTCGACCCACGGCCGGTGCAGGTCCGGCTCGCCGTCGCGGTTGCGCGGCAGCCGACCGAAGTCGGCCTCGATCTGCTCGAACGAGCCGTAGACGTCGATCCGCGGGTAGGCCGGGTCGTCGCTCTTCCACACCGGCACCGGGCTTCCCCAGAACCGGTTGCGGGTGATCGACCAGTCGCGGGCGTTCTCGAGCCACTTGCCGAACTGGCCGTGCTTGGTGTGCTCCGGCACCCAGCGGATCTGCTCGTTGAGCTCCATCATCCGGCCCTTGAACCGGGTGACCTCGACGAACCACGACTCGACGCCCTTGTAGATGAGCGGCTCGCGGCACCGCCAGCAGTGCGGGTAGGAGTGGGTGTAGGTCTCGCGCCGCAGCAGCACGGTGCCGGGCGTGACCGCTCCGGTCCGGGACTTGAGGTGGTCGATGATGTGCAGGTTGGCGTCGAAGACCAGCATCCCGGCGTACTCGTCGACCGGTGCGGTGAACCGGCCGTCCTTGCCGACCGGCATGACCGGCTCGATCCGCTCGCGGTCGGTGACCTCCTTGTCCACCTCACCGAACGCGCCGGCGCTGTGCACCAGGCCGGTGCCGTCGGTGGTCGTGACGGCCTCGTCCGCAGCGACCACGCGGAAAGCGTTCTCGTGACCGGCGTAGTAGGAGAACGGCGGCGTGTAGGTGAGCCCGACCAGGTCGGAGCCCTTGCCGCGCCACACCACGTTGGGCTCCTCGCCGAGCTCACGGGCGTACGACGCGAGCCGCGCCTCGGCCACGAGGAACCGGTCGACGCCGTACTCCTCGACCATGACGTAGTCGATGTCGGAACCCACCATGACCGCGAGGTTGCTCGGCAGCGTCCACGGCGTCGTGGTCCAGATCAGCAGCTTCGCGCCGGCGAACGGACCGTCGGTGACGACCTCGAAACCCACCGTGACCGACGGGTCCTGGCGGTCCTGGTAGACGTCGTCGTCCATCCGCAGCTCGTGGTTGGACAGCGGCGTCTCGTCGTTCCAGCAGTAGGGCAGGACCCGGAAGCCCTCGTAGACCAGGCCCTTGTCGAACAGGCTCTTGAACGCCCACATGACCGACTCCATGAACTCCGGGTTCATGGTCTTGTAGTCGTTGTCGAAGTCGACCCAGCGGGCCTGGCGGGTGACGTAGTCGCGCCACTCCCCGGTGTACTTGAGCACCGACGCCCGGCAGGCGTCGTTGAACTTGTCGATGCCCATCTCGACGATCTCGTCGGTCGTCTTGATGCCGTTGAGCCGCATCGCCTCGAGCTCGGCCGGCAGCCCGTGCGTGTCCCAGCCGAAGCGCCGCTCCACGCGCTTGCCGCGCATCGTCTCGTAGCGCGGCACGATGTCCTTGACGTAGCCGGTCAGCAGGTGCCCGTAGTGCGGCAGGCCGTTGGCGAACGGCGGGCCGTCGTAGAACACGAACTCGTTGTCGCCGTGCGCGCCCGGGTCGCGCTGCTCGACGCTCGCGCGGAAGGTGTCGTCCTCGGCCCAGTAGGCCAGCACCCGCTCCTCGATCTCGGGAAAGCGAGGCGAGGACGGCACGCCCGCGCTCGAGTCGGCACTGTCGTGGTTGACCTTGGGATAGGTCATCGGCTTCGGTCTCCTGCGATCGTCGGCTCTGCGGTCTCTTCACCGCAGGGACGATCCGTCAGGACCGCGGTACCACCCTGCTTGTCCCTCCGGAGGGACCACTCATTCTTGGCTGTGACGGGCCTACCCGTCCGGGTCTACTTGCCGAGGCTTTCTTCCGGAGGCTCACCGCTGATGACGGCTCGAGCGCCTGTGCCTCAAGACTACGGCGGGCCGACCCCGCGCGGGTAATCGGTTTCCCATCCACACCGCTCGCGGCGACGTCGCAACCTTGGATCCAGCTTGGACGGGATCTAGGGACCGGCGGAGTACTGCACCCGGTCGCAGCAGGAACCGCTGCTCTCGTCGTCGCGGAGCCAGGTGACGACCGCGAGACCCGTCGGTGCGACCGCGACGTCCGGGTGGCCGGCGTTCGCACCAGCGGCCGACAGGAACCGGATCGCACCGAGGGTGCCGTCCGCGGCGCGGGTCCGCACCGAGACCCGCTGCTCGAAATTCGAGTCCTGCCGCACGAAGGCGACCTGGGCCTGGTCGTCCGGGCCGACCGCGACCTGCGGCCACGTCGACCGTGCGTTGCCGGCGATCGCGATCGGCGAGCGGGTGCCGTCCGCGGCCCACCCGCGCACGGCGACCTCGTGGTTGCAGCACGGCCGCGCCTGCTGCCAGGCGAAGACGGCGTCCCCGCCGGCCGTCATCGCGACCTCGCCCCACGGCTCTGCCGGTCCGTCCTCGACGTTCTGAGTCGCCCCGGAGATCGCAGTCGTGGACCCCATGACACCTGCCGAGGACACTCGGCGTGCGTACAGCAGGGAGTTGCTCAGGTCGTAGCGCACCCAGGCGATCACAGCATCTCCGAGCGGCGTGACGGCGACCTTGGGCGTGGTGGCGTCCTGCCCGGCGCCCGACACGACCCGGAGCGGTCCCAGCGCACCTGCCGACGTCCGCGTCCGGGTCTCGATGCGCATGTTCGTGCCGTCGTCTCGCGACCAGGCGATCGACGCGACCCCGTTGCCGTCGACCGCCAGCGCGACGGGCCTCAGGTTGACCCCGTCGCTCGAGAGCTCCTGCCACCCGTTGGCGACTCCGCCCTCCGGCGTCATCCGACGCGCGACAGCGCGGTACGACGCCGAGGGGAACACGGTCTCCCAGGCGACGACGGCCGACCCGTCGGGATTGAACTCCACCTGGGGAGACGGGTTCTGGAGGGGCGCCCCGGCCCCGACGCCGGCGCTGATGTCGCGGATGTTGGTCAGCTTTCCCACGGGCGAGCGGTAGAGACCGTTGACCGCGTAGGTGCCGGTGGTGTCGTTCCGCTGGCTCCACACCACGAGCGCGCGGCCGGTCGAGTCGATCGCGACGTCGGGCGCATAGGCGCTGTTCCCGGCGGGAGACACCGTCTTTGCGTTGGTGAGCACGCCGGTGTCGCTGCGAACCCTGAGCTCGATCCGCCAGTCCCCGAAGGCGTCCAGGCGCCGCCACGCGAGCGCCACGAACCCGTTCGCACTCACCGCGACCACGGGTTCGGTCGCGGCGGCGCCGCTCCCGGACAGGTTCGGCGGATTGGTCCAGGTGGCCGCTGCCGGCTCCCCGACAGCGATCAGTGACGTGAGCGCCGCGCCGAGAGCGATCGCCGAGATCAGTCCACGGCCGAGACGGCCGGGGTCGCGTGATGCCCGGTGCTTCTGCTCTGAAGAGGTCACGCCAACGACTCAACCACGCGGATCGCCCGCTCGTGGCCTTTGCGACATTCGGACCCGCCCGGCTTAGGCGAATCAGCACTGCAACCGCCGATCCGTACGATCGAGCAGATGAGCGACATGTGGGCCGACCAGGCGACCGATCCCCGCACGTACGGCAATCCGCAGGGCGAGAAGGCGACGCTGGCGGAGTACCTCGCCAACTACCGGTTGACGCTCGGCCTCAAGTGCGACGGACTGACGCCGGAGCAGCTGGCGACGCGCAGCGTGCCTCCGAGCACGATGAGCCTGCTCGGGATGGTGCGGCACATGGCGGCCGTGGAGCACAGCTGGTTCCAACGGGTCCTCCAGGACACCGGAGAGGTGCGGATCTACCGCACGCCGGACGACCGCGACCACGACTGGAACGGAGCCGTCGGGACCCAGGAGTGCGTGGACGACGCCCTCACCACCTGGCGCCGGGAGATCGCCAAGGCCGAGGCCTGGTTCGCGACCGTCCGCGAGGCCGACCTCGGCCGCGAGGTGGCGATGCCCGGCGACGAGGGAGTGGTCAGCATCCGCGACGTCGTCGTCCACATGATCGAGGAGTACGCCCGCCACTGCGGCCACGCCGACCTGCTGCGCGAGTGCATCGACGGCCGCACCGGCCAGTAGGATCACCCCACGTGACTGCCGCTTGGGGCTACGGCCTGACTACGACAACACAGAACGCCGCCGACGCTGCGTCTGTTCAGGTGCTCGACACCTGGTTCCCCGCCCCGAGCCTGGGTGACAAGCCCGCGGATGCCTCCGCTCCGGTCGACCTGGTGGCGCTCGAAGGGAGCGACCAGCTCCGTGCGGTCGAGAAGCAGGTCACGCTCGTCGAGATCGCCGACCTGGCGGCTCCACCGGCGTCGACGGAGGACGTGTGGCTGCGGCTGCACCTGCTGTCGCACCGGCTGGTCGCACCTCACGAGATCAACCTCGACGGGATCTTCGGCCTGCTGGCCAACGTGGTGTGGACGAGCGCCGGACCGTGCGCCGTGGACGGCTTCGAGCTGACCCGTGCCCGGCTCCGGGCCAACGGCGACATGGTGACGGTCTACGGCGTCGACAAGTTCCCGCGGATGGTCGACTACGTGCTGCCGACCGGCGTCCGGATCGCCGACGCCGACCGGGTGCGGCTCGGAGCCCACCTGGCCGAGGGCACGACCGTCATGCACGAGGGCTTCGTGAACTTCAACGCCGGCACGCTCGGCACCTCCATGGTCGAGGGCCGCATCTCCGGCGGCGTGGTGGTCGGCGACGGCTCCGATGTCGGCGGCGGCGCGTCGATCATGGGGACCCTGTCCGGTGGCGGCAAGGAGGTCATCTCGATCGGCCGCCGCTGCCTGATCGGCGCGAACGCCGGCGTCGGGATCTCGCTCGGCGACGACTGCGTGGTCGAGGCGGGCTGCTACGTCACCGCCGGCACCAAGGTCCTCGTGCACCTGGCCGACGCCGACCCGCAGGTGATGAAGGCGCGCGACCTCTCCGGGGCCAGCAACGTGCTGTTCCGGCGCAACAGCCAGACCGGAGCGGTCGAGGCGGTGCCGTGGCACGGCGAGGGCATCGCCCTCAACGCCGCGCTGCACGCGAACTGACCGCGCAACCACCCGTCCCGGACACTCTGAGGATGAGAGGGCGCGCTGCTGCCGTCGTGATCGGCCTGACGGCGATCGCGGTCTTCGTCGCGGTCGGCATCGCCATCTTTCACGCGGTGGACGACATCGTGTCGGGCCCCGAGGGCGACTGCTCCGCCACCGTGGCCGACCACGAGGTCGAGATCTCGCGTGAGCAGGCGGAGAACGCCACCCTGATCGCCTCGATCGGCATCAAGCGCGGGTTGCCGGCGCGGGCGGTGTCGATCGCCCTCGCGACCGCGTTCCAGGAGTCCAAGCTCAGCAACGTCGACTATGGCGACCGCGACTCGCTCGGCCTCTTCCAGCAGCGCCCGTCCCAGGGCTGGGGCAGCGCGGAGGAGATCCTCGACCCGGTCTACGCGACCAACGCGTTCTACGACGCCCTGGAGCAGGTCGACGGCTACGAGGACATGGAGATCACCGAAGCGGCGCAGCACGTCCAGCGCTCGGCTTACCCCGGTGCCTACGCCGACCACGAGGAGGACGCCCGGGCGCTGGCCTCCGCGCTGACCGGCTACTCCCCCGCGACCTTCAGCTGCGATCTCGACGGTGGCGCCCCGTCCTCCGACGAGGACCTCCTCGACTCCGGACTCACCGCGCGGGCGGACGCCGTACGCGAGGACCTGTTGACGCGGTACGGCGAGCTCGACCTCGGCGGCTTCTCTCCCGGTGGGGTGACGACCGGTCACATGGAGGGCTCCGCGCACTACGAGGGCCGCGCGATCGACGTCTTCTTCCGTCCCGTCAACGAGGCCAACCAGACCCACGGCTGGGCGGTCGCCCACTACCTGGTCGGCAACGCTGCCCGGCTCGACATCCGCACGGTCATCTTCGACGACCGGATCTGGACCGCGGGGCGCGACGGCTGGCGCGACTACGACCCGCCCGAGCGCGAGGGCTCACCGGACGTGCTCGAGCACCGGGACCACGTGCACGTCGACGTGTTCGGGTAGCCCGAAAGAATTTCTCTGGTTCCGGGAACTGGGACGGCCCCGGGGTGCATCCACACCCCAGAAGCCGCGATCGGCAGATCGCGCCCAACCCAAGGAGAAGTCCCATGAACAAGCTCACCCGTGCCGCTGCCGTCTCGTTCCTCGGCCTGGCCTCCGCGGCCGGCCTGGCCCTCGGCACCGCCGCCACCGCGACGGCCGCTCCCACGATCCCGTCCACCGTGTCGATCCAGGCCGCGGGCACCGACCTGTCCGGCACCGTCAGCAGCTCGAACCCCGCCTGCGAGTCCGACCGCCAGGTCCTCGTCTACAAGCAGGTCGGAGCGCGCGGCGGCGGCAACGACATCCGGTTCGCCATGGACACCAGCGACGACGACGGCGACTGGAACACCGGCAACACCGGCACCGAGGGCAAGTTCTACGCCAAGGTCAAGAAGACCGACTTCTGCAAGGCGGACTTCAGCCCGACCATTCGCGCCACCCGCTGACGGACGCAACCGGGCAGTTCCGCCACCGGACACGTCCAACGGGTCGATAGTGGACTCATGATGACAATGTCCACCTCTCCCTTTTCCCATCGGATCGCCGCCGGCGTCGTGGCTCTCGCCGCCGGCGGCGCCCTGGTGCTCACCGGCCCCGCCGGGTCCGCCGTGGCTCCGGCTGGTTCGACGGTCACCATCCAGGCCGACGGCACCGACCTCTCCGGCACCGTCAGGAGCGCCCGCACGATCTGCAAGGACGGCCGCAACGTGATCGTCTACAAGCAGATCGGCGCCCGTGGCGGCGGCAACGACGTCCGGTTCGCGATGGACACCTCGGAGCTCGACGGCGGGGTCGGTGAGTGGAGCACCGGCAACACCGGCACCGAAGGCAAGTTCTACGCCAAGGTCCGGAAGAACTCGCACTGCAAGGGCGACTCGAGCCCGACGGTCCGCGCCGTCCGCGACAACTGACGCACAGGCCTCACTCGACACGCCACTCGACCGGCGCGAGCGGGTCCGGCTGATAGCTGCAGAACGCGCCGGTCCGGACCGTTCGCGCGAGATGCGCCCCGAGATCGGGGTGCTGCTCCTCGAGCCGTCCGAGGGCGTAGCGCAGCGAACGGGTCACGGCACCGCGGGCACGTTCCGCGGTGCCGCCGGTCGTCCGTGCCCGGCCGCCGAGCCCGACGGCTGCCGTGAGCTCGGCCATCAGGTAGTCACGGTCCCGCTCGGCGAGGCCCCGTCGGGCCTCGTCGGAGTTGCGCTCGGCCTCGGCGATGTCCTCCTCGACCTCCACGAGCCGGCGGCGGTACGACGCCTTGGCCTCCTCGTCGAGCACCGGTAGCCCCTCGTCGGTGGCATCGGCCATGGCCAGGTCGAGCGCGTGCAGCTCACGTCGCGGCTCGGACAGCAGTCGCGCCAGGTAGCCGATCCCCTTGAGGTCGGCGAGCACCGTGGTGCGCCCGCGGAACGAGATCTCCCAGTGGTCGTCGCGCCGGCTCAACCCCGCCTGTTCGGGCTCGCGGTCGGACTCGCCCGGTCCCCGCTCCGCGGGCAGGTCCAGTCGGCCGCGAGCCTCCGCCGCCCGCACGGGAGCCCCGAACTCTCCGAAGGCCGCGGCCGCAGTCGTCCACTCCAGCGCCGCCCCGGACGTGTTGCCGGCGGCCGCCAGCGCCTCGGCGAGCACCATGCGCGCGGTTGCGGCGTCGTACGGCGCTGCCATGTCCACCCAGGCGACGACCGCTGCCTGGGCCAGCTGCGCCGCAACGGTCGTGTCGCCCTCGATCAGCGCCGCTCGGGCGCCCGCCAGCGACGCGCTGGCAGCCACCACCGGGCTCGGGTAGCGCTGGGCGATGCGCTGCAACGCGTCGGCCGCGGACCGCGCCGCCGCCGCGTCCCGGGTCGCTGCGGCGACCGCGGCCTGCGCGTCGAGCAGCGGCACCAGGCGGAGGTCCCCGAACGGTGGCCGCTCCTTCCAGGGCAGGTCGCTCGGCCGCTCCAGCTCGCTCGCCAGCATCGCCTGCGCCGTCTCCGCGTCGCCCTGCTCGAGACGGAGCAGGGCAAGGCCCGGTTGGGGCGACCAGGCCCGTCCGTGGGCCTGGAGGTAGGCCTGCTCGGCGCCCTCCAGGTCGCCGCGCCGGAGCCGGATGTTGCCGAGCTCGACCAGCGGCCAGCCGAACTCGCGGCGCATCCACGGCCGCAGCTCGGCACAGGCCACGAGCGCCTCGTTCTCCGCCTCGTCGGCCGGCCCGGAGACCCGGAGCAGCTCCGCGCGATGCACCCGACAGCGCCCGTGGGTCGCGCCGAACGCCTGCCCGTGCCGCCACCGCTCCATCAGCTCGGTCCATTCGCTGGCACGGTCGGGGCGGCCGAGCCACTGGGCGGTGCAGATCAGCTCGCAGTAGACGTTTCCGGTCGTCAGCGGGTCGAAGTCACCTGCCGCGAGGTCGACGGCGAGCTCGTCGAGCAGCGCGATCCCGGCGTCGACGTCGCCGGCGTGGATGGCCAGCCGCGCCACGGCGACCCGACCCAGCCCGCGGGCGGGGTCGACGCCGTACGTCGTGCCGAGCTCGATCGCGCGCCGGGCCGGCTCCATGGCGGCGTCCGGGTCGCCGGACAGGATCCGCTCGTAGGCGCGGACGATCGCGAGCAGCGCGTGGACGCGCCCGGACGGCTTGTCGGCGACCTGTCGCTCGGCTCGAGCGACCCAGCCGCGCACGGGTGCCATCAGCCCGGTCTCGCACAGCAGGTTGAGCGCGACCCGGGCTGCGGCGAACCCGGCGTCCTCGTGTCGTCCGGCCGCGGCATGGAGCGCGAACAGCGCCTCCCAGCACGACAGCGCGAGCTCGAGCTCGCCGGCGCCGTACGCCGCAACCGCGCGCAGCTCGAGCGCGGACTCGGACTCGTCGCTCGGATCGATCGACGCGAGCGCCCGCCCGAAATCGCCCTCCTCGAGCGCTGCCCGAGCCTCCTCGACGCTCACTGTCGCATTGTGACAGCGATTGTTCCGCCTCCGAGGTAGACAGCCGAACCTCCTCGAAAGGACCGCCATGCACACCGCAACCCGCGACCTACCGATCAAGATGAACGCCCTCGGCGCCACCGTCCGCCACCTCCCCGACTTCGGAGTCGCCGACGGACCGCTCGCGGCCGAGCACCTGAGCCTCGCCGAGGGCCTCGACATCGCCGGCCTGCTGATCGGCCTGACCGGCGACGCCTGCCAGTCCCCGCACTGGGGCTTTGTGATCCGCGGCCGCCTCGTCGTGTCCTACGCCGACGGGTCGACCGAGACCTGCTCGGCCGGTGAGGTCTTCCACTGGCCGGCCGGCCACTCGGTCCGCGTCGAGGAGGCCGCCGAGCTCGTCATGTTCAGCCCCGCCGCCGAGCACCTCGCGGTCATGAACCACATGCTCGAGATCCTCGCCGGGATCCCCGCCTGAGGCGCCGTCGGCGGGCGCCTCCGGTGGCTGAGGTGCGAGCGCAGCGAGCCTCGAACCCACCCGCCGGCATGCCGATGGCCCCGCCGTGGGGGCGGGGTGTCGGGGCGGGGGAGCTAGAGGTCGTGGGTACCGGTGGGGTCGACCAGCCATTGCCGGCCGCTGGCACTGGTCCAGAGGTAGGTCCCGGGGGTGAGGATGCGGCAGGTCATCTGGCCCGAGGTCTTGACCCGGTGATGGCCACGACAGCCCGGGGCCAGGATCCGTGCTGATGTCTCGCCGCCTTCGGCGTACGGGACCACATGGTCCAGGTCGCAGCGCTCTGCGGGTTTGGTGCAGTGCGGGAACACGCAGTGGTGGTCGCACAGCGTGACTTGGCGGCGGATCCGGTCGGGGATCTCGTAGGAGTCGACCGGCTGGTGGCCTGGCCAGGTCGAGGACCGGGCGGATGAGCACGCTGCTGCCGGGGGTGTTGATCCAGGTCTTGACCTGCTCCGGCGAGATCGGGGTGCGGGTGTTGCCCGAACGCCCGACGGTCGGGTCGGTCGCATCCAGGTGCAGGATGAGCTCGCTCTTGCGGCCGGGCACGGTGCGGGTGATCTCCCCGGTCTGAGGGTCGACGATGTCGAGGTCGAAGTGCTTTCCACACCGGCACCTGCCCTTCCATGACTCGTGTCCAGGTCTCGGGCAGCCGGTAGGCCAGCTCGACGACCTGTCCGACGTAGCAGCGGCCGGAGTCGAGCGACCTGCCGAGCAGCGCGGAGAGCTCCATGACCGCGAAGTCGGAGATCAGCGGGGGCGCCGGGGCCGGCCAGAGCCAGTCCGGTGTCCAGGCCGCGTGTGGTCAGCGTCGAGGCATCGCCTTCGTCGGTGACGATGTGTTCGGCGGCCCATTCGGCGATCGCGCGGACGACTGGCGATCTCGCGTTCGGCGATGACCGTACGGTGGTCCCGGATCTCGACCAGCAGCTCCTGGGAGCGCGACAGCGGAGCGGGCTCGGTGCACTCCTCGACGACCTCCGCCACCGGGGCGGTGAGGTCGAAGAGCGGCAACGTTCCGAGGTCCATGAGGCATGTTCAACCAACCAGCACCGACATCGGGGTGGTGCTCAGAACCCGCCTGTGGACAAGGGATTCGCGATCAACGCCTGTGGACGGATAGTGGTTCGCCAAGGTGGTTTCGAGGCTCCTCGCTGCGCTCGTCGCACCTCAACCACCGGCCCGGTCGTCGACCGCGACCACCCTCCTCCCTCCGCCGACCGCAACCACAGAGATCAGCGGTCGAGGGGGTGGGAGGAGAAGAAGTCCCAGATCAGCCGGCTGGCACCCCGGGGCCACTCGTGACCCATGCCCTCGACGCGATAGACGACGTGCTCGGTGCCGGAGCGGCACGCGGCCACGGAACGACGGCTGGGGCGGCCGGAGAACGTCAGGGCGGTGGTGACCGGTCGTTCGCACCTGGATCCGTCGGACCAGGTCGAGTTCACTCTCGGGAAGGCCGGCGCGAGCTGGTCCTCGCTGCCTTGGAAGGCGATCAGCGACGTCGGGTCACCCGGTGGCAGGTCGTAGGAGATGCCGCTGACCGGTGCGAACGCGGCGATCCGGTCGGCCAGCTCGGACGCGAGTACATAGGTGGTCGATGCGCCTCGCGAGAAACCGGTGGCATAGATCTGTCTCAGGTCGACTGCAACGCGATGGGCAAGATCGTCGATGAGCGCACCGATGTCTGCGGTGCGGTTGACACCGTCCGGGTAGGCGACGAGGAAGTCCTCCTCGTCGGCGATGGCGTTGAACCCCGTGGCGCGCACCATCTCCTGCGGCGTCCCCGGGGCGCCGTGGAAGACGAGAACGAGCGGTAGCTGGTTGTCAGGACCGAACGACGCCGGAGCGTGCAGGAGGTAGCCGGCTTCGCTGCCATCGGGCAACGTGAGCTCGACCCGCTGATCACCGGGCCCGATCTCGACCGATCGGGACGGCCCTGGCTTCGGTTCGCCGGCTTCGGGGCCGGGGCCCTGCTCCCCCGCGCAGGCAGTGAGGAGGAGCAACAACCCGAGCAGCCACAGCCGACGCATGCGGCCGACCGTATCCGGCTAACCCAGGGCCGCGAGCCGCGCGGCCGCGGCGGCGACCCGCTCGTCGGTCGCGGTGAACGCCACCCGGACGTGGTGGGAACCGGCAGCTCCGTAGAACACGCCGGGTGCGACCAGGATCCCCAGGTCGGCGAGCTCGGCAACGGTGGCCCAGCAGTCGGGTCCGCCGGGGCCTCGGGTGGCCCACAGGTAGAGCGACGCCTCGGAGTGGTCGATCGTGAATCCCGCGCCCTCGAAGGCGGCCCGGAGCGTGGCCCGGCGTACGGCGTAGCGCTGGTGCTGCTCCCTGCTGTGCCGGTCGTCGGCGAGCACGGCGGCCAGCACCCGCTGTTGCGGGCCCGGCATCTGCAACCCGAGGTTCTTGCGCACCGCGAGCAGCTCGGCGACCACCGACCGGTCGCCGGCGACGAACGCGCAGCGATAGCCGGCCAGGTTGGACCGCTTCGACATCGAGTGCACCGCGAGGATGCCGTCGTGGCTACCGCCGCAGATGTCGGGGTGGAGGACGGAGCACGCCGCACCCTCCCAGCTGCACTCGATGTAGCACTCGTCGGAGACGAGCAGCACTCCGCGTTCCCGGCACCAGTCCACGACCTTCTTCAGGTGCTTCTTCGGGAGCACCCGGCCGGTCGGGTTCGAGGGCGAGTTGACCCAGACCAGCCGCGGCGTCTCCGGGCCGAGCGACGTGAGCGAGTCGGTCGCCAGCGTGCGAGCGCCGACCAGCGCGGCGCCGACCTCGTAGGTCGGATAGGCCAGCTCGGGGTAGACCACCAGGTCATCCGGCCCGACTCCGAGGTGGAGCGCCAGCGACGCGATCAGCTCCTTGGAGCCGATCACCGGCAGCACCTGGTCGATGTCCAGCCCGGTCACGCCGTGAGCGCGCGCCAGCCAGTCGACGGCCGCGTGGCGGGTCTCGGGCAGCCCGACCGTCAGCGGGTAGCCCGGCGAGTCGGCGGCTGCCCGGAGGGCTGCCTGGGCGACCTCAGGGGTGGGGTCGACCGGAGTGCCGACCGAGAGGTCGACGAGACCGTCGGGATGGGCGCGGGCCGTCGCGGCGTACGCCGTCAGCTTGTCCCAGGGGAAGTCGGGAAGCCGCCCGGAGACCCGGTCGTTCAGTGGGCATCCTGGTTCTGCGGCGGGAGCGCTGCGATGAACGGATGGTCCTTGTCGATCTCACCCATCTTGGCGGCGCCGCCGGGCGATCCGAGGTCGGCGAAGAACCCGACGTTGGCGTCGTAGTAGTCCTTCCACTCCTCCGGGGTGTCGTCCTCGTAGAAGATCGCCTCGACCGGGCAGACCGGCTCGCACGCACCGCAGTCGACGCATTCGTCGGGGTGGATGTAGAGCATCCGCTTGCCTTCGTAGATGCAGTCGACAGGGCACTCGTCGACGCAGGCGCGGTCCTTGAGGTCGACGCACGGCTGAGAGATGACGTAGGTCACCGGGTCCTCCTGGAAGCGGCTGAGCGGATGCGAACACGAAACAGGTTCGTGTCGAGCATCAGCCTAGTATCCCCGGGGTGACGGTGGAGCACGACCCTCGGGATCCGGGACGGCATCTTCTCGGTCCGCACGTCGTCGGCCGGCGCGTCGTGATCCGGCGACTGCTGCGCGACGAGACCGGACCGAGCGGCGGCCCGGCGATGACCGACCTGCTCGGTGTCTGCCTGGCCTGGGGTGACGGGGTGTGTGTCGTCCAGCCCGAGGACGGCGACAACGTCGAGATCGCGATCGCCGACATCGTCTCCGGCAAACCGGTGCCGCCCCGACCGTCGGTGCGGCTGCGGGTGTCCGCGCGCGACGCCGAGCTGCACACCGCGTCCCTGTGGCCGGCGATCGAGACCCAGCCGCTGGGCGAGTGGATCCTGCGCACCGACACCGCGCCGGTGGGCCGGCTCCGGCGACGGGGCAACTCGTGCCTGGCGATGGGCGACCCCGGGATGCCGGTCGAGGAGGCGGCGGCCGTCATCCGTCGGTTCTACGACGAGCGCGAGCGGCCGGCGTACGTCCAGGTCGAGGCGGCCTCACCCGAGGAGGAGGCGTTCCGCGCGGCCGGGTGGGTGCTCGACGCGTCAGGAGAGGCGGAACACCGACTGGCATCCCTGACCCAGGTACGCCGGCGCCTGCGCACGGCGCCCCACCTGGTCGACCTGGCGGCGCTGGCGACGAACGGCCCCCGAGCGGTCGCCACCGTCGACGACGAGGCCCGTGGAGAGGCAGCGATCGACGGCGACTGGATCGGCGTGCACGCCATCGAGGTCGACCCGACCCACCGTCGGCAGGGTCTGGCGACCGCGGTCCTCGCCGAGCTCCTGGAGTGGGGTGCCGAGCAGGGCGCGGCGACGGTCTGGCTGCACGTCGAGACCGACAACGCTCCCGCGCGCGCGTGGTACGACGCGCTCGGGCTGATGGTGCACCACACCTGTCGCTACCTCATCCCGCCGGTCTCGTGACGGTCGCTAGCGCGACCTCCTCGACCAACGACGGCCCGACGGGCCGCACAGACAGGTCAGCCCGTAGCCAGCACGGCGAGCCGCTCCCCGTCGACCCGGTAGGTCGTCCACTCCTGCATCGGCCGGGCGCCCAGCGCCTCGTAGAACTGGATCGCCGGCGTGTTCCAGTCGAGCACGACCCACTCGAACCGCTGGTAGCCACGGTCCAGCGCGATCTGGGCGAGCGCCACCAGGAAGCCCCGGCCAAAGCCATGGCCGCGGTGCTCCGGCTCCACGAACAGGTCCTCGAGATAGATGCCCGGGAGCCCGGTCCAGGTCGAATAGCTGCGATACCAGACCGCGACCCCGACCACCTGGCCGTCGAGCTCGGCGACCAGCGCCGATGCGACCGCGTCGTCGCCGAAGAGCCAACGTCCGATCAGCTCCGGGGTGTTCGCGACCGCGTCCGGCTCTCGCTCGTAGATCGCGAGCTCGCGGACCAGCCGCAGGATGTCCGCCGTGTCGGCGACGGTCGCCTCCCTGATCATGTGGTCATCCGCGGGCGAGGAAGGTGAGCAGGTCCTGCCGGGTGAGCACGCCGACCGGTTTGCCGTCCTCCTGCACGAGCACCGCGTCGGCGGACTCCAGGAGCGTCACCGCATCGGTCGCGTCCTCGGTCGACCCGATCGTCGGCAGCGGCTGCGACATGTGCTGGTCGACCGAGTCCGTCAGCCGTGCGCGACCGGCGAAGAGCGCGTCCATGAGCGCGCGGTCGGAGACCGAGCCGGCGACCTCGGCCGCCACGATCGGCGGTTCGGCTCGGACGACGGGCATCTGGGAGACGCCGTACTCCTGAAGGATCGCGACCGCCTCGGCGATCGTCTCGTTGGGGTGCGTGTGCACCAGGTCCGGCATCGCACCGGTCTTCCCACGGAGCACCTCGCCCACGGTGCGGGCGGTCTGCAGCTGCCCGGTGCTGAAGCCGTACGTCGCGAGCCAGTCGTCGTTGAAGACCTTGGTCAGGTAGCCGCGTCCCGAGTCGGGCAGCAGCACGACGATGACGGCGTTCTCGCCCTCGGGGGTTCCGGCCAGCTCACGGGTCAGCTGGGCAGCAGCGAACGCCGCCATGCCGGACGACCCGCCGACGAGCATCGCCTCCTCGCGGGCGAGTCGACGCGTGAACGCGAACGAGTCGGCGTCGGAGACCTCGATGACCCGGTCCGCGATCGACCGGTCGTAGGTCTCGGGCCAGAAGTCCTCACCGACCCCCTCGACCAGGTAGGGGCGCCCGGTGCCGCCGGAGTAGACCGAGCCGGACGGATCAGCACCGATCACCTTGATCGACGGGTTCTGCTCCTTCAGGTAGCGGCCCACACCGCTGATCGTGCCGCCGGTGCCCATCCCGCACACGAAGTGGGTGATCCGCCCGTCGGTCTGCCGCCAGATCTCCGGACCGGTCTCCTCGTAGTGGGAGCGCGGGTTGTGCGGGTTGGAGTACTGGTCGGGCTTCCACGCCCCCGGCTTCGACGAGAGCTTGTCGGACACGTTGTAGTAGGAGTCGGGGTGCTCGGGCGCCACGGCGGTCGGGCACACGACCACCTCGGCGCCGTACGCCTTGAGCACGTTGCGCTTGTCCTCGCTCACCTTGTCGGGGCACACGAAGACGCAGTGATAGCCCTTCTGCTGGGCCACCATCGCCAGCCCGACCCCGGTGTTGCCGGACGTCGGCTCGACGATCGTGCCCCCGGGCTGCAGCTCACCGGACGCCTCGGCTGCCTCGATCATGCGGCTGGCGATCCGGTCCTTCACCGAGCCGCCGGGGTTGAGGTACTCGACCTTGGCGAGCAGCAGCGGCCCCGGGCCGGTGTCGCCGTCGTCCCCATCGACGCCGTCGATGGAGCGGTTCAACCGAACGAGGGGGGTGTTCCCGATGAGGTCCAAGAGGGACTCGACGTACTCCATGGACCCCAACTTAGACCGTGGATTCACGACGACTGGCGGGGAGCCTTCTTCCGCATCACGACGCGAGGGAACCCCGCGGTGACCGAGCTGGTGTCGGCGACCTTGGTGAACCCGGCTTTCTCGAACAGTCCTCGCGTCCCGACGAACGCCATCGTCAGGTCGACGTGCTCGCCACCGTTGTCGACAGGGATGCCCTCCACCTCAGGCGCTCCCTGCGCGAACGCGAAGTCGGCGGCGCCGTTGACCAGGGCCAGCGAGATGCCGCTGCCTCGATGGCCCGGTCGCACCCGCACGCAGAAGACGTTCCAGACCGGTTGGTCGTCGTAGGCGTCGATCTTGGTGGATCGTGCGACCGGCAGCTCGGCCCTCGGCGCGACGCCCGCCCACCCCACGACCTCGGCGCCGTCGTAGGCAAGCACCCCGGGAGCGATCTTGCGGCGGCAGAGCCGCCGGACGTAGTCCCCACGCTCTTTGCCGACGAGCTCCTTGTTGAGCTTGCTCGAGACGCGGTGACTGAGACACCAACACACCGAAGCGTCAGGATCCTTCTTCGGACCGAGCATGGCGCGGACGTCGGCAAAGCTGGTCGCCGGACGGACCTCGATGCTCATGCCTCAAGGGTAGGAGCCGCCGCGGACAGCAGGTGGCCCCGTCGCCGTCGGCCCCGATCCGTAAGGTGGGCTCGTGAACAAAGCCGCCGCCGCCCGGAAGCTCGGTGCGGCCGCGCTCTACGGCGGCACCGGCGTCGCCTCGCTCGGGGCCGGCTTCTACGGCGTCATGGTCGCCGAGGCGAAGCTGGCCCGGCGGATCATCGGCGAGGCCAAGGACACGCCGCCGGACTCGACGGGCTGGTACGGCCGCGGCCGCCCGGGCCCCGCGATCCGGATCGCGCTGCTCGGCGACTCCAGCGCCGCGGGCTATGGCGTCGAACGGGTCGAGGAGACGCCGGGTGCGGTGCTGGCCGCCGGGGTGGCCCGGCACGCCGGGCGGCGGGTCTACCTCAAGGAGTTCTGCGTGGTGGGCGCCCGGTCGTCGGGCCTGAAGGCCCAGGTCGACCGCGCTCTCCTCATCGAGCCGGAGGTCGCCGTCATCCTGATCGGCGGCAACGACGTCGTCGGAACCGTGCTCCCCCAGCAGTCGGTGCGCTACCTCTCCGAGGCCGTACGCCGTCTCACCGCTGCCGGCGCGAAGGTGGTGGTCGGCACCTGCCCCGATCTCGGGACGATCCAGCCGATCGCGCCTCCGTTGCGCCAGGTCGCCCGTCAGTGGTCGCGTCGGATCGCCGCCGCGCAGACGATCGCCACCGTCGAGATGGGTGGCCGCAGCGTGTCGCTGGGCGACGTGCTGGGGCCGGAGTTCGCGGCCGACCCCGCGGTGCTCTTCGGACCCGACCAGTTCCACCCCTCCGCGGCCGGCTATCGCGCGCTCGCCAACGTGCTGCTCCCGTCCGTGCTCGCCGCTCTCGACGAGGCCCCGGTCGAGGAGACGACGCTCGAGGCCTACCGCGGAGAGCGGGTGCTGCCGATCTCCCGGGCCGCCACCCAGGCGGTCAAGCAGCCGGGCACCGAGCTCGACGGCACCGAGGTCGCCGGCAAGCGCGCCGGCGTCCGCGGCGCGTCGGGTCGAGCTGCGACACCGGCGGCGCCGGCCGCAGACGGCGGCCGAGGCCCCCGCTGCCTCCGAGGCCGCCGCCCAGGAGTCCGTCGGGGAGTCCGTCGGGGAGTCCGTCGGGGAGTCTGTCGAGGAGCCCGGCCACCGGCCGTAGCCGAGTAGCCTGCCGTGCGTGCTGGTCTCCTCCGACGGCCACGAGATCACCGCCCTGGTGGACGGGTTGCCGCGCGTCCGGTTCGTGCTCGGGCTCTCCGGATCGCCCGGTGCCGGCAAGTCCACACTGGCCGCGGCTCTTGCCGCGGCGTACGGCGTCCCGGTCGTGCCGATGGACGGCTTCCACCGCACCAACCGCGAGCTCGTGGCCATGGGCCGACTGGACGCCAAGGGTGCGCCGGACACCTTCGATGCGGAGGGGTACGCCGCCGTGCTGAGGCGGCTCCAGCACGGCCGCACCGTTCTGGCGCCGTCGTTCGAGCACGGTCAGCCGGACCCGGTTCCGAACACGATCGAGGTCCCGGCCGACGCCGGTCTGGTGGTCACCGAGGGCAACTACCTGCTGCTCGGTGAGCCCCGGTGGCAGGCCGTACGCCGTGAGTGCGACGCCGTCTGGCACCTGGTCACCGAAGACGCGGTGCGCATCGGGCGCCTGGTGGCCCGGCACGTCGCGGCCGGACGAACGCCCGACGACGCGTGGGCCTGGGCGCGGCAGGTGGACCAGGCCAATGCCGAGCTGGTCGAGGCCGCCGCCGGCCGGGCCGATCTCGTGCTCGACCTGTCAGCATGGTCCGGAGCATTGGCGACCTCCGCACGCTGACCATCGCGGGGAGAGCGGGTGGAGCAATGGTGGCCACCAGTACGGCGACGGCGCCACCGCCGTACGCGCCCTCGACCGGGTCGACGCGTTCCTCGAGAGCGTCGAGCGGGTCGCCGCCGGCGGCACCGTGCTCGACCCCGAGGTGCTCGCGCTCATGGCCGAAGGCCGCTCCAACGCCGCGATCGCCGCCCGGATGTTCGTCACCGAGAAGGCCGTCGGCAAGCACACCAACAACATCGTCTCGAAGCTCGACCTGCCTCCCGCGCCCGACGACAACCGGCGGGTGCTCGCCGTGCTCGCCTGGCTCGACGGGGCGTGACGGGCGGGGCGTGACGGCGCGGGGGGCTGGGCGGCGGGTGCAGGTTCACCACGGTATGCAGCCGGACCTGCACTTCCCACGACGTACGACCCGTGGGAACTGTCGGCTTCCCTGCATACCGTGGTGAACCTGCAGGCCCCCGCCGCCGGCCGACCGCGAAAAACACCCGAGCCCCGGATCGCTCCGGGGCTCGGGTGACCGCTGACTTCGGTGGTTGAGCAGCTCGCGCTGCGAGCGTCTCGAGTCCTCAGTCGGACTGGAGGATCGCCAGGATCCGCAGCAGGTTGGTGTAGATCCAGACCAGGCTGACGGTCAGCGCGAACGACGCCCGCCACGACTCCTTGGCCGGGAGCCCGTTGGCGATGCCCTGCTCGATGAAGTCGAAGTCCAGGATCAGCATGAACACACCGAGCACCAGGCCGGCGACGGAGAACAGCAGGCCGAGGCCGGTGAACTCGAACAGGCCGAGGTTCGCCCCGAACAGGCCGAGGACGACCTCCATCAGGCTCAGCGCCACCATGCCGAACATCGCCGCGATGACGAAGGTGCGGAATTTCTGGCCGACCTTGATGTTGAAGAACTTGTAGGCGGCCAGCGTGCCGGCGAACGCAGCGAAGGTTCCGAGCACCGCCTGGACGACGATGCCGCCGTAGTCCGCGCTCGGGAACATGGCGTCGTAGAACTTGCTCAGCGCGCCCAGGGCGACGCCTTCGAAGGCGGCGAACGCCAGCACCAGGGCGGGGCTGATGGTGCGCTTGAAGGAGTTGACCAGCGACAGCGCGAACGCCACGCCGGAGCCGATGAGCAGCGCTGCCGTGAGCGCGGCAACTGCGCCGTCCGGGTCTTCGGCGACGTCGGGCGTCACGAACCAGGTCGCGGCCGCGGCCACGATGACCAGGCCGAGGGTCATCGCGGTCGTCTGCACGACGGTGTCGATCGTCATCCGGTCGGTGGTCGGCGGGGCGGTCGGCGGGGCGTAGCCGCCCTGCTCGCCGTATCCCTGCGGCGCGTAGCCCTGGTAACCCGCCTGACCGTAGGGCGCGGCTCGGTTGAACTCCTCCGAGCGCCGGAACACGGGGTTGTTGCTCTGCATGGTCTCCTCCGAAGGGATTCCTGAGTAGGTGACTCCCAGTCTAGGCAGTCAGATACCTGTGAAACGAGCAGTGCCCCCCGGACGTTCCCGTATCAGCCCCGGACGATGGTCACCGTGACCGGCTCGTCGGTCGTCGGTGTGACGTGCACCATGCGGTCGGACTGCCGTACGGCGGTGCCGCCGTCGACCCGCACCCGGTAGCCGTCCGGGTAGTGCAACGGGCTGACGAAGATCTCGGTCGGCGCGGCGATCCGCGGGTTCGGGCGGTAGCGGAGCTTGAAGCGGCCGGTCGTCGCGTCGAACGACATCCAGGTGGGGGTGCCGGCGACGGCCTGGGCATAGGTGCGCACCAGCTTCTTCAGCTTGTCGGCCTTGACCGTCGAGAGGTCGGCGTCGTCGGTGAACATGCCCTGGGCGTCGTCGGCCGTGGTCGGGTCCTCCCAGAGCTTGTAGGCCCAGTGCAGCCAGCCCATCAGGTTCTCGTCCGCGACCGCCGCGTCGATCTCGATCGCCCGCAGGTTGTCGGTGGCACCCCACTCGCTCATCATCGGCACCGCGCCGATCGTGGCGGCCTGCTCGAGTGCGTGCTGGCTGCGGTTCCTGCTGAACGCCCAGCAGTTCTCGACGTTGGCGAGCGGCGGCGGCACGCCCAGCGACTCGAGGAAGACGTCCTGGCAGTAGTTGTGCCACGACAGTCCGAGCCGGGTCTCCCCGACCATCGGCTCGAGGTAGGTCGGGATCTGCTGCCCGCCGGCGAACTGCTGCGGCTCCCACCACACCACGTTGCGGCGGTCGATCGCCCGGATCGCGGTGGTGGCGCGCTCGTAGGCCGGCTGGAGCTCGGACGGGTACGACGCTGGGCAGCCCGTCAGCAGGCAGGTCGGCCACTCCAGACCCATCCACGGCTCGTTGATGAGGTCGTAGCCCATGAGGTACGGCTGCTTGCGCCACCACCTCGCGGCGACCTCCCAGGCCGCGATCCAGCCGTCGAGCAGCCCGTGCTCGTTGGCCCAGAACTGGTCGAAGACCGTCGAGGTCTCCGGTGTCCAGTAGCCCATGGGGAACGGAAGATTGACCGGCGGCAGCAGGTCGAACGGGGCCGGCCGGATCATCGCCCAGTCCGGCACTCCCTCGCCGCCGTACGTCTCGTGCCACTGGTCCTGGTGCGCGTCGAGCTGCATCCAGATGCCTCGGGCTGCCAGCAGGTCCATCACCCGCTGCCACCCGTCGCGGTAGGCCGGGTCACCCACGCCGGGCTGATCCGGCGTGATCCCCGCCCACAGGGTGCCGAGCCGGACCCCGTTGAAGCCGTGGTCCTCGAGCCACTGGGCGTCGGTGGCGGTGAAGCCGGCCGCCGTCGCCGGCGGGACGTACGGCGCCTTCTTCCACACCAGGTTGAAGCCGTGCACGATCACCACCCGGCCGTACTGGTCGACCAGCCACCGCCCCTTGCGCCGCAGCTGCGGCGAATCGGGAGAAATGGCCGTCGAATCGGGGGAAAATGCCCGTCCAACCGGCCCGACTCGACGGGCAGTATCGCCCGATTCGGCGGTGATGGCACCCGCGCTGGGTACCGCCGCCAGGCCGACGAGCAGGGCGGCGACGACCAGCGCGATAGAACACGTTCTACGGCTCACGCCGGAACAACGACGCCGCGCGCCGAAAGTGACTCCGTCAGGCCTGGCGCCGCCGCAGCCGGACGACGGTGTCACGGACTCGCAGCGGACCCTCCGGCATCTGCTGCTCGCGCACCGGGGCGTCCGCGATCTCGATCTGCCAGTCGTCGGAGTTGCCGCCCTCGACGCCGAGGGCCGCGAGCAGCTGCTCGGGCGGGAACATCAATCCCGGCCCGTGCGGGCGCCGGGCGCCGCTGTCGACGTCGTCGGGATGGTGCGCGACGACCAGCAGCCGCCCCCCGGGAGCGACCGCCGCGGAGATCCGCCGGTAGACGCCGTCGAAGTCCTCGCGCGGCACGTGCATGAAGTGCGCGGAGACCAGGTCGAACCCGTCGGTATGGCGCGGATGACGCGGCGGATGGGCGCCCAGGACGTCGTACTCCCCCACCTTGACCCGCCTGTCCACACCGCGCTCGATCGCGTGCTGCGCCGTCCGGTCGAGCGCCACGCGGGACACGTCCACCGCGGTGACGTCCCAGCCCTGCTCGGCGAGCCAGATCGCGTCGGCGCCCTCACCGCAGCCGACGTCGCACGCGAGGCCGGGCGTCAGGTCGGCCGTGTGCTCGACCAGCCGCTGGTTGGGCTTGCCGCTCCAGACCCGCTCGCTGCCGCCGTACCGTTCGTCCCAGAACTCGCGGGTGAGGGCCTGGCGCAGCTCGGCGAGAGTCGAGTCGTGATGGTGGTGCTCATGATTCATGTGCCCCCGCTGGGATTCGAACCCAGACTCGGGCGCTTTTAAGGCGCCTTCCTCTACCGGTTGGGATACAGGGGCGGGTACGGCGTCGGTCCAGTCTGGTCGCTCGGCACCGGTCAGTCGATCGTGACCTCGATGTCGACCGAGCCTTCGTTGTCGCCGTAGGCGCCCGGGACGCCGAAGAAGCCGTACGCGTCCGCGAATCCGAGATAGAGGGTCTGCGCGTCGTCGGGGACGACGATCTCCTGCTCGTCGCCGTCGCCGGTCTCGCCGTCGCCGACGAAGAACGGCTCACCGAGCTTGGGCTTCTGGGTCGCCTTGCCGTCGGCATCACTCAAGTCGACGACCGCGTCTGCGGGCAGCGACGGCTGGTCGTCGCCGACGAACACGCCGACCACGAACAAGGTCCGGTCGGCGAAGCTGACTCCGGCGATGCCGTTGAAGGCGGTGATGCCGGTCGAGCTGAACGAGAGGGTGCCGCCGTCAGGCGTCTCGGGCTCGCACCCGGCGCACGCGCTGACGTCACCCTTGACCGACGGGAACGACACCGTGCCGGCGCCGTCGACGTCGATCGATACCGGCTTCGTGCCCGGGTCGCTCAGCTGCGCGGTCGTCTCGTCGTCGGCGCCCGCCAGGTAGATGTCGGAGGTCGCCGGCACCTCGACCTTCTTCGTCTCGCCGCCGCCGAGCAGCACGACCGCCGCCGCGGCGCCGGCGACGCCGATGCCACCCGCGGCCACGACCGCGCCGACCTTGACCGCGAGGCCCTTCGAGATCCCGCCGGCGGCGGCGTGCGCGCCGTGCCCGCCCGCGGCCTGGACACCGCCACCCTGGACCAGCCCCTGACCCGCGCCGACCGAACCCGGAGCCGCGCCGCCCGCGGCGGCAGGCGCGCCCGCTCCCGGAGCTGCGACCCCGCCGAGCAGACCGCCCTGCGGAGCGACGATGCCGCCGGCAGCCGCCACCTGACCACTCGCCCCCGTGCCCGCCAGTGCGGCAGCGCCCCCCGCTGATCCGCCGGCTCCGATGCCACCGGCCGCGCCGACGCCGCCGATTCCGCCCGCCGCCCCGGCGGCGCCGACCCCGGTCGCGCCTCCCACCCCGGCCGCCCCCGCAAGACCGGCCGCGCCACCGGCACCGGCCACGGCGGCCGCCGCGGACGCCGATCCTCCGGTCGCCAGGACGATCACCGGCACCGCCCCGGCCGCGCCGGCGAGGCCCACCAGGCCCGCCGCGCGCCGCCAGTCGGATCCGTGTCGTTGCTCGGCGAGCTGGTCGAGTGCCGACAACATGCCCGCGGCCGACCCCGGCCGCGCCGCCGGATCGGTCGCGAGGACCGGACCCAGCAACCAGGCGATGCCCGGATCGAGGTCCGCCACCGTCGGCGGCAACGTGGCCGCACCCCGGAACAGGTGCGCCAGCACCGCCGCAGCAGAGTAGAGGTCGCTGTGCGTCGTCGGTGGCTGTCCGGACAGCACCTCCGGACTGGCGTAGGCGTGGTCCGGTTGCCCGCCCTCGGCCAGCCGGACCGATCCGTCGGCGTCGACGAGGACGGAAGCCGGGCCCAGAACACCGCTCACCCGGCCGGCCTCGTGCAGCCGGACCAGCTCGATCAGCAAGCCTCTCCCGATCGTCAGGACCTGCTGCTCCGACAAGCCTTCGCTCATGCTCGGAACCTACGCGCGCAACGTCCCGACCCGCAGTCATTTTGGGCGAGTCGAGTCGGCTCATCTCGAGCTGCGCCGACTCGGGGATGTTCAGTCGACGAGCGACCATGCGATGCCGTCGAGGATGTCGGTCTCTGCGACCGTCATCTCCCCCATCCTGGTCCGTCTCAGCACGCCCGACAGGATCAGCGCTCCCGCATCGATGACGTCGGCCCGGCCCGGGTGGACGAAGCCGAGCGCGAGGCGGGCCTTGCGCTCCGCCCCCACCAGCCGGCTGACACAGCGATGGACCTCGTCGACGTCGATGACCTGGCCGTGGATCCGCTCCGGGTCGTAGGTCGTGAGTCCGAGGACTCCGGCAGCCACGGTCGTGATCGTCCCGGCCACGCCGATGACGGATGCCGCTTCCGCCGGGTCGACCGGACCCTCGGCGATGGCCGCGTCGAGCGCGGCATCGATCGCGGCGATGCACGCCCTGACCTGCTCGGGAGGCGGAGGGTCGCCGCCGAGACAGCGTTCGTGGAGGCGGACCGACCCGATGTCCATCGAGTACGACGCCCGCGGGCCCGTCGCCCGGTCGCCCAGGATCAGCTCCGTCGAACCGCCGCCGATGTCGACCACCAGGACGGGCTCCGCCTGCGGCGCGGTGCCGCGCATCGCCCCCGCGAAGGCGAGCCGCGCCTCCTCCTCGCCGGACAGCACCTCCGGGTCGACGCCGAGCCGGGCCCGCACGCCGGCCGTGAACTCGGCAGCGTTCTCGGCATCGCGCGACGCGGAGGTCGCGCAGAACCGGATCCGCTCCACGTCGTGGGCGTCGATCAGCGCGGCGTACTCGTCGATCGCCGCGAACGCTCTCTCCAGTGCCTCGGGGGCGAGCCGGCCGGTCGCGTCGACGCCCTGGCCGAGCCGGACCATGCGGCTCTCCCGCACCGCGACCGCAGGGAGGTCTCCGATGAGGAGCTTGATCGTGTTGGTGCCGCAGTCGATGGCGGCGACCTTGGTTGGTGTCGAGGGTCCTCGCTGCGCTCGGCGCACCTCAACCACCGGCAGGATCCTCGAGTGCGACACACGGGCCGGGGGCCCACCAGTCGCCGAGCAGCTCCAGCACCTCGTCACCGAGCGGGTTCACCCCGGGTCCGGCGGCCAGCGAGTGAGCGGCGAGGACGTGCAGGCACTTCACCCGGTCGGGCATGCCGCCCGCGGAGATGCCGTCGATCTCCGGCACGTCGAGCCCGGCCGCCGCGCCGACGGCGGCGCGGTCGGCCAGGTAGGCCTCGTGCGCTCGCGCATACGCCGCGGCAAGCTCGGCGTCGGTCGCCAGCCGGTCCTGCATCTCCCTCATCAGGCCGGACGCCTCGAGGGTGCCGATCCGCGAGCTCACCCGCGGGCAGGTCAGGTAGTACGTCGTCGGGAAGGGAGTGCCGTTCGGCAGCCGCGGCTCGGTCGTGACCACATCGGGATTGCCGCACGGGCACCGGTGACCGATGGCGTGGATGCCCCGCGGCGGCCGGCCCAGCTGCGCCGCGATCACCGCCTCGTCGGCCGAGCTACTCGTGTCCAACAATCCGCTTCTCGGGCGGGGGTGGGATCTTGGTCGGCGGGTGGCCGGCGACGAGGACCGAGGTCCACACCCCGTCGTACCACGCCGGCGCCTCGTGGTCACCGACCGTCGAGGGGTCGTCGAGCTCGGTGTCGGTCAGCGGGTTGCCGTCGGCGTCGACGGCGACGAACGGCGTCTCGCCGGGCAGGACGTAGCCGCTCTTGCGGGCTTCCTGCATGACGAAGGCCGGGTCGTCCCAACGATCCTTCTCCCGCTCCAGGTCGCCGATCGAGGCCTCCCGCTCGGCGATCTGGGCCTCGAGTGTGTCGATCTGGTGCCGCTGCTGCAGGTAGGCCCGCAGCGACGACGCGTAGGACACCGCGAGCACCGCAAGCACGAGGACCAGGATCGCGGCACGGCCGGTCAGCCGCGACCGCTGCCGCTCGTCGGCCCGGACCCGCTCGACGGTCGCCACCCGCTCCCGCTCCGCCCGCTTGCGCTCCGGACGTCCGGCCGCGCTCGGACCGGATCGGCCAGGACTGCGCTGAGGGCGCCGGCCAGGGGTACGTCGGTCGCCGGGTGCCATTGCCACGCGGTGCCCCTTCGCTCCTGGTTGGTGCTGCTCGGTCTGGTCAGCCCTGATAGCGCGGGAAGGCGGCGGCGCCGGCATACCTCGCCGCGTCGCCGAGCTCGTCCTCGATCCGGAGCAGCTGGTTGTACTTCGCCACCCGCTCCGACCGGGCAGGGGCGCCGGTCTTGATCTGGCCGCAGTTGGTCGCCACCGCGAGGTCGGCGATCGTGGTGTCCTCGGTCTCGCCCGAGCGGTGGCTCATCATGCAGCGGAACCCGCTGCGGTGGGCCAGGTCGACCGAGTCGAGCGTCTCGGTGAGGGAGCCGATCTGGTTGACCTTCACGAGCAGCGCGTTGGCCTGGCCGCCGGTGATGCCGCGCTGGAGCCGCTCGACGTTGGTGACGAAGAGGTCGTCGCCGACCAGCTGGGTCTTGGCGCCGAGGGCGTCGGTGATGGCCTTCCAGCCGTCCCAGTCGTCCTCGTTGAGCGGGTCCTCGATGCTGACGATCGGATAGGCGGCGACCAGCTCGCCGTAGTAGGCGTTCATCTCGTCGGCCGACTTCTTGGCACCCTCGAAGGTGTAGGAGCCCCCGTTGTCGGAGTCGTAGAACTCCGATGCCGCGACGTCGAGCGCCAGCCCGAAGTCCTTGCCGAGCTCGTAGCCCGCCTTGTCGATCGCCTCGGCGATCAGGTCGAGGGCCGCGCGGTTGGACGCGAGGTCGGGAGCGAAGCCGCCCTCGTCGCCGACGCCGGTGGCGAGACCCCGGCTCTTCAGCACCGACTTCAGCGCGTGATAGACCTCGGCGCCGGTGCGGAGCGCGTCCCGGAAGGTCGGGGCTCCGATCGGCGCGATCATGAACTCCTGGACGTCGACGTTGGTGTCCGCGTGGGCCCCGCCGTTGAGGATGTTCATCATCGGCACCGGCAGCAGGTGCGCGTTGGGGCCGCCGACGTACCGATAGAGCGGGAGGTCCGCGGAGTCGGCCGCGGCGCGGGCGACAGCGAGCGAGACGCCGAGGATCGCGTTGGCGCCGACCTTGGCCTTGTTGGGCGTGGCGTCGACCTCGATCATCGTCTGGTCGATCAGCCTCTGGTCGGCGGCATCGAGTCCCTCGACGGCCGGACCGAGCGTGTTGACCACGGCACCGACGGCGTTCTGCACGCCCTTGCCGAGGTAGCGCTCACCGCCGTCCCGCAGCTCAACTGCCTCGAACGCGCCGGTGGAGGCGCCGCTGGGCACCGCGGCCCGGGCGAAGGACCCGTCATCGAGAAGCACCTCGACCTCGACAGTGGGGTTGCCGCGCGAGTCGAGGATCTCGCGGGCTCCGACGGCTTCGATCGCTGCCACGTCTGTGCTGCTCCTGGGTAGTCCGGTTCCGTACGTCGTCTGTACGTCGACTGAGCCTAGCCGCGAGCCGGACCGGGTTCGGGCACCACCCACCGGGCGAGCCGCCTACCATCGTGCTGTGCACGACCTGCTCGACCCGTGGAAGAACCCGGTGACCTACGCGGTCCCGTTCTTCCTGATCACCATCGCCATCGAGCTGGCCGCGTTGACGTGGCTCGACCACGATGGCGACGACCGCCCGCCGACCGGGTACCAGGGCCGGGACGCGCGGACCAGCATGGGCATGGGCGCGATCTCCCTCTTCTTCAGCCTGGCCCTGAAGGTCGGGTCCTTCCTGGTCTACATCGCCGTCTTCGAGTACCTGACGCCCGAGGCGCTCAAGATGCCGACCGACACCTGGTGGTACTGGGTCCTGCTGATCGCCGCCGTCGACCTCTCGTTCTACCTCTCGCACCGCTTCGTGCACCGGGTCAACATCGGCTGGGCCGCGCACCAGGCGCACCACTCCAGTGAGTACATGAACTTCGCGACCGCGCTGCGGCAGAAGTGGAACCCGTGGTTCGAGTTCGTCTTCTGGCTGCCGCTGCCGTTCCTGGGGTTCGCGCCGTGGACGATCTTCGTGGCCTTCGGGTTCAACCTGATCTACCAGTTCTTCACGCACACCGAGATGATCGGCAAGCTGCCGCGCCCGATCGAGTTCGTCATGAACACGCCGTCGCACCACCGGGTGCACCACGGCTCCGATCCGGAGTACCTCGACAAGAACTACGCCGGGATCCTCATCATCTGGGACCGGATGTTCGGCACCTTCGTCGAGGAGAAGCAGCGGCCGAAGTACGGCCTCACCAAGCCGGTCGGCACCTACAACATGATCAAGCTGCAGTACGGCGACTACGCCAAGATCGTCAGCAACGTGCGTGCCGCCCGGAGCTGGCGGGAGCGGCTGGGCTACCTGTTCGGCCCGCCCGGATGGGAGCCCGGAGCCGCTACGCCTCCAGGCCCAGCTCGCCCATCCGCTCCGAGTGGCGCTCCGTCAGCCGGGTGAACATCCGGCCGAGCGCAGCGAGATCGAGACCGGGCCGGTCGACGCCGCCGACGAGTAGCGCGGTGAGCGCGTCGCGCTCCGCCGCCACGCGCTGGGCCTGGGTCAGGGCCTCGCCCATGATCCGGCGGCCCCACAACGCGAGCCGACCGCCGAGCGGCGGGTTGGCTGCGATCGCCTGACGGAGCCGGTCGACCGCGAAGGCCGCGTGCTGTCCCTCCACGACGGACGACACCACCAGGTCGCGCGTGTCAGGGTCGAGGTAGGCGGCGATCTCGCGGTAGAAGTCGCGCGCCAGGCTGTCTCCCACGAACGCCTTGACCAGGCCTTCGTACCAGTCCGCCGGCGCCGTGTGCGCGTGGAACTCGTCGAGGGCCTCGTGGAACGGCGCCATCGCGGCGAACGGGTCACCGCCGAGGCGGGCGATCCGGTCGATCAACGGCTGCACCTTGGCCAGCTCGGCTCCGGCCATCTGCGCGAGGTCGAGCCTGTCCTCCAGCGTGGGCGCCAGCTTGGCGTCCTCGACGAGCCGCTCGAAGGCCGACAGCTCGCCGTACGCGATGACGGCCAGGAGGTCGATGACTGCCTCGCGGTACGCCGGATCGGTCAGGGCGACCGGGAGGTCGTCGGGCGTCATCACGTCGGACCCAGCGTCGGATTCAGCCATGCGGGCAGGGTACCGATAGCATGGAGGCAGCGAGCCGCTGCCCGAGGCGGGCAGACTCCCTCGGGGAGGCTCGCCGAAGGCGGAGCCGATGCCATGTCATCGGGCTCCAGGCGCAGCAGACGTCACGCGCCACGTATGTGCGCGGCTGAGTGTGAATCAGCCGCATCCGATCTGAACTCGGCCCCGGCTGAAATCACTCACGAAAGCGACAGTCCACTGACTACCGAAACCACCCCTGAAACGACGAGCGCGCCCACGTTCCGCGACCTCGGCGTGCATGCCCAGATCTGCGACTCGCTCGCAGAGGCCGGCATCGTCCACCCGTTCGCCATCCAGGAGATGACCCTCTCCGTCGCGCTGCTCGGCACCGACCTGATCGGCCAGGCGCGCACCGGGACCGGCAAGACCCTGGCCTTCGGCATCCCGGTCATCCAGCGCAGCGTCGCCCCCGGAGACCCCGACTACACCGAGATCCCGGAGGGCAAGCCCCAGGCACTCGTGGTCGCTCCGACGCGAGAGCTGGCCATCCAGGTCTCCAACGACCTCCACCTCGCTTCGCGCGGCCGCGGCATGCGGGTGCTCACCATCTACGGCGGCGTCGGCTACGAGCCGCAGCTCGAGGCGCTCGAGTCCGGCGTCGACATCGTGGTCGGCACGCCCGGGCGGCTGCTCGACCTGGCCAACCGCAGGGCGCTCGACCTCTCCCACGTGCACGCACTCGTGCTCGACGAGGCCGACGAGATGCTCGACCTGGGCTTCCTGCCCGACGTGGAGCGGCTGCTCAAGATGACCCCGGAGACCCGGCAGACGATGCTCTTCTCCGCGACCATGCCGGCGGCGATCGTGGCGCTGGCGCGCACGCACATGCGGCACCCGATGAACATCCGCGCCGAGTCGTCGTACGAGAACGCGACGGTGCCGGCCACCGCGCAGTTCATCTACCAGGCGCACGACCTCGACAAGCCCGAGATCATCGGGCGCATCCTGCAGGCCGTGGATGCCGACAAGATGATCGTCTTCACCCGCACGAAGCGTCAGGCACAGCGGATCGCCGAGGACCTCGCCGAGCGCGGGTTCAAGGCCAGCCCCCTGCACGGCGACATGGCGCAGGTCGCCCGCGAGAAGGCGCTGACCAAGTTCCGCGAGGACAAGATGAAGGTCCTGGTCGCCACCGACGTCGCCGCTCGCGGCATCGACGTGTCGGGCGTCAGCCACGTCGTCAACTACACCTGCCCCGAGGACGACAAGACCTACATCCACCGGATCGGCCGCACCGGCCGGGCCGGCGCCTCGGGCATCGCGATCACGCTCGTGGACGCCACCGACGTGCACCGCTGGAAGATGATCAACAAGGCGCTCGACCTGCCGTTCGACGAACCGACCGAGACCTACTCGACGTCCGAGCACCTCTTCCACGACCAGGGCATCCCGCCGGGCACCAAGGGTCGGATCGTGCCCCCGGCTCCGGTGGAGCGCAAGCCGCGCGAGGAGCGCGACCGGCCGCCGCGGACCCAGAACCGCGACCGCAGCCGCACCCGCACCCGCAGTGGCCGCCCCTCCGACGGCGCCTCCGGCGAGAAGGCCGCCGCGGGCGGCTCGTCCGACTCGGCGACCGCCAGCGGCCGCCCGTCCGGCAGCGGCAACCGCAACCGGCGCCGACGCCGTGGTGGGTCCGGCAGCCAGGGTGGCTCCGCACCACAGAACCCGGCACCGACCGGCGCCTGAGCACCGCTGTAACACGCTGTTCGCCGTACTCGCGGGGCGACGACGGCTGTAACACGCTGTTCGCCGGTCTCGCAGGGCGACGACCGCTGTAACACGCTGTTCGCCGATCTGGGCGACCGTTGACGTCGCTGGGAGACCGTTCCATCGGGGCCGAAGCAACGCGAACGTCCTGCCAGATCGGCGAACAGCGTGTTACATCACCGCCCAGCCGCGGCCCGCCCCGACCCGCGACCCGCGGCAGCGGAACCGGGCACGGACCGGTACCGAGACCTGCCGGCCGCTACGCCTCCCCCGCAGCCGACCGCGTGACGCGTTCGGCGATCGCGTGCTCGTCGGTGCGGTCGTCGTACGACCAGAAGTCGCGCAGCCACAGGGCGGTGATGGCGACCCCGCCGATGCAGGCCGCGCCGCCACTGGTGATCGCTCCGCGCACGGACCAGAGGTCGGCGGTGATGCCGGCGCGGACCTGGCCGCCGAGGGGGCCGAGGGAGTACGACAGCATCTCGATGCCGGCGAGCCGGCCCCGCATGGCTTCGGGGATGGTCTGGCTCCAGACGGTGCCGCGGAAGATCCCCGAGATCATGTCGGCCGCGCCCGACAGGGCGAGCATGACCACGACCAGCCAGAGCGACGGCATGAGGCCGGCGAGCGCGACGCAGCCGCCGTACGCCGCAGCGGCCACCACGATCGCGCGGCCGTGGTGGTGGATGTGGCTGGTCCAGCCGGACAGCACGGTCGCGCACACCGCGCCGACCGTCTCGGCGGCGTAGAGGAGGCCGAGCAGCTCCGGGCGCGCGAAGACCTCCTCGGCGAGGGCGGGGAACAGCACGACCGGCAGCGCGAGCAGCATCGCGGCGATGTCGACCAGGTAGGTGCCGAGCAGGTCGCGGCGGCTGAACGCGTACTGCATGCCCTCCCGGATGCCGGCCAGGCTCGGCGGCGTGGTCTCGGCCCGGTGCGGGTAGTGCCTCAAGAGCCGGTAGAGCACCGTCGCCACCAGCAGTCCGCAGACGTCGACGACGAAGCACCAGCCGATGCCGACATAGGCGACCAGGAGCCCACCGAGCATCGGCCCGGCCAGGACACCGATCTGCATGCCGAAGCTGGACAGTGCGTTGGCGGCCGTGAGCTGGTCGTGGGCGACGGTACGCGGCATCAGCGCCTCCCGCGACGGTCGCTGCATCGCCGAGGTGCTCACCAGCAGCGCGGCGATCACGAAGATCACCCACACCCTCGGCTTGTCGCCGAAGGCGTTGACCGCGAGTACGGCGGTGAGCACCGCCTGGGCCAGACCGAGCCCGACCAGCAGCTTGCGCCGGTCGACGTGATCGGCCAGCGCGCCGCCGTACAGACCGAAGACCACGAGGGGGACCAGCTCGACCAGACCGATCGCACCGACCGCGAAGTTGGAGCCGGTCAACGTGTAGATCTGGTAGGGGATCGCGACGTAGCTGACCATCGCGCCGAAGTAGAAGACGGTGCCGGCGACGAGCAGCAGCCGGAAGTCGCGCGAGGAACGCCACGGGGACAAGTCCATCCGCAGCGCGCGCAGGCGATCCGCCCAGCTCATCGTTGGTTCACAACCGGCAAGGATGACACCCGGTAGCGCTGGGCACGACCGCTTTTCCGATCAGGCGGTGACGACGACCGTGGTGCCGATCGGCGCGAAGCCCCACAACGCGATCGCGTCCGCGGTGCGCTGGCGGACGCACCCGTGGGAGAGCGGGGTGCCGAGCTGGTCGATGGTCTGCACCGGCTCGCCGTCGTCGACCGGGATGCTGTGGAAGCCGATGGCGGAGCCCTGGTCGCCGCGGGTGAAGCGGACGAAGTACTGCATCGTCCCGGAGTCGTCGATCCCGACGGCGTAGCGCGATCGTGAGTAGACCTCATAGGTGCCGGGGTCGAGGTTGTCGGTCGCACTGCCGGACACGAGGTAGGTGCGGGTCACCCGGCCCGACCCGGAGACCAGCCAGACCCGCTGCTGGCTCTCGCTGAACACGATCCGGCGGCCGGTGCCGGAGCCGGCCGGTAGCACGGCGGCCGGCGACCCGGCGCCCGTCGAGGGCTCCTGCTCCTGCTGGTCGACCTCGGTCCGGGGTGCGACTTCCGTCCCCGATCCGCGTACGTCGACAACGGTGCGCCCACCGGTGCCGGAGCCCTGGTCGGTCTGGTCCTTGGCTGCGGGCGCGATGAGCGCGTCCGAGGCGGCGCTGGCGCCCTCGGGTCCGGACGGCAGCAGCCCGAAGCCGCCGAGCACGGCGACGCCGGTGACCACTGCCGAGGCCGAGACCACCGCGATCCGGCCGTAACGCGGCCGCACCTCTGCCCGCCGCTTGCCGGCGGGCTCGGCCCGGCGGCGCCCGGGTTGGGGCGCCCGGTGCAGTCCTGGCTCTCGGATGTGCTTCACGGTCAGCGAGCCGCCCTCTTGACCAGGTTGCCGGCGACCTCGCGGTAGGCCTGCGCACCCTTGCTGCTGCGGCTCGTGGCCAGGATCGACCGGCCGGCGGCGGGCGCCTCGGCGAACTTGATCGTCTTCGGGATCGGCGGCTCGATGACCTCGAGGTCGTAGGTGTCCGAGATCGTGTCGAGCACGGCGCGCGCGTGGTTGGTGCGTCCGTCGTACAACGTCGGCAGCACGCCCCACACCTCGAGGTCGCGGTTGGTGAAGCGGCGTACGTCGTGGACCGTGTCGAGCAGCTGGCCGACGCCGCGGTGGGACAGGGTCTCGCACTGCAGCGGCACCAGGACGCCGTCGGCCGCCGTCAGCGCGGCGACGGTCAGGACCCCGAGCGACGGCGGGCAGTCCAGCAGGATCCAGTCGTAGTGGGCGCCGGAGGACGTCAGGTCCTCCACCATGCCGCGGAGCACGTGCTCACGCCCGGTGCGGGTGAGCAGGTCGGCTTCCGCCCGCGCCAGCTCGATGGTCGCCGGCAGCAGGTCGACACCGTCCTCGGTCTGCAGGATCACCTCGGTCGCGTCGATGCCCTTGGTCAGCACGTGGTGGATCGAGATCTCCAGGTCCTCGGGGTCGATGCCGAGGGAGAACGTCAGGCACGACTGGGGATCGAGGTCGACGAGCAGGACGGTGTGGCCGAGCTCGACGAGCGCGGCGCCGATCGAGGCAACGCTGGTCGTCTTGGCGACGCCGCCCTTCTGGTTGGCGACGGCGAGGACATGGGGGCGGGGGTCCCTTTGCTCATCAGGGGACATCATGCCGGACATGCCGGTGCTGGTGGCGCACCGACCAGCCCAGAACCGAGAAGTGTTCAGCCTTCGCCGGCGATGAAGGCGCGGACGGCGTCGGCGACGAGCTGCACGGCGATCGCCGACAGCAGCAGACCGGCGATCCGGGTCACCAGCAGGACGCCGCCGTCACGGATGACCTTGAGGATCGGCAGCGAGTAGCGCATCGCGGCCCACAGGGCGAGGTGGACGCCGACGATGCCGAGCGCGACGGACGCGAGCTCCTGGGCACTGTCGATTCCCTTGACGAAGAGCATCGTCGCGACGATCGCGCCGGGGCCGGCCAGCAACGGCGTGCCCAGGGGCACCAGCGCGACGTTGGCGTCCTGGTTGGCCTTCGGCTCGCTCTCGTTGCCGGTGAGGAGCTCGAGGGCCACGAGCAGCAGCAGCAGGCCGCCGGCGCACTGCAGCGCGGGCAGCGAGATGTGCAGGTAGTTGAGGATCTGCTGCCCGAAGAACGCGAACGCCGTGATCACGAGGAACGACACCCCGACCGCCTGCCACGCGTACCTCCGCGAGGTCGCGGGGCTGCGGCCACTGGTGAGGGTCAGGAAGATCGGGACCGTTCCGACCGGGTCCATGATCACGAACAGGGTCACGAAGACCTCGACGAGGAGCACGCCGTCGATGATGTTCATGCCGCACCCACCAGTGCGGTCGGGGAGTCGAGCTCGGCGGCTCGGGCGAGGATCCGCTCCAGCTGGTCGGGCGCGGTCGTCTCGACACCGAGGTCGTGATCGACCTTGCCGGTGCCGTGGTAGTCGCTCGAGCCGGTGACGGCCAGCCCGAGCCCGGTCGCGATCGCGCGCAGCCGCCGGCGCTGGTCCCCGTCGTGGTCGAGGTGGTCGACCTCGATGCCGAACAGCCCGGCGCCGGCGAGCTCGGCGAACGCCGACCCGTCCAGCACGTCCGCGCTCCCCCGCCCCCACGGGTGCGCAATGACAGGAACCCCCCGCGCCGCGGTCACCACGCCCAGCATCCGCTCCAGATCGGCGGCATAGCGGTCGACGTACGCCGGCTTGCCCTCGGAGAGATAGTCCGCGAACGCCTGGTCACGATCGGCAACCACGCCGAGTCGCACCAGCAGGTCGGCGACGTGTGGCCTCCCGGTGGCGCCGGCGTTGACCGTCACCTCGGCCAGCGCGGCCTCCGTGGCGCCGTCCACGCCGAGAGCGCGCAGCCGGGCAAGCATCGCCGGCACCCGGTCCTCACGGCCCTCGATGATGCGCTGCAGCTCGGCGACCAGGGCCGAGTCGGCCGGATCCGGCAGGTAGGCGAGAAGGTGCACGCCGGAGCCGCGGTAGCGGGTGCTGATCTCGATCCCCCGCACCAACGCGATCCCCGCGGTCTCCGCCGCCGCAACCGCCTCGTCCCACCCCGCCGTGATGTCGTGATCGGTCAGCGCCACCACGTCCAGTCCCGCCGCGGCCGCGGCACGCACCAGCTCCGCCGGCGCCTGGGTGCCGTCGCTGACGCGGGAGTGGGTGTGAAGGTCGATCCGCACCCGAGCAGGCTAGTGCCGAGTCGGCTGGTCTTCGGTCCCGGCAGACGCCGAGTCGGCTGATCTTCGGTCCCGGCAGACGCCGAGTCGGCTGATCTTAAGATGAGCCGACTCGGCAAATATAGAACACGTTCTTGTTTCGAGCCTGGTTGCGATGGTTCGATCTGCCCATGACGTACGACGCTGCTCGCCCGCTGCGGGTCATCCAATGGACCACCGGCAACGTCGGACGCCGCTCGCTCCACGCGATCCTGTCCCGACCCGACCTCGAGCTGGTCGGGGTCTTCGCCCACGGCCCGGACAAGGTCGGCGTCGACGCGGCCGAGCTGGCTGGGTTCCCGGTGACGTCCGGAGTGGTCGCCACCGACGACGTCGACGCCCTCATCGCGCTCCGGCCCGACGCCTGCGTCTACAACCCGCTGTGGTCGTCGACCGACGAGCTGGTCCGGCTGCTCGAGGCGGGCACCAACGTGTGCACCACGGCTGGTTGGATCAACGGCACGAAGCTGGACCCCGCCGAGCGGGCCCGCGTCGAGGACGCCTGCAAGCGAGGAGAGTCGTCGATCTTCGGCAGTGGTGCCCACCCGGGCATGACCAACATCGTCGCGCTCACCCTGACCGCGAGCTGCGCGAGCCTCGACCACGTCAGGATCACGGAGTCGGTCGACTGCTCGACGTACGAATCGGCGGAGACGCAGGGCGCCATGGGATTCGGCAAGGACCCCGCGACACCAGGGCTCGCCGAGTCCGTCCGACGCGAGAGCGAGGTGTTCGCCGAGTCGGTCGCGATGATGGCCGACGCCCTGCACGTGACCCTCGACCGGATCGACTTCGACGTCACGTTCACCGCCGCCACCGGCGACACCGACCTGGGGTTCATGGCGATCCCGGCGGGCACGGTCGGCAGCGTCTACGGCTACCACCGCGGCTGGGTGGGTGACCGCAACCTGATCAGCGTCGGCTTCAACTGGACGATGGGCGACCACGCCCAGCCACCGAAGCCGCTCAAGCACGGGCACGACATCCAGGTCTTCGGCGTCCCGAACATGCGCACGGTCATCCACTGCCTCCCCCACGACGGGTGGGACGAGGACGGCTTCATGGGCCTCGGCATGATCTACACGGCGATGCCGGTCACCAACGCGGTGCCGAGCGTCGTCGCGGCGCCAGCAGGGATCGTGACCCTGGCAGACCTCCCGGTCATCACCGGCCGTCCGCGGATTGCCTGACTCACCAGGGCGGCGCCGGCCCGCCGAACGGCAGCGCTACCAGCTGCGGCCCCGTCTTGGAGACGTCGCGCAGGATCCAGTCGTCGCGCAGCAGCAGGATCGCCGAAGCGGGGCGCAGCACCAACCACAGCCAGCGGCCCTCGGCCTCGCCCACGACGACCGACCGGTCCCACTCCCCATCGGTGCCGCTCACCGACACCGGCCACATGCCGACAGGGAAGCTGCCGATCCGCACCTTGACCGTCGGCGGTCCCTCACCGACCTCCCCGCCCGGGTCGCTCCGCCCGGTCCGCCCGAGGCCGGCCACCCGCGCCCCGAGCCCGGTGCCGGCCTCCTCGCTGATGACGATCACGTCGACCGGCCCGTCGAGCGCGCTCGTGCCCGACACACACGTCATCGTGGCCCGAGCGTCCTGCCCGTCGGGGGCGACCGAAGCGAAGTCGGTGACCGTCCAACCCGGCCCGAGCGGCCAGGGGAGGTAGGTCGGGAATCCCCCGGCGTGCCCGAGGTGAGCGGCGAAGTCGTCGTACGACGCCGCGTCCGGATGCCACAGCGGCACCACGACCCCGTGCTCGGGGCATGACCACCCGCCGTCGCCGGTCTCGACGACCGGCGCCGCGCAGCGGGGGCAGCCGACGCGCAGAGACATGCGTCACACCGTGGTGTGCCGCGGCACGATCGTCAAGCGGTCAGGCGTTCCAGCGCAGGACGACGGGAGTCTCGCGCTCATAACCGAGCACGGAGACGGTCGCGGTGTCGAGGCGGAGCAGCCGTCCGCCCTCGGGTGGGAGTCCCAGCCACCGCGCCGCGAGCACGCGGAGGGAGTGGCCGTGCGCGAAGGCGAGCGTCCTGCCGCCCCCTGCGCGAGCCCGGGCGACCACCCGGTCGAGCCGGGCACCGACTTCCGCTGCGGTCTCGCCTCCGGGCGAAGGGTGGGTCCAGATCGTCCACCCGGGCACGGACTCGCGGATCTGCGGCGTGGTCAGGCCCTCGTAGTCGCCATAGGCCCACTCGGCCAGGTCGTCGGTCACCTCGGCATCGGGAAAGCCCGCGAGCTCGGCCGTGTGCCACGCCCGCTGCCGCGGACTCGTCAGCACCAGCCGGAACTCCACCTCGGCCAGCCGTTCGCCGAGCCCGACCGCCGTCCGCTCCCCGTCGGGCAGCAGCGGCAGGTCGGTGACGGAGGTGTGCCTGCCGGTGGTGCTCCACTCGGTCGCTCCGTGCCGGACCAGCCACAGCTCGATCGCCTCGCCCGTGGGCTCGTCGGTCATGGGCACAGCCTGCCATCGGGTCACCGATCCGCGCGCCGCACACGGAACCGCAACCGCCCCGATACCGTCAGAACACCATGAAGATCCTGCTCAGCACCGCCGCTGCGGCCGTCGCCATCACCGCTCTCGCCGGCTGTGGCGGCGACGACACCAAGACCGCTTCCGACCCGGCGAGCGAGCCGCCGCCGTCGACCACGAGCGAGCCGGCCGACCCGCCGACGGTCGGGACCTATCCCGAGTTCGACGCGACCAACTACACGTTCCTCTTCGAGCAGCAGTGCTACTGCCCCGTCACCGGCCCGGTGAAGGTCACCGTCGAGGACGGCAAGGTGACCTCCGCGGTCATCGCGAAGGGCAGCACCGGCATCAAGAAGGGCAGCGACGCACCGGACTACCTGCAGGTCACCATCAACGAGGTGATCGCCCACGCCAACGACACCAAGGCCGCGGACGTCGTCGTCGACTGGCCCGACGGCCAGGACTGGCCGAACACCGTCGCCGTCGACCAGATCGAGAACGCCGTGGACGACGAGGTCACCTACGTCATCCGCAACGTCAGCGTGGGATGAGCGCCCAGATGTCGAGGTCGAGGAGCACGCCGTCGGCGTACTTCCCGTCCGCGTCGCGCAAGGTCATCGACTCGTCCCTGCCCTTGGTCGCGACCAGCCGCAGCCGGAGGGCACCGATGCTGTCGCTGATCGGAGCCTTGTCGAGCACCTCGGACCACGCGTAGACGGTGTCGCCCGCGAACGCCGGGGCGACGTGTGAGCCACCGTTGATCGCGGCGATCAGCTGGGCGTTCGCGAGACCGTTGAACGAGATCGCCCGGGCCATCGAGATCACGTGGCCGCCGTAGATCAGCCGGTTGCCGTCGGGGCGAGCCTCGGTGTTGAAGTGCACCTTGGCAGTGTTCTGCCAGAGGCGGGTCGCCATCATGTGCTCGGCGTCGGTGAAGGTGACCCCGTCGACGTGGTCGATCTTCTCGCCGACCGCGTAGTCGCCGAAGCGGTGCGGCTCACCCGCCGCCGTGAAGTCGTACGCCGAGAAGTCGAGGCCGGCGGGGACCACCAGGTCCTCAGGGGCCAGCGCCTGCTTCAGGTCCGGCAACACCGTCTCGGGCGCGGAGGTGGTGGCGTCTCGTTTGTGGACCATCACCCAGCGGCACCAGTCCAGCGCGACCTCGCCCCGCTGGTTGGCGGCGGTGGACCGCACGTAGACGACGCCGGACCTGCCGTTGGAGTTCTGCTTGAGGCCGATCACCTCGGACTTCGTCGAGAGGGTGTCGCCAGGCAGCACCGGGTGGTGGAAGCGGAGCTCGGCGTACCCGAGGTTGGCAACGGCGTTGAGCGAGATGTCCGGCACGGTCTTCCCGAACGCGATGTGGAACGCGATCAGCTCCTCGACCGGGTGCGGGTCGAGCCCGACCGAAGCCGCGAACGCGGCGGACGACGGGACGGCGAACCGGGTGGGGTAGAGCGCGCCGTACGCCGCCCGGTCCCCGTCGGTGACGGTGCGCGGCGTGGCGTGCTCGATCACCTGGCCGACAGAGAAGTCCTCGAAGAAGTTGCCCACGTTTGTCTTGGACACAGCGGTCTTGCTCACGAGCGGACATTCTGCCGGGTCACCGGGTCAGCCCTGCTGCCGGTCCACGCGTCTCGGGTCAGGAACCTCCGCCGCCGGCCTTGCGCCGGTGCATCTTGGGGGCGCCGCCCACGACCTCGGAGCCGTGCGCCTTCTCGCGCGCCACGGCGTCCTCGTGGACGCCCTTCTCGCGGTGGTTCTTCCGGTCGAGCGCAGCCCGCATCTTCGCCTTGAGGTCCTCGTTCGAATCTTGGTCAGCCACCGCTGATCCTCCTCGCGTCGTCCGGATGCGTCTCGACCACCCTCACACGCAGGCACGGCGAAGGGAAGGGGATTACGGCCCCTCCGGCGCCGGGTCCGACGTGGTGTCGCGTCGGCTCGTCTTGAAGGGGTTCGGACCGTGTCCGACCTCGAGGGTGCCGCGCAGGGTCGCGAGGAGGGCGTCGTCGCAGCCGCCGGTCACGAACTCAGCCAGCCCCCGCAGCGCCGCGTCGGAGGCCGCCCGGTCCTCGCCGGTGACGACCTCGTAGCGGGTGTCGTGGACGCGCTCGGGCCGCGACTCCCGCAGGTGGGACTGGATCTCCTGCACTCGCGCGATGGCGGCCATCGCCGCGTCGTTCCCCTGCCTCTGCCAGAAACCCGAGCCGACCACGTGCTCGGGTTCACGGGTGTTGAGGACATACTTCGCGCCCGGAAACACCGCGTCGAACCACGCGAAGAACGGCTCGGTCTCCTCCGGCTCGACCTGGTGCCAGGACACCTCCTTGAAACCGATGCGGTCGTAGGCGGAGGCCGACTCCGGGCCGAGCAGGGTGCTCGTGACCAGCCGGTTGGCGCTTCGCGCGAACCGCTGGGCGGTGAGGTGGTTGACGCCGTAGAACGCGGAGGACGTACGACGCGAGCGCGGCCCGTGGTACTTCTCGCGGAACTCCTCCGCCGTCCTGGCGGCCTGGAAGAGCTGCCGGACGAAGAGTCCGTTCTCGCCCCGCACCAGGGTGCGCGGCAGGGTGTTGAGCATGCCCTGCAGGAGCGTGGAGCCGGACCGGCCGTAGGTGACCACGAACACGTAGTCGTGTCGCGGGCGGACAAGACCGCGTTTCGGGCGGCGGCTGGCGGCTTTCACACCCACGAGTGGTCCTCCCGGCATCGTCGCGCCGGCCGGCGCGGATCGCCCATCATCGACTGACGAACCGCGCGAGCCAGCCGCGGGGTTCCTGATCAGCGGCCTCGACCGGGCCGGGGTCCGCGTGCGCGGCCTTCTTGAGCCTCCGCAGCTCGCGCCGCAGCCGGTCGCGCTCGGCGGTGAGCCGGCCGATCCGCCGGCGCGTGGATCGCACTTCCTCGTACCGCTGGTGGGCGAGGTCGGCGAGGGTGGTCACCGCGGCGGCGGCAACGGCGTCGTCCCCGACCTCGAGCGGTCCGGTGCGCGGGTCCGTCTCGGGCAGCAGGTCCTCCGCGTGGCCGACGATGTCGACACCGGAGGCCAGCAGGCCGTCGTACTGCTGGCGGGCGGCGGTCACCGCCCACTCGGCGAACTCAGGGGGGATCAGGATCGATCCCCGCGCACGCGGCTGCATGCTTCCGCGCACGATCCAGCTCCGGACGCCGGCGTCGTAGTCCGCGCCCGGCGTGGTGAGCCGGTCGCCGAGCTCGCCGTTGATCCGGCGGAGCAGCTCGGCCTGGTCGAGTGAGATCGAGGTGTTGAGGTTGCCCTCCGGCACCCGCAGGCTGCCCGGGTCGATCCCGATCAGCCCGCAGAACAGCTCGAGCAGCGTGTCCTCGGTGCGCGACCGCGGCGGGCAGGCGATCACGTGCACGCGCTCCGGCGGGAGCAGCGCACCCCACCGTCCGACCATCTCCGGCAGGTCCTGCATCGCGAGGAACTCCGCGGCGTCAGGGCTGCGGTCGCGGACCGCGGCCAGGAAGTCGGGATAGCTGATGGTGAGCCGCGACTTCACCGCCTGCTGCCACTCCGAGGGCAGGGTCAGCACCCAGTGCCGCGCCGTGATCACGACATGCACCTCGAACTCGGCGAGCTCCCCCACGATCAGGTCCGTCGCCTCGCGTGGCAGCTCGGCCAGCGTCTCCAGGGACAACAGATGGGTCATCTCCGGGCGGTCGCGGATCCGCTCGGCGAGCTCGTGCAGCGACCGCCGGGCGGCCGCGTCGTCGCCAGACCTCAGGAAGGCGCGGACCGGCACGACCTGGTGCCGCACCTGCTCCTCACGGGTGGCGTAGAGCAGGTTGATCCCCTGTGCCGCCAGCTCGTCCACCGAGCGCCGCAACGACCGCTGCAGTGACGTCGTGCCGCTCTTGCGGGCTCCGACGTGGAGGTAGACCGGCGTGGGCACTGATGCATGGTCGCACGCGGACGCCGGTCGGCGAGCGATCGGGTCCATGTCTCGGCCTGGCTTGACCTCGGCTAAAGGGCGTCGCGGATCCGCTCGGGGAGCCGCACCAGAGGCTGGCTCCGCAGCGCGGCGAGCTGACCCTGCTTCGGGGTGCGGTGGCGGCCGTTGAGGAAGATCACGACCTCCTCAAGACCGGCCGAACAGGGGTCGAACTCCGGCATCGTCGCCGGGTCGGCGCCGGCCACGGCCTGATCGAAGAGCGCGAGCACGCGGTCGGCGCCCCGGCCCCAGCTGGCGTCCTCGGCCCGGCCGTCGGCGCGGCTGACCTCGTTGCGCAGCGCCGAGACCTCCGCGAGCCGGGCACGGTCGGCGAACTTGAGGTGGATCATGAACAGCTCGGGCTCGACGGCGTACTCCGCCCGGATGCCGTGGGATGCGACCGCCCAGCCGGCGTTGACCCGCTTGACCGACGGCTTGCACATCAGCGGAGTGAACTTCGCGAACGAACGCTGCCGCAGCAGCGGCCGGCTCAGGTCGAGCGGCTCCGGCTCGACGTGCGGAAGGTGGACGAGGTTGAGCCCGACCACCCCGAGCACCGCGGGCCGGCCGCGCGCCTCGATCAGGTCGGGAAACGTTGCGTACTTCGCCGGATCGGTGACGAGGAACTCGTCGACATCGACGAAGACGACGTAGTCGTAGGCGGCGAGCAGGCCGGTCGCGATGCCGTTGACCAGGCGCATCCGGGTCGGCTCGAAGGCGTCACCGCCCTGCAGCCGGGGCAGCCGGTGCACGGTGCAGCCGAGTCCGTCGGTCGACCCGTCGACGGAGTTGTCGTCGAGCACGATCAGGTTCTCGAGCCCGACGTGTCGCGCGTAGTGGTCGACCCACACCCGCATCAGGTCGCCCTCGTCGCGGGTCATGGTGATCACAGCGACCTCGGGACGGCTCCGACCGGGCTCCATCTGGCTCCTCCGACTCTCGCGCTCGGGCGTTTCCGGCACTGCGCCATTGTGCCCTTCCTCACCGTGCAGCCGGCGAGACGGGGGTCCGGCAGCCGGTAGAGTCCGTGAGGTTGTCCAGCAGCGAAAGAGGTACCGATGCCCCGCCTGTGTGAGACCGACGGCCTGACCGAGGACCAGACTGAGATCCTCAAGGCCGTCCGGGTGTTCGTCGAGGAGCAGATCATCCCGGTCGCCCAGCAGCTCGAGCACGCCGACGAGTACCCCACCGACATCGTCGAGGGCCTCAAGGAGCTCGGCATGTTCGGCCTGATGATCCCGGAGGAGTACGGCGGCCTCGGCGAGTCACTCATCACCTACGCCCTGTGCGTGGAGGAGATCGCCCGCGGCTGGATGAGCGTGTCCGGCGTCATCAACACCCACTTCATCGTGGCCTACATGGTGATGCAGCACGGCACCGAGGAGCAGAAGCAGAAGTACCTGCCCCAGATGGCCACCGGCGAGATGCGCGGCGCGTTCTCGATGTCCGAGCCCGGCCTCGGCTCCGACGTGTCCGCGGTCGCCACCAAGGCCACCAAGCAGGACGACGGCAGCTACTCCATCACCGGGCAGAAGATGTGGCTGACCAACGGCGGGGAGTCGCGCCTGGTCGCGACCCTCTGCAAGACCGACGAGGGCGCCGAGTCGGTCTACAAGAACATGACGACCTTCCTCATCGAGAAGGACGCCGGCTTCGGGGAGACCGCTCCCGGCCTCACCATCCCGGGCAAGATCGACAAGATGGGCTACAAGGGCGTCGAGACGACCGAGATGATCCTCGAGGGCCATGTCGTCCGGCCCGACCAGATCCTCGGCGGCGAGACCGGCAAGGGCTTCTACCAGATGATGGACGGCGTCGAGGTCGGCCGCGTCAACGTCGCCGCCCGCGCCTGCGGCATCGCGCTGCGCGCCTTCGAGCTCGGCACGGCGTACGCCCAGCAGCGGCACACCTTCGGCAAGCCGATCGCTGAGCACCAGGCGATCCTCTTCCGCATCGCCGAGATGGCGACCAAGGTCGAGACCGCCCACGCGATGATGGTCCGCGCCGCCCGCATGAAGGACCGCGGCGAGCGGGTGGACTTCGAGGCCGGCATGGCGAAGATGGTCGCCTCCGAGTTCTGCAGCGAGGTCGTCGACGCGTCGTTCCGGATCCACGGCGGCTACGGATACTCCAAGGAGTACGAGATCGAGCGCCTCTACCGCGAGGCGGCGTTCATGCTCATCGGCGAGGGCACGTCCGACATCCAGAAGATGATCATCGGTCGCGCGATCCTGCAGGACTACAAGCTCAAGAGCTGACCCTCCGGGCACCCCTGTCAGGGTCGTGTGCCCCAGAACCCGCATATCGCCGGCCTCAGGCACACGACTCTCGCCGGTGGAGCGACAGTGTCCTATCGCGTCACACGGGCCCCAGAACTCACATCACCCAGGGAAAACTGGCACTTGTCGGCCATTGCGACGGCCGACAAGTGCAGGAATCCCCGGTGGACCGGGGATTCCTGCACCCCAGCCCGCCTTCAGGGAATCCGGCACCCCAGCCGATAGCCTCAACTCGTGAGTGGAACGCCATCCCGTGTCTACGCCGCCCGGCTGGTGGGACTGCCGATCTTCGACCCTCAGGGTGACCAGGTCGGCAAGGTCCGCGACCTCGTGGTCACCATGCGGATGGAGGGCGCGCAGCCCCGGGTGCTGGGCATGGTCGCGGAGGTGTTCGGGCGGCGCAGCGTGTTCCTGCCGATGACCCGGGTGACGAGGATCGACAGCGGTCAGGTCTACACGACCGGCCTGCTCAACATGCGCCGGTTCGAGCAGCGCTCGACGGAGACCTTGGTGATGGGCGAGATGCTCGACCGCACGGTGACCGTCAAGAGCAACGGCGTCAGCGGTTCCGTCTACGACGTCGCGATGGAGCGCTCGCGCACCCGCGACTGGGTGCTCAGCCGGGTCGCGATCCAGGAGCCGTCCAAGGGACTGCGCCGCCGCCACGGCCAGACGCACGTCGTCGAGTGGAGCGACGTCGTCGGCCTGGCCCGCGCGGACGACCGGCAGGGCGCGACCCACCTGGTCGCCGCGATCAACGAGATGCGCCCCGCGGACGCCGCCAAGATGCTGCACGACCTGCCGGTCGAGCGTCGTACGGCGGTCGCGATGGCGCTCGACGACGAGCGGCTCGCCGACGTGCTGGAGGAGATGCCGGAGGAGGACCAGGTCGGCATCCTCGAGCGACTCGACTCCGAGCGCGCGGCCGACGTGCTGGAGGAGATGTCGGCGGACGACGCGGCCGACCTGATCGCCGACCTGCCACCGGAGACCGCCGAGATCCTGCTCCAGCTGATGGAGCCGGAGGAGGCCGAGGACGTCCGTCGGCTGATGAAGTACGTCGAGAACACGGCCGGCGGCATGATGACGCCCGAGCCCGTGATCCTCGGACCCGATGCCACCGTCGCCGACGCGCTCGCGCACGTCCGCAACCCCGAGCTGACCCCGGCCCTGGCGTCCCTGGTGTACGTCTGCCGGCAGCCGCTCGAGTGCCCGACCGGCAAGCTGCTCGGCCTGGCCCACATCCAACGGCTGCTGCGCGAGCCGCCGTCGACCCTGGTCGCGGGCGTGCTCGACGACGAGCTCGAGGTGCTTCGGCCCGAGGCGACGATCGACGAGGTCGCCGCGCACCTGGCGACCTACAACCTGGTCGCGGCCCCGGTCGTCGACGAGAACCGCCGCCTGCTCGGCGCGGTCACGGTCGACGACCTCCTCGACCACATGCTGCCGGCGAACTGGCGCGAGCGGGCTGCGGCGGAGCGTCATGGCTGAGCCGCGCCGGGGCGGGGACCGGCTCGACACCCCGCAGGCGGTTCGGCGCCAGATCGCCTGGCGGCCGTCCTACGACACCGACGCGTTCGGCGTCTTCGCCGAGCGGTTCGCGCGGTTCATGGGCACCGCGAAGTTCCTGATGTGGATGACCGTCTTCGTCATCGCGTGGGTGCTGTGGAACTTCCTCGCTCCCGACAGCTGGCGATTCGACGAGTATCCCCTCATCTTCCTGACGCTGATGCTGAGCCTGCAGGCGTCGTACGCCGCTCCGCTGATCCTGCTCGCGCAGAACCGCCAGGAGGACCGCGACCGGGTGATCGCCACCCAGGACCGGGATGCGGCGACCCGGGCGCACGCGGACATGGAGTTCCTGGCCCGCGAGGTCGCGTCGCTGCGGATGGCGATGGGCGAGGTCGCGACCCGCGACTACCTGCGCTCGGAGCTGCGTGCCCTGCTGGCCGAGCTCGAGGAGCGCGGCGAGCGGGACGAGCCCGAGGGTGGGACGTCTCACGGAGGCCGCGAGTAACGACCGGCAGCCGCGGCTCCGTAGACTCGTGGCGATGAGTACGACGCCTGCACTCCCCACGCTCGACCAGGTGAACGCCGCCCTGGCCACCGTCAACGATCCCGAGATCAAACGCCCGATCACCGAGCTCGGCATGGTGGACAGTGTCGAGGTCCTCGCCGGCGAGGGAGGCGCGACGGTCAAGGTCCGGGTGCTGCTGACCGTCGCCGGCTGCCCGCTCAAGGAGACCATCACCCGCGACGTGACCGCGGCCGTCAGCGCGCTCGACGGTGTCGCGGACGTCGACCTCGAGCTCGGCGTGATGACGTCCGAGCAGCGCGGCGGCCTGCACGAGACACTCCGTGGTGGCCAGGCCCAGCGCGAGATCCCGTTCGCCCAGCCCGGCTCCCTGACCAAGGTCTACGCGATCGCGAGCGGCAAGGGTGGCGTCGGCAAGTCGTCGGTGACGGTCAACCTCGCGATCGCCCTGGCCCGCGCCGGCCGCAAGGTCGGCATCGTCGACGCCGACATCTACGGGCACTCGGTCCCGGCGATGTTGGGCATCGCCGACTCCCGGCCGACCCAGGTCGACGACCTGATCATGCCGGTGCCCACGCCCAGCGGCGTCTCGGCGATCTCGATCGGCATGCTCAAGCCGAAACGCGACCAGGTCGTTGCGTGGCGCGGGCCGATGCTCGACCGGGCGCTCGTGCAGATGCTGTCCGACGTCTACTGGGGCGACCTCGACGTGCTGCTCCTCGACCTGCCTCCCGGCACCGGTGACGTCGCGATCTCCCTCGGCCAGCACCTGCCGAACGCCGAGGTGGTCGTCGTGACCACGCCGCAGGAGGCCGCGGCCGAGGTCGCCGAGCGGGCCGGCACGATGGCCTCGATGATGCATCAGCGGGTCGTGGGCGTCATCGAGAACATGAGCTACCTCCCGTGCCCCCACTGCACCGCCGAGGGCAAGGACCACCGGATCGACATCTTCGGCTCCGGCGGCGGCGAGCGGGTCGCGGCGACGTTGTCGCAGCGGTTCGGCTACGACGTGCCCCTGCTCGGCAGCATCCCGATCGACACCTCGCTCCGCGAGGGCGGCGACGACGGGAAGCCGGTCGTCGAGGCCGACCCGACCTCCCCCGCCGCAACCGTGTTGACCGCGGTCGCCGAACGGCTCGACGGCCGGGGCCGGGGCCTGGCCGGCCTGCAGCTCGGGCTGACCCCGAGCAACAAGTTCTGACCGGGTAGCGGCGGAGGCGGGGGTTGCGGTGTTCGGGATCGGATTCGGCGAGCTCGTCGTCATCGCGGTCCTCGCCGTGCTCGTCTTCGGACCCGACCGGCTCCCCGACCTGGCCAAGCAAGCCGGCCAGTTCGTGCGGAAGCTCCGCACCTTCGCCAACAACGCCCGCGACGAGCTGCGCTCCGAGCTGGGGCCGGAGTACGCCGACCTCGAGCTGAGCGACCTCGATCCCCGGACCATCGTCCGCAAGCACATCGCCGAGGCGCTCGCCGACGACGATGACGACGCCACCAGTCGGCCGAAGCCGAAGCGCCGTCCGCTCGAGGCGGGCGAGCGTCCGCCGTACGACGACGACGCCACCTGAGCCTCTCGCCGAGCCGGCGCATCTTCCGGTCCGTGGTGCCGCGAGTCGGCGCATCTTCCGCTCCGTGGTGCCGCGAGTCGGCGCATCTTAAGACCAGCCGACTCAGCGCCCGACCGAACCGAAGACCAGCCGACTCAGCGCCCGACCAAACCGAAGACCAGCCGACTCAGCGCCCGACCGACCCGAAGACCAGCCGACTCGGCACTGCGTCAGGCGCGCGACTGAGCCGCCGCGAGCGAGGTGAACGGCACCAGCAGCATCCGCCGGTCCTCGCCCTCGACCAGCTCGCAGAAGTCGACGCCGATCCGGCGCAGGTTGCCTTCGTGGCGCGATCCGTCGCTCAGGTGCAGCAGGCACCGTTCGCCCGCCTCGGCGATCCGGCGCAGCGCGGAGCCGAGTCCGAGCTGGGTGAGGGGTGACCACGCGACCTCCGGGATCGACCGGACGGAGGCGCGCTCGACGGTGGTGACCGCGTCCGCGTTGATGACCCAGTCGTGCTGGCCGGCCGACAGGAGCAGCCAGTCGGCGGCGACGCGGTCGACGGTGCCGGTCACGACGCCGACGCCCGTCACGCCGAGGGTGACCTCGGTCCCGGCGGATGCCATGAGACGGCTGGCGAGGGTGACGGTCTGATATTCCGCGCGACTGCGGTCCGCGTGCTCGGCCCCGCGCTCCACGGCGGCAAGCGCGCCCGCCTGACCTTCGAGGTCATCGAACAGCGCGAAGAGATCGTCCTCCCAACCCATGGGGACACCACATCACATCGCGGCTGTGGAAAGCAGATTGACGCCCTCGATGAACGGGTACAGACTGAAGCAAACGTAAGCAAACACAAGGTTCTCGGGATGATGATTGCTTCCGCGCGTCCATTGGTCCTGCTTCGCAGCGCCCTGCTGTGGAGCACGACGACCGCCGTCGCCGCCGGCCTTGCCACGATCTCGGCACCGGCCCTGGCAGCGAGCCCGGACCTGCTGACCGCGTCGGCGTTCACCGACCTGCTGGTCGCAGCGTGCGCGGCCGCGACCGTCGTGGCCGCCGGGTGGCTGTGGGTGATCACCACCGACGTGGTGATCCACGTCGTCGCAGCCGGTGGTCGCGTCACCGTGCAGCGTCCAGGACCGGCTCGGCTGGTCCTGCTGGCGGCTTGTGGCGCTGTCGTCCTGAGCGCGACCGCGGCCCCGGCCTCCGCCGATGACCACCAACCAGTCCTGCCTCGCTCGCTCGCCGGTCTGCCACTGCCGGACCGGGCGACCAGCGACGGCCCCGTCACCCACCGCGCGGACGGTCCTCCCCGCTCCCTGATCCGTGTGGCCCCCGGCGACTCGCTCTGGGCGATCGCCGAGGACCTGCTCGGGCCACGGGCCACCGCGACCGACGTCGCCGGCTACGGGCAACGGATCTACGACCGCAATGTCGCTGTCATCGGACCCGACCCTGACCTGATCTTCCCCGGCCAGGCCCTGGACCTGCCACCCATCAACTGAGAACGCACGACCGTCACAGAGTCCACTCGAGGAGGACCGAATGACCACCAGCACGACCACCCTGCACCCGCTGATGGGCGTCCGGCTGCCGGTGCCGGTCGCCGCCACCCAGGGCACGCTGGCACTTGCCCTGCTCCCCCGCAGCGAGCCGCCCGTCCCCGCCGGCGATGCTCATACCGGCGCGACCGTGGTGGCGATCGATCGCCGCCAACGCGCGGTCGTCGAGGAGTGGACCCGCCGCTTCGTCCAGGCCGCCGTCGAGATCGTGGGTGGCGACCGTCCGGCGTCGCAGCTGCTGCGGTGGACCCTCCCCGACGTCTACGACGACCTCCGGCGCCGCGCCCTGCTGGTCGCCCGCGCCGGCGGCCACCAGCCCGGCTTGGCCAGGGTCCAGCCGGTGCAGCCGCGCGTGCTCAGCGTCCACACCTGCTTCGTGCGGCCAGATGCGGTCGAGGCGTCCGTCCACGTGCGGTACGGCGCACGCTCCCGCGCCCTCGCCGCCCGCTTCGAACGGATCCACCAGCGCTGGCTCTGCGTCGCCCTGGACTTCTCCTGAGGCTAGTCTTCGGCCCGGACCCCGGGGAGGGAAGACCCGAGGAGACGATCGATGTTCCGCACGCTCGTGGCCGCTCTGGCGGCTGTCGCAGCCACCGTTCTTGCACAGCTCCCGGCGCCACCCGCCCATGCCGACGGACCAGGATCCGGCACTCCCTGGGTGGTCTCCGTCGGCGACTCCTACATCTCCGGCGAGGCCGGCCGTTGGGCCGGCTCGTCGAACGACAGCAGCAGCCGTGCCGACGCGCTCGGGTCGACGGCGTACTACGACAACGCCTCGGGCACCGGCGAGGCGATCGACCGCTGCCACCGCAGCAAGAGCGCCGAGATCAAGATCGGCGGTGGCGTCAACAGCCTCAACCTGGCGTGCTCCGGCGCGAAGACCGCGACCGTGAGCGGCAGCCCGTTCAAGCCCGGCCTGGACTTCTACTCCGGCAGCGAGGGCGTCGGTCAGGCCCGTGCTCTGCAGACCTTCGCGACCACCCACAACGTGCAGATGGTCGTCGTCAGCATCGGCGGCAACGACTTCGGCTTCGCCGGCGTGGTCCAGCAGTGCATCACCGACTTCCTGACCTCCCCGTCGTGGTGGCCCGACTACTGCAAGGACGACAGCAGCGTCACGAGCAACTTCACGAGCGGCAACATCAGCACGGTGAGGACCAGGATCGCGACCGCACTCACCAACGTGCGGACCGCGATGCGCAACGCCGGCTATGCCGACGCCCAGTGGAAGATGCTGGTCCAGACCTACCCGTCTCCGATCCCGAACGGGTCCGGCTTCCGCTACAGCCAGAGCGGCTACACCCGGCAGAGCACCGGCGGCTGCGGATTCTGGAACGCCGACGCCGACTGGGCCAACAGCTATGCCCTGCCGACCATCAACAACACCGTCACCGGCGCGATCAGCCAGGCCGGCATCGGCAACGCCGCCGTACTCAACCTCTCCAACACCTTCGCCGGTCGCCGGCTGTGCGAGTCGGGGGTCGGGCTCTACGAGGAGGTCGGCCTCGCCAGCTGGCAGTCTGCCGGCGCGGTCGACAGGACCGAGTGGGTCAACCAGATCCGCACCGTCTCGACCTGCTGCTCGGACAGCCCGTACTACATCCAGGAGTCCCTGCACCCGAACTACTGGGGCCAGCTCGCCGTCCGCTCGTGCGTCCGTCAGGCCTACAACGGCGGCGCGCCGCGCGGCGGCACCTGCACCCGCACCGGCGCCGGACTCCTCAACGGTGAGCCGAGGATGACCCTGCAGTAGCAACAACCTCGCCGAGTCGGCTCATCTTAAGATGAGCCGACTCGGCGTCGATTTGAGGGTAAGACGGGCCGGGTCGCGATCAGCTCACGCGTGCGGTGAGCCCGCTCGGGCCACCGGGCGCACCGTGGCAGCGCTTGTACTTCTTCCCCGAGCCGCAGGGGCAGAGCTGGTTGCGGCCGATGTCGCCGAACTCGTCGTCGGCGTTGGAGACCGTGGTGCCGCGCACCTCGGGCTCGCCGGTCACGTCGCTGGGCGCGGAGTAGGACAGGAACTGGGGCTGCTTCGGCTTCTCCAGGCCCTTGGCCCGGATCTGGGGGCCGCTCGCGGACTGGGACGGCAGCGTGCGACGCATCGGCTCCTCCTCGTCGCCCTCGGGCGAGGACGCCTTGAGCGCCGCGGCGATGTCGCCGAGACCGGGTCCGTCCACGCCGACGCCCAGGGGCGGCTCGGCGAGCGCACCCTCGTGCATCGGGCCCTCGTGGCGGGAGCCGTCGGCGTGGTAGTGGAACTCGGGCTCGTCCTCCTCGACCTGGACCTCCAGGTTGAAGAGGAAGCCGACCGTCTCCTCCTTGATGCCGTCCATCATCGCGGCGAACATGTCGTAGCCCTCGCGCTGGTATTCCACCAGCGGGTCGCGCTGGGAGTACGCACGCAGGTAGATGCCCTCGCGGAGGTAGTCCATCTCGTAGAGGTGCTCGCGCCACTTGCGGTCCAGCACGGAGAGCAGGACCCGGCGCTCGAGCTCACGCATGACCTCCTCGCCGACCTCCTCCTCGCGGCGGTCGTACGCCGCGTGCGCGTCCGCCTTGAGCATCTCGATCAGCTCTTCCTTGTGGAGCGTCGCGTGGTTGCCGATCTCCTCGGCCACCGCCTCGTGGGAGAGCGACACCGGCCAGAACTGCTTGAGGTCGGTCCACAGCTGCTCGAGGTCCCACTCCTCGGAGTACTGGTCGAGCGAGCCACCGACGAAGCCGGTGACGACGTCGTCGAGGAAGGTGCGGATCTGCTCCTCGAGGTTGACGCCCTCGAGCACCTCACGGCGCTCGCCGTAGATGACCTTGCGCTGCCGGTCCATCACGTCGTCGTACTTGAGGACGTTCTTGCGGGACTCGAAGTTCTGCGACTCCACCTGGCCCTGGGCGTTGGCGATCGCGTTGGTGACCCGCTTGTTCTCGATCGGGACGTCGTCCGGGATCTTCAGCATGACGAGCACGCGGTCGACCCAGTCGGACTTGAACAGCCGCATCAGCTCGTCCTGCAGCGACAGGTAGAACCGGGACTCGCCCGGGTCGCCCTGGCGGCCGGAGCGACCGCGGAGCTGGTTGTCGATCCGGCGGGACTCGTGGCGCTCGGTGCCGATCACGTAGAGGCCGCCGAGCTCGCGGACCTCGTCGTGCTCGGTCGCGACCTGCTCCTTGATCTTGTCGAGCGTCGCGGGCCACGCGGCGTCGTAGTCGTCGGCGGTCTCGCCGGTCGGCTCGAGGCCCTGGCTGCGCAGCTCCTGGTCGGCGAGGAACTCCACCGAGCCGCCGAGCATGATGTCGGTGCCACGGCCAGCCATGTTGGTGGCGACGGTGATCGCACCCTTGTGGCCGGCGAGGGCGACGATCTTCGCCTCCTCGGCGTGCACCTTCGCGTTGAGGACCGAGTGCGGGACGCCGCGCTTGGTGAGCTGCTGGTGGAGGTACTCCGACTTCTCGACCGAGACGGTGCCGACGAGGACCGGCTGGCCCTTCTCGTGGCGCTCGACGATGTCCTCGACCACCGCTTCGTACTTCGCCTCCTCGGTCCGGTAGACCAGGTCGGGCATGTCCGCGCGAATCATCGACTTGTTGGTCGGGATCGGGACCACGCCGAGGCCGTAGATCTTGTCGAACTCCGACGCCTCGGTGAGCGCGGTGCCGGTCATGCCGGAGAGCTTCTGGTAGAGCCGGAAGTAGTTCTGGAGGGTGACCGTGGCGAGGGTCTGGTACTCCTCGCGGACCTTCACACCCTCCTTGGCCTCGATCGCCTGGTGGAGACCGTCGTTGTAGCGGCGGCCGGCCAGCATGCGACCGGTGTGCTCGTCGACGATGAGCACCTCGCCGTTCATGACGACGTACTCCTTGTCGTTGCGGAACAGCTCCTTGGCCTTGATGGAGTTGTGCAGGAACGAGATGAGCGGGGTGTTGGCCGACTCGTAGAGGTTGTCGATGCCCAGGTGGTCCTCGACGACGGTGATGCCGGGCTCCAGCACCGAGATGGTGCGCTTCTTCTCGTCGACCTCGTAGTCGGTGTCCTTGGTGAGCTTCTGCGCGATCTTGGCGAACTCGCCGTACCACTTCACCTCGTCCTGGGTGGGGCCGCTGATGATCAGCGGGGTCCGCGCCTCGTCGATGAGGATCGAGTCGACCTCGTCGACGACGGCGAAGAAGTGCTTGCGCTGGACGCAGTCCTCCATCGACCCGGCCATGTTGTCGCGCAGGTAGTCGAAGCCGAGCTCGTTGTTGGTGCCGTAGGTGATGTCACAGGCGTACGCCGCGCGCCGTTCGGCGGGCCGCATCTGCGGAAGGATCACGCCCGTGGTGAGGCCGAGGAAGTGGTGGATCCGGCCCATCCACTCGGCGTGGTACTTCGCCAGGTAGTCGTTGACGGTGACGACGTGGACGCCCTCGCCCGCGAGCGCGTTGAGGTACGACGGCAGCGTGGCGACGAGAGTCTTGCCCTCGCCGGTCTTCATCTCGGCGATGTTGCCCATGTGCAGGGCAGCACCGCCCATGATCTGGACGTCGAAGTGCCGCTGGCCGATGACCCGCTTCGCCGCCTCACGGACGGTCGCGAACGCCTCCGGCATGATGTCGTCGAGGGTCTCCCCCTCGTCGAGCCGCTTCTTAAACTCGTCGGTCATCCCGCGGAGCTCGTCGTCGCTCATCGCGACGAAGTCGTCCTCGATGGCGTTGACGGCCTTCGCGATCGACTCGAGCTGGCGGAGGATCTTGCCCTCTCCGATGCGGAGGAGCTTGTCGATGATCACTGGCACGGCCGCAACTCTACCTAGCAGTCGTCACGAGTCCGATTCGCGCTCGGCTTCGTTGCCACTCGCGGCAGCAAAGGCCGCTGCGCGCTCCCGCTCGATCTTGCGGCCCACGCCGTACGCCGTGGCCCACAGCACGGCCAGTATCGGCCCCAGGAGGAACATCAGGGACTCGACGAAGCCCAGGCCGATCGCCGCGACCTGGATCGCGTGCCCGAGCCAGTAGCCCCACTCGGCCCGGAGCAGCCCGGAGATCACGAGACACGCAACGGCGAGGCCGAGACCTATCGAGAGCGCGGTGCCCTTGGGCACGTCACCGAGCGTGATCATCACCGGCGTCGTGAGCCCGAGGATGATCGCCTCGACGAGCAGCACGGTCGCGCACAGCGAGCGCCGGGCTGAGTTCATCTACGCCCTCCGAGGAGGGAGCGGGCCTCGCCGACGGTGACGACGGAGCCGGTGACCAGCACCCCGCCCGTGGAGAGCGCGTCGCCAGCACCCGACTCGGCGAGTCCCGCGGCGTGATCGATCGCGTCCGCGAGCCGTGGCACCACGGTCACCCGGTCCTCGCCGAACACCTCGACCGCGGTCTCGGCGAGCTGGTCGGCGGGCATCGCGCGCGAGGTGGAGTTCTGCGTGATCACGACGTGCGAGAAGTGCGGCTCGAAGGCAGCGAGCAGCCCCTCGGCGTCCTTGTCGCCCATCACGCCGACGACGCCGATCAGCGGGTCGAAGCGGAACGAGTCGTCGAGAGCTGCCGCGGTCGCCTCGGCGCCGGCCGGGTTGTGGGCCGCATCGAGCACGATGGTCGGGCTGCGGCGCACGATCTCGAGCCGCCCGGGCGAGGTCGTCCCGGCGAACGCCTCACGGACCACCTCGTCGGACAGCGGCTCGGTGCGCCCGTCGAGGGGGGCGCCGAGGAACGCCTCGACCGCGGCCAGCGCGGTCGCGGCGTTCTGCGCCTGGTGGGCGCCGTAGAGCGGGAGGAAGACCTCGGCGTACTCCCCGTGCAGGCCGCGCAGCGTCACCGACTGGCCACCGACCGCGGGCACCCGGGAGGCGACGCCGAACTCGATGCCCTCACGGAGGACCGTCGCGCCGACCTCCGCGGCCCGGCGCAGCAGGACCTCGGCCACCTCGGGCGTCTGCTGGGCCAGGACGGCGACGGAGCCGGCCTTGATGATGCCGGCCTTCTCCTGGGCGATCTCCGCTGAGGTGGTGCCCAGGTAGCTGGCGTGGTCGACCGCGATCGGCGTGACGACCGCGACGTCGGCGTCGATCACGTTGGTGGCGTCCCAGGAGCCGCCCATGCCGACCTCGACCACCGCGACGTCGACCGGCGCGTCAGCGAAGGCGGCGTAGGCCATCCCGACGATCGTCTCGAAGAACGACAGCGGGTAGGGCTCGGCCGCGTCCACCAGGTGCGTGTAGGGCGCGATCTCGTTGAAGGCCCGCACGAACGCCTCGTCGTCGAGCGGCTCGCCGTCGATGCTGATCCGCTCACTCATCCGCTCGACGTGCGGGCTGGTGAACCGGCCGGTGCGCAGGTCGAGGGTGCGCAGCAGGCTGTCGATCATCCGCGCCGTCGACGTCTTGCCGTTGGTGCCGGTCAGGTGGATCGCGCGGTAGGTGCGCTGCGGGTCGCCGAGCAGCTCGGTGAACGCGCGGATCCGGTCGAGCGACGGCTCGAGCCGGGTCTCCGGCCAGCGGCTGAGCAGGGCGTCCTCAGCCTCGGCGAAGGTCTCGGCGAGCCGGGGCGCCTCAGCGGCGCCTTCAGGGGTTTCGGTCATGGCGAGGGCTGAGTCTAGGGCGGCTCGGCGGCGACTACCCGATCGTCAGCTCCACCATGTCGACGACCGGCTCGAAGCCAAGGGCGATGTAGATGCCGTTGGAGGTCGGGTTGGCCTGGTCCGTGAAGAGCGTGACCCGGCTTCCCTCGGCGCGCAGCAGCCGCGAGACCTCGGCGACCGCCGCGCTCGCGTAGCCGCGGCCGCGGTGCTCCTTGGGCGTGTAGACCGGCCCGATCCGGGCGACGCCGTAGGCCGGCGGGTTGGCACCCGTCAGGTGTCGCGGTGCGTCGCCGTCGTCGACCCACATCCAGATCCGGCCGTTCCGGATCCGGTCGCGGACCTCGTCCTGCGTGATCCCCTCGGCCCGGTCGGCGTGCCCGCCGTGCCCGGCCTGCTCGTCGGCATCGGCATGGAACCGCTGGAACCACTCGAGGGCGAGCGGCGCCTCGTCGTCGTACGCCGTGCGCAGCCGGCCGCGCACCGGCGCCGGGTCGGCGAGCGTCCCCAGCTCGAACAGCCGGGTGTGCATGTCGACCGTCGCCGCGGCGCCGACCCGCTCGGCGATCCGCCCCGCGCAGACCTGGGTCGCCGGCAGTGCGCCGTTGACGCCACCCACCTCTTCCCGACGGTCGACCAGGGCGTCCGCGAGGGCGACGGCGGCGTCGTCGGGCATCGCCAACAGGTAGGGCGGGTACGGGGGGAACGGTGCGGTGCGCATGGCGACACCGACGATCTCGCCGGCAGGGTCGGTGATGACGGCGAACCAGGAGTACGGCGTCAACGGTCCGCTCGAGGTGGTCCGCGCCATCCGCGCGGCGACCGAGGCAACGACGGTCGAGACCACCGGGTCCGCCGCCAGCGTGTCCCCCGCGCGCTCCAGGAACTGCGCAGGATCCTCGACGAACGCCACCTCGAACCGGCTCCCCATGCTCGCGAGCGTCACATCTCGGATTCGGAGTAGCAACCGAATTCCACCCCCGGCGTCCGATTCACCGGTCTAGTCTCGACGGCGTTGACCCCCTCGAAACCGGCGGATGTCGTGCCCGCACCTAGCCACCAAGGCGACGCCGCGACCGCGGCGAGCGCTGTTGTTGCGCTGTCCGTCGACCACGGCGACGCCCTGGTCGGCGGCACCCGACGGGACCTGCTCGAGCTGGCGGCGGTGATGCGGAACGAGATCCTGGCCGGGGGCGGGGTGCTGCCGATGGCCGCGGCCTGGCGGGTGGGGGCGGCCCACCACTATCGCGGCGAGTACCCGACCGCCCAGTCCTACTTCGAGGCCGCCGCCGCGGACACCACCGCCGACCCGGTCGACCGGGCCCGGTTCCTCGCGGGCCACGCCTCGGTGCTGTGGGCCCAGGGGAACGCCGATGACGGCCGCCGGATCGCCGAAGAGGCGATGGCCGCTGCGCAGGCGTGCGGCGACGACGGCGCCCTCGGTGCGGCGTGGGTGGCCAACGGACTGGTCCAGGCACACGCCGGTGACCGGACGGCCAACCTCCTGGCCTACGAGAAGGCGTTGGCGCACGCCGAGCGCGCCGGCGACGCGATCACCATCGTCCGGGTGCGCAACAACCTCGGCTCGCGTCACGTGGAGGCCGGCCGGTTCCAGCAAGCGCTGGACGAGCTCGACCACGCGGTCGCCATCAGCGAGGAACACACGGTCGGGCTGGCCAGCGCGATGGTCAGCGTCAACCGGGCCGAGGCGCTCCTCGGGCTCGGTCGCCTCGAGGAGGCGGTCGGCGAGATCGCGATCGCGACCGAGCAGTTCCGGCGGGCCGATGCCGCCCACCTGCTCGCCTTCGCGCTGCTGCTCGAGGCCGACGTGCACCGGATGCGCGGCAACGCGACCCGAGCGCACGCGAAGTACCTCGAGGCGGTCGAGCGCGCCGAGGCCGCCGGCAACGCCCAGGTCCTCGGGCCGGCGCTGGCCGGTCTCGCCGAGACCGTGGTCGCCGACGACCCGGCGGCGTCCCGGGCCCACGCCAAGCGGGCTCTCGACCAGCCGCACACCGTGGGTGACGTGCTCGCCCTGCGCGCAGCCGGTTGGGTCGCGCTCGGGCAGGGCGATCTCGAGGCCGCCGAGATGTGGGCGACCCGGGCGCTCGCCGAAGCCGGTCGACGGGACCAGCTCGCCGAGCTCGCCGACGCCATCGAGCTGCGCGCACTGACCCGGTGGTCGAGCACCGGCGACCTGCACGACGCGCTCGGCCAGCTCGCGGAGGCGGCGGATGCCTGGCGAGAGGTCGGCAGTGCCATCCGCTGCGCCGTGAACCGCATCGTCGTCGCGCGCCTGTCCGGCGACCGCGGCGCCGAGGAGGCCGGGCGACAGGCGCTCCAGGCGCTCGGCGTCCGGGCCGATGCCGACCGGATCGCCGGGCCGCTCCACGTGCTGGGCGCGGCCACCGCACCCGAGGTCGCGATCCGGACGTTCGGCACGTTCGGCGTCTCGGTCGCGGGCACGACCGTCCCGGCGTCGGCCTGGCCGTCGCGCAAGAGCCGGCAGCTGGTGCAGGTGCTGGCCGGGCGCAGGGGGCGGGCGATGAGCCGGGCGGCGCTCGCGGAGCTGCTGTGGCCGGGGGTGCCGGACACCTCCGGCCGGCTGTCGGTCGCGCAGTCGACGGCGCGGGCCGTGCTCGACCCGGATCGCCGCTACGACGCCGACCGCTACCTCGCCTCGGACGGCGGCCACGCACGCATCGACCCCTCGACGGTGAGCATCGACATCGTCGAGTTCGAGCGGGTCGCGCGGGACGCGCTCGATGCGGCTCGTGCTGGATCGGCGGACGCCGTACCCCTGCTGCAGGCGGCGGCATCGCTGCACACCGCTCCCTTCCTCGCCGACGAGGTGGTCGACGACTGGGCCGACGACATCCGCGACGAGCTGCTCCGCCTCGCCGTCGACGTGAAGCGCGCGCTCGCCGCGCGGCTGGTCGAGGCGGGCGAGACCGAGTCGGCGGTCGGCTGGCTGATGGCGGTCATCGCCGAGGACCCGTACGACGAGCCGACCCACCTCGACCTCGTCCGGATGCTCGCAGCCGGCCGCCGGCACGGCGAGGCGCGGCGCGCCTACCGCGCGTACACCGCCCGGATGGCCGAGCTCGAGGTCGCACCCGCGCCGTTCGAAGCGGTCGTCGCCGCCCTAGAAAAGTGATATCACTTTGATAGACTGAGGGTCCCGGTCACACCAAGGAGTCCCCATGGCCCTCTCCGAGCACCCCGCTCGCACCCTGCCAGGCCTGCCGATGCTCGGCCTCGCCTTCCTGCTCGTCGTCGCCGACGTCGGCCTGCTGGCCCTCGGCGCCACCGAGGCGATCCCGAGCGGCCTCGTGGTCCTCCTCTTCGTGGTGTGCTCGCTGGCTGTCCTGCTGTGTCTCGGCGGGCTCACGATCGTCGCGCCCGGCCAGGCTCGCGTGCTCCAGTTCCTCGGCCGCTACACCGGCACCGTCCGCGACTCCGGCCTCCAGTGGGTCAACCCGTTCACGACCCGCCGGCGGATCTCGACCCGGATCCGCAACCACGAGACCGGCGGCGCCAAGGTCAACGACAAGGACGGCAACCCGATCGAGGTGGCGGCGGTCGTCGTGTGGCAGGTCGCCGACACCGCGGCCGCGGTCTTCGAGGTGGACGAGTTCGAGCGGTTCGTCGCGATCCAGACCGACACCGCCGTCCGGCACATCGCCGGGAAGTACCCCTACGACGCCCACAGCGACGGAGAGCTCTCGCTGCGCGGCAACGCCGACGAGATCACCGAACGGCTGGCGACCGAGATCGGCGAACGGGTCGCCGTGGCCGGCGTCCATGTCATCGAGTCCCGGCTCACCCACCTCTCGTACGCACCCGAGATCGCCCAGGCGATGCTGCGCCGCCAGCAGGCCAGCGCGATCGTCGCCGCCCGCCAGACCATCGTCGAAGGCGCCGTCGGCATGGTCGAGCTCGCGCTCAACCGGCTGGCCGAGCAGAACGTGGTCGACCTCGACGAGGAGCGCAAGGCGGCCATGGTCAGCAACCTGCTCGTCGTGCTCTGCGGCGACCGTGACGCCCAGCCGGTGGTCAACACGGGCTCGCTCTACACCTGAGGACGCGATGACCCGACCCGATCGCAGTTCCCCACGCAAGGACATGCTGCTCCGGCTGGATCCGGCGGTGCACGACGCGCTCGCCCGGTGGGCGGCCGACGAGCTGCGCAGCACGAACGCCCAGGTCGAGTTCCTCCTGCGTGCGGCACTCGCGGACGCCGGCCGGCTCCCCGGTGAGGTCGGCCGGATCCGGCGGCCGGGCCGGCCGACCAAGTCCTAGATCGGGTCAGCCCTCGAGGCGCGCGAGCTCCTCGTCGACGACCGACGGGTCGAGCTTGGTGAAGATCGGCGTCGGCTTGCCGACCGTCGTACCCGGCTCGATCCGGTGGCGCCGCCACTCGGGGAAGGAGGAGTAGTCCCCCGTGATGATGGGATAGCTACGGTCACCGCCGGCTCCCTCGTCCAGGTCGTCGACCTCCTCGATCCGCGGCATCGGCGCGACCGCACCCTGCCCGCCGAGCGCCCGGTCGACCTCGTTGGCGGAGAACGGCAGGAACGGCGAGAGCACCAGGTTGAGGTCGGCCACGCACTGCGCGGCGACGTGCAGGATCGTGGCGAGGCGGTCGCGCTCGTCGTCGCTCTTGAGCTTCCACGGCTCGTGGTCGGAGACGTACTTGTTGACGTCGCCGACGGCACGCATCGCCTCGCCGATCGCCTGCCGCATCCGGTTGCGTCCGATCAGGTCGCCGACCGTGTCGAACGCCGCCTCGGTCGCGGCCAGCACCGCCTGGTCGGCCTCCGTCAGCTCGCCGGCCACGGGGATCTCACCGAAGTTCTTGTGGATCAGCGTCGCGGTGCGGTTGACCAGGTTGCCCCAGCCGGCGACCAGCTCGTCATTGGTGCGGCGCACGAACTCGGCCCAGGTGAAGTCGCTGTCCTGGTTCTCCGGACCGGCGGCGGCGACGAAGTAGCGGAACGCGTCGGGCTGGTAGCGGCTCAGCAGGTCGCGGACGTAGATGACCACCTTCTTCGACGAGGAGAACTTCCTGCCCTCCATGGTGAGGAACTCCGAGCTCACGACCTCGGTGGGCAGGTTGAGGGCGCCGTACTTCCCGGGGCTGCCGCCCTTGGTGCCTCGTCCGTCGTAGGCCAGCAGCTCGGCCGGCCAGATCTGGCTGTGGAAGGTGATGTTGTCCTTGCCCATGAAGTAGTAGGACAGGGCCTCCTCGTCGTTCCACCAGTCGCGCCAACGCTCGGGCTCGCCGATGCGGCGGGCCCACTCGACGGATGCGGAGAGGTAGCCGATCACGGCGTCGAACCACACGTAGAGCTTCTTCGTGGGGTTCTCCCGCCAGCCGTCGAGCGGGATCGCGATGCCCCAGTCGATGTCGCGGGTCATCGCCCTCGGCCGGATCTCACCGAGGATGTTCTTGGAGAACCGGATCACGTTCGGCCGCCACAGGCCGGTCGCCTCGCGCTCGTCGAGCCAGGCGCCGAGGGCGTCCGCCAGCGCGGGCAGGTCGAGGAAGAAGTGCTGGGTCTCGACGAACTCGGGCGTCTCGCCGTTGATCCGGCTGTGCGGGTCCTTCAGGTCCTGCGGGTCGAGCTGGTTGCCGCAGTTGTCGCACTGGTCGCCGCGTGCGCCGTCGTAGCCGCAGATCGGGCAGGTGCCCTCGATGTAGCGGTCGGGCAGGGTGCGGCCGGTCGACGGCGAGATCGCTCCGAACGTGGTCTGCTCCAGGAAGTACCCGTTCTCGTAGACGCCGAGGAACAGCTCCTGGACGACCGCGTGGTGGTTGCGCGTGGTGGTGCGCGTGTAGAGGTCGTAGCTCAGCCCGAGCGCGACGAAGTCCTCGACGATGAACCGGTGGTTCTGGTCGGCGAGCTCCTGGGGAGCCACGCCGGCCTCGTCGGCGGCGATCAGGATCGGGGTGCCGTGCTCGTCGGAGCCCGAGACCATCAGCACGTCGTGGCCGGCCATCCGCGAGTAGCGCGAGAACACGTCGGAGGGCACGCCGAAACCGGCCACGTGGCCGATGTGGCGCGGGCCGTTGGCATACGGCCAGGCGACGGCGGACAGGACACGAGTCATGGATTGATCGTAGAGATCGACCGGGTGCCCCCGCGAACCGGTTACCTGCGGCGGAATTGCCGGATCCGGCGGGCGGTACGACGACGTACGGCGGGCAGCACGGCGTAGAGGTGATCGCCCGGGCACGCGGTCGCGTTGGTGTCGCGATGGCCGTCGATCGTCGGAAGCTCCACCAGGTCGTGCTCGGCGAACCGGTCGCTGCCCGCCGATCGGATCCAGACGGTCTGGCGCGGGTGACCGTCGTGGGCGTCCAGCTTCCAGGCGGCGACGCGGACCAGGGCTCGGATCATGGGCTTCCCGACCCGGCGGGTCTCGAAGTTCCCGATCGCCGCGACCCCCACGGAAGCGTGGTTGAAGCCGAGGGTGTGGGCGCCGCGCACGGACCGGCGCGGTCCGCCGGCTCGGCCCACCCAGAGCCGCCCGAAGCGGTCGACGAGGAAGTTGTAGCCGATGTCGGACCAGCCGAGGTTCTTCGTGTGGTAGCGGTACATCGCCCGGATCATCCCGGGGACGTCGGCGCGCGCGTAGTCGTTGCTGTTCACCGTGTGGTGGACGTGCACCTGCCGGATCCGCTTGTTGTAGGTCGGGCGGCCGTTGCGCAGCCGGGGGTTCGGGCTCCATGCCTGGCGGCGGAACAGGCCCGGCATCGGCACCCCCTCCGTCCCCCGCGCACCGGCGGCGGCCGTCTTGAGGGCCTGGTCCTCGACGTGCGCGTCGGCCGCGCGGCGACGGGGTCGGAGGAGCACCAGGACCGGGTCCCGCAGGTCGCCGGGGACCTCGACCTGTACGGCGTCGCTCGGCCCCGTCCAGAGCAGGTCGGTCGCCGCGGATGCCCCTGCGGCCTCGGCGGTGTCGGCGTCGGGACCGTGCGCGAGCCTCGGCAGGACCTGCCACGGCGTCCAGCCGCCCGTCACGCGGCGCCAGCGGGCGCGCACCACGTGGTGGTCGGGCTCTCCTTGGCGGTCGAGCTCTCCTTGGTGGTCGAGCTTGTCGGGACCCCGGCTCCAGGTCACGCCGATCGCGGCGAAGCGGGTGGTGGCAACCACCGGCGTCCTGAGCCTGCTACCGCGCCGCGCCGCTCCGGACAGGCCGGCAAGGTCGAGCTCGAGGGCATCGACACCGTCGGCCTGGGGGCGGAGTCGGTGCCGGCGCGCGGCCGCGGGGCGGGCACCGGCGACACCAGCGGCGGCAGCCGCGGCCACCGTCGCGAGCCGGGTCAGCCCACGACGACCCATCGCCAGCTCCGAGAACCCCATAGTTGTCGAGCATGCGACATTCCGGGCCGGAAGCCCGGAACCTCCGGGTCCCAGCGTGTCAGACCTGACGTCCGGCGAAGGCTGCGAGCGCGTCGTACGGCCCCGCGTCCGCGGGAGCCGCGACCTCCTCGGCGAACGCGTCGCCGCGTCGCTCGGGGGTCATGGCCGCGCGCATGAACCTTAGGCCGACCTCGGCCACCTCGGGGTCGAGCCGGTCGAGAGGGAAGCCGATCGCGACGGCCAGGTCCCAGCCGTGCACCGCGAGCTCGGCGACCTGCCACTCCGCGGGCACGGGCGGGTCGCCCTCGAGCTCGTGCCAGGCGTGCAGCAGGTCGTCCGCGGTCACCCGGTAGGCACCGGCCCAGCCCTCGGTGAGGTGCGGAGTGGGAGCCGACCAGTCGGGTTGCTCTCCGCCCATCATCTTCAGGAACCTCGCAGGCGCCTCGACGAGGTGGTCGGCGAGCGCGCCGACGTCCCACTCCCCGCACGGCGTCGGGTCGCTCAGCACATCGGCGTTGACGTGATCGAGCACGTCGCCCGCCTGGTCGAGTGCATGCACGAGCACGCGGACGGCATCGGACGTCGTCGACGTGGCCATGGATCGACGGTACCCGCGATCACGGGTCCGACACATGGGGCGTCAGTTGAAGTCGAGATGTCCGGTGCGGGAGCGCTTGATCTCGGAGAAGTACGGGAACGACGCCACCTCGAGGCAGGCGTCCCAGAGCCGCCCGGCGTCGTCGCCGCGCGGAATCCTCGAAAGGACCGGGCCGAAGAACGCCGAGCCGTTGACGGAGATCGTCGGCGTGCCCACGTCGTCACCGACCTGGTCCATGCCCTCGTGATGGGACTTCACGACCGCGGTGTCGTAGGACGAGTCCTCGAGCGCGTCGATCAGGTCGGCGTCGAGGCGGGCGTCGGCAAGAGCCTCGGACACCAGGCCGCGGCCCTGGTCCGGCTCCTCGTGAACCCGTCGCCCGTCGACATGGATCAGGTTGCCGAGAGCGGTGTAGAGCGGCAGCAGCGCCCCGCTTCCGTGCCGTTCCTCGGCCGCGGCGAGGACCCGCACGGGACCCCACCCGGGAGCAAGTCGAGCGCGATAGGCGTCGGAGACGTCCTTGTCCTGGTTGAGGTAGGACAGGCTCATCACGTGCCACGCGACCTCGACGTCGCGCACCTGCTCGACCTCGAGCATCCAGCGGGACGTGATCCACGCGAACGGGCACAGCGGGTCGAACCAGAAGTCCGCTCGCTCGGGGGCTGTCTCCGACACGGTCATGCCTGGGTCAACCTCCGGACCGGCTGCCCGCATTCCCCGGGCGACGGGTCAGCGGAGGACCCGCACCGTGGTCGACGCCTTCGCTCGCCGGATCGCACCGCTCCCGGCGTACCAGGCACGGACCCGGCGGACACCGGGCTCGACCCCGGTCACGCGCAGCCTGGCTCGGCCACCCGTGAGGGTCGCGGTCACGACCTCCTTGCCGACCTTGACCGTCACCTGGCCCGTCACGACCACGTCGGGCACGGTCACGCGCACCCAGGCCACGGCCCGGTGCCGGCGACCCGCGGCAGTCAGCGTGATCGTCGGCTTCGCGGTGACCATGCCTGCGACGGGGACCGTCTCGACCAGGTCGGAGTAGTTGCGTCGTGAGCGCGTCACCTGCACCGACATCGTCGAGCCGAGGTCGGCCGCCGTCAGCGGGTAGGTGGTCGCGGTGGCGCCCGCGACAGCAGCGCCGTCGCGGAACCACTGGTACGACGCCGTGGCGTCGGCCGGCTGGACCTCGCCGGGCAGGACGGTCAGCACCTGGCCGAGCAGGGGTCGGCCCGAGACCGTGGACGGCGTGCTCGGCACGATCTCGCCGATGACGACCGGGCCGACGGGCTGCGAGCGGACCACCGAGTTCTTGTAGCCGCGGGCGCGACCGTGCGTCCCCACGACGATGCTCTTCCCGAGCAGGTCGCGGGTCATTGTGAGAGTCGGACCGGACGCGCCGTCGATGAGGACGCCGTCTGCCTTCCAGCGGTAGAGCGTGTCCTCCGAGGCCGGTGACCAGGTCGCGGGCGTGGCCGTCAGCACCTCGTCGACGATCGGGTCGCCGGCGATCGTCGGCGGCGCCAGCACGGTGAACACGCCCCGCGCGACCGGCGCGGTCGCGGCAGTGGTGACCGTCGCCGGCGTGTAGCCGGCCCGACGTGCGGTGACCTCGGCAGTGATCACGGTCCGCAGCTCGGCAGCGGTCGGCGTGAAGGTCTGGCTGGTCGCGCCGGCAACCGGCACTCCGTCGGCGTACCACTGCCAGGAGATGGTGAGGCCGCGGTTGGGGGACCAGGTGCCGCGGGATGCGGTCAGCTCGACGCCGACCTGCGGAGTGCCCGAGATGGCCGGCGCCGCCGTGTTCTGGACGGACTTGTCGACGAAGTGCACGAAGCCGCTCGGCCACCGGCCGCTGTCACGGGTGATCGTCCGCCAGTGGAAGTCGCCGCTCCAGGAGTCCTCGCTGATCACGATCTCGTCGGCGGAGACCACCCGCTCGACGTACGCGACGTGGCCGCTGGAACCGATGCCACCGGAGTAGCGGTCCCACCACGCCACGGCGCCGACGCTCGCCCGCTGGTTGGTGATGTCGGACCGAGCGTGGCCCCAGTTGTAGGCCATGCCGGTGCCGTCCCACGGACGATCGGTCGACATGCCGGCCTGGATCATCCGGTAGGCCGCGTAGTTGGTGCAGTTGTGCCCGCTGTACATCCGCCAGTACATACGGCTGTTCACCGCGCCGTAGCCCGCATCCGAGTAGCCGGCGTTGCGACAGCCGGCGTAGCCGGTGCAGAGGTACGTCGACCCGGACGCCGGGGCGGTCTCGGGGGACGCTGACGGGGGCGCCGGCTGCGCCCCGGCCACGACCAGGGCGGTCGCCGCGAGCGAGCTCGTGATCAGCGCGGTCCCCCCGCGCCAGAGCAAACGTCGAAGGCGCATGACGACCACTCTCGGTCACTTTTGCCCCAGAAAGCAACAAAAACCCGCAAAATCACATAAGCACCAGGCGTGTCGCGCTTGACATTTCAAAGTTACATGGTTGTGGTTCCGCCCGCCGGATCGCTCGACTGTGACCGAGATCGCTCTCCCGATGTCTGACAATCCGGGGTCCGATGCCAAGATGGCTGGCATGCCCGGATCCAACCTCACGCGCGACGAGGCCACCGCCCGTGCCGCGCTGATCGACGTCACGTCGTACACCGTCGACCTCGACCTCACCAAGGCCGAGCAGGACGGTATCCAGACCTTCGGGTCGACCTCCACGATCGCCTTCACCTGCAGCGAGCCGGGGGCCGGGACGTGGGTCGACCTGGTGGGCGCGACCGTCCACGAGATCGTGCTCAACGGCAGTCCGGTCGACCTCGGGTCGTACGTCGACAGCCGGATCCAGCTGACCGGCCTGCAGGCCGACAACACGCTGGTCGTGCGCGCCGACTGCACCTACTCGCACACCGGCGAGGGGCTCCACCACTTCGTCGATCCCGCCGACGGCAGGGTCTACCTCTACTCGCAGTTCGAGGTCCCGGACGCCCGTCGGGTGTTCGCCTGCTTCGAGCAGCCCGACCTCAAGTCGGTCTTCAACTTCAACGTGACCGCACCGGCGCACTGGAAGGTCGTCTCCACCGCCGCGACGCCCGAGCCGGTCCCGGCCCCTGGGGTGGGACCCGGGTTCGCTCTTTGGTCGTTCCCGACCACCGAGAAGATGTCCACCTACATCACCGCAGTGGTCGCGGGTGAGTACTACGAGGTGCTCGACTCCTACGAGGGCCAGCACGGCGTCATCCCGATGGGCCACTACTCGCGCCAGTCGCTCAAGGCCGAGCTGGAGCGCGACCTCGAGGAGCTGGTGCTGCTGACCAAGCAGGGCTTCGAGTTCTTCGAGGAGGCGTTCGGCTTCCCCTACCCGTTCGTGAAGTACGACCAGCTCTACGTGCCCGAGTACAACATGGGCGCGATGGAGAACGCCGGCTGCGTGACACTGCGCGACGAGTACATCCCGCGCTCCCGCCAGCCGCGCTCCTTCTACGAGTTCCGCGCCTCGGTGATCCTCCACGAGATGGCGCACATGTGGTTCGGCAACCTGGTGACGATGCGCTGGTGGGACGACCTCTGGCTCAACGAGTCGTTCGCCGAGTGGGCCTGCTACCACGCCGAGACCGAGGCGACGTCCTACACCGACGCCTGGACCGGCTTCGCCAACATGCGCAAGCAGCGCGGCTACCGCGCCGACCAGCTGCCGAGCACGCACCCGATCGCCACCGACATGGTCGACCTCCACGCGGTGGAGGTGAACTTCGACATGATCACCTACGCCAAGGGCGCCGCGGTGCTCAAGCAGCTGGTCGCCTGGGTCGGCCTGGACCCGTTCCTCGCCGGTCTCCGGGAGTACTTCCGCGACCACGCCTACGGCAACACCGAGTTCATCGACCTGCTGACCGCACTGGAGAAGGCGTCGGGCCGCGAGCTGACCGGGTGGGCGCAGGAGTGGCTGCAGACCGCCGGAGTCAACACGATCACCCCGGTCTTCGAGCTGGCCGACGATGGCAGCTACGCCAGCTTCGCCGTACGCCAGACCGCGATCGACGAGCAGCCCACGCTGCGCCGGCACCGCATCGGCATCGGCTTCTACAACACTGTGGCCGATTCCGGGGAGGCTGACGGTTCGCTGGTGCGCAGCGAGTACGTCGAGGTCGACATCACCGGTCCGCTCACCGAGATCGAGGAGCTCGTCGGCAAGGCCCAGCCCGACCTGCTGCTGCTCAACGACGGCGACCTCACCTTCGCCAAGGTCCGCCTCGACGAGCGGTCGCTGGCGACCGCGGTCAGCAGCCTCGGCGACCTGCCGGACTCGCTGACCCGGGCGCTGGTCTGGAGCGCGGCATGGGACATGACCCGCGACGCCGAGCTGCCCGCCACCGACTTCGTCGAGCTGGTCCTGCGCAACATCGGCTCGGAGACCGACTCGTGGGGCCTCACGGCGTTCCCGGCCTTCGCCGCTCAGGCGGTCATCCAGTACGCCGCGCCGGCCAACAAGGCCGCGCTGCGCGACCGGTGGGCGCGCGGCCTTCGCGAGCTGCTCGCAGCCGCCGAGCCGGGCACCGACCACCAGCTCACCTTCGTCCGCGCCTACGCCGGCGCCGTGCACACCGACGAGGCCGTCGCGGACCTCGAGGGCATGCTCGACGGCTCGCTGGTGTTCGACGGGCTCAGCGTCGACCAGGACCTGCGGTGGACGCTGCTCAACAACCTGGCGCGTCTCGGTCACGCCGACGACGCCAGGATCGAGGGCGAGCTGGCCCGCGACAACACGATCTCCGGCAAGGAGCACGCCGCCGCTGCCCGCGCCGCGATGCCGACCGCCGAGGCCAAGGAGCGCGCCTGGGAGCAGGCGATGGTCGACGGCACGGTGCCGAACGAGACCGCGAAGCAGGTCGTGCTGTCCTTCCTGCGCGATGGCCAGCAGGAGATGCTCGCGCCGTACCTCGACCGATACCTCGCCGACGCCCCGCTCGCCTGGGACCGGCTGGGTGCCCACCGGGCCGCCGTGTCGCTGGAGTACATCTTCCCGCGGGTGCTCGCCTCCGACGAGGCGCTCGCCAAGGTCGATGCCTGGCTCGAGGACGAGGCCGACGACGTCAACCCGGGTGCACTGCGCTTCGTGAAGGAGGGCCGCGCCGACATGGCGCGCGCGCTGGCCGCCCAGGCCAAGGACGCCGCCTCGGCGTAGCACCCTCCGACCGCCACCGGCCGGTCAGTCAATCAGTCAGCGAGCGTGCTCGCCGAGCAGGCGGATGCCCCGGGTCAGCCCGCCCGACAGATCGCCGTCGGCGAAGGATCGGGTCATCTCCTCGACGACGAGGGCGGCCTCGGCGTCGGTGAGGTTGCGACGGACCTCGCCGCCGGTGATCACCTCCACCGCCCGCAGTGTCGGGTCGACCATGACCAGGATGCTGCGGGACGGCAGCACCAGCGTGTTGTGCAGGCTGGTCGCGAACGCGTGCGGGTCCTGGCCGTCGATCGGGCCGACGAAGACCGAGATCTCGGCGCGGCACTGCTGCTCCGCCGCCCGGATCGTCGCGTCGAGAGAGGCTTGTTCTGCGCTGGAGAGGGAACCGGCGGACATCCCGGGCTACCAGGTGCCGCCGGCGCCGCCGGCCTTCGAGTCCTCGGTGTCGGGTCCGGCGAGCTCACCCACCGACTTGCGCGGGCCGCCGAGCCACTGGCTCTCGAGCGGCTGCCCACCGGGCTTGACCGACTCGCCCCGTGCGAGTGCCGGCCCGTAGATCATCGCGACGATGACCACGAAGACCAGCAGCGGCACCCCGCCGAGCAGCAGGAGGGCGTGCAGGAAGTCGACCGGCTCCTCCTGCGGCCACCCCTCCGGGGTATCGGCCGACGCGGGCGCGGCGGTGGCGAGGAGGGCGGCCACGGCGAGCGCTGCAGGTGCGGCGCGGGCGAGCAGGCGGCGTACGACGTTGCTGGTCACGTGCGCGAGGATATCGGCTCGGGTCCGCGTGCCGACAGGGGCGCCGGTTCGATCCGGCCAGCGGACTTTGGGACACTCGAGGTATGCCGACTCTTGCCCTAGCGCTCCCCGTTGCCGCCGCTCCGTGTGCCGACGGCGAGCAGGTCTGCGACCTCGTCTACGACTGGACCGGCGACTCACGCTTCGCTGACTGGGCGGACGTGCTGATCGGGACTCCGCTGGCGATCCTCGGCCTGATCGTGTTCGGGCTCCTCGTGCGCTGGGTCCTGCACCGGATCGTCGAACGGGTCGCCCGCCGGGCAGAGAAGGGCGTGATGCCCGAACGGCTCGACCCTGCGGCGATCGCCCGCCGCGCCCAACGTGCGGAGACCATGGCCGGTGTCTTCCAGAGCGTGATCACCGTCATCGTGATCGCGGTCGTCCTCACCATGATCCTCAGCGAGGTCGGGGTCAACATCGCCCCCATCATCGCCAGCGCAGGGATCATCGGCATCGCACTCGGCTTCGGCGCGCAGTCGCTCGTCAAGGACTTCCTGTCCGGCATCTTCATCTTCATGGAGGACCAGTACGGCGTCGGCGACGTCGTCGATCTCGGTGAGGCCACCGGCTCGGTCGAGGCGGTGACCCTGCGCATGACCCGGCTCCGCGACGTCAACGGCACCGTGTGGTTCGTCCCCAACGGCGAGATCGTGCGGGTCGGCAACCAGAGCAAGAACTGGTCGCGCGCCGTCGTCGACGTCGGTGTCGGGTACGGCGAGGACCTGGCGCGGGTCCAGCAGGTGCTCCGCGAGGTCGCCCACGACATGTGGGAGGACGAGGACTTCAAGGGCGTGATCATCGAGGAGCCCGAGGTCACCGGCGTCGAGATGCTCGCGGCCGACTCGGTGACCATCCGGGTCCTGGTGAAGACCGCTCCGCTGCAGCAGTGGGGCGTCGCCCGCACCCTTCGCCAGCGGATCAAGGCCCGCTTCGACCATGAGGGCATCGAGATCCCGTTCGCCCAGCGCGTCGTCTGGCACCGGGAGGACCGTCGTGCCTCCGGTGACCCTGCGCCAGGCCCAGGTGCCCCGGGCCCGGGCGCCGACTCCTCCACCGACGCGGGATGATGGGTCGCGTGACGATGGAAGCTCAGACGTTCTACGAGGAGATCGGCGGCTTCGAGACCTTCCGCCGGATCGTCGCGAAGTTCTATGAAGGCGTGGCCGGCGACGAGGTGCTCCGGCCGCTCTACCCGGAGGCGGACCTCGGGCCGGCCGAGGAACGATTCCTCCTCTTCCTCGTCCAGTACTGGGGCGGCCCGACGACGTACTCCGAGCGCCGCGGCCACCCCCGCCTGCGGATGCGGCACGCGCCGTTCCCGGTCGACCAGCACGCCCGCGACCGCTGGCTGACCCACTTCCGGGCCGCCCTCGACCACGTCGGGCTCACGCCCGAGCAGGACGCGCAGTTCTGGGCCTACGTCACCCACGCGGCGACGTTCATGATCAACACCCCCGGCTGAGCCTGAATCCACGCTGAGCCGGCGGGCTCATCCGAGTGCGGCACGCAACCGCTCGTGGTAGTCGGCGGGGGGCTCCGTCGGCGCCTGGGTCGCGGGGTCGAAGAAGACCAGCACCACGCGCGCCCGGGCGAGCGGCCGGTCGCCATCGGCGATCTCCGACTCGATGACCAGCGACGTCCGGCCCACGTGCGCGACCTGCGACCAGCAGTCGTAGGGCTCGGCGCGCAGCAGGATCGGGGAGAGGTAGTCGACGTCGGCCTGGGCGATGACCACCTGCAGTGCGCTGGCCCGCGGCACGTCGCGACCCAGCTCCATGAACAGCCGGATCCGCGCTTCCTGGAAGTACTCGAAGTAGACGACGTTGTTGACGTGACGATAGACGTCGACGTCGCTGAACCGCACCTGCACCGGATAGCGAGCGGCCCGGGCCCGGTCGATGACGAACCGCTCCGGGCGCTCGCGTGGCACGGGCTCGAGGTAGGGCTCGACGGCCGCCCGCTCCTCGGGCGTCAGCCGGCGCGGGCTCTCGGTGTCGAAGCGGTACGGCACCAGCACGGTGCTGGCCTCGAGGTAGACGGTGCGATCGCCGGCCTGGTCCTCGTGGAAGACCTCGTACGCCATCGTGAACGACGCCGCGCGCAGCTGGGTGATCCAGCACTCGATGAGCACCGGCTGCGACCCGAAGAGCAAGGGAGCCCGGTAGGTGACCTCGTGCCGGCTGACGATGATCGCGTCGACCAGGTCGTCGGTGGCCTCCTGTCCCGTCGCCGAGCCCGACCACCGGTGGGCGCGCAGCAGGTCGACCCGCGCTTCCTGCAGGTAGTCGACGTAGCGCACGTTGTTGACGTGGCCCAGGAGGTCGAGGTCGGCCCATCGGATCGGACAGGCGTAGCGATGCCGCACGGTCGGCATCGTTCCACGCCGCCGAAGGGCGGACACCACTGCAACACGTTCTACTCGGGCCCTACTAGGCTGGGCTGGTTCCGTCGTCGCACATCGAGGAGTGCCCCATGCCCGAGGCCGTCATCGTTTCCGCCGCCCGTACGCCGATCGGCCGGGCCAACAAGGGTTCGCTGAAGGACTTCCGTCCCGACGACCTCACGGCGCTGATCACGAAGGCGGCGCTCGCGAAGATCCCCGCGCTCGATCCCAACGACATCGACGACCTCTACCTCGGCTGCGGCCTACCCGGCGGCGAAGCCGGCAACAACATGGCGCGGATCGTGACCACGTTGCTCGGCTACGAGATCCCGGGCGCGACGCTCACCCGCTACTGCGCCTCCTCGGTGCAGACCTCGCGGATGGCGTTCCACGCGATCAAGGCCGGCGAGGGCGACGTCTACGTCTCGGCCGGCGTCGAGGCCGTGTCGCGCTACCAGTTCGGCACGAGCGACCACATCCCGAACACCAAGAACCCGCTGTTCGCGGATGCGCAGCAGCGCACCGAGGACTACGCGCAGGGCGGGAAGGACTGGCACGACCCGCGCGAGGACGGAGTGGTCCCCGACATCTACATCGCGATGGGCCAGACCGCCGAGAACGTCGCCCGGATGCGCGGCCTGGACCGCAAGGAGCTCGACGAGTTCGCCGTACGCTCACAGAACCTGGCTGAGAAGGGGATCGCCGACGGCTTCTGGGAGCGCGAGATCACGCCGGTCACCCTCCCGGACGGGACCGTGGTCGCCAAGGACGACGGCCCGCGGGCCGGAGTGACGTACGACGCGATCTCGCAGCTGGACCCGGTCTTCCGCCCCGACGGGGTCGTCACCGCCGGCAACTGCTGCCCGCTCAACGACGGCGCCGCCGCGGTCGTGATCATGTCCGACACGAAGGCCGCCGAGCTCGGCCTCCGACCGCTGGCGCGCATCGTCTCCACCGGCGTGAGCGGGCTCTCCCCCGAGATCATGGGGCTCGGGCCGGTCGAGGCGACCAAGAAGGCGCTCGCCCACGCGAACATGACGATCGGCGACATCGACCTGGTCGAGATCAACGAGGCGTTCGCCGCCCAGGTCGTGCCGTCCTACCAGGATCTCGGCATCGACCTGGACCGGCTCAACGTCAACGGCGGCGCGATCGCCGTCGGCCACCCGTTCGGCATGACCGGAGCCCGGCTGCAGAACACGATGCTCAACTCCCTCGACTGGCACGACAAGACCACCGGCCTGATCACCATGTGCGTCGGCGGCGGCCAGGGCATGGCGATGATCCTCGAACGCCTCGCCTGATCACTTGAATCGGGCCGCCTGACCCCGCGAACCCCCCTGCAACCCCGCCAATCGGGCCGCCCGCCCCGCGAATCGGGCGAAATGGCATGTCGATTCGGGCCGGTTGGACGGTGCGATCCTCCGGATTCGAGGGGCAACACCCCCGGATTCGCGGTGCGAGGTTCCCCGATTCGCGGAGTCATAGACTGCTGGGGTGAGTGAGCCGGACCTGGAGTCGACGCGCGAGGCCTGGCGGCGTCGCGAGCCGCGCTGGCTCGACGACCGCCAGCAGCGGGCGTGGCGGGCGCTGGTGCTCGGGACGACGCTGCTCTTCGACCGACTGGACGACGACCTTCGCCAGCAGCACGGGCTGTCACTGGTGGAGTACGAGATCCTGGTCCGCCTCTCGGAGGCGGACGGCGAGCTGCGGATGGCGCGGCTGGCCGACTCGCTCGCGCACAGCCGCAGCCGGGTGACCCACACGGTCAAGCGGATGGAGGGCGAGGGGCTCGTCGAACGCTGCGGGTCGACCGTCGACGGCCGCGGCGTCGTCTGCAAGATGACCGAGCGCGGCGACCTGGTGCTGCGCAATGTCGCCCCGACCCACGTCAACGGCGTGCGCGACTACCTCGTCGACCTGGTCGACTCCGTCGAGTTCGACGCCCTCGGCCGGGTCATGGACGCGGTCGCGGACCGGCTGATCAGCGACCACCCGGAGCGTGAGATCCGCCCGGACCACGGCGACTGAGGCTGAGCGCCTCGGCCCCGCTTAGCCTCGCTCAGTCTCTGGTGAGTCGCCGGTGGGTGACCCGGTGCGGGCGGGCGGCCTCGGCACCGAGGCGCTCGACCTTGTTCTCCTCGTAGGCGTCGAAGTTGCCCTCGAACCAGAACCACTTGGCCGGGTCCTCCTCGTCGCCCTCCCACGCCAGGATGTGGGTCGCGACCCGGTCGAGGAACCACCGGTCGTGCGAGGTGACCACGGCGCAGCCGGGGAAGTCGAGCAGCGCGTCCTCGAGCGAGGAGAGGGTCTCGACGTCGAGGTCGTTGGTCGGCTCGTCGAGCAGTAGCAGGTTGCCGCCCATCTTCAGCGTGAGCGCTAGGTTGAGGCGGTTGCGCTCGCCACCGGAGAGGACGCCGGCCTTCTTCTGCTGGTCAGGCCCCTTGAAGCCGAACGACGCCACGTAGGCGCGGGAGTTCATCTCGAAGTGGGCGACCTTGATGAAGTCCAGGCCGTCGGAGACGACCTCCCAGACGTTCTTGTTGGGGTCGATGCCGCCGCGGCTCTGGTCGACGTAGGAGATCTTCACGGTCTGTCCGACCGTCAGGTCACCGGCGTCGGGCTGCTCGCTGCCGGTGATCATCCGGAACAGCGTGGTCTTGCCGACGCCGTTCGGGCCGATGACGCCGACGATGCCGGCTCGCGGAAGGGTGAAGGACAGGCCGTCGATCAGGATCCGGCCGTCGTAGCCCTTGGCGAGCTTCTTCGACTCGAGCACCACGTCACCGAGGCGGGGACCGGCGGGGATGTTGATCTCGGAGGTGTCGATCTTGCGGTCGCGCTCGGCCTCGGCCGCCATCTCCTCGTAGCGGGCGAGACGGGCCTTGCTCTTGGTCTGCCGGGCCTTGGCGTTGGACCGGACCCACTCGAGCTCTTTCTCGAGCATGCGAGCGCGCTTGGCGTCCTTCGCCCCTTCGATCTTGAGGCGGTCCTTCTTGGTCTCGAGGTAGGTGGAGTAGTTGCCCTCGTAGCCGTGGATCCGGCCGCGGTCGACCTCGGCGATCCATTCCGCCACGTTGTCGAGGAAGTAGCGGTCGTGGGTGACGGCGAGCACCGCGCCGGGATAGGCCTTGAGGTGACCCTCGAGCCACTGCACGGACTCGGCGTCGAGGTGGTTGGTCGGCTCGTCGAGGAGCAGCAGGTCGGGCTGTTGGAGCAGCAGCTTGCAGAGCGCGACCCGCCGGCGCTCGCCTCCCGAGAGGTTGTCGACGATCGCGTCGGGCGGCGGGCAACGCAACGCGTCCATCGCCTGGTCGAGCCGGCTGTCGAGGTCCCACGCGTTGGCGTGGTCGAGGTCGGTCTGCAGGTCGCCCATCTCGGCGAGCAGGGAGTCGAAGTCGGCGTCGGGGTTGCCGAGCTCCTCGGAGATCTGGTTGAAGCGGTCGAGCTTGTGCTTGATCTCGCCCACGGCCTCCTCGACGTTCTCGAGGACGGTCCTGCCCTCCGTCAGGGGCGGCTCCTGCTGGAGCATGCCGACGGTCGCGTCCGGGTCGAGGATGGCGTCGCCGTTGTTGGGGCGGTCGAGCCCGGCCATGATCTTGAGCAGCGAGGACTTGCCGGCTCCGTTGGGGCCGACCACGCCGATCTTGGCTCCGTGGAGGAACGACAGGGTCACGTTGTCGAGGACGACCTTGTCGCCGTGAGCCTTGCGGACGTTGCGCAGGGTGAAGACGTACTCAGCCACGTTGCCGAACACTACGTCCCGGGCGTGACCGGGGCCGGTGCGGGGTCACCGAACCGGCCCCGTAGCCCGGGCGACCGCGGACCACCCGCCTCAAGCGGCCCCGGCCACCTCCACGGAGTCCGACGACTCGGCAGCTGCCGCGGCCCAGGGATCGGCCCCCGCCGGCACGGTGGCTGCCCGCTCCTCGGACCGGTCGTCGCGTCGGACCGGGCCTGGTGTCTTGATGAACGTGCTGACGCCCCGGGTCAGGTCGTGGCCGACGGCGAAGGCCTCGATCTCGAGCACGGTCACCTCGACGCCGTCACGCTCGTAGCTGCGCTGCGTGAGCCGGCCGTGCACGACCACCGGGTCGCCGACGTGCAGGGATCGCTTGCAGTGCTCGCCGAGCGCCCGCCAGGCGCTCACGCCGTACCACTGCGTCGGGCCGTCCACCCACTCCTGCCGGCCCCGGTGGAAACGCCGCGGTGTGCAGCCGACCCGGAAGTTGGCCACGCTCGCGGCGCCGGCCTGGCGCAGCTGGGGCTCGCCTCCGAGCCAGCCCTGCACGGTCACCATCGTGTCGATCGTCATGTCTTGCCTCCTTGTGTCCCCGGTCGCGCCCGCGACCGGCCACGTCGGAGTCCACGCGGTGCCGCCGACAGGCGGGCCACGACGAGCACCGGGCCTGTGGAGAGGGACGTCGCGGCGAGCGTCCTGTGGACGGTTGGTGGCTTGCGTGGTGACCCGCCAAGCTGCCGCAACCCCTGACCGCGTCAACTGCGGCCCGGCAGCGCGGCGCACGGCGGCGCAGCCGCATCGTCCGGCGGCCCTGGGCCGAGCGGAGCGATGGCCCGGGCGGCGCCGGACGATATGCGACGCGCTCGGGCAGTCCTACTGCTGGGCGAGGGCGAGGCCGGCGCGGAAGGCGGAGTACGACGTGATCACGTCCGTGGTCGGTCCGAGCACCCGCTTCGCCAGCTCCTCCGAGACGACGTCCCGCAGGTCATCGTGGGCCTCGTCTCCCCGACGGCGGGCGGCGCCGGCCACGAGCGGGCGGACCACCAGCCACAGCAGGAGCCCGAGCGCGAGACCCGCCGCGAGCAGGATCGCAGGCAGCGGGAAGCCACCCACTTCCGGCGCGTCGTCCAGCGTGCCCTGGCTGGCGAGCAACGCCCACCACGCGCCGCCGGCGACGGCAGCCAGGAAGAGCAGCCACTTCAGCACGCGGACCATGCCGACCCATCCGGGCATCCGGTCGGCACGCAGGTCGACCGACGTCAGCCGCCGGTCGAGCGCGTCGTCGGTCTCCTCGAGCCGCTCGGTCGCAGCCCGGCGGACGCCCTCGGCCCAGGGAGCCGCGAGCCCCTGGGCGGTCTCGTCGGCGAGCTCACGGATGCTGTTGTCGACGGAAGCGCGCTGCACGGCGACCGCTTGCGGCTGCGACCCGGCGCGGTAGCCCGCGAGTAGCTCGTCCGTGCGGCCTCGTCCGAGGCCGGCGACCGCGGCGGCCGGTGGCCACGCGACGGCACGGGATGCCTGGCTCCGGATCGTCCGCTCGACGGCGCCGACGATCGTCGGGACGCCCGCTGCCTGGGCGACCTTGTCCTCCAGGGCGCGCGTCTGCTGGGCCGAGATCGCCGGAACCGGGGCGTCACCGCCGGCGCGCTCGAGGCGGCCTGCCGCTGCCGCCACGTCGGCCTCGACGCGGACCGTCGTGCTCCGCTTCTGTGCGACCCGGGACGCGATCTCCTGGCGGAGCTCTTCGACACCGATGCCCTCGCGCGCACTGATCGGGATCACCTTCACCGACGCCAGCCCGTCCGCGGCGAGCAGCCGCCGGACGTCGTCGACCATGCCCTGGCGCTTCTCGGGGGCGATCGTGTCGATGTGGTTGAGCACGACCAGCATCACCCCCGCATGGGTGCTGTAGGGCGCCAGGTAGCGGTCGTGGAGCGCAGCGTCGGCGTACTTCTGCGGGTCGACCACCCACACCAGCAGGTCGGCGAGCTCGACCAGGCGGTCGACCTCGAGATGGTGGGACACCTCCGTCGAGTCGTGGTCGGGAAGGTCCATGAGGACCACGCCCGAGAGCGCCTCGTCGCCGTGCACGTTGTCGAGCATCGAGTCGCGCATGGTCTGGTGCCGCGGCGGGATGCCCAACCACTCGAGCACCTCCTCGGCACCCTCGCTCCCCCAGACGCACGCCGTCGCCCACGACGTCGTCGGGCGGCGGACGCCGGTCGACGACAGCTCGAGCCCGGTGAGCGCGTTGTAGGTCGAGGACTTCCCGGACCCCGTGGCTCCGGCGATCGCGACCACGGTGTGGTGTGCCGACAGCCTCAGCCGCCCGGTCGCCCGCTCGACGGTCGCCAGGGTCTCGTCGAGCAGCGCGTCGTCGAGCCGCCCGCGCGCCGCCGCGACAGCCTGCTCGAGTCCCTGCAGGCGCGCGCCGATCGTGGTGCCGCGGGTGGCGAGCTCGCGCAGGACGCGGGTCTCCCCAACCGTCTGAGTCACAGGTGTCCTCCAGTGCCCTTCTGCATCGTGGCGGCGTACCGCAGGTCGTCGACCCGCCGCGCGGCCACCCGCAGCTGCTCGCCCGCCTGCGGGGTCGGCTGCCACTGGTCCGCCGGTGCAACGTAACGGGTGCGCTCGCCGGCGAGCAAAGCGGCCATCCGGTCCTCCAGCGAGACTCGGGCGCGATGCCGGAGCGCCCCGGCGGTGCCGGGCCCGACGACGGTTTCGAGCAGCCGCGCGCCCAGGCGCAGCGAGTCGGCGGCTGCGGCAGACGGTTGCTCGCCCCCGAGCACGACGACGGCCAGCGCGACCGCGAGCCCGCGCACACCGACGGCCAGGAACCGCGCCGACGTGCGGACGTCGCCGCTCTCGCTGCGCACCAGCTCCTGCAGCTCGGCCTGCCACGCCTCGATCTCGGCGACAGCGCGCCGGCGCAGGTCACGGCTCACCCGCGAGAGGTCTTCGGTGGCTGCTTCCACCAGCTGGGCGCCGTACGGCGTCGCCCGCCACGCGGCGGCGGCCCGGGCGGCCGCCTGCTCGCCGTGCTCGACGACCAGCGTCTCGAGGCCGGTCTCGATCGCGACGGCAACCCGCTCGGCCTGCTGCGGCTTGCCCTTGATGGCGTTGACCAGGCGCTCCCGGACGAAGCCGACCTTGGCTTCGAGGGAGCGGATCAGCTCACCACTGCCCACGAACTCCTGCCAGCGGGTGAGCAGGTCGCCCCGCAGCAGGGTGCCGTCGGTCGCCGCGGTGGTCAGGTGCTGGTTCACGATGTCGTACTGCCGCTCGACCAGGGTCGCGAGATCACCGATCGCGATCAGCTGGTCGTCGGCGGCATCGGCGATCGGGTAGATCCGACGGGTCAGGATCCGGATGGAGCCGCCGACCGTCTGCTCCACGATCGCGCTGCGGGCGACCGCATCCGCTGCGAGCGCCTCGAGCCAGGCACGGATCTCGGCCGTGTGGTCGGCCGGGAGGAGTCCGTCCTCGCTGACCGGCCCCTCGGCGACGCCGAAGAGCGGCGAGTCCTTGAGCCCCCGGGACGCCATCATCCGGGCCAGGTGGCCCGCGACCGTCTCGACGGCGTCGGGTGGCGTGCGGTCGAGCACCAGCGCCACAGAGGTCGAGCGATCCGCGGCCATCTTGAGGTACTCCCACGGGACCTGGTCGCTGTAGCGCGCGGCCGACGTCACGAAGAGCCACAGGTCGGCCGCCGACAGCAGCTGCCCGGCGAGGATCCGGTTGCGCTCCTCCACGGAGTCGACGTCAGGCGCGTCGAGGATCGCGATGCCCTTGGGGACCGACGTCGTGGGGACCAGCTGGATGCAGTCATGGTCGTTGGTCGGGTGGTCGACGCGCTTCAGGTCCGGCAGCAGCCGGTCCTGGCCGAACCACTTGCCGTCGTCGGGGTGGTGGGCCAGGACGGGTGACCGCGTCGTCGGGCGCAGCACGCCCGGGGCGGTCACCCGGTGGCCGACGAGAGTGTTGACGAGCGTCGACTTGCCGGCGCCGGTCGAGCCGCCGACGACGGTGAGCAGCGGTGCGTCCAGCGACATCAACCGCGGGATCACGTAGTCCTCGAGCTGGTCGATGACCTGCTGGCGGTGCTCGCGGAGGGTCGCGACACCCGCGAGATCGAGAGGCAGAGCGGCAGCCTGCAGGGCCCCGCGGAGCCGGATCAGGCCGGTCAGCATCTGGCTGCCCGTGATCTCGTCACCGCTCAGGCCCCTCTGGGGCAAGCTCATCGTTGGGGTACCACCTGTCCGGGGAAGGCGAACCCCGGTCGGTTCGCCTGGATGCGAGCCAGGAAGTCCTGGCCACGTGCCTGCCAGTCCTTCGGCGCCGTGCCGCGCAGCAGGCGATGGTGCAGGAACCCGAGCTCGATCGCGGCCTGTTGATAGTCCCTCATCGCCTTGGCGGACTGCTCACCGCCCTCCGTTCGAGCGTGCCGGCGGGCGATCCGCCGGGCCCGGAGGTCGACCAGCCAGCCGATGTCGGTCGCCGGGATCAGGCCGCGCGCGGCGGCGTCGTTGAGCGCCTCGGTGAGCATCTGGCGCTCGCGACTGCGCGCCCAGATGGCGAGCGACACCATCCCTACGAAGGCGGGAACCATGAGCACGGCGTACGCGGCCACGAAGCTGCCGAAGCCGTAGACCGTCGAGCCGTTCCACAGCCCGTGGGCGGTCACCGCACACAGGTAGCCGCCGATCGGCGCGAGGATCCGGACGGCCGGCCGGCGGGACATGACGGCGATGCCGAGGCCGACGCCGGTGAACGCGGTGAACAGTGGGTGCGCGAACGGGCTGAAGACGCAGCGGATCACGAAGATCGAGGTCACACCGGCGACCCCGCCCGGCCCGGTGCCGTCGGTCCCGCCGTACGCCGCCGCCAGGTAGAGGATGTTCTCGGTGAACGCGAAGCCGACGCCGACGAGACCGGCGTAGACGAGGCCGTCGAGGACGCCGTCGAGCTCGGCCCGGCGCCACCACAGCAGCAGGAGCAGGAAGAAGCCCTTGCTCGCCTCCTCCGTCACGGGTGCCACGACAGCCAGCGAGAGGTTGTCGGTGACGCCGACGACGAAGCCACCGATCCCTTGGACGACGAGCGCGGCGATCGTGGCGACGAACGCCCCCCACAGCAGCGCGTAGGCGAGCAGCAGCTTGGGCTCCGGCTCGTAGCGGTCGAGCCAGAGGTAGACGGCGATGACCGGGCCGACGGGCAGCGCGGCCAGTCCAGTCGCCAGCAACATGATCCCGGGGGCGCCCGAGAGGGCAAGGATCGCGAGCATCAGCAGCGCCCCGATGACCACCGCCACGGTCACCACGACCGTGAAGGCAAGGCTGTCACGGCGGGGTCCGGGCATGGGTGCAAGCCTATCCGGGGGGTGGCCCCGGGGCCGATCCGGCGTGACCCCGCGGAAGTTACAGTGGGACACGTGAACGACGTCCCCAAGGAGCTCAAGACCGAGTCGCACGACCCCTCCGTCCCCGAGGCCTACGCCGCCTTCATGCGGACCGGGTGGGACGAACGGGAGCGGGAGGTCCCGGCGCACCCGATCACGCCGTGGGCCGCCGCGCGCCGGGCCCGGCTTGCGGCGACGTTCCCGGGCGAGCGGCTGGTGCTGCCGGGCGGCACGTTCAAGGTGCGAGCGGCCGACACCGACTACCGCTTCCGGCCCGACACCGCGCACACCTACTTCTGCGGCAACCAGACCTCGGACGCCGTGCTCGTGATCGAGCCGGACGGCTCGTCGGTGCTCTACGCCCGGCCGCGGTCCGGCCGCGAGAGCGACGAGTTCTTCCGTGACCGGCAGTACGGCGCGCTCTGGGCCGGTCGTCGCCCCTCGCTCGGTGAGCTGGAGGCGGCGCTGGGCCTTCCGGTGAAGCACGTTGACGACCTCCCGGCTGCTCTGGCCGCGTCCACGAAGACGCGGGTCCACCGGGGGCTCTCGCAGGAGGTCGACACCCTGGTGCCGGCCGACGAGACGCTGGACGCCGACCTGTCACGGGTCGTCTCGGAGATGCGCCTGATCAAGGACGCATGGGAGCTCGGCGAGCTCCAGACCGCGTGCGACATCACCACCCTGGGTTTCGAGGACTCGGTCGCCGAGTGGGACCGGGTGCTGCAGCACGGCGAGCGCTGGCTCGAGGGCACCTTCTTCCGCCGGGCACGCGCGATGGGCAACGACCTCGGCTACGACTCGATCGTGGCCGGCGGCGCGCACGCCACCACGCTGCACTGGATCGAGAACTCCGGTCCGATCGTCCCCGGCCAGCTGGTGCTCTGCGACATGGGCGTCGAGGGACACAACCTCTACACGGCCGACGTCACCCGCACGATGCCGGTCAACGGCACCTTCAGCCCGCTGCAGCGCGACCTCTACACGCTGGTGCTGCGAGCGCAGGAGGCCGGCATCGCCGCGCTCCGGCCCGACGTGCCGTTCATGGCCGGCCACGACGCCGCGATGAGCGTGCTCGCCCACGGCCTCGACGACCTCGGCCTGCTGCCGGTCCCGGTCGAGGAGGCGCTCGACCCCGAGTCCAAGCTCTACGCCCGGTGGACCCTCCACGGCACCAGCCACATGCTCGGCATGGACGTGCACGACTGCGGCCGCGCCGCACCCGAGTCCTACCGCGACGGCATCCTCGCCGAAGGCATGGTCCTGACCGTCGAGCCCGGCCTCTACTTCCAGGAGGACGACCTGCTCGTCCCCGAGGAGCTGCGCGGCATCGGCATCCGGATCGAGGACGACGTCGTCGTCACCTCCGACGGTGTCAGAAACCTCTCCGAGGCCCTCCCGCGGGATCCCGACGCCGTCGAGGAGTGGATGGCCCGCCTCCGCGGCTGAGTGTCGCCGGTCGACCGGCCTGATGGGATAATCGCTCGCGCAAGCCTCCGTAGCTCAATGGATAGAGCAGCCGGTTTCTACCCGGCTGGTTGCGGGTTCGACTCCTGCCGGGGGCGCTGAGCAACTCCGACACGTCGGCGCGCCTCCCGGATCAAACCCGGAGCCGGGTTACAAATGAGTCGGCCCCGGGAGGTATGAGCCCCCGGGGCCCAGAGCTTTTTCAGTCCAGCGTGTCCGGGTCGATGCCGCAGGACTCCAGGATCCGATCGCCCGCGCGGTCGGCCCTCTCACTGGACTTGGTGAACACCTTCGTGAACACCCGGTCGATCTCCTTCGTGTCCGTCGGGTCCAGGGTCGCGACCTCGGTGGCGAGGTTCAGGATCGGCGTCACCGCGAGCACCACGTCCGCCAGCTGGCTGGCAGGAGCGGTCTCGATGACGGCCCGGCCGAGGGGCAGGAACGACTGAGCCCAGTCGACGTACAGCGTGTAGTCGTCGTCCTCGAAACCCTCGATGAGGGTGTCGACGGAGTCGATCATCGTCCGCACGTTCGTGCAGAAGTCGTCCGACACCGAACCACCGCCGGCGTCGGTGGAGCCGTCGTCGGTCGGCTCGGAGGTCTCGGACGGCTCGGAGTCTCGACGTCTCGGACGGGCTGGTGGACACCGTGGGTGCCGCGGCCACGACCGCGGCAGCGAGCTCCTCGAGCACGGCGGCGTCGATCGGCTCGCCCCCAGCGTCCTCGCCGGAGACGGCGTACGCCGTGTCGCCGTTCTTGAAGTAGAGCGCCGAGCGGTACTGGAAGGCCGAGTCGCCGATGCCCTCGACCAGGACCGGCTCCTCGGACTCGGCCCCCTCGGCCTCCGCTTGGAGCCGGTCGAACACCGCCGGGTCGGCGACGTAGCCGATCTCGAGGTCCCACTTGGTCGGCTCGGGGGTGCCGAGGATGATCTCGAACCGGCAGTTCGTGAACTCGGTCGTGCCGTCGCTGGAGGTGCCCGTGGTCACGTTCGGGTCGGCGAAGTAGTTCGCCGGAAGCTGGGCCGGGAGCCCGGCGCAGTCCTGCTCATCGCCCGACGCGTCGAGCACGGCGGTCGCGATCGCCTCGAGGTCCTCGGGCGCCGGCTCGCCCGCGTCGGCGTTGATGAGGGCGAAGTGGAGGGTCGCGTCGGCAGTCTTGACGTACAGCCCGCCCACGAGGTCCAGGAACGAGCCGGCTCCGATGACCGGCTGGTCCGGTGTGTCGGGGTCCACGGCGGTGGCCGCGAAGGCGTCGTACGACGCGACGTCCGGCTCACCCGTCTCGTCGACGATCACGGACAGCTCGACGGTCGCCTCGCCGTCGGTGTCGTACTCGCAGCCTTCCCAGGTGAGCGAGCCGTGGCTGCCGCCGATAGCACCGCCGTCGGGCTCCACGCCGGAGAACTCGAACCCGGTGATCTCGCCGACCGTCGACGACGGCAGGACGCAGTCGTAGGAGTCCGGGCTCTCCAGCTCGTCACTGTCGAGGCTCTCGCTCGCTGCACCGCCGTCCGGGTCGTCGTTGGGCTCGTCGTCCCCGCACCCTGGTGTCGCCAGCACCAGCGTCGAGGCCAGCGCCAGTCCGGCCCATCGTCTCCACACCCGGAACTCCCCCATGAGAGCCTCCTCGCGGCCTGATTACCCCGCAGTGTAGGACTCGATCTCCTCGAGTATCCGCTCTTGGACATCAGACGGCGCCCACGACGCCCGGACGGCGGCGCGGGCGAGGTCGGCGACGCCGGCCTCGTCGAGCCCCAGCAGGTCGGCGGCGATGTCGTACTCCTTGTTGAGCGTCGTGCCGAACATCGGCGGGTCGTCGGAGTTGATGGTCACCACGACACCTGCCTCGACGAAGGCCGGGAGCGGGTGCTCGGCCAGGGAGGGGACCGCGCGGGTGGCGACGTTGGACGACGGGCACACCTCGAGCGCGATGCCCTCCGCGGCCAGGTAGGCCAGCAGGTCGGGGTCCTGGGCGGCGGAGGTGCCGTGGCCGATCCGCTCGGCGCCCAGGTCGCGGATCGCCGACCAGATGGTCTCCGGGCCGGTGGTCTCGCCGGCGTGCGGCACCGAGTGGAGGCCGGCGGCGCGGGCGGCGTCGAAGACCTGCTTGAACTGCGGCCGGTCGACGCCGACCTCGGGCCCGCCCAGGCCGAACCCGATCAACCCGGCGGGCGCGTGGTCGAGGGCGAACCGCAGCGTCTCCTCGGCGGCCGGCAACCCGGACTCGCCCGGAATGTCGTAGATCCAGCGCAGCACCAGCCCGAAGTCGCGCTCGGCGGCGACCCGGGCGTCCTCGATGGCCTCCGTGTAGGCCTCGATCGCCATCCCCCGCTGGGCCGGGTTCCGGGGGGTGCCGTGCGGCAGCACCGAGGTGTACGGCGTGCACGTCAGCTCCGCGTAGCGGACCGACTGTGCCTCCGCGAGCTCACGGCCGACCTCGTAGGTCAGGTAGCGGATGTCCTCGGGGGTCTTCACCAGGTCGACGACCGCGAGGTAGACCTCGATGAAATGGCCGAAGTCGCGGAACTCGAAGAACCGGCGCAGCTCCTCCAGGTCGCTCGGCACGCGGTGCCCACTTCCTTGGCGAGGGTGGCGGGCCGCCAGCTCGCTGACCATCCGTGGCGACGCCGAGCCGACGTGGTGGACGTGCAGCTCGGCCTTGGGCAGGCCGGCGATGAACCCGTCGCGCAGCCGGCTCACTGCACGGCCTCCACGAGATTCTGCCCGATCTCCGCCCACGAGCCGCCCTCGGCGAACTGCTTGCCGTCGAGGAGGATCGTCGGGGTGCCCTCGACGTTCGCGTCGACCGCGGCATCGGTCGCGTCGGTCACCCAGTCCTCGTAGGTGAGGTCCTCGATGTCACCCCGGACCTCCGACTCGTCGGCGCCGGCTTCTACGGCGAGGTCCACGAGCTCGTCGTCGGTGAAGTGCGAGTCCGGGTCGTCCTCGGCCGGCTGGTCGTCGAAGAGCAGGTCGTGGAACTTCTTCGCCGCCTCCGGGCCGGCGCTCTCCAGCACCGCCTTGAACGCGTTCGCCGAGCGGACGGAGTAGTCGCCGAACCGGGTCAGGAACGCGATCGGTCGGTACTCGACGACGACCTTGCCGTCCGTCGCAGCCTTGGCGAGCCCCTCGTTGCTGGCCGCCTCGAGCTGACCGCAGATGGGGCAGAGGAAGTCCTCGTAGATGACGATGTCGTGGGCGGCGTCGGCCTCGCCGATCGTGACGCCGTACTCCCCTTGTCCTGCGCCCGGGGCCTCGACGTCCTTCTGGTTGATGAGCGTGATCGCGATGGCACCGCCGACGATCAGCAGGAAGGCGGCGACGACGCCGCCGATCATGAGCAGCCGGCGGCGCTTCTCGGCGCGCTCCTGGGCGGCGCGCAGCTCCGCTGCCTTGGCGGCGCGGGTGGCGGACTTGGAGGTGGGCGAGGACTTCGAGGACATCAGGTTCCTTGCTCGACGGGGCTGGGGTCGGGGACGACGACGGCGCGGCGGGGGAAGAGGACGTTGTCGGCGGCGAGCCGGGTGCTTCGTACGACCAGGACGAGGCAGGAGGCCGCCAGCAGGGCGACGTCGCGGGCGATCTCCCAGGGGTACGACGACGACGCGCCCTTCTCGGCGCCCCCGCCGCCGAAGCACCCACAGTCGATCTCGATGCCGCGTGCCCAGACCGACGCGATCCCGATCACGAACGCCACGAACAGCAGCGCCGACACGAGGGCGGCGCCGCGGGCGAAGGCACCGACGACGAGGGCGAGGCCCACCACCAGCTCGACCGCGGGCAGGGCCACACCGACCGGCTCGACCAGTGACCCGGGGAGCAGCTCGTAGGCCCGCACGGCCGCGATGCTCGCGGCCGGATCGGTGACCTTGAGGGCTCCGGCAACGATCCACACAGCGCCGGTGATCAGGCGCGCCAGCAGGCCCAGCCATGCGAGCGCCCTGCCTTCCATGGATCGTGAGCGTAGGACACCGCCCTGAGTCAAACCTGAGGAGTGGGGTCGGTACGACGGCGTAGGGTGCGCTTCGTGAACGAGCGATTGGTCTGGATCGACTGCGAGATGACCGGCCTCGAGCTGGGCGCCGATGCCCTCATCGAGGTCGCGGCGCTGGTCACCGATTTCGACCTCAACGTGCTCGGCGACGGTGTCGACATCATCATCAAGCCGCCCCCCGAGGCCCTCGACCAGATGATCGACTTCGTCCGCACCATGCACGAGTCCTCGGGACTCCTCGACGAGCTGGCCGGCGGCGTCACGCTCGCCGAGGCCGAGGAGCAGGTGATGGCCTACCTCGCCGAGCACTGCCCGCGCGACAGCAGGCCGCCGCTCGCCGGCAACTCGGTCGCGACCGACCGTGGCTTCCTCGCGCGCGACATGCCGCTGCTCGACGCGTTCCTCCACTACCGGATCGTCGACGTGAGCTCGATCAAGGAGCTCGCCCGCCGGTGGTACCCCCGGGCCTACTTCGGCGCCCCCACCAAGCGGGGCAACCACCGGGCGCTCGCCGACATCCAGGAGAGCATCGAGGAGCTGCGCTACTACCGCGACACCGTCTTCGTGCCGCTGCCCGGCCCCGACGCCGATGCGGCCAAGGCGGCCGCGGAGCGACACGGCGGGTCGATCACCGGGTTGGGCGACCGCCCGGCCGCGCAGGCCGATACCGATTCTGCCGGGGCGGGCTGAACCCACTACACTCGTCCCCGGCCGTGAGGCCCATGGTGGGTATAGCTCAGCTGGTAGAGCGCCGCGTTGTGGTCGCGGATGTCGCGGGTTCAAGTCCCGTTACTCACCCCAGTCGGCCACGAGAGCCGGATCCAGACGGATCCGGCTCTCGTGCTTCCGCGTTAGCCTCGTCCACATCGAGACGACCATGACCAGGCGCGTGTGGTACGCCGCCTACGGCTCCAACGCCGATGCCGCGCGGTTCGGCTGCTACCTCCGCGGCGGCTGTCCCGATGGCGGCGCTCGCACCCATCCCGGCTGCCGCGACACCACCGCGCCAGTGGACTCCCGGGCCCTCCGGCTGCCGGGCAGCGTCTACTTCGCGGGCACGTCGACCGTCTGGGGCGGCGGCATGGCGTTCTACGACCCCGGTACGCCCGGACCGGTGCCCGCGCGAGGCTGGCTGATCACCGTGCACCAGCTCGCCGACCTGATCACCCAGGAGATGCACGACGAGCCGGGCAACCGGCCCGATCTCGAGGTTCGCATCCTCGCCATCCTGGACCGGTCGCACGACGGCACCCATCCGCTCGGCACCGGTCGCTACGAGACGCTGGTGACCACCCGCTGTCTCGACGACACCCCCGTCGTCACCTTCACCTGCCACCGGTCTCATCCCCACCACGAGCGGGCCCACCCGAGTCCTCGCTACCTCGCGACCATCGCCGCCGGTCTCGCCCAGGCCGGGCACGCGCTGTCTTCCGCGGAGCGGATTCTCTGACTAAAGTCAGAGAACATGAGCACGACCGCTGTTCTCCGTCGCTTCAACCGGACCTACACCCAGCGGATCGGGGTGCTCGAGGAGTCGTTCCTCGGCACCGGCCGGCCGCTCGCGGTCAGCCGGCTGCTGTTCGAGATCGGCGCGACCGACCGCCCCGGAGGCGGAATGACCGCCCGCGACCTGCGCGAGCGGCTCGATCTCGACAGCGGCCACCTCTCCCGGATGCTGCGCCGGCTCGAGTCGGACGGGCTGGCGACGACGTCACCCGACCCGGCCGACCAGCGGCGGCGCGTCGTACGCCTGACCGACGCCGGGCACGCGGCTCGTCAGGACCTGGACCAGCGGTCGGAGGAGCTGGCCGATCGCATCGTCGCACCGCTCACCGACCGCCAGCGGGAGCGGCTCACCGCGGCGCTGGCCACCGCGGACCTGCTGGTCCGCGCGGCGACGGTGCGGCTCCGGGAGGTGCCGCCCGACGACCCGCTCGGCCGCATCGCGCTCGGGCACTACCTGGCCGAGATCGACGCCCGGTTCCCGACCGGCTACCAGCCCGGCGGCCCGGTCGGGACGGAGCCGGGTTCGACGTACGTCCTGGCGACGAGTGACGGCGAGCCGGTGGCGTACGGCGGCCTCCGGCCCGCACCCGCGCTGGGTGAAGACACGATCGAGATCAAGCGGATGTGGGTCCACGGCGACTGGCGCGGCGCCGGTCTCGGCTCCCGGATGCTGCGGCATCTGGAGTCGCTGGCCAGCGACCAGGGGGCGATGAGAGTCGTGCTCGACACCAACGAGGTGCTGGCCGAAGCGATCGCGATGTACGAACGGGCCGGCTACCGTGCCATCGCCCGCTACCCCGGCAGCGACCCGCACGCCACCCACTTCTTCGAGAAGAACCTCAGGGCCTGACCTCGTCCAGCTCGTCCCAGTCGGTGACGATCGGCGCGAGCTCGCCGGCCGCCCACAGCGGCAGCTGATCGTGATGGTGCGGGTCACCGGGCACGGCGTGGGCGCCGGTGGGGACGACCCAGCCGCCGGCGGTCCGGTCGGCGAGGTCCCAGACGTAGCGCGCGACCGAGCCGCGGCTGCACTCGTCGGTGATCGCGGGGTAGGACACGCAGCAGCGGACGCAGTCGGCGTCGCCGGAGACCGGCAGCCGCGGCAGTTCGTCGTAGTCGTGTTCGGTCAGCAGGCCGAACCAGTGGACGGGATCGATGACGTGGGTGTCGCCCCACGTCGCTGCGCCGTCGCCCGCTCCGTCGACCTCGGCCAGCGCGGCCGCGGCGTGCCCCGCCACGTCGACGCCGAACGGCCGGTGGCCGGCGGTCGCCTCGTTGGCGAGCCGCGGGAGCGAGAGCGCGATCCGGTAGGTGGCGTTGAGCCACGGCGCGAAGACCTCCTCGTGCTGGTGACCTGGTGGCGGGTCGAAGAGCTTCGCGAAGACCGGCTCGCCGGACAGCCGCCGCACCAGTGCGCTCCGGAAGGCCGCATAGCGGGCCGCCTGGGTCGAGCCAGCGTCCATCACGCCGTCGAAGCCGTCGAAGGCGCCCGTCACCAGCGCGGCCACCATCGGCACCGTCTGCAGCAGCGCGTCGTTGTGGAACGCCACGTAGTCGTCGCGGGTCAGGTCGGTGCGGCCGTCGAGCAGGGCGTGCAGGCGGGCGGCACGGTACGGCGGCGCGAAGACGGTGCCGATCGCGGCGGACTCGGGCCCACGCCTCTCGTTCGCGGTGACGACGTGCCCGTCCGCGGGGATGTCGACGCGGTTGGGGTCAGCTGATCCAGTCCGTCCAGTGCCCGGCCGCGTCGCGCACCGGCACCCGTCCTGCGATCCGGTAGCGGACGGTGCCGGACCGATCAGCGATGACGGCGTTGTTGACCGGCTCGACCCACGCGTCGAGCGCGCGGTCGACGTCATCGACACTCCGCGCCCGGAGCAGGCCGAGGATCGCGTCGAAGCCGAGCTCGCCGAGCGCCCACGACGAGGTGCAGACCGCCAGGCCGTCCTCGAAGACCAGCCCGCGCGCGGTCTCGACGACGTCGATCTCGACCGGATCGCCGCCGCGCACGCGGATCGTCTCGGTGTGCCGCTCGACCACGTCGGTGCCGTCGTCCTCGACGACGTCCTGGTAGTCGGCGCAGGCGTTCGTGATCGCCCACGCCACCTCACCGGCGTGCGCGAAGTGCTGCACGCCGGGCACGCCGACGAACGTGTAGCCGACCACGTCGAAGGAGTCCGACGGGTCCTCGCACGCGAGCCGCACCTGCTGGTAGACGCCGGGCTGCTCGATGATCCGGTGCGGGTCGCCGCCGATCAGGGGCAGCCCGCTGGCGGTCCGCCCGCCACCCGCGGCCCAGGCGTTGCTGCCCGACGCGGTCGGATCCTGGTGCGTCAGGAACCGCACGTCCTCACCCAGCACCTCGGTGGAGAGCCGCTTCCAGAGCAGCCCGCCGATGTTGGCGAACAGCAGGTGCTGGGCCAGGAACGTCGCCAGTGGCATCCACGGCTCCCACTCCCCCGGCGCGATGCCCAGCCCCCGCAGCTCGGGCACCCCGGCCGGGGTCCAGGTCCGCGAGCGCCTCGTTCACCCCGTCGACGTACGACGCCACGAACCGCTGCGTCTCGTCCGTGCAGGCCGCGAACGCCCGCTGCGCGGTCTCGACCGTCCGCATCCGCCGAGAGAACCGGTCCCAGGACAGGCCGGGCTCCCCCGCGACCTCGGCCGTCGTACCGTTCGCGCGGCGGCGCAGCCACTCCAGCTGCCAGGTCCGGTCGGCGACCGTGACCCGACCCTGGGCGTGTGCCAGATCGAGGATCGAGTCCGCCCTCAGGTGCGGGATGCCGAACGCGTCACGGTAGAGCCGGGCCATGCCGAGGGAGGCTACCGGCGCCTTGGTTTCGAGGCTCGGCCGCAGGCGGCCTCGCACCTCAACCAGCGGCGGCGTCAGGCGGGGATGTGCCCGAACCGCCCCTTCTGGAAGTCGGTGTAGGCGTCCATCACCTCGGACTTCGTGTTCATGACGAACGGGCCCGCCCAGGCGATCGGCTCCTTGATCGGGCGACCACCGACGACGATCACGTCGAGCTTCGGCGAGCGGCTCTCCTGGCTGCCGTCGGCGGTGACGGTCAGGTAGTCACCGGCGCCGAGGACCGCGGACTGGCCCATCTGGATCGGGTGCCCGTCGACGCCGACGGTCCCCTTGCCGTTGAGGACGTAGACCAGCGCGTTGAAGTCGACGTCCCACGGCAGGTCGAGCCGAGCCCCGGGCTCGATCGTCGCGTGCACCAGCGACATCGGCGTGAAGGTCGAGCCCGGTCCGTGGTGGCCGTCGACCGAGCCGGCGATCACCCGGACCAGGGCGCCGGCGTCCGGCGTGCTGAGCAGCGCGACCTGGCCGGAGCGGATGTCCTGGTAGCGCGGGTCGTTCCTCTTCGCGTCCCGCGGCAGGTTCACCCAGAGCTGGATGCCGTGGAACAGGCCACCCTTCTCGACCAGCCACTCCGGCGGCGCCTCGATGTGCAGGATCCCGCTGCCGGCGGTCATCCACTGGGTGTCCCCGTTGGTGATCGAGCCGCCGCCCCCGTGGGAGTCCTGGTGGTCGAAGACGCCGTCGATGATGTAGGTGACGGTCTCGAAGCCCGCGGTGCGGGTGCCACGCCGTGCCCTTGGCCTCACCGGGCGCGTAGTCGACCTCGCCCATCTGGTCCATCATCACGAACGGGTCGAGCTCACGCAGGTCGATGCCGGCGAACGCCCGGCGCACCGGGAAGCCCTCGCCCTCGTAGCCCTGCGGCGCGGTGGTGACCTGCCAGACCGGACGCGGCTGGTCACCGAGGCCAGGCCCCTTCAACCGCTCGAGCACGGTCAGGTCGTCGACGGTGATTGCGGGCATGTCGCCCACCTCCCAGGTCTTGGCACACCATTGGCACGATTAGTTGATAGGTCAACTAACTACCACTCATCACTATTCCACGAAACCCACCGCTACTGTCAGTGAGTGACCTCTCGGACCACCTACGACGTCGCGATCGTCGGCGCCGGGCACAACGGGCTCACCGCCGCGGCCTACCTTGCGAAGGCAGGACTGTCGGTGGTCGTTCTCGAGCGTCTGGGTCACGTCGGAGGCGCCGCGATCCTCGCCGACCTGGTCTCCCTGCTTCCCGACCAGATCGTCAGCGACCTCGGCCTCGACATCACCCTGGTCTCGCGCTCGACGGCGTCCTACACACCGACTCTCCGCGACGGGAAGCCCGGCGGCCTGTTCGTCGAGCGGGTCGAGGGCGACGCGACGCGCGAGTCGTTCCGCAACCTGACGGGCTCCGACGAGGAGTACGACGCCTGGCGGATGTTCTACACCGACGTCGCCCACCTCGGCTGGGCCGTCGCTCCCACGCTGCTCCGGCCGCTGCCGCGGGCGCGCCAGATCCGCTCGCAGGTCAGCCAGAACACCTGGAACGACATCGTGGTCGCGCCGTTGGGCGAGACGATCGAGCGCCGGTTCAGCGACGACATCGTCCGCGGCGTGGTCGCCACCGACGCCCTCATCGGCACCTTCGCCTCGCTGCACGACCCGTCGCTGATCCAGAACCGCTGCTTCCTCTATCACCTGATCGGCAACGGCACCGGTGAGTGGCGGGTGCCGGTCGGCGGCATGGGCGCGGTCACCGACGCGCTGACCAAGGCAGCGCTCGGTGCCGGCGCCGAGATCGTCACCGGCGCCGGGGTGCGCGCGATCGAGCCCGGCGCCAGCGGGGCCGACGTGAGGTGGCACGACGGTCGTGACGAGCTCGGCCTGCACGCGGACGTCGTGCTCGCCAACGTCGCGCCGTGGGTCCTCGGCCTCCTCCTCGGCGAGCCGCACGACGAGACCACGAAGCCCGCGCGGCGCTCAGCTCACGATCAGCATCCTGCTCGACCGACTGCCCCATCTCAGGTCGGGGGTCGAGCCCGAGGTGACGTTCGCCGGCACGATGCACCTCGCCGAGGGCTACGGCGAGCTGCTGTCGGCGTACGGCGCCGCCGTCGCCGGCCGGCTGCCCGACCCACTGCCCGGAGAGGTCCACTGCCACTCTCTGACGGACCCGAGCATCCTCGGCGACGCGCCGGCCGGCACCCACACGCTCACCTACGTCGGCCTCCACACGCCGGGCGCCCTCTTCGAAGCCGACCCCGAGGGCAGCAAGCAGGAGGCGGTGCGCCGCGCGATCGCCTCCCTCGACGCCCACCTGGTCGAGCCCATCGAGGCGTGCGTCGCGCACGACGAGCGCGGCCGGCCGTGCATCGAGGCGAGGATCCCCCAGGACATCGAGCGCGACCTCGCGATGCCCGGCGGCCACATCTTCCACGGCGACCTCGAGTGGCCGTGGGCGCCCGACCGGGCGCGCCTGGAGACGCCGGCCGAGCGCTGGGGCGTCCAGACCGACCATCCGTCGGTGCTGCTGTGCGGCTCCGGTGCCCGCCGCGGTGGCGCGGTATCCGGCATCGCCGGCCACAACGCGGCGCAGGCCGTGCTCGAGTCGCGTTCGTAGCCTGGCCGAGCACGGACGGACCGCGGGCTTTCCGATTTTTCCGCGACCGGCGCCCGCTGGTAACCTTTGCCGTCGCGTCACCGCGAGCACCCCTAGCTCAATTGGCAGAGCAGCTGACTCTTAATCAGCGGGTTCTCGGTTCGAGTCCGAGGGGGTGTACAGCGCGAGAGCCCGGGTGCCCACACCCGGGCTCTTGTCGTCTGCGGGGCCGGGCATCTTCCGGCGCTTAGGCGGACAAGCGCACAGATTTGCGGCAGGACTTGGCTTGCGGCCCCGAAAAGGTGCACACTGATCACGCACCCGCAGGTGACCCGAGACTCCTGCGGGTGCTTTAGTTTTTCGCGGCCGTTCTCGCAGGCCTCAGCCGGCGACGGGCTCGGACTCAGGCTCGGGCTCGACGACGGCGATCCGCGGCGTCGGGCCGTAGAAGCCGAACGGCCACAGCTCCTCCGGCATCGGCAGCACCCGCATCCGCGACAGCTTGATGGTGCGGCCGTACCGCACCCGGAACAGACGTCGGGCACCCGCCGCGACCAGCCAGAGGTACGGCGCCCGGGTCGCCCACAGCTGGTGGGCGAGCAGCTTCGCCTCCCGGCCCGGGATGACGTGGACCGAGCGCACGGCGTGCTCGTCGAAGGTCGGCACCAGGGCCTCGAGCTTGGCGAGCTCGAGCGGCTCGGCCCGCGCGACCACCAGCACCAGGACCTGGCCGTCGTCGTTGACCGCGGCGAGGTCGAGCCCCAGCTCGCTCTCGGGTGTCGAGAACCGCACGGCCTGCTCCGGGTACCCGGCGCGCAGCAGCTCGACGTACGCCGCCAGCTGCGGCAGCGACTCCCACCGCGGCCGGGCTGGATCACCCGCGACCAGCCAGGCGTTCGCCTGCAGCGGATCCAGGGTGCGGACCCGGCTCGCGGACTCCACGCTGAGGAGACCCTCGCCGAAGCCCTCCTCGACCGTCTGAGCGTCGGCTTCGATCAGCCGGACCGCCCGATCGCGGTCGCTGATGTCGACAAGCTCGCGCCCCAACCGGACCGCGCAACCGCGCAGTCGGGTGAGATACGCCTCTCCCCAAGTCCCCACACCCACGCCCTCCAAGCCGATGTGGGGAGAACCTAACTGCTCGGCCACCGCAATGGCAGGGACAACACCAAGGTCAGACCGGACGATCCCGGGCGCTAGTCCGAAGGGACCAGGCCCCGTTGCCAGCCGTTCGGCTCCCGTTGTGCAGGACCTCGGTCTGCATGGCCGGCCTTCAGGCGGCTGGCGACGACGGTGCCGCGCAGCTGCTCGCCCGGCTTCGCAGGATACGGTTCCGGCGTGCCGCGGCACCCCGACAAGATGGACAAGCAGGAACGACGCGAGGCGCGCGATGCCGCGCGGACGGTCGCGTCGTGGACGGCGCAGGCACAGCAGGTCCAGGCGTGGCGCGCTGCCACTCACGACGACGTACGACGCCTGCTCGCCGCACTCGCAGCGACCGAGGTGCGCGTCCAACGCGCTGGCGAGATCGCCTGGCGGGTGCAGCTGCTGTCCGAAGCCGACGCCGAGGCTCTGCTCGGCGCGCTGATCGCCCGCGCGAACCTCCCGCAGTCCTCCCCGGAGGAGGCCGCCGGCCTCGACCAGCTCACCGGCCAGGCACCCGCGGCACTCGATGCGACCCGGGTGCTCTCCCCCGTGCGGTGGCTCTTCGCGTTCCCGTCCCGGCGCGAGCGGGCCTCCGCGTCGGCGAGCTACCTGTGCGAGCTCTTCGCCTGGGGCCTGCAGGCCCGGATCGCCGAGACGCTCGAGCGGCTGGCGCGGTCGACCGACGAGATCGATCCCGTCCAGCTGTCCGTCGACGACCTGCTCGACCCGCGCCTCGGCCTCGCGGGCGCCGCGGCGGCTGCGGCCGCACCCGGGCTGGTGGACGCAACCCAGTTCGGCGAGCTGCCCCGGGCCATGGCCGACCTGCGTGCCGCCACCGCCGAGGAGTCCGACTCGCGTGCTGGCGTCGTCGACGCCGTTGCCGCGATGCGGGCGCCGGCCGTGCGCGCCGCGCTCGACGCGATGCCGCTGGAGACGCTCAAGGAGGCGACGACCGACGCGCTCCGGCTCGAGCCCCTCACCGCCGCGGGCATCACGACCGTCCAGTCCGTGCTGGACCGCCGGCGGGACCTCCGCCAGCTCCCCGGGATCGGGAGTGGCTTCCGCGACAACCTGGTCGAGGCAGCCGAGACCCTCGCGCGGCTCACCGCCGACGAGCACCCGGTCCGGCTCGGCAGCGAGCCGACGCCCCCAGCCGTCGCGGTGGTGTCGGCTCTCGCGGCATGGGACGGCGTGCGCCGTACGCAGGGCGCCGGAGCCGACCTCGCCCTCGTCGCTGACCTGCGGGCCCTCGCCGCGGTCCTCGACGACCGGGTCGCGCGGCTGCTGGTGCTCCCCACCCGTGGACTGCCTGCCTCTGCCCTCGCCGACGCGATCGCGACCGTCGTCCGGCGAGCGGATCTCGTCGCCGGGGCGACCGCTCGCGGTGCGGTCGCCGACCCGTGGGCGGACTTCACCGCGCGGCCGGCGGACTACTACGCGATGCTCGGCGAGCTCGGCTACCTGACCGAGGACGAGGAGGCGAGCCACGGCGACCTCCCCGCGGGCCTGGTCGAGTCGGTGCGCGAGCAGGCGCTGCGGACCGAGGCACTGACCGTGGCCCTGCGGGGCTACCAGAGCTTCGGCGCCCGGTTCGCGCTGGTGCAGCGCAAGGTGATCCTCGGCGACGAGATGGGGCTGGGCAAGACGATCGAGGCGCTCGCGGTGCTCGCGCACCTGTGGGCCACGGGGGCGACCCACTTCCTCGTGGTCTGTCCGCCGGGCGTCCTGGTGAACTGGATGCGCGAGATCGCCGCGAAGTCGACCCTCGATGCGCATCGCATCCACGGCGACGGCTGGCGGGATGCGGCCAAGGCGTGGGTCAAGGACGGCGGCGTCGCCGTGACGACGTACGACACGACGTGGATGGGGTCTCGCGATTGGAGGCGCAGACCTGCGATCGCCTGTGTCGTCGTCGACGAGGCGCAGTACATCAAGAACCCGGAGGCACAGCGCTCCCGGCGAACGGCGGCCCTCGTTGCCCGCGTCGACCGCGCGATCCTCCTCACCGGGACGCCGATGCAGAACCACGTCGGCGAGTTCCGGACGCTGATCTCCTATCTGCAGCCCGGACTGGTGAGGGCCGAGGAGGAGCTCGCGCCACGGCTGTTCCGGCGGGCGATCGCGCCGGCGTACCTCCGCCGCAACCAGGAGGACGTGCTCACCGAGCTTCCCGACCTGGTCGAGGTGGAGGAGTGGCTGCCGCTCGGGGTGCAGGACCTGGCCGTCTACCGAGAGGGGGTGGCCGCCGGCAACCTGATGCTGATGCGGCGCGCGGCGATGCTGCACGGCCTCGACTCCCCCAAGATCGACCGGCTGGTCGAGATCGTCGAGGAGGCGGAGGACAACGGCCGGCGGGTGATCGTCTACTCCTTCTTCAACGACGTGCTGTCGGCCGTCCGCGAGGCGCTCACCGGTCCGGTCTTCGGGCCGCTCGACGGCTCGGTCGCCGCGGGCGCCCGCCAGCACCTGGTCGATGACTTCTCGGCGGCAGAGGGCGGGGCGGCGCTGCTGGCGCAGATCACCACGGGCGGCGTCGGGCTCAACATCCAGGCCGCGTCGGTCGTCGTACTCTGCGAGCCGCAGCTCAACCCCGCGCTCGAGGCGCAGGCCGTCGCCCGCGCCCACCGGATGGGCCAGCTGCACTCGGTCCAGGTGCACCGGCTGCTGTCCGAGGACGTCGTCGACGAGCGGATCCACGAGCTGCTCGCGGTCAAGCGGCAGCTGTTCGAGGAGTACGCCGGGACCAGCGCCACCGCCGACGCGGCGCCCGAGGCGACCGATGCGGAGATCGGTCGTCAGGTCCTCGCCGCCGAGCGGGAGCGCCTGCTCTACCAACCACCGGCAGCTCCCGCGCCGGACGACACCTGATATCCACAGGTCCCGCGTGGGGCACTCGCGACTGTCGGACCCGACGGGCAGACTTCGAGCCATGACCAAGGACCCCGACCAGCGCGCTGTCTACGCAGCTGAAGACAGGCTGACGGCGTGGCTCGACAGCACGACGCCCGAGCGGCCGACGGTGACGGTCGACGGGCAGACCTACGAGCCGGGCCCGGACCTACGGTTCACCGATCCGGGCGCGGCAGCGACGTACGTCGACGCCGTGCTCGCCCGGCTGCGCTCCACCGACAAGGACTACGACGGCCGCGAGCAGCAGGTGGTGACCGTCCGGCCACGGGCCGGCGCCCGGATGGCGGTCTACGAGCCGGCCAGCCGGACGATCGCGCTCCCACCGTTCGAGGTCGGCGGCCGCTGGGCGCTTCGCGCCACCGTCGTGCTCCACGAGCTCACCCACCACCTCTCCGGCGAGCCGCACCACACGCCCGCCTGGCGCGCCACCTTCCTGCGGCTCCTCGAGGACGCCGGCCTGCCGGTGACCGCCCAGCTGATGCAGCTCGCCTACGCCGCCGAGGGCCTCGACCAGGTCACCCACACCGTCGACGACGGCACCCTCGCCCGCCTGGCCAAGCTGCTCCGGCAGGCGGAGCGCGCGACCAACGAGCACGAGCGCGCGGCCTTCCTGTCGAAGGCCCAGGCGCTCGCGACCCGCCACTCGGTGGCGCTCGCGGTCGCCCGTGCGCACACGGCCAAGGAGGAGGGCCGCGAGCTGCCGGTCGCCGAGAACTACCGGATCGGCGAGCGCGGGAAGAAGGGCCTGGCGCGCTACGTCCGGCTGCTCCTCAACATCGCCCACGCCAACGACATCCGCTGCACGATCAGCCACGACTCGACCGCGCTGACGATGCACGGCTTCCCCTCCGACATCGCCGTCACGAAGGCGATCTACGAGTCGCTGCTGGTCCAGATGGTCGCCGACTGCGAGCGCCACCTCCGCACCGGGGTGCGCGACGAGGTCGAGACCTGGGACCGGTCGGCGAGGCAGTACGTCGCCCGCCCCGTCGCCACCATCACCGCTCGCCTGGCCTTCTACGAGGCCTACGCCTGGCGCATCGGTCAGCGTCTCGACGAGGCCCGGGCAGCCGCGCTGGCCGCGGCGGGTGCCGGCGCCGATCCCGTCGCACCCGAGCGGTCGACCGAGACCGCCCTCGCCCTACGCCAAAAGGAGCTCGACGTCCACGACTTCTTCGCCGAGGCGTTACGCCGCAACAACATCCGCGGCACCTGGACCGCCGACCGCCGCTCCAAGGTGGACGACGCCCCCAGGGCAGCGGAGGAGGGTCTTCGCGCCGCCGACCGCGCCCGCCTCAGCGACGAGAAGGCGTTGGGCGAGGCCGGCTGACCCTCCGGCTCTTGGCGGGTCGCGGAGCTCGCGCACCCGCCGGACGTCATACGCCTGCTGCACCGCCCACTCGACCGACGTATGACCTCCCGCCGGACGTCATACGCCCGCGCACCACCCAGTCGACCGACGTATGACCTCCCGCCGGACGTCATCCGCTGGTAGGCCGGCGACTCGCCGAGCGCATGACGTCCCGCGAGTCAGCGGCCGCGGCGCATCCGAAACAGCCCTCTGACCGTGCCGGCAAGCACATTGCCCCAGCTGAAGTGGTCGTGCCAGAGCACGATCCTGCCCTCCTTGAGCTCGAACGTGCCGCACACCCAGAAGTCGATCTCGAGCGGCCCCAGCCGCAGGTAGTCCGTCCGCTCGGTGAGGACGACGTCACCGTCGGCCGCGACGTGGTGGAAGTCGGCGCGGAACCCCATCCAGTCGCGATCCATCCCCCGCAGCAGCCGTCCGACCAGCTTGCCGCGCACCGTAGGCAGCGACGTGTTGCGCCACACGATCCGGTCGTCGGTCAGGGCCAACGCCTCCTTGGTCGCCCGATCCTCCAGCGCCGCGAAGAACGCCTTCACGATGGTGGCGGAATCGGTCGAGACGAGGTGCGACGGAGCAGTCATGAGTCGAGCATAGGCACGCGCTGGCGCGGGGTCGTTTCCGCGCTGCGCGCGGGTCGCTGCGCGGCTGGTTCCGCGCTGGTGCGCGGGTCGCTGCGCGGCGGGTCTCACGCTGGGTGTGTGTCACGCACGGCCGGGTCGTGGCCGCCGACGGGCGGGCTTGCGCCGGCTCGGCAACCACATCCGTCCCGCAGCAGCGCGGTCGCTGCGCTCCCGCGGTGCTGCGCGCCGAAGCCAGACCCATCCACGCCGCGCCGGCGCAACCCTCCCGACGGCGGCAAAGGTCCGGCCGGGCGCGACCCCCACTGCTCTCGAGTCGGGTGGGTGGTGGATGGTTCGTGGTCGGTCGACCTCGCCCACGGCACCAGCCCCGTGACCCATCGGAAAACCCACCCACCCCGAACCGGGAGCCGCGGGTGGCGCGGACGGGCGGACCCTGCCGGCGCAGGGAGGGTTACGCCGGCGGGCCGTGGATGGGTCTGGCTGCGGCGCGGCAGCATTGCGGGCGCGCAGCGTCCGCAATGCTGGCGGGACGGATGTGGTTGGACCGCCGGCGTGAGCCCTCCAGGCGCAGGCCGGGGCCGACCGGCCGACACACCCGACCGGCGCAAGATCAGCCGCGCAGCGACCCGCGCACCAGCGCGGAACCGGCCTCGCAGCGACCCGCGCGCAGCGCGGAACCGGCTAGCCCCGCACCCCATGGTGCACGAGCAGCTCCTCGGCCAGCACCGCGCCGGCGTTGGCGAGCTCGGGTGGATCGGTGACGAACGCGCCGGCACCGGCGGCGAGGAGCAACATGCCGACCCGGTCCGCGAGCGGGGGCAGAAGCTGAAGCTCGACCTCGGCGTCGTCCTCGTCGGCGCGGAGCACGGTGACCGTCTCGGCGTACATGTCGGCGGCCCAGCGGGAGCCGTGCGGCAGCACCATGCGTACGGCGGTGGTCGCGCGTTGCGCGTCGAGCATCGCGGCCAGGCCCTCGGGTGGTTCGAAGGTCTGCTCGAGGCTCTCGACGTCGCGGATGCCGGACAGGAGGAAGGTGCGCAGCCGGCCGGCCGAGTCGGGCGGGCCGGCGTCGACCTCCCACCCACGCCGGGTCTGGACCAGCAGGTAGGGATGGATCACGCGGGTCGAGATGCCGTGCTGCCAGGTGCGGGAGTAGACGATCCGGACCGCACGCCGGTGTCGCTGCGCCTCCTGGAGTGGCCGGAGCGACTCGTTCCAGGCGGCCGGCTCAGGTTGCCCGCCGGGCTTCCCGACCATGGTCTCCGTCAGCACGTCGATCGCCGCGGCCAGGTCGTCGTCGGGCTCGACGTCGTGGAGCGCGACCGCGGCGGTGTGGACCAGGGCGAGCTCGGACGCGTCGACGTACTCGACGCCGAGCTCCTCGGTCGGCCGGTCACTGACGGCGCGGACGATGTCGGCGTCCCGGGGATCGATGTCGATGTCGCCGTCGGGGCCGAGGAACTCCAGCACCGGCGGCCGCCACAGCCCGAGCATCCGGTCGTTCTCGAGCGGGTCGGCGGTGTAGAACGCCGAGCAGGTCCTCGCGCAGCTCCTCGGCCGGCACCGCGACCTCGTCGGCGAGCGTGGCCAACGGCACGCCGTCGGGATGGGCGAGCAACATCTCGAAGACCGCCGGGAGTCGACCGAACCGAGCGGCGTACCTGGGCGTCGGGATGTCAATCCCCTCCCTTCAGGTCGTGCAGCTCGTCGAGCAGCTCACGGCGGACGTCGTCCGGCCCGACGAGCACCACCCGGCGACCGAGCTCGTAGAGCCGAGACCGCAGCGCGGCCCGGTGGGTCACGACGTAGCGCATGGTCACGTCGCCGTCGACGACGTCCTCGGAAACCGGGTCGCCGAGCCAACGTCGTACGTCGGGCTGGTGCTCGGTCGTCGTCCGCAGGGTGACCTCGACCGGGGGGTCGATCTCCCAGCTCATCGGGTGCAGCCCGGGATGCCGGGCGGCGCGCACCGGCCGAGCGGTCCGCGGCGGGTCGGCGGTGACGTCGCTCATCCGGGCGACGACGAACGCCTTGACCGGCGCCGCTTCACCGCCAGCAGAGTCCTCCTGACCGCGGAGGTACCAGGTGCCGTTCTGCGACCGCACCGACTCCGGGTGCACGACCCGCGGGGTGCCCTTGTAGGTGAACCGCACCCGGCTGCCCATCCGCACGGCGCTGAGCACGGTGGCAAGAGAGGCGTCGTGGCCAGTGGTGGGGACACCGGCCACGACGCCGGCTTCTGGAGGTGCACCCGCGCCTTCGGCGGGATCACCCAGTCCGAGACGGCCGATCAGGTCGTCCCGGTCGGCGAGGAGTACGGCGCGTTGCAGTGCCCGCTGCTGCGGCGGGGTCAGCCGGACCCGGAGTCGGTTGTCGACGGTGCGCATCCGGTAGCGGGCGGGCTCGCCCTGACCGGCGATGTTGTCGATCTGCCAGCCCTGGTCGGTCAACGATCGGATGTCGCGCTTCAGCTGGTCCATGGGCCGCTCGCCGTCGAACCCGGCGACCTCGGCAAGCCGCTCACCGCTCTCGCCGACCACTCCGCGCTCGCGGAGGGTGGCGGCGATCCGCACGAGCCGCTCCATCGGCCCGCGCTGGTCGCGCCCCGGTGTGTTGGCCACCTGTCGTTCCTCCCCGGATGGTCGACGCCCCCTTGCCGCCCTCAGTCTCTCGCGACCGCCCAAGGAACTCCGCGAATCGGGGAGAAGTGTCCGGTCCAATCCGGCCGGCTCGACGGGGCAGGTCCCCCGATTCGACGGGACAGGTTCCCCCGACGCGCGGAGGTCAGGCGCCGTTGAGGGTGATGGTCCGCACCAGCTGCTGCTGGATCTGGGCGGGCGTCCACGCGAACCGCACCCACTTCTCCTGCGAGAAGAGGCGGGTCTGGTCCGATGACCAGTACGACGCCGGGTCCTCGTACTGGCCATAGGTGAGGATCGTGTCGGCCTGCACGGACCCGTCCGCCAGGTAGGCGACGGCCTGGATGTGCGAGGAGCCGTAGGTGATCGGCTTGTAGCGGTTCGTGTTGGCGATCGGTGCCCGGGAGGCGAGCGCGTTGGCGTTGCCGGCCAGGTCGCCCTCGCCACCGCCGAGCGGCAGCGCCGGGGCGCCGCGGTCGCCGGCAACCTGCAGGTCGCCCCAGACCGCGTCGAACGGCACACCGCGATCACGGATCGACTGGATCGCAGCCTCCATCGCGGCGACGACGTCGGGGGTCGTCTTCAGCCCACGCGGCGTGTTGAGCGGGTCGTTCGGATCGAACGGCACCTCCCACAGGGCGCTGTCGGCCGGGGCCCGGACGACGAACGCCTCGAAGAGGTGGGTGCCCACCGAGGTGGCGTCGGAGTGCCCGTCCCACGCCTTCAGCACGGCGCACGCCTCGGTCTCGCCCGTCGCGTCGCACACCTGGTCGAGCCGACCGTCCTCCCGCATCACCTCGGCTGCGCGCACCCGGTTGGCGTGCTCGTGGGAGCGGAGGGTGGACGGTGTCTCCTTGCCCACCTCGAGCCGGTCGACGACGTACTGCATCACCATCCGGGTCCGCATGGTCCGCACGCACCGCTCGCAGCCCATGATGTGCGGGTAGCCCTCGAGCCGGATGGTGTCGCTCGGCGACCAGTACGAGTCGTTCGCGTTCATCACCCAGTCGCGGGTGACGACTTCCGGCATCCTGCCGGGGCCGAGGATGCCGGGACGCTGCGCGTCCGCGTCGGTGCCCCAGGCGCAGACCGAGTCGGCGAGGGTGCCGTTGAGGCCCGGCAGGCCGGCCACGGTGTTGAGCACCCGTCCGACGGGCGTCATGCACAGCTCGGCCTGGTCGTTGGTCACGTGCGGCACGACGCTGTGGTCGGCGTACAGCGCGTCGCCGTGCCGGTCGGCCGCCGTGGTGTTCACCCACGGCATGCCCCCGCCGGCGTCCTGCCGGGCGAGCAGGTCGCTGACGCTGGTGGCCTCGCCCATGTTGAGGAAGGTGTCGATCGTCCGCAGGTGCTCGGCATTGGCGTCGCGGATCGCCCAGAAGCTGACCGGCGACCACCCCATCAGCATCGAGGGCGCGTCGATCACGTACCCCTGCGGCACCCGGTAGAGGTCCTCCTCGACGGTGCGGACCGAGCCGTCGCCCTGCCGCGCCTCGACCTCGACGGTGCGGTGCTCGGCGGTCTTGACGCCGCCGGCGGAGAGATACGTAGTGCCCGGCCCGACCGTCGTGTACTCGTACGGCGTGAACCGGTACGCCGTCGACACGGTGTGGCTCCAGGCCACGTTCTTGTTCCAGCCGATGTTCACGACCGGCGAGCCGATGAGCGAGCCGCCGGCGACGTCGTAGACGCCAGGGATGGTCAGGTGCTGCTGGGTGAACTTGTAGCGGCCGGCCCAGGGGAAGTGCGGGTTGCCGAGCAGCAGCCCGCGCCGGGTCGAGCTGTCGTTGCCGCCGATGGCGGTGGCGTTGGAGCCGAAGTCGCTGTCATGTCCCAGCCCGGCCAGCAGCGCGTCACGGTCGACGGCTTTGGCGAACTCGCGGGCCTCCGCCTTCGTCGTCGGCAGCTCCGGCAGGTCGGCGAGCGGCAGGCCCGGGTCCTCGAGCGTCGGTGGAGAGGCGCCGACGATCTCCTTGAGGAAGACCCCCGCGGAGGCCAGCAGGTTCGCCAGGTAGACGCCGTACCAGAGGTCGAGCGGCGTCGCGGTCGGCGTGATCCAGGCGGCGCCGGCGCAGGCCGGGTCCTTGATCGGGTTGACGCGGAGCCACCGGTTGATGCCGGCGACGTAGCCCTTCACCATCTCCTTGGCGCGTGCGCTCGGGCCGGCCGGCGAGGCGAGCAGCTGCTCGACGACCTTCCGGTTGTGCAGGTCGGTCACGAATGCGTCGACCTGGAGGTTGGTCGCGTCGAGGGTGACCTTGTCCTGGTAGCGGCCGTCGGGGCCGAGGTACTTCGACCGCTGGCCACGCGCCGTCAGCAAGGTGTCGGCGAGATTGCAGATCGAGGACTTGGCCGTGGCGTAGCCGCTCCCGTAGCCCAGCGAGCCCCAGTCGTCGGCGACGATGTGCGGGATGCCGTGCCGGGTGAGTTGATGGTGGCGTGGTACGTCGGCGCCGCCGGCGCCCGTTGCGCGACCTCCCGGGCGGGTCCGGCGTCGGCCGGTGTCGCGGCCAGGTGGGATGCCAGCAACGGCACGACGAGCAGGGCAGCGGCAAGCAGGGGGCGCGTCTCACAGGAGGTGTAACGCGTTCTACCGCTAGGAGGTCACGCGACCCGGTGGGTCGAGGAGGTCGCCCTGGCGACCGTCACGAGACCCGGTGGGTCGAGGAGGTCGCCCTGGCGACCGTCACGAGACTACAGAGAGCCCGGCCGCCTCGTCGCCGAGCCGGCCGGCGGCCACGGCGTGCACGTCCCGCTCCCGCATGACGACGTAGACCTCCCCCGAGACCTCGACCTCGGCCTTGTCCTCCGGGTCGTAGAGCACCTTGTCCCCGGCCTCGACCGAGCGAGCGTGCGGACCGACGGCGACCACCGTCGACCAGGCCAGCCGACGGGCGCCCATCGCCGCCGTCGCCGGGATCACGATCCCGCCCGATGAACGTCGCTCCCCGGCCTCGGCGTCCGACTCGCACAGGATGCGGTCGTGGAGCATCTTGATCGGGGTCTTGTCCGACCCTCGCTTCATCGGCCGGTCATCGAACGATCTTGCGGATCACGACCAACAACGCGACGACCCCCACCACTCCGCCGACCGTCTTGATGATGTTGTCCGTGCGCGGCTGACCCGTCTCGGCATCGATGTAGTGGGCCTTCACCTGGGCGATCTCGCGACTGATGATCGTCTTCGGGCTCGACCGGTAGAGCAGCTGGTCGATCGTGCCGGCGAGGCGCTCGCGCGCCTCTTCGATCTCGCGCTCGATGTCAGACGGCTGGTTGCTCACCGGGGCAGGCTATCAACGGCCATGGTGGCCGCCGCGGCCCGCCGCCTGCCGAGCACCTGGAAGGCGCCGACGCTCGCGACCCACGCCACGACGAACACCGCGACCAGCAGGAATCCGACGTAGTTGAGGTCGAGGCCGGCCACCCAGCGCAGCCCGGCCGGGTCGTACTGCTCGGCGACCAGCTGGAGCAGCACGATCGCGCCGATCGACAACGCGATCGCCACGGACAGCGCGGTCACGCTGAAGTTGTAGAACAGCTTGCGGGCCGGGTCGAGCACCGCCCAGCGGTAGGCCCGGGTCATGAACAGGCCGTCGATGGTGTCGAACAGCGTCATTCCGGCGGTGAAGAGCACGGGAAGCACGAGGACGGCGTACCACGGCAGGGCGTACGCCGCGGTGCCGCCGGCCAGCACGAGCAGCGCGACCTGGGTCGCCGTGTCGAAGCCGAGCCCCATCAGGAGCCCGACCGGGTAGAGGTGCCACGGCTTGCGCACCCGGGCAATTGCGCTCTTGAACAGCCGGGCGAAGAAGCCGCGGTTGTGGAGGTGGTGGTGCAGCTGCTCCTCGTCGAAGGTGCCGGCCCGCATGTGACGGTAGACGTGCAGGATCCCGACCAGCGCACTCATGTTCATCAGCCCGATCAGGATCAGGAAGATGCCCGCGGCGAGGGACCCGACGATCCCGAGCGAGTGCTGCAACGTCGAGGCGTCGTCCTGGACCGGGTCGGCGACGGCCCGCACACCGATCGCGAGCAGCATCGCCAGGCCGAAGACCACGCTGGAGTGACCGAGCGCGAACCAGAAACCGGTGCCGAGGGACCGGGTGCCTTCGCCGACCAGCTTGCGCGTGGTGTTGTCGATGATCGCGATGTGGTCGGCGTCGAAGGCGTGCCGGGCGCCGAGCAGGAACGCGGTGAGGCCCACGCCGACACCGAAGACCCGCGCGCCGCCGAGGCTGAGGTCCTGCGGCGCGACCACGAGCAGCAGGACGCCCCACCCGAGCAGGTTGAGCCCGAGTACGGCGGTCAGCAGGCCGATCAGCGCTCGACGGTCACCGGCTTTTCCACCGGGCGGATGAACCGCCGGCGGGTGCGAGGTGATGTGATGGTCGAGCACTCGCACACCTTATTGCGATTAAATTGCAACAACAAGTCAAACGCAGTTCGTGACAGGAGAAACCCGCGTGCCCGAAGCCCAGCGTCTCGCCGCCGGCGACACCGCCCCCGACTTCACCCTCGCCACCGATGCCGGGGGCGAGGTCAACCTCTACGACCTGCTCGAGGAGGGGAAGAAGGTCATCGTGTACTTCTATCCCGCCGCCATGACCGCGGGCTGCACGACGCAGGCCTGCGACTTCACCGACTCGGTCGATGCGCTCCAGGCGTCGGGCTTCACGGTGCTCGGCATCTCCAAGGACAGCACGTCGAAGCTGGCGAAGTTCCGGGAGCGCGACGGGCTGACGATCACCCTCCTCTCGGACCCCGGGCTTGCGGTGCACGAGGCCTACGGCGCCTACGGCGAGAAGAAGCTGTACGGCAAGATCGTGGAAGGCGTGATCAGATCCACCTTTGTGGTGGGCGAAGGCGGCAAGATTGAGGTTGCGCAGTACAACGTGAAGGCGACGGGACACGTCGCGAAGCTGCGCAAGGAGCTGGGCGTCGCCTGACCGGCAGGCGCGCACCGAAGGGACATCGATGGAGCTGCACGAGAGTCTCGCCCAACTGGCGCACGACCACGGTGAATCGCTGTTCACCGAGGCCGACGCGTTCCGCGGTGCCCTCGACGACTACCTCGACGAAGGCAGCGCGTCGACCGGCACGATCAACCTGCTGACGGACGCGGTCCGGCTCGGCGCGCTGCAGGCAATGCTGACGATGCTCGACAGCGGCGCCAGCGTCGAGGACGCGATCGAGACCGCGGGCCAGCGGCTCTCGCGCGACCGCGGCAGTGCCGACGTCGCCGGCTCCCAGTGGGCGTGCGCCGTGCTCGGCTATGCGCTGGGCAAGGTGCCCGTCACCCTGGCGACCGGGCTCCGCCCCGACGCCTACACCGCCGAGCCGCCGGCCGCGACGGCCCCGCTGCCGCCCCAGGCACGCTCCCAGCCACCCTCCCAGTCTCCGGGCCAGTCTCCGGGCCAACCTCCGGGCCAGTCACCGGCGCAGTCACCGCCTCAACAGTGGCCGACGCCCAGCGCCCACCTCCCCTCGCAGCATCAGCCGCCTGCCGCACCGGCCGTGTCGGCACCGGCCGCGCACCCCCAGTCGGCCACGCCGTACGCCCCGTCGGTGTCGCCGTACGCCTACACGGCCCAGCCCGGCTACGGCACGACCCCGCCGCCCAAGAAGGCCTCCTCCGCCCTGATCATCGGGGCGATGGTGGCGATCGTGATCCTCGGGGTCGTCGCGATCATCGGCATCCTCGCGCTGACCGGCGGCGACGACACCCCGTCGAGTGACGACACCACGAGCGAGCCGACCGAGAGCAACGACGGCAGCGAGTCCACCAGCGCCAGCACCTCGGTCTCGGCAGACCCGGCCCTGACGCTGCGGGGCAGCGGCTACACCTACCAGTTCCCCAGCGACAAGTGGCAGGACCTCACGGCCGACACTCCCGACTCCACGGGCACGATCGACACCATCGCCGCGCCGGGCGACTCGATCGCCACTGCCCGCGGCAACATCCTGGTCGAGACGTCGTCGGCATTCGGCACGACCGACGTCCACGAGCTCGCGGCGGAGTGGAAGACGACGCTCACCGGCTCGACCGGAGCCACACCGGTCGACCTCGGGGACATGCAGATCGGCGGCGTCGATGCCGTCGGAGTCGAGCTGAAGTGGACCAACGACAACAACTTCGACGTCCACCAGATCGCCTACCTGGTGATCTCCAACGACGAGCAGTACTCCATCACCGGCAGCTTCCGGCAGGGCGACAACGGCTTCAAGGACACCTACTACTCCGTGCTGGACACGTGGGTCTGGGAAGGGTGACGGCGCCGCGGGACCCTAGAATCCAGCCGAGGCGCCCGTAGCCCAACTGGCAGGAGGCATGCGGTTTAGGTCCGCACCAGTGTGAGTTCGAATCTCACCGGGCGCACCAGAGGACTGACGATCAGCGCAGCAGGTCGGCGACGACCGGCGCGATCTCCCGCAGCGCCTTGCCGCGGTGGGAGATCTCGTCCTTGTCGGCGGGCGCCAGCTCGGCGGTGGTCAGACCCGGCCGGTCGTCTGCCTCGAACACCACGTCGTAGCCGAACCCACCACTTCCCCGCACCGCGCGGACGATCTGGCCGTCCATCCGGCCCTGGACTACCCGCACGGTGCCGTCCGGCAGGACGAGGGCGACCGCGCACGTGAAGTACGCCGTACGTCGCTCGTCGGGCACGTCGGAGAGCTGTGCGAGCAGCAGCTCGTTGTTGCGGTCATCGGCCCTGTCCTTTGAACCCCGTGGAGGCCCGCTCCAACGGGCCGAGAGCACGCCGGGCATGCCGTTGAGGGCGTCGACGCAGAGCCCGGAGTCGTCGGCGAGAGTCGGCAGTCCGGTGCTCGCGACCCCGGCCCGCGCCTTCAGCAGGGCGTTGCCCTCGAACGTCGGCTGGTCCTCGACCGGCTCGTCGTACGGCGCGACGTCGTCGAGACCGAGCACCTCCACGTCGGTGAGGTGCTCGCGGAGGATCCGCTGCATCTCCTCGAGCTTCTTCGCGTTGCGGGAGGCGACGAGCACCTTCACGCGAGTGCCTCGAGCTGCATCCGCGTGAGGTCGGCGCATCCCTTCTCGGCAAGCACGAGGAGAGCGTCGAGCTCGGTGCGCGAGAACGCGGCGCCCTCGGCGGTGCCCTGCACCTCGACGAAGCTGCCGGCACCGGTCATCACGACGTTCATGTCGGTCTCGGCGCGCACGTCCTCGACGTAGGGCAGGTCGAGCCGCGGAGCTCCGTCGATGATGCCGACGCTGATCGCGGCGACCGAGCCGGTGAGCGCCGGGGTGACGCCGAGGTGGGCGCAGGCGTCAGCGAGCGCGACGTACGCGCCGGTGATGGCGGCGGTGCGGGTGCCTCCGTCGGCCTGGAGCACGTCGCAGTCGAGCTGGATGGTGTTCTCGCCGAGCGCCTTGTAGTCGATCACCGCACGCAGCGAGCGGCCGATCAGCCGGCTGATCTCGTGGGTGCGCCCCCCGATCCGTCCCTTGACCGACTCGCGGTCGGAACGGGTGTTGGTGGAGGCGGGCAGCATGGCGTACTCCGCCGTCACCCAGCCCAGGCCGCTGCCCTTGCGCCACCGCGGGACGCCCTCGGACGCGGAGGCGGCACAGAGCACCCGGGTCCTGCCGAACTCGATCAGCACCGACCCGGCCGGGTGGTCGAGCCAGTTGCGGGTGATCGTGATGGGGCGCAGCTCGTCGTCGGCGCGGCCGTCCTCGCGGGTGCTCATAGGGGGCGACTCTAGTCAGCCGACCGGCACCCGTTTCACCTCGGGCTGGGACGGGCTACTTCACCTCTGCGTTGACGATCCGCCACAGGCCGAAGGTCAGCGGCAGCACGATCCAGACTCCGAGACTCACCAGGAGCTGCCCCCAGGTCTCGGCGTCGTCGGGCAAGCCGTCGGCGAGCACCAGCACGTTGATCTGGAGCGTCAGCCACGGGAAGACGTCGTTGAAGGCCGGGATCAGCGCAGCGATGGCGGCAAAGATGCCGATCGATGCGTACCAGGACAGGAGGAAGAGCACGATCGCCCCGGGCGTGTTGAGGAGCATGCAGGCGACGGCGAACCCGAAGACCGTGGTGACCAGGACCGTCAGCGGGGCGCCGAGGAACACGAACTCGGCCTCGATCGCCCAGGTGGTCCGTTCGGGCGCGAACAGGTCGCCCACCGCGGTGCACAGCGTGGCTACCACGAACATCAGAACGACGGCGGCGAGCGCGAGCAGCACTGCGACCGCCAGCTTCGCGAGGATGACGCGCAGCCGGCGCGGCTCGATGGCGAAGGTCACCATCGCGGTGCGCTGCGTCCACTCCGAGGTCACCAGCAGGATCGGCAGCATCGGTATGAGCACCAGCGACACCAGCCAGACGTTGCCCGTGAAGTCGGTGAACGTGACGGCGTAGTCCTGCAGGAGGAACGCCACGAGCGAGACGACCTGCAGGAGCCCGATCAGCAGCCCGATCGTGAAAAGCAGCCAGAACCCCGCTCGGGTGTTGTAGGCCTTGCGGAGCTCGACAAGGACGAGGCGCCAGAACGGGATCGGCTGCGTGCCGGAGATGTCGAGGGTCGGGACGACGGTGGTGGCGGTGCTCATGCGGGCACTCCTGTCGGGGACGGGTCGCGCTGGGTGGACGAGGTGAGCTCGAGGAACAGGTCCTCCAGGCCGGCCCCGCCGTTGCGCAGGTCGGTCAGCACGATCCCGGCGGCGAGCGCCGCGCGCCCGACGTCTTCGGGGGCCACGTTGACCTTGAGACCGTCGCCCTTTGCCTCGACGGCGTGGCCGCGGCTGCTGAGCTCGGCCGCCAGCGCGGCGTTGTCGAGCGACATGACCAGCGCGGACGCCGCGCCCTGGGCGCGCGCGAGGAGCGACTTCTTGTCGCCCTGCGCGACGATCCGGCCGAGTCCGATGAGGATCATGTCGTCGGCGATCAGCTCGACCTCGTTGAGCAGGTGGCTCGAGAGCAGCACCGTGCCGCCGCGGTCGGCGTAGCCCTTCAGGAGGCCGCGCATCCAGCGGATGCCGGCGGGGTCGAGTCCGTTGGCAGGCTCATCGAGGATCAGCACCTCCGGATCGCCGAGCAGGGCGTGAGCGATGCCGAGCCGCTGCTTCATGCCGAGCGAGTAGTTGCGCATGCGGCGCTTCGCCTCGTCGTCGGAGAGGCCGACCAGGGCGAGCATCTCGTCGACGCGGGACGACGGCAGGCCCATCGCCAGCGCGCCGAGGGAGAGGATCTCCCGACCGGTGCGACCGCCGTGCTGGGCGGAGGCGTCGAGCAACACACCGACGTGCCGCCCGGCGTTCGGGATGGCGCTGTAGTCGAGGCCGCCGATGGTGACCCGACCGCTCGTCGCCGGCGTCAGGCCGACCATGACCCGCATCGTCGTGGTCTTGCCGGCGCCGTTGGGCCCGAGGAAGCCGGTGACCCGGCCCTGCTGGCAGACGAAGCTGACGTCGTCGACGGCCCGGAAGCTGCCGTAGGCCTTGATGAGGCGATCAACAGTGATCATGGGCCTCAGCCTGCCCCAACCGACCAAGGCGACGCATCGGACGCGCGTAGCGATCGACCCGCGACCAAAGTAGGGGGTGACCACCGACCGCCGGTGCCTGCGCCGCCGGTCCCGACGGCCTACGCTCGCCAGTCGTGGAACCCCGGCCCGCTGCCTCCTACCAGCCCCCGCTGCGCTGGTACGGCCACGCGTGGCGGATGGCGTTGTGCCTCGCCATTGGCCTCCTGAGCTGGTTCCAGGTGGTCGACGCGCAGGCGAGCGACCGACCCGTGCTGTTCTGGGCCGACATCCTGGTCGGGGTCCTCTGCTTCGTGCTGGTCGGGTGGCGGCGCCGCTGGCCGTTCACGATCGCCGTCGTCGCAGCGCTGCTGACGCCGCTGACGTCCCTCGGCGGCGGCGCGATCCTGCTCGCGTTGGTGTCGCTCGCGACCGGTCGCCGCTGGTGGCAGATTGCGACCGTCGCCGTGCTCAACCTCGGGATGTCGACGCTCTACGAGCGGGTGCAACCGGTGCCGGACACCGACCCCGGATGGGTCACCCCGGCGACCGGCGTCGCCGTCGTCGCGACCGCGGCGGCGTGGGGCATGTACATCGGATCGCGCCGCGAGCTGCTCTGGACGCTCCGCCAGCGAGCTGAGACGGCCGAGGCAGAGCGGGACCTCCGCGCCGCGCAGGCTCGCTCCAACGAGCGGGAGCGGATCGCGCGCGAGATGCACGACGTGCTCGCGCACCGGATCTCGCAGATCTCGATGCACGCCGGCGCCCTCACGTTCCGGCAGGACCTCACCGCGGACGAGATGCGCACCAGCGTCGGGGTCATCCAGGAGAAGGCGCACGAGGCGCTCACCGACCTGCGTGGCGTCCTCGGCGTGCTGCGGGACGGCAGCGGTGCCCCGACGACCGGCCCGCAGCCGACGTACGCCGACGTCGGGTCACTGGTCGCCGAGCTGGCAGCCGACGGCACCCAGGTCGACCTTGAGGCCGACCTGCCCGCCGCGGAGGTGCCCGCGGCGGTCGGCCGCACCATCTTCCGGATCGTGCAGGAGGGCACCACCAACGCGCGCAAGCATGCGCCCGCGGCGGCCGTCCGCGTCCGCATCACCGGCAGCCCCGAGGACGGGATCGAGGTCGAGATCCGCAACCGGCTGGGCTTCGGGCCGTCGGCGACGCCGGGCGCCGGCCTCGGACTCGTCGGGCTCGCCGAGCGGGCCGAGCTCGCGGGTGGCCGGCTGACGCACGGCATCGAGGGCGGCGCGTTCGTCCTGAAGGCGTGGCTACCGTGGGGCCCGTGAGCGACGGAGCACCGAGCGACGGCACGATCGACGTGGTCATCGTCGACGACGACCCGCTGGTCCGCTCGGCGCTCACGCTCATGCTCGGCGGCCAGCCCGACATCCAGGTGGTCGGCGAGGCCGCCGACGGGGTGGCGGGGATCGACCTGGTCCGCCGGCTACGCCCGGACGTGGTGCTGATGGACATCCGGATGCCGCGCCTGGACGGGGTCGCTGCGACCCGTGAGCTGCACAGCCGGCCGAACCCGCCGCGGGTCATCGTGCTCACGACGTTCGACGCCGACGACCACGTGGTCGCCGCCCTCGCCGCCGGGGCGGAGGGCTTCCTCCTCAAGGACACTCCGCCGTCCGAGATCGTCGACGCCCTGCGCGCGGTCGCGTCCGGCGACCCCATGCTGTCTCCGTCGGTCACCCGCACCCTGATCGACCGGCTCCGGGCCGGCAGTGCCGACGACCGGGGAGCCGCCGCCCGCGCGCGCCTGGACCGGCTGACCGATCGCGAGCGCGACGTCGCGCTGTGCGTCGGCCGCGGCCTCAGCAACGCCGAGATCGCCGGCGAGCTGTTCCTCTCCGTACCCACCGTGAAGGCGCACGTCTCACGGCTCTTCGACAAGCTCGACGTCACCAACCGCGTGCAGATCGCGATCTGCATCCACGACGCGGGCTCGACCTGACGGCCCTTGGTTTCTAGGCTCGCTGCGCTCGCACCTCAACCAGCGGCGTGCTCAGATCGCGTAGACGGCTCCCTGCGCCGCGAGCTCGGTCGGGCCGTCGAAGGTCGACATCGACTCGGTCAGCATCCCCTGGGCGTCGTGCCACGGCGGCACATGGGTGATCACGAGCCGCTTGACCTTGCACTTGGCGGCGGTCTCGCCGCACTCGGCCCCGGTGAGGTGCAAGCCAGGCGGATTGTCGTCGCCGTGGCGGAACGACGCCTCACAGAGGAACAGGTCGGCATCAGCAGCGATCTCGAGGAGCGACGGTGTCGGGGCGGTGTCGCCGCTGTAGGCGAGGGTACGGCGTCCCCCCTCCTCGGTCTCGGCCGAGATCCGCATGCCGTAGGCCTCGACGGGGTGGTCGACGGAGTAGGGCTCGACCTCGAACGGCCCGATGGTGAAGGGCGCGTCGTAGGTGTGGAACTCGAACTCCTCGCTCATGCCCGGACCGGTGGGCAGGTCGTAGGCCTGCGCCAACCGGAGGTCGGTGCCGCTCGGCCCCCAGACCGGGATCTTCGGCTGGGTGCCGACGGGGTGGTACTTGCGGACCACGTAGTAGCTGGTCATGTCGACGCAGTGATCGGCGTGCAGGTGGCTCAGCAGCACGGCGTCGACCTCGAGCGGGTCGACATAGCGCTGCAGGGCCCCGAGGGCTCCGTTGCCGAGGTCGAGCAGCAGGCTCCACGTGCGGCCACCCTGTTCGGCCTGGACCAGGTAGCAGCTGGCCGGTGAGTCCGGTCCCGGGTATGAACCAGAGCACCCGACCACCGTCATCCGGAACGACGTCGTCCCCATCTGCCCGATCATGCCAGTCCGCCGACGAACTGGTCAGCACCTGCGAGTTCCGGACCGAGAAACCTCCGGCCGATCGTCTCGAACTCCGCCGGCGAGCCGGTCGTCACGAAGGAGTAGGACGGCACGCCGCTCTCGCGCATCAGCCCGGTGTCGGCGAGCATCCGGTAGGCGTCCTTGGCACACTCCTCGGCACTGCTGACCAGCGTCACCGCGTCACCCATGACGTAGGAGATCACCCCCGTGAGCAGGGGGTAGTGCGTGCAGCCCAGGATCAGCGTGTCGACGCCGAGGTCGGTCAGCGGATCGAGGTAGTCGTGCGCGACGGCCAGCAGCTCTTCCCCACCCGTGATGCCCGCCTCCACGAAGTCGACGAACCGCGGACAGGCCCGGGTGGTGAGCTCGAGGTGGGGCGCGGCGGCGAACGCGTCGTCGTAGGCCAACGACTCGGCCGTGGACCGCGTGCAGATCACGCCGATCCGGCCGTTCTTGGTCGCGGCGACCGCGCGGCGCGTCGCCGGGTAGATCACCTCGACCACCGGGACGTCGTAGCGCTCGCGCGCGTCGCGGAGCATCGCGGCGCTCGCGGAGTTGCAGGCGATGACCAGCGCCTTCACGCCCTGCTCGACGAGGTGGTCGAGACACTCGAGGGCGTACTCGCGCACCTCGCCGATCGGCTTGGGTCCGTACGGCTGGCGCGCGGTGTCGCCGACGTACAGCAGCGACTCGTGCGGCAGCTGGTCGATGACCGACCGCGCCACGGTGAGGCCTCCGAAACCCGAGTCGAAGATGCCGATCGGAGCGTCCAGCAATTCAGGGTCACGGGTAGTCAGGGCTGGCACGACTCACAGGGTATTGGTTCGCCGGTTCGCCGCGTCGGATTCGGGACACAGGTCACGATGCCGGGTAGCGTGCCCGGTCGTGAGCCCCTCCCCGCGTGCCCGCTTGCGCCGTCTCGCGGCTGCCATCGCCGGCCTCGCGCTCACCTCGTCCCTTGCTCCGGCTGCCGCCCACGCGCGGCAAGCCGATGCGCCGCGGCTCGCCGACCGCCAGGTCCTCGCCATCTCCGTCGACGGCCTCAACGTGCGCGCGTTGAGCCGGCTCGGCCACAGGAACATCCCCCACCTGATGACGCTGCTCCGGCAGGGCGCGAGCACCCGCAACGCGCGCACCCAGGTCGAGATGACGGTGACCCTGCCCAACCACACCAGCATGCTGACCGGGCGCCGGGTCGACGCAAGGCGAGGTGGCCACGGCGTCGACTGGAATTACGACCGCCGGCACATGACCGTGGAGCGAGCCGCCGGCGGCGACGTCGCGTCGATCTTCACCGCGGTGCACGACGCCGGCGGACGTACGGCGCTGTTCGCGACCGAGTCGAAGTTCTCACTGTTCAAGCGGTCCTGGCCGGCCGCTCTCGACCGGTCGACGATCGTGCAGGACGGCGACCGCGCGGTCACCCTCGCGCTCCGCCACGACCTGCTGCATCGCAACCGCGCCTTCACCCTGCTGCACCTCGGTGCCGCCGACGAGGCCGGCCACGCCCACGGCTGGCTCGGCCCCGCCTACCTCGACGCCGTCCGTCAGGTCGACCGCAATCTCGGCCTCCTGATGCGCGCGATCCACCGCCACCCGGGGCGTCTCGGCGACCTGGTGATCGTGCTGACCGCCGACCACGGCGGCAAGCCCGGCACCCGCACGCACAGCGACGAGACCTGTCGGTGCAACTTCCGGATCCCGTTCCTGATCTGGGGACCCGAGGTCACCCCGGGCGACCTCTACGCCCTGAACCCGTCGTACGCCGACCCCGGTCGCCGACGGCCCCGCTTCACCGGCCCCCAGCCGATCCGCAACGGCGACGTCGCCAACCTCAGCGCGAGACTGCTCGGGCTGGGTGCCGTTCCCGGCAGCCGGTGGGGCGCCGACCAGAGCCTGACCTGGCACACCTGACAGCTGTTGATGAGAAGCAGTGACAGTGCGCCCGCGCTGCCATATGCCACCAGCCGCGATGCGAGGCCGCAACGAGGCGGGCCTCTGGTCCGACGGCCTGCTGGACCGCGGCAGTGAGCGTGCTGCTCCGCGAGCACGCAGGGCGGCAGTAGCGGGCGGTGCAGGTTCATCACGGGATGTCGCTGAACCTGCACTCCCCACGGCGTACGACCTGTGGGAAGTGCAGGCTCGACTGCATACCGTGGTGAACCTGCATCCCGGCGGCGGTCGAGCGAGTCTCGGCACTTGTGCGCATGCTGATGGCCCCGCCGAGGCGGGGTTCGGGGCGGGGGAGTTGGAGGTCGTGGGTGCCGGTGGGGTCGACCAGCCATTGGCGGCCGCTGGCTATGTCCAAGGTAGGTGCCGGGGGTGAGGATGCGGCAGGTCATCTGGCCGGAGGTCTTGAACCGGTGATGGCCGCGACAGTCCGGGACCAGGTCCCGTGCCGAAGTCTCGCCGCCCTCGGCATACGGGACCACATGGTCCAGGTCGCAGCGTTCTGCGGGTTTCGTGCCGTGCGGGAACACGCAGTGATGGTCACGCAGGATGACCTGGTCCGGATCCGGTCGGGGATCTCGTAGGAGTCGACCGGCTGGTGGCTGTTGAGGTCGAGGACCGGGCGGATGATCACGGTGCTGCCGGGGGTGTTGATCCAGGTCTTGACCTGCTCCGGGCTGATCGGGGTGCGGGTGTTGCCCAAACGCCCGACGGTCTGATCGGTCGCATTCAGGTGCAGGATGAGCTCGGTCTTGCGGCCGGGCACGGTGCGGGTGATCTCCCCGGTCTCCGGGTCGGCGATGTCGAGGTCGAGGGCGAGGTCTTGGCGGGCCAGCTCACCGGCCGCGATCGAACGTCGCACATCGAGGGACTCCACGCAGCCGAGCTCGCCGAGGAGCCTTGGCCCGGCGGGCGATCGCGTTCTCGAGGTCGAGGGCATCGGCAGTATCGAGGGTGCCGGAGACGTGGGCGGTGCCGTCGAACCCGGTCTGGTCCAGGTCGATGTCGAAGTGCCGCAGGTCCTGGGCGTTCCTGCGGTTCTCCTCAGCAGCCGCAGGGTCGAACCTCACGAGGGCTTCCTCGACCAGCCGGTCGACCTGCACCCAGGTCATGGCGTGGGCGAAGGGTGCGACCTGCCGGTCCACGAACTCGGCTGCGTCGGCGGGCAGGATCCGGGTGGCGTCGGCGACCCGGAGTGCTTTCCACACCGGCACCTGCCCCTCCAGGACCCGGTCCCAGGTCTCGGGCAGCCGGTAGGCCAGCTCCATCACCTGCCCGACATAGCAGCGACCGGAGTCCAGGGACCGGCCGAGCAGCGCGGAGAGCTCCATCACCGCGAAGTCGGAGATCAGTGGCGCACCGGGACCGGCCAGAAGCAGGCCGGTGTCCAGGCCGCGTTGGGTCAACGTCGACGCGTCGCGCCTCGTCAGCGACGAAGTGTTCGGCGGCCCATTCGGCGATCCGGCGGACCTTGGCGATCTCGTGGGCGGCGATCGCGGTCTGGTCGTCCCGGATCTCGACCAGCAGCTCCTGCGAGCGCGACAGCGGAGCCGGCTCGGTGCACTCCTCGACGACCTCGTCCGCCGGGGCGGTGAGGTCGAAGAGCGGCAACGTTCCCAGGTCCATGAGGCATATTCAACCAACCGCCACCGACATCGCGATGATGCTCAGAACCCGCCTGTGGACAGAGGATTCGCGATCAACGCCTGTGGACGGATGGTGGCCCGCACGGGTGGTTTCGAGGCTCCTCGCTGCGCTCGTCGCACCTCAACCACCGGCCCCGGCCGCCGACCGTCACCACCCGTCTTCCCTCCTCCGGCCGGAGGGCAGGGAGCAGCCCAAGCCTCCCGTCACAGAGGGCAGGGCGCGGGGGACCGCCCCCGGACCAACGACGGCGAGCAACCGCGTCATCCAAAAATCCTGGGACCCGCCGGATGGCCCGAGACGGCTGCGAACCGCAGCGAGCCAGAGTGAGGACCCTCAGGCCCAGAGCTGGCCCTCGAGCCGGTCCTCGGCGTCGTCGATCGTGCCTTCGTAGGCGCCGGTGGAGAGGTACTTCCAGCCGCCGTCGGCCACGACGAACGCGATGTCGGCGGACTCGCCGGCCTTGATCGCTTTCACCGCTTGGCCGAGCGCGGCATGCAGGATCGCGCCGGTGGAGATGCCAGCGAAGATGCCTTCGAGCTCGAGCAGCTCGCGCACCCGGCGTACGGCGTCGCGCGGGCCGACCGAGAAGCGCGAGTCGATGAGCGACGCGTCGTAGAGCTCGGGAACGAAGCCCTCGTCAAGGTTGCGGAGCCCGTAGACGAGCTCGCCGTAGCGAGGTTCGGCGGCGACGATCTTGACGCCGGGCTTGGCCCGACGGAAGAAGCGGGAGACGCCCATCAGCGTGCCGGTGGTGCCGAGACCGGCGACGAAGTGGGTGATCGACGGCAGGTCGGCGAGCAGCTCGGGGCCGGTGCCGTCCTCGTGCGCGAGGGCGTTGGCGTCGTTGCCGTACTGGTAGAGCATCACCCAGTCGGGGTGCTCGGCCGCCATCTTCTTGGCCACTCGCACCGCCTCGTTGGAGCCGCCGGCGGCGGGGCTCGAGACGATCTCGGCGCCCCACATCCGCAGGATCTGGCGCCGCTCCTCGCTGGTGTTCTCGGGCATCACGAAGACGCAGCGGTAGCCCTTCAGCTTGGCCGCCATCGCGATCGAGATGCCGGTGTTGCCCGAGGTGGGCTCGAGGATGGTGCAGCCGGGACGGAGCGTGCCGTCCTTCTCCGCCTCCTCGACCATCCGCAGTGCCGGGCGGTCCTTGATCGAGCCGGTCGGGTTGCGGTCCTCGAGCTTGGCCCAGATCCGCACCTCGGTGCCGTCCGGCTGGACGCCCGGGGACAGTGCCGGCAACCCCACGAGAGGCGTGTTGCCGACCGAGGCGAGGAGGTTGTCGTAGCGGGCCATTATCCGCCGGCGACCGCGGGGAGCACGACGACCTGGTCGCCGTCGCTCAGCTCGGCCTCGAGGCCGCCGATGAACCGTACGTCCTCGTCGTTGACGTAGATGTTGATGAACCGGCGGAGGTCGCCGTTCTCGACCAGGCGCTCCTTGATGCCGGGGTGGTCGGCGTCCAGCGAGTCGATGAGCGCGCTCAGGCTGGCGCCGTCGGCGTTGACCGCCTTGGCACCGTCGGTGTAGGTGCGCAGGATGGTCGGGATCCGGACCTCGATGGCCATGGCTAGGGCTCGCTCCTCGTGAGACTGGGGACGACGGTGACCTCTTCCTCGGTCACGACGCCGTCGACGATTCGATAAGACCTGAACTCCACCGGACCATCGTTATTCCCGTGCTCGCGGGTGCTCACGAGCACATAGTGGGCGCCGGGCTCGCTCGCCAGGTTGATGTCGGTGACGCTCGGATAGGCCTCGGTGGCGGAGTGGGAGTGGTAGATCACCACCGGCTCCTCGTCGCGCTGGTCGAGCTCCTTGTAGAGCTCCAGCAGGTCCGTCGAGTCGTACTCGTAGAAGGTCGGGCTCCCGGCCGCGTTGACCATCTCGAGGAGGCGCTCCGGCCGGTCGCTCCCCTCCGGCCCCGCGACGATGCCGCACGCCTCCACCGGGTGGTCCCGCTTGGCATGCGCGACGATGGCGTCGTACGTCGCCTGGTCGATGGTCAGCACCCCACCAGGGTAGGGGCTGGCCGTTCTCCCCAGCCCTCAGGCACCCTGCCGCGAGATCGTCTTGGAGGCGATCCGATCCGCTGACGGCCAGCGCACCTCGCGCACCCAGCCGAGCTTCTCGAGGAACCAGATGATTCGCGCCGAGGTGTCGAGCTGCCAGCGCTTGACGCCATGGCGGGCGCTGGTCGGATCGGCGTGGTGCAGGTTGTGCCAGGACTCGCCGCCGGACGGGATCGCCAGCCACCAGACGTTGCCGGACCGGTCGCGCGAGCGGAACGGGCGCTCGCCCACCACGTGGCAGATCGAGTTGATCGACCAGGTGACGTGGTGGAGCAGGCCGATCCGGACCACCGTGCCCCAGAAGAACGCGGTCAGCGCGCCCTGCCACGACCAGGTCAGCAGGAAGCCGGCGACGGGCGGGAGCATGATCGAGACCAGCACCCACATCCAGAACATCCGGGAGATCCGGATCAGGTCGCGGTCCTGGGCGAGGTCGGGGGCGTACTTGTCGATCGGGGTCTGCTCGGAGTCGAACAACCACCCGACGTGCGCCCACAGGAAGCCCTTGGTCAGGCCGGCGAACGAGGTGCCGTAGCGCCACGGCGAGTGCGGGTCGCCCTCGCGGTCGGAGAACCGGTGGTGCTTGCGGTGGTCGGCGACCCAGCGGATGACCGGGCCCTCGATCGCCATCGAGCCGAGGACGGCGAGCACGTTCTTGACCGCCCGGTTCGGCTTGAAGGACTTGTGGGTGAAGAGCCGGTGGTAGCCGACGGTGACGCCGTGGAGGGTGAGTGAGTACATCACCATGGTGATGACGACGTCGCTCCACCCGAGCCAGCCACCCCACGCGACCGGGATCGCGACCAGGAACGCCACGAACGGCACCCCGATGAAGGACGCCAGCGCGATCCGCTCGCGGAGGGACTGGACGTCCTCGCCGAGGGTCATCCGCTCCGTCGTGGCCGTCTGTTCGGGCTGCGCGGTGTCCTGGACGGTCATGGACCCAGCGTACGTACGACGCGCGCCGGGTTGCCGACCGCCAGCACCCCGGCCGGTAAATCCTTGGTGACGATCGAGCCGGCACCGACCACCGTGTCGGCACCGATGGTGACGCCCGCCAGGACGATCACGCCCCCGCCGAGCCAGACGTTGTCGCCGATGGTGATCGGCCGCGCCGCCTCCCACTTGTCGCGTCGCGGACCGGGCTCCACGGGGTGGGTCGGCGTGAGCAGCTGGACGTACGGCCCGATCTGGACGTCGTCGCCGATCGTGATGGGCGCGACGTCGAGCGCCACGAGACCGAAGTTGGCGAAGCAACGGGCGCCGATGGAGATCCGGGAGCCGTAGTCGACGTAGAACGGCGGCCGGATCTCGGTCTCCTCGCCGATCGAGTCGAGCAGCTCCTCGAGCAGCCGTCGGCGTAGGCGCATGTCCCCCGGCGCCGCTGCGTTGTAGGCCGCCATCAGCTCCTGGGACCGCACCTGGTCCTGGAGGATCTCCGCGTCGGTGATGTAGAGGTCGCCGGCGAGCATCCGCTCCTTGTTGCTGCGGCCGTCGTCGGGTGCGGTCACGGCGTCCTCCCACCCACACGGTAGCGACGCTCCGGACGGCCGGTGCCGTACTGCAGCCGCACCTCGGCCGCGCCGGTGTCGACGAAGTGCTCGAGGTAGCGGCGCGCGGTGACCCGCGAGAGGCCCACTGCCTCCGCGGCTTCGGACGCCGAGATCTCCTCGACCATCTTCGCGGCGGCGAGCACGAGGTCGGCGGTCTCCGGGCTGAGACCCTTCGGCAGATGGACTGGTACGTCGCCGCCGGCCCGCCCAGCACCGAACGCCTGGTCGATCGCGGCCTGGTCGACACGGCCCTCGTCGTCGCCGGCCGGCAGGCTGGCCAGCGCCGCGGCCACGCGGCGCAGCCGATCGGCGAGGTCGTCGTACTCGAACGGCTTCACGAGGTACTGCATCGCACCGCCGTGGAGGGCGGCGCGCACGGCCGCGGCGCCCCGCTCGGCGGTCACCATCACGACGGCGACGCTGAGCCCCTGGGCGCGGAGCCGCTCGAGCACCTCGAGGCCGGAGATGTCGGGCAGGTGCACGTCCAGCAGCACCAGGTCAGGCGCCAGCGAACCGGCCAGCTCGAGCGCGTCGGCACCGTTGTGAGCCGTGCCGACCACCTCGAACCCCTCGGTCTGCTCGACGAACGCGGTGTGGATCCGCGCGACCATGAAGTCGTCGTCGACGATCAGCACCCGGATCACGAGTCACCATCCTGGCCGAGAGAGCCGGCGATCGGCATCGTCACCAGGAATTCCGCGCCTCCGGTGTCAGCTGTGTCGACCGTGACCGTGCCGCCCCGCTGGGTGCAGATCAGCCGGACCAGCGGGAGACCGATGCCGCGACCGCCGAGCACCTCGGGCTTGGTGGAGAAGCCGCGCACGAAGATCGCCTCCCGCAGCTCCTCCGGGATACCGGGCCCGCTGTCGCGGACCCGCACGTGGACGCTGTCGCCGTCGACGAGGATCCACAGCTCCACGAGGGGCTCGGTCGTGCCGGCGGCGGCGTCGACCGCGTTGTCGACCAGGTTGCCGAGCACCGTGGTGAGGTCGGCAACCTCTGCGGGCGAGAGCGCCGGGAGCCGGATCCGGGTCGAGCTCGAGCGTGACGCCGCGTTCCTCGGCCACCGCGTGCTTGGCGACGACGAGCGCGGCGACGGCCGGGTCGTGCAGCCGCTTCGACACCCGCTCGCTGACGTCCGCTCGGTGCTGCGTGAGCGTGCCGACCAGGGCCGCCACGTCGTCGTACTCCCCCAGCTGCACGAGGCCCGAGATCGTGTGCAACCGGTTGTCGAACTCGTGGGTCTGCGCGCGCAGGGTGTCGGTGATCGACAGGTTCGAGCTGAGCTGGCTCTGCAGCGACACCAGCTCGGTGCGATCGCGCAGCGTGGTGACGGTGCCGATGCCGCGGCCGCCGGTCGACGCGCGGCCCCGGTTGAAGACAACCGCACGGGTGCCCACAAGTGCCAGGGCATCCCGTGCGTCGTCGCCCTCGCCGGTCAGCAGCGCGACCACATGGGGATCCAGGCCGAGGTCGGTGACCGCGCGGCCGACCGGGTCCGGGCCGGCGTCGAGGCCGAGCGTGGTCCGTGCCGCGTCGTTCATCGCCGTCACCCGCCCGTCCGTGCCGACCCCGACCACGCCCTCCCGGATGGCGTGCAGCAGCGCCTCGCGGTGGTCGGCGAGCCGGGCCAGCTCGGTCGTGCCGAGACCGCGGGTCGAGCGGCGAACGACGCGCGACACCGCCCAGGTGCCCGCCAGACCGAGCAGCGCGCCGAGGCCGAGGTAGAGCGCCAGGTACGGCGCCGCGTCTGCCACCTGGTCGGCGACCGACGGATACGGTTCCTCGGCCGCCACTACGCCGAGCAGGGAGCCGTCCACCTCCGAGATGATCGGCGCGTGCGCGGCGACCGACCGTTCGCCATCGCGATCGACGTCGCCGATCCAGCCACGTCCGTCGAGAGCGTTGCTGTCACCCAGGTCGGCCGGCTCACCCACCAGACTCGGATCGGTCGCGCCGAGCACGAAGCCATCGGGGGACACGACCATCAGGCCGGTCGCCCCGTAGACGACCCCGAGACTGGCCTCCGGCGCCAAGCGAGCCGGCAGGGCGTCCGACGATTCCTCTCCGTCACGCACCTGCTGCAGCGAGGTGCGCACCTCGGGAAGGGTCGCGATGTACTCCGCGATCGAACGCATCCGCCGGCCGTGCTCGTCGGAGAAGTCGGCATTGGACTGCCGCACGCTGAGGAAACCGACCGACACCAGCAGGACGGCGATCACCACGAGCTGGAGCAGCAACACCTTGGCGGCGAGCGTCAGCTCTCCGCGCCGCCAGTTGAGGGTGTTCGTCAGTGCGACCACAACGTCCACAACCTCCTTTGCGTTCGCAAGAGTGACGGCCGCCACAGGTGGCAGCCATGCTGGCACGGATCGAGCGTGACGCCGCTCACGCAACCCGTCCAAGGAGGTCCCCATGCATCGGAGTCGGCTCTTGGCCGCGCTCGCCGCCGCCGTGGTCCTCGTGCTCGTCGCGAGCGGTTGCGGGGTCACCCGCGGCTCCGACGACCCGAGCAACCGCCGGCTGCGGATGATGATCCCCAACAGCGCCGGCGGTGGCTACGACCTCACCGGCCGCGCCGCCGTACGCGCCATGGAGGAGAACGACCTCACCGGTCGCTTCGAGGTCAACAACGTCATCGGCGCGAGCGGCACCGTCGCGATGCAGCGCCTGCTCAACGAGGAGGGCGCCGACGACCTGATGATGACGATGGGTCTCGGCGTGGTCGGCGCCGTCTACACCAACAAGTCGGAGGCAACCCCGACCCTGATGACCCCGATCGCCCGGCTCGTCGAGGAGCAGGAAGGCATCCTGGTGCCGGCCGACTCGCCGTACCAGACGATCGACGACCTGGTCGCGGCCTGGAAGGACGACCCCGGGTCCGTCACGGTCGGCGGCGGCTCCAGCCCCGGCGGACCGGACCACCTGTTCCCGATGCAGCTGGCCGCCGAGGTCAAGATCGACCCGAACGACGTCAACTACATCACCTACGACGGCGGCGGACCGCTCACCGCTGCCCTGCTCGGCGAGAAGATCGAGGTCGGCATGTCCGGTCTCGGCGAGTTCGCCGGCCAGATCGAGAACGGCGACCTCCGCGTCCTCGCCGTCTCCGGCGAGGATCGTCTCGACGGTGTCGACGCGCCGACGCTCACCGAGTCGGGCATCGACCTGGTCTTCACCAACTGGCGCGGCGTCCTCGCGCCCCCCGACATCAGCGACGAGCAGCGCGACTACCTGATCGACCTGATGACCGAGATGCACGCCACCGACGAGTGGCAGGACGCGCTGGTCGAGAACGGCTGGATCGACAGCTTCGCGACCGGCGACGAGTTCGGGGCGTTCCTCGAAGAGCAGGACGCCCGCGTTGCCGAGACCCTCGAGGAGCTGGGACTGACATGAGCACCACCGCAGCCACCAACCAGGAATCGGGTTCCCGCCCGCTGATCGACAAGGCGCAGTACGGCCTCGCGGCCTTCCTCGTCGTCGTCGGCGGCTACGTCCTCGTCGACGCCGTCGGCCTCGACAAGGGGTTCTCCGACCAGCCGGTGCAGCCGTACGCCGTGCCCTACATCGTCGGCGGCGCACTCGTGCTGCTCGGCGTCCTCCTCGCGATCGCGACCGCGCGCGGCGACATCCCGGAGTCCGACGAGGGTGAGGACATCGACCTCACCCAGGGCACCGACGTCAAGACCGTCGGTCTGCTCGCCGCCGCTCTGATCGCCAACCTGGCGCTGATCAACTTCCTGGGTTGGGCGATCACCGGCGCCCTGCTCTTCATCGGCGCCACCCGAGCACTCGGCAGCCGGACCCTGGTCCGCGACATCGGAGTGGGCGTCGCCCTCTCCGTCGGCTCCTGGTACGCGTTCTACGTGCTGCTCGGCGTGCCGATCCCCGCCGGCATCCTGGACGGAGTGCTCTGACATGGACCTGTTGCTCGAGGGCTTCCAGCAGGCCCTGACCCCCACCAACCTCCTGTTCGCCTGCATCGGGGTCATCCTCGGCACCGCCGTGGGTGTGCTTCCCGGCATCGGCCCGGCGATGGCACTGGCGCTGCTGCTGCCCGTGACCTACAGCGTCGGCGTGGACAGTGCCCTCATCATGTTCGCCGGTGTCTACTACGGCGGCATGTACGGCGGCTCGACCACGTCGATCCTGCTCAACACCCCCGGTGAGTCCTCGTCGGTCGTGACCGCTATCGAGGGCAACAAGATGGCGAAGCGGGGTCGCGCTGCCCAGGCGCTCGCCACGGCCGCGATCGGCTCGTTCGTCGCCGGCACCATCGGCACCGTACTGCTGTGGATCCTGATGCCGCGGGTCTCCGGCGTGGTCGTCAAGCTCGGCGCGCCGTCGTACTTCGCGATGATGCTGCTGGCCTTCATCGCCGTCACCTCGGTGCTCGGATCATCCAAGCTGCGCGGCTTCATCGCCTTGTTCCTCGGCCTGACCATCGGCTTGGTCGGGACCCAGACCGGCCAGGCGCGGCTGACGTTCGGCGAGGCGAAGCTGGCTGACGGGATCGACATCGTGGTGGTCGCGGTCGCGATCTTCGCGGTCGGCGAGGCGCTGTGGGTCGCCGCCCACCTGCGCCGCAAGCCGCTCGAGATCATTCCCGTCGGGCAGCCCTGGATGGGCCGCGAGGACTGGAAGCGGTCCTGGAAGCCGTGGCTGCGCGGCACGGCGTACGGGTTCCCGTTCGGCGCGCTGCCGGCCGGTGGCGCGGAGATGCCGACCTTCTTGTCCTACATCACCGAGAAGAAGCTGACCAAGCACCCCGAGGAGTTCGGCAAGGGCGCGATCGAGGGCGTCGCCGGTCCTGAGGCCGCCAACAACGCGTCGGCCGCGGGCACCATGCTGCCGCTGCTCACGCTCGGCCTGCCGACCACGGCGACCGCCGTGATCATGCTCTACGCCTTGCAGAGCTACGGCATCCAGCCGGGTCCGCTGCTGCTCGAGAACGAGCCCGGCTTGGTCTGGGCGCTGCTCGCCAGCCTGGCCATCGCCAACACCCTGCTGCTGGTGATCAACCTGCCGCTGGCGCCGCTGTGGGCGAAGCTGCTCCAGATCCCGCGGCCGCAGCTCTACGCCGGCATCCTGTTCTTCGCCACGCTCGGGGCCTACAGCGTCAACTTCCAGGCCTTCGACCTGGCGCTGCTGCTGGCGTTCGGTGTGCTGGGCTTCGCGATGCGGCGGTTCGGCATCCCGGTGCTGCCGCTGATCGTTGGCGTGATCCTCGGCCCGAAGATGGAGGAGAAGCTGACCGAGGCGCTGGCCCTCTCCGGCGGCGATGTGAGCACGCTGTGGGGTGAGCCGGTGGCGGTGATCGTGTACGTCGTCATCGCGCTGCTGCTGACCGCCACGGCCATCAACAGCCTGCGCCGCCCGGCACCAACCGGCCCCGAGATCGTGGACGACGAGAAGGAGCTGGTGGAGCGATGAGCAGCCTGATGCAGCCGACGTGCGTGGTGGCGGCCTACAGCGCCGACGACTACGGACGGGCCGCGGTCGAGTACGCCGAGACCATCGCTCGCACGTCGGGTGCCCGACTCGTCGTCGTCAACGCGACCCGCGGTGACAAGCTGGTCGACGACCGGTACGCCCACGAGGACGAGATCGCAGCCCTGCGGGACCGGCTGGACGCAGACGGGCTCGAGGTCGAGATCCGCCACGACGTCGTACCCGATGTCGCGGAGGCGGTGCTCGCCGCCGCCGAAGAGTGCTCGGCCGACGTGATCGTCGTGGGCGTCCGGCACCGGACGCCCGTGGGCAAGCTGCTCCTCGGCAGCGTCGCGCAGCGGGTGATCCTCGACGCGCCGTGCCCGGTGCTGGCGGTGAAGCCGGCCGCTGAGGTCGTCTACGGTAACCGCCGACCGCGTGGACGAGCGTCTCCTGCAGGTAGCCGAGCCACTCGTAGATGTGGTGGGCCTGCCCGCGGGGGTCGTCGTCGGGCAGGGAGTACCAGTACTCCTCGTCGCCCTCCTCGACCTCGAGGCGGGTGCCGAGCGCGAGCCGGAGGTCGGTGAGCGCGCGCATCCAGATCTCGGCGGTCGGCGGGTCGAGGTCGACGTCGATGGTGATCTCCTCGGAGCCGGGCTCGGGCGGGAGCCCGGCCTCCTCCAGGGTGTCGATGATCGTGCCGGCGGCCCGTGCCTTCCCGTCGCGGAGCGAGCTCTCGGTGTAGCGCCGGAACTCCGCGGCGGCGTCGCCGTCCTCGCGGTAGGCGTTGGGAAACAGCCGCGCCAGGACCGGGTCGTCCGGCTCGGTCGTCGGCCCGGAGAACTCGCCCCCAGAGAAGATTGCCTCGAGCGGATCGGCGGTCTCGCTCGGCACCGCCGCCTCGTTGCGCAGCAGCTCGACGAGCTGCGCAGCGAGAGAGCGCAGCAGGTCGGCCTCGAACCCCGACAAGGTCGCAATGATGTGCTTGCTCCGGCGGTGCCGGACGAATCCCGCCATGCTCCCTCAGGTTCCCGTCATCTGGGCGTCACTCGCTCTTCGAGAGCGTGGCCCACAGGCCGTACTCGTGCATCGCCTGGACGTCGCGCTCCATCTCCTCGCGGCTCCCGCTGCTCACCACCGACTTGCCGTCCTGGTGCACCTGGAGCATCAGCTTCTCCGCCTTCTTCTTCGAGTAGCCGAAGTACTTCTGGAAGACGTACGCGACGTACGACATCAGGTTCACCGGGTCGTTCCACACCACGGTGACCCACGGCGTGTCGGTGAGCGTGACCTCGTCCGGAGTCAGGTCCTCCTCGACTCCCGGATCCACCTCGACAGGGCTCGCGGTCGTCACTGCCCCATGGTGGCACAGCGCCCATACGGCGGCCCGCGGGTGGTCGCTCGCGCCAATCTAGGGAAATCCTCCATCCGCCCTCCACGTGGTGGACACGCACCGCGGCCAGACTCCGCTGGGTGAGCAACGAGACACGGCATTCGAGGACGGCAACTGCGGCTCGGATTGCGCTGCTGGTCGGGCTGTTGATCCTGGTCCCCGCGGCGCTCACAGCGACTGCACCTGGGGGCGCCGCGGCCGGCGGAGTCAGCGCCCGGGACGGAGCGGCGGCCGCGGAGGTAGCCGCCGGCCGGATCACCGCCGGCAACGCCCACACCTGCGCGCTGGGGACCGACGGCACCGCCGCGTGCTGGGGCGCGAACAACGACGGGCAATCCACTCCACCGACTGGCATCTTCACCGCCCTGACCGCCGGGGGCTTCCACACGTGTGGCCTGCGCGTCAACGGGTCCGCCGTCTGCTGGGGCAACAACATCCACGGGCAGGCCACCGCGCCGCCGGGCATTTTCACCACCCTCACAGCCGGCTTCCTCTTCACCTGCGGGTTGCGCATCGACGGCACCGCCGCCTGCTGGGGATTCAACGATCAAGGGCAATCCACCCCAGCGACCGGCACCTTCACCAGTCTCTTCGCCGGCGCCAATCACACCTGCGGGCTGCGCACCAACGGCACCGCCGCCTGCTGGGGCGACAACGACTTCGGGCCGGCAACCCCTCCGGCGGGCACCTTCACCACCCTTGCCGCCGGCGGCCATCACACTTGCGGGCTGCGCACCAACGGGACTCCGGTCTGCTGGGGCGTCAACGGCAGTCTCCAGTCGACCCCTCCGCCCGGCACCTTCACCTCGCTCACCGCCGGCGATGTCTTCACCTGCGGGCTGCGCACCGATGGCACTGCCAGCTGCTGGGGCTCCAACCACAATGGGCAAGCGAACCCTCCGACCGGCACCTTCACCACCCTCACCGCCGGTTTCGCCCACACTTGCGGAGTACGAGGCAACGGCACGGCGACGTGCTGGGGCAACAACTCCGAAGGGCGGGCCACCGCGCCCGACGACGTGTTCGCGGCCCCGTCGGTCAGCGCGGGTGGGCAGGCCTCGTGCGGGGTCCAGCCCAACGCGCTCGTGGGGTGCTGGGGCGCGGATATCGACCCGACGGTGAGCGACTCCCCTTCCGGCGGATTCACGACCGTGTCGACCGGCGGCAGCCACGCCTGCGGCGTCCGCACCACGGGTGCGCTGCGTTGTTGGGGCAGCACCGCCGGTGGGTTGACAGCCGCACCGGCCGGCACCTTCACCACCGTCAGCGCCGGGCCCAATCACTCCTGCGCGGTGAAGACCTCCGGCGCGGTCAGCTGCTGGGGCGCCAACACCGCCGGGCAGACCACCGCCCCCGCGGGCGCCTTCATCGACGTCACTGTCGGGGGCAGCCACTCCTGCGCGCTGAAGGTCAACCATCAGCTCGCCTGCTGGGGCGCGAACGGCAGCGGTCAGACCACCCTGCCCACCAGCGGCTCCTACGCCGCGGTCAGCGCCGGCGGGCTGTTCACCTGCGCCCTGCGGACGACGGGTGGGTTGCGGTGTTGGGGCAGCAACGCGAACGGACAGTCGCTCCCACCCACCGGGACCTACCAGTCGGTCACGGCCGGCACCAACCATGCGTGCGCCGTTGCCACCGACCACACCGTCGAGTGCTGGGGAGCCGGCGGCTACGGCAAGGCCTCGCCGCCTGCTGAGCGGTTCCTCGCGGTCGATGCCGGCGCGGACCACACCTGCGGGCTTCGCGTCACCGGCACCCTCGTGTGCTGGGGCCGCAACAACAACGGCCAGCTCGACGTCCCGCCCACCTTCTCCGGCTAGCCCCAGCGCCGAGTCGGCGCATCTTCAGTGCTGTACGACGCTGAGTCGGCTCGTCTTCGGTGCCGTACGACGCCGAGTCGGCTCGTCTTCGGATCAGCCGACTCGCGATGCCCAGTCACGGCAGCCGAATCCCGAACTTGCGTCGGGCATCCGCAGCGCCGGTGAGGAGGAGCCGCTCGGCGTTCTGTGTCGGGCCGAACAGGTTCTCCTTCTCGAAGGGCGTGATCAACCAGTCGGCCCGCTGCTCGCACAGCCCGCGACGCTCCCGATCGTGGACCTGCTGCTCGGGAGAGGAGTGCCACTCGACGCCGTCGTACTCGGCGCCGTACCGCCACTCTTCGTTCGCGAGGTCGAGCCGGGCGAGGAAGTCGCCGGCGTCCCAGACCTCGAGTTGAGGCGTGGGGGCAAACACCAGCACTTCGATCCAGCGCAACCTGAGCACCGACTCGGGAGGCGACTCGGCCCGACCATCAGTCACCACGACCATCACGCGGAGCACGCGCACCCATCGCATTCCTCGGAAGCGCTCGACCCCGGCGACAAGCTCCTCCTTGCCGAACACCCCGAGTCGAAGCATCTGATCCATCCCGGCCAGGGAACGCTCGGTCCAGCGGTTCCGGCCGAGATCCCACGTCGTGCGGATCGGCGAGGTCACCCGGACGCCGTTGATCTCGACGACATCGTCGAACCGGAAGGTCCGCTCGCCGCTGTCGGCGAGTCCGTTGCGCAGTCGCCCGCGTCCGCGCGGAAGGAAGATGCGGATCGGGTCGAGCGCAAGATGTTCTCCGGGCGCCAGGACCATCTCTGCGCCGTGCAGCCAACCCGCGTGGCGATCGCAGACAACGGCATCCGATGGCACGACCAGCCTCAGGCAGGCGCATCGAAGGTCGACTGAGTCAGGGACCTGCGCGGCGACGTACACACCCTTGATCGGTCGATCGAGGTATCCGTGGTCGACGAGCCAGCCCAGGTCGTTGCCGTCCAGACCTGCCTCGCGATGCGCAGTTCGGTAGGTGAACGGTCGGTCGAGTGGTAGCGGAAAGTCCGGCGGCAGGACGGGATGTTCCAGCAAGAGCTTGCGTTTCATCCCGCTGACATTGCCCTGGCTCGACCAGCGCGCACACCCGTCGTTCGGCAACCTGTGGATAGGAGCGTGAACAGGCCGTCCGCCGGCGTTCGTTCGCCGAGTCGGCGCATCTTAAGTTCAGCCGACTCGGCGTCGTACGAGGGGTAAGACGAGCCGACTCGGCGTCGTACGAGGGGTAAGACGCGCCGACTCGCGCACCCAGACCCAGTCCGTCCGCACCACAGCAGCTTGCCGCGACCAACGACTACCCAATAACCGTTTGACAGTACGGCGGAGATCGTGATCCACTACCTCCACCGACACTCCCCAACGATCCTTTGGTGGTGGCAGGCCCGATGTCAGACGAACAGATCTCCTCGCTCCGCGCGACAGCGCATCCGCTGCGGCTGCGGATGCTGTCGTTGCTCACCAGCTCGGCGATGAGCGCGGCCGAGGTCGCCCGCGAGCTGGACATCACCCACGCCAATGCGTCCTACCACCTGCGCCAGCTGCACGACGCCGAGCTGGTGGTGGTCGAGAGCGAGGAGCGGATCCGGGGTGGGGTGGCGAAGCGCTACCGTTACCAGCTGGACGGGCCCCAGCCGGAAGGGCGCGACGCCGATCTCGGCGCCGAGGTCAGGGCGATGTGCAGCGAGCTGCTGCGCCGGTTCGAGCACCGTCAGTCCGGTAAGGGCAGCTTCACCGACGCGGAGCTCTGGGTCACCGAGGACACCTGGCAGCAGGCCCTCGACCTGGTCGTCCGCGGCTCGATGCTGATCCACGAGCAGGCCCAGCGGCCGCGCACCAAGGGCACCGTCCCCGTCAACCTGACCGTTGCGGCGTTCCGGATGGAGCGGTCATGACCGGCTCGGCGATGGCGCCCCTGCGCGACCGGCGGTTCCGGTGGTACTTCGCGTCCCGCGCGGTCGACATGGTCGGCGACTTCATGGGCGGCATCGCGCTCGCATTCGCCGTGCTGGAGGTCAGCCACTCCCCCAGCGCGCTCGGCGCGGTGCTGGCCGCGCACAGCATCCCGCTGGTCATCTTCCTGCTCATCGGCGGCGTGCTGGCCGACCGGTTCGGCCGGACCTTGATCATCCAGCTCAGCAACGTGACCGCCGGCATCACGCAGCTCGCGATCGCCGCCCTCGTCCTCAGCGGCCACGCCGAGATCTGGCAGCTCATCATCCTCACGGCGGTCAACGGCGTGGCGGCTGCCGCCAACCAACCTGCCTTGGCCGGTCTCCTCCCCCAGCTCGCTCCGAAGGACTCCCTCCAGCAGGCCAACGCCCTCAACGGGCTGCTGCGCAACATCGCGCTGGTCTTCGCTCCCGCGCTGGGCGGCGCGCTCGTCGTCAGCGTCGGCGCCGGCTGGGCGATCGCGATCAACGGCGTCACCTACCTCCTCGCCGCAGCGCTCCTGGTCCCGATCAAGCTGCCGCCGCCGGCACCCAGGGCCGACCGCGCCGGCATCTTCAGCGACCTGCGCACAGGGTGGACGTTCTTCCGCGCGACCACCTGGCTGTGGGTGATCGTCCTCGCGTTCGGCGTCCTCAACGCACTCTCGAGCGGCGGCCGGGGCACCCTCGGTCCGGCGTACGCGAAAGCGAGCTCGATCGGCGTCGACGGTTGGGCTCTCATCGTCTCGGCAGGGGCCTGCGGTCTGGTCCTGACGTCGTTGATCCTGCTCCGGGTCCCCCTGCGCCGCCCGCTCCTGTGGGGCATGCTCGGCTGCACTCTTCACGGCGCGCCGATGATCGCGCTCGGTACGACCGACCAGCTCTGGATCGTGGTGGTCGCGGCGTTCGTCGGCGGCGCCGGCATCGAGATCTTCGGCCTCGGGTGGGAGCTCGCGATGCAGGAGCACGTGCCGCCCGACATGCTGTCGCGGGTCTACTCCTACGACATGCTCGGCTCGTTCATCGCCATCCCGGCCGGTCAGCTTGCCTTCGGTCCGCTCGGGGCGGCGTACGGCCTCCAGGAGATGATCCTCGTCGCCGGCGTCGCCTACTTCGTGATCTCCCTGGCCACGCTCGGCTCCCGGTCGGTGCGCACGATGAGCCGCGCCGAGGCTACGAGCACCACATCCGCGCCAGTGTCGTGACCACCGTGAAGTTGCGGTTGGTGGCCACGACGCCGAGCGCCTTCTCCACGCCCCACGGGTCGACCTTGCCCGGCTCGTAGCCCGCGCCGATCAGCAGGTGCGCCGCCCGGCCCCGCACCACGACCTGGTCGGCCGCCCCGTCCTTGGCGAGCAGTGCCGCGACTCGGTCCGGATCCGGCTCGTCCTTGAGCAGGTAGAGGTAGTGGCGCTCCAGGTCGTCCCGGGTGAGGTCCTCGGCGTCCGCGGCGATGCCGGCGAGCTCGGCTGTCCGGTAGACGATGGCTGGTACGGCGAACCCTGCCTGCGCTTCGTAGGCCTCCTCGAGCGCGGCCGCGACCCGTTCCCGCGACCGCATCCGGCTGGTCAGCAGCACGTTGCCGGTGTTGATGTAGGTCGCCACGTCCGAGCCCCCGGCGGCCTCGGTCGCCGCGACGATGTCGGCCTTCGGGAACTTGCGGTTGGGTCCGAGGTTGATGGCCCGCAGGAACGCAACGTAGGTCGGCATGGCGCCGAGTCTGTCAGCCGGCGGCGACAGGCCTCCGGAACGACTCGACCGGCTGGATCCGCGCCACCCGCCGTTCCGCCGCCGTGATCGCGGTCGCCGTGGTGCCGAGCCCGGCCCAGCGGCGGATCCGGACGATTGCCGCCCGCCGGGCGTTCGCCGGAAGCACCGCGACCCGCGATCCGTGGTTGCCGCCCGGCACCACGCGGACCAGGCACTGGCGCGCCGCACCGTCCTCGCCGCAGTCGAACTTCTCCGCGCTCCACGGGTCGAACTCGCCGTAGATGAACAGCATCCGGGTGCCCTCCGTCCGCACCCAGGAGTCGATGTCGGCCATCGCCTGCGGGTGGAAGGTCAGCGGCTTCAGCCAGCCCGGCAACCACGACGCGGCGACGTCGTTGCCCGGGTAGTCGAGCAGGTCCGCGATCTCGTCCTCGTACGGCGCCGGCGCGCCCAGCTGGGTCGCGGCCTGGAAGTAGTACGGGATGTACGGGCGGATGTCGCGGTCGTCCACGTAGTCCCAGAAGACCACGCTATCGACCCAGTCCCACACGTCATCCCGCGACGCCGACTCCCCGGGCACCCGCGGACACTGCTCATCGGCGGATTGGTACTGCCAGAACGAGAAGTAGACCTCGATCGCCACGACCTCGAGGGCGCGGGCGGGCCCACCGAGAATCCGGAACCGGAGGTCGGAGTCGGACAGCCGATCCTCGAACCAGGCGCGGTCCTCGAGGATCCGCCGCTGGAGCGCGACGAGCGCGGCCCGGCAGTCGGCGTACGCGTCGCCTCCGACATTCGCTTGGAAGTCGCCATAGACATCGTCGGCATCGACGGCGTCGTTGGGAGCGACATCGGCGACGGTCCCGTTGACGTCGTCGGGGTAGAACCTGCGGAAGTAGGTCATCGTCATGCCGCCCTTGGACGCGCCCGTCGAGATCCACGGCCGCCGGTAGATCCGCTGGAAGGCCCGGACGATCTGGTGCATGTCCGCCGCCTCCTGCCGGATCGTGAGCTGCTCGTCCCAGTCGGCGTGCTCGGGCCGCGACGGCTTGAAGAACCGGTGCTCGAGATCGAGCTGGTTGCCGTTGATGATCTGTGTCGCCTCATAGGTCCCCGGGTAGTTCCAGGTGTAGAGGCCGTAGCCGGAGGTGGCCACCACCGTCGGGCGATCGGTGCCCCGGTGCAACAGGGTCGCCCGGACGGTGAACGTCGGCCCCTTCGGGTGCCTGTGGTCGACCGGCAACCGGAGCTTGATCCGGAAGAACCGCAGGTGCGGAGGCGCGCCCTCGAGCTCGACCACGCGGTCCACGATCCTGATCCGCCTGATCCGCTTCAGGAGCGGGTCTCCGCCCGGCCGCTCGGAGACGGTCGGCGCGACGGCAGCCGGCGTCGTCGCCACCGCGGCCCTCGCGGGCGGCGCGACCGAGCCGAGCGGCACGACAAGCGCCAAAAGGACAAGGCCCACCGGGATGGTGCGGAGCTTGAGACCGGGACGTGGGAGCACGGCGTTAGTCTTCCTCAGGCGCGGGAGCGTGCCAACAGGTGACGAAGTACGGCGGCCGGCCGGGCTGTAACACGCTGTTCGCCGATCTGGGCGACCGTCGACGTCCCTGGGAGCCCCTTGCATCGGGGCCGAAGCAACGCCGACGTCCTGCAGGATCCGCGAACAACGTGTTACATCACGCGCGCGCGCCGGTTGGGTGCCGCTTGCCGCGTGCCGCGACCGCCCTACGACGACTTGCGGACCGCCCACTCCCGCACCCGGTCGATCCGGGCCTGCAGCTGCTCGGCGTTGGCGATCGCCGCCGCCGGTCCCCCGCACTCCTTGCGCAGGGTCGCGTGCGTGATGGCGTGCGGCTGCCCGGTCCGGTGGTTCCAGGCGGACACAAGGCCGTTGAGCTCGCGGCGCAGCACGGCCAGCTGCTCATGGGTGGTGACCTGCTCGACGGTGTCAGGAGCCGGCGACGCAGCCGCCTTCCTCGGCTTCGACCGGCTGGCCTGCCGCTGCTGCAGCAGCTCCTTCATCTGGCTCGGCTCGAGGAGCCCGGGGATCCCGAGGAAGTCCATCTCCTCGTCCGAGCCGACCTGCACCTCGCCCTCGTGCCCGAACGCGGCTCCGTCGTACAACGCGTGATCGAAGCGGGCCTGCGAGCCGAGCGCCTCGAACGCGACCGCCTGCTCCTCCGCGGACGCGGACTCGCCGGCCTGCGCCCGGGCGAGGAGGTCGTCCTCGGCGGCGAAGATGTCGGCATCGTCGGTGACCTTCCGACCCAGCACGTGGTCACGCTCGACCTCGAGCTCCGCCGCGAACCCCAGCAACCGCGGCACCGACGGCAGGAACACGGACGCGATCTCGCCGCGGGTCCGGGCCCGCACGAAGCGGCCGACGGCCTGTGCGAAGAAGAGTGGCGTCGAGGTGGTCGTGGCGTAGACGCCGACCGCGAGTCGCGGGACGTCGACCCCCTCGGACACCATGCGTACGGCCACCAGCCAGCGGCTGTCGTTCCCGGCGAACTCCGCGATCCGCTTGGACGCGGCCTTCTCGTCGGAGAGCACGATCGTCGCCGACTCCCCGGTGATCGCCTTCACCAGCTTCGCGTAGGCCCGGGCCGAGTCCTGGTCGGCCGCGATCACCATGCCTCCCGCATCGGGCACGTGCCGGCGCACCTCCGACAGGCGCTTGTCGGCTGCCTGCAGCACCGCCGGCATCCACGAGCCCTCGGGGTCGAGCGCGGTGCGCAGCGCTTGCGCCGTCAGGTCCTTGGTCAGCGGCTCGCCCAGGCTCGCCGCGACCTCGTCGCCGGCGCGGGTGCGCCACTGCATCTCGCCGGAGTAGGCGAGGAACAGCACTGGCCGCACCACATGGTCGGCGAGTGCCTGCGCGTAGCCGTAGGTGTAGTCGGCGACCGATCGCGGGACACCGTCGGGCCCGGGAGCGTAGGTGACGAACGGGATCGGGTTGATGTCGGACCGGAACGGTGTGCCGGTCAGCGCCAGCCGGCGCGCGGCCGGCTCGAACGCCTCGCGCACGCCCTCGCCCCAGCTGAGCGCGTCGCCGGCGTGGTGGATCTCGTCGAGGATCACCAGCGTCTTGAACCGCTCGGTGCGGATCCGCAGCGCGAGCGGGTTGACGCCGACGCCCGCGTAGGTGACGGCCACGCCGACGTAGTCGCTGCTGATCTTGCCCTTGCCCGCGGAGTAGGTCGGATCGATCGGCAGGCCGGCCTTGGCCGCCGCCTCGGCCCACTGCAGCTTGAGGTGCTCGGTCGGCGCGACCACGATCAGCCGGTCGACCAGGCGTCGGCCCAGGAGCTCCGCGGCCACGGACAGGGCGAACGTCGTCTTGCCCGCCCCGGGCGTCGCCACGGCGAGGAAGTCGCGCGGGGTGCGGTCGAGATAGTCATGCAGTGCTGCCGCCTGCCACGCCCGGAGCGAGGGCGCCGTGCCCCAGGCCGCGCGCTCCGGCCAGGCCGGACCGAGGGACGTGAGAGGGGCAGCGGAATCGCTGCCGGTCACTCGTTGGAGTCCGGGTTCGACGGCCCTTCGGACAGACCCTCGAAGATCTCCTTGCACTCCGGGCAGACCGGGAACCGCTCCGGCGCCCGGCTCGGCACCCAGACCTTCCCGCAGAGCGCCACCACCGGCGTGCCCATGACGGTCGCCTCGGTGAGCTTGTGCTTGTCGACGTAGTGCGAGAAGCGCTCGTGGTCACCCTCGTCGGTCGGGACGGTACGGCGGTCCTCGCGGACGTCCGTCTGTGTCGAGAAGCCGATCGTGGTCACCCTCCCACTCTAGTTGAGGTCTGGGTCGGCCGGACGAGTGGCGTGCAGCGCCAGGTCGCCCGGCTGGCGCCGCATCACGTCGCGCCAGAGGTCGCGGGTGTCGAGCCGAAAGACGTCGTCGGCGCGCGCGGGTACGACGTACCAGCTGCCCTCCTCGATCTCGTCCTCGAGCTGTCCGGCGCCCCACCCGGCATAGCCGGCGAAGATCCGGAGCTTCTCCACCGAGCCGGCCACCAGCTCCGTCGGCGTGTCGAGATCGAGCAGGCCCAGCCGGTCCGCCACCGGACGGAAACCCACGCCGTCCTGGCCACCGGGGCTGGCGAGTGCGACAGCCAGAGCTCCGTCGGTGGAGACCGGGCCGCCCTGGAACAGCACCTCCGGCTCCTCGACGACGTCGCCCCAGCCGGCGAGCACCTCCGACACCGGCAGCGCACTGGGCCGGTTGAGCACGACACCGAGGGCGCCCTCGTCGTTGACGTCGAGCAGCAGCACGACGGAGTCGACGAAGTTCGGGTCGAGCAGCTCGGGGCTGGCCAGCAGCAGCATCCCGGCGTCGAGATCGCCGGCCGTGTTGTTCACGCCTCCATCATCCCTCACTCGACGGCTCGATCTCGATCAGTCGGACGCACAACAGCCCCGGGACGACAAGGGAGGGAGGTGTCGATCCCGGGGCTGCTGCTCGGAAACCCTGCCCCTACCGGGGCCGGGTGGTCTCAGCCTGGATCAGGCGGCGACGACCTTGCGGAGTCGCTCGATGAACGGAGGCTTCGGCTCTTCGTCTATCCCGTCGATCACGTCGATCGCGGGCACGCCGGGCCGCATGGTCCGGGCGCTCTCCTCGATCTGCGCGCCGACCCGCTGACCCTCCTCGCGCCCGACTCCGGCACGGCCGGCCATCGCGGCGAGGTAGTGGTGCTCCTTGGAGGTGATCCGGGCGACGGCCTGGGCCATCGCGTCGTCCACCGGGTGGGACCGGTAGTGGTCGAGGATCAGCCGGACTCCGGGCAGCTCGTCGGCGGTCCGCGCCCACCCGGTCGCTACCGAGGTGCGGAGGTCCATCGGCTGCACGGAGAGCTCGCTCTCGATGTGGCCGGCCAGGCGGGTGTGCCACTTCAGCTGCAGGGCACCGAGCAGGTCCAGCTCGTCGCGGAACCACTCGGAGACACCGGCGACGTCCATCGGGAGGATTCCGTCCCGCCGGACCGCCGCGGTGGCGATCACGGAGCGGAGAGTCTCGCCCCGGTTGTGAAAGGCCGTCCAGGTCATGGTCAGCTCCTTGCTGTGTGAACGGCAGTCGGAAGACATACCGTTGGTACGTACTCACAGTATGCGTCTGGATTCGGGCACGCCAAGGACATCCGCACGTGATCCCCAACACCCGGGATCTCGGAACTTTCGCGCCCCTCCCCGGCCCCCGGCGGGCGCTGTGACGGCGGCCACGGGCGCTCGTCACAGGGGACGTGACGCACGACATATGCTGGCGAGGTGGCCAAGGCTTCAGTGTCGAAACTGGTCCCCAAGCGTCCGTTGGTTCCGAGCGTCCCGGGGGCGACGCGCAGGGCGGCGTACTCCGCCTCCACCAAGCGAGCGCTGATCGACGTCGCCGAGGAGCGTTTCACCGAGGCCGGGTACGCCGCTGCCTCGCTGGACGCGATCGTGGCCGGGGCCCGGGTCACCAAGGGCGCCCTCTATCACCACTTCTCCGGCAAGCAAGCGCTGTTCGAGGCGGTCTTCGAGCGGGTCGAGGCCGACGCGTCGAAACGGATCCAGCAGGCGCTGAAGGGCCAGCGCGACCCCTGGTCGAAGGCGCTCGAGGGCCTTCGCGCTTTCCTCGAGGTCGTCCAGGAGCCCGGCTACCGGCGGATCGTGATCCAGGAGGGACCGGCGGTGCTCGGCTACGAGCGCTACCGCGAGCAGGAGGAACGCTCGACCTTCGCCAACGTCCTCGACATCGTGCGCTCGGTCCTCGAGTCCGGGAAGTGGAAGCTCGACGAGCCCATGCTGCAGACCTACGCCCGGATCTTCTTCGGCGCCATGTCGTCAGCCGGCGAGTCGGTGGCCTCCGCCGCCGACCCCGAGGAGGCCGCCGAGCGGGTCGAGGGCGCGATCGCCTTCCTCTTGTCCGGCGTGCAGCTGATGGTGGAGAACGGCATCGAGCTTCCGCAGGTCCTCACGGTCGCCCCGTCCCGCGACGAATGACTACTTCCCGAAGGTGACAGAGCCGCCCTTGGTGTCGATGGGGACCAGCTCGATGAAGACTCGACCGGCCGGCACCTTGAGCTTGCCGTCCTTCGTCTCCAGCTGGAGCGCCGAGCCGAGTCCGTCCTTGCTCCACGTGCCCTCCACGACCTTGCCGGCGTGGAAGAGGAACGCGTTGCCGCCCCCGTCGAAGATCGTCTCCGGGACCGGGTTGCCGGCCGGGTCGGTGTAGCCGGCGTCGCCCACATCGACGCGCAGCATCAGCACGGTGTCGGCCGGGAACTCGTCGCCGTCGGCGGCGTAGGTGTTCTGGTTGACGTAGCTGCCGTTCTCGAACGTCCAGCTCGTGCTGTGCGAGCCGAAGTCCGCGGTGAGCGTGCCGGCCGGCTTGCCGGCGGGCAAGTCACCCTCGCCGCCCCACGGGAGGTAGTCGTCGGGCCGGGCGTCCTTGTCGTCCTCGGACGCCTTGGCGACCTTCTTCAGGTCGGTGAAGAGGTTGTACGGCGCGCTCCGGGTGCTCTCGCGGTAGAAGCCCGGGCTGCCCTCGTTGAAGATCTTGATGCCGGCGTCGTTGATCCGCGCGACGGTCTGGGCGGCGCCGCCACTCGTCACCAACGCGGCATCGACGGGCGAGACGATGCCGATGTCGCTGGCCCGCATCGACCGGACCGGGCCGACGTCGCCCGGGATGTCGGAGTAGAAGAAGGCGGCCAACCGGGTGATGCCGCCCTCGACCAGCTCCTCGACCACCAGGTCGGCGTGCGACAGGCCCTGCTGCGGCGAGCTCGACTCGGTGTTGTCCATCTTGAGCACCAGCACCGGGTGGTCCTGCTTGTCGGAGTCGCCGCCCTCGACCTGGAGGCCGGTGAGCGGCCAGGTCGCCGGCTTGGCGTCCTTGCCGTCCGCGACCGACTTCGGGTCGTCGCTGTCGCCGCCGTCGCCGGACTTGTCGTCCCCGCCGCAGGCCGCCAGGCCGAGGCTGAGGGCGGTCAGGACTGCGGTGGTGCGGATGAGGTGGCGCGCGTCGCGCACGACGGACTCCGATCGTCGGGTGCTGGAGAGGTTGAGTTCTGCTCTATTGGATCAGGTGCCGAGGCTGATCCCGCCGTCGACATACAGCGTCTGGCCGGTGATGTAGGACGCCTCGTCGCTGGCGAGGAAGCAAACAGCGGCTGCGATGTCCTCCGGGAAGCCGACCCGGCGGACCGGGTTGGCCTCGGCGTTGAGCCGGCGGAACTCGTCGACGTCCATCTTGAGCCGGGCTGCGGTCGCGTCGGTCATCTCGGTCGCGATGAACCCCGGCGCCACCGCGTTGGTGTTGATGCCGAACGGGCTGAGCTCGATGCCGAGGGTGCGGGTGAGGCCCTGGACGCCCATCTTGGCGGCCGAGTAGTTGGCCTGGCCGCGGTTGCCGAGCGCGGAGATGCTGGAGATGTTCACGACCTTGCCGTACTTCTGCTCGACGAAGTGCTTCTGGGCGGCCTTGGTCATCAGGAACACCCCCTTGAGGTGGACGCCCATGACCAGGTCCCAGTCCTCCTCGGTCATCTTGAAGAGCAGGTTGTCGCGGGTGATGCCCGCGTTGTTGACGAGGATGTGGATGCCGCCGAGGTCCGCGACGACCCGCTCGACCGCGGCGTCGACGGAGGCCGAGTCGGAGACGTTGGCGCCGACACCGATCGCCTTGGCACCCGCGACGACCGGCAGCTTGGCGGCCGCCTCGCGCGCCGCGCCCTCGTCGAGGTCCACGACCGCGACCGATGCGCCCTCCTCGGCGAACCGGGTGGCGGTGCCGAACCCGATCCCGCGCGCTGCTCCCGTGATGACGGCGATCCGCCCGTCGAAACGACCCATCGATCAGATCTCCTCGTGGTTGATGACAGTCGGCAACTGTAGTGCCCGGTTCCGCAAAACCGCCGCGCCGGTCCGCCGACGGGATTAGCGTCGACGTCATGAACAGACGGCGCAGGATCTCGTGCACTCTGGCTGTCGCCGCGATGGCCCTCACGGCCGCGGCGAGCGTCGCCGTCGCGCCGTCGACGGCGTCGACCGCAACGACTGCTGCTTCCGCTTCTTCTGCTTCGAACGGCGCCGCCGCGGCCCCGTCGGCGTGGTCGTCGCGCACAACCGCAGCGAGGCCAAGATCCGATCCAGCCTGGCGGGCTGGCCCCACCACGGGTTCGCCGCGAGCTATCCCGTGACGTTCGCGATCCCACCCGCCTACTCCGGACCGTACGCCGCCGGCAAGGTGGCCGCGGATCGCCAGCTCGACGCACTGAAGGCGCTCAAGGCCGTCCGCTTCCTGGCCGGTGTCCCGACCAGCGGCATCTCGTTCACGACCGCGAACAGCAACCTCGCGCAGCACTGCACGGTGCTCCTCGCGGCGTCGAACCAGTTCGCGCACACCGGCCTCACCAAGCCGGCGGACATGACGAACCGGTTCTTCGGTGTGTCCGCTGACGGTTGTGCCTCGAGCAACCTCTACCAGGGACTGGACAACCTGAGCAGCGCCATCGTGGGTTGGGCATCGGACCCGGGCCCGAACAACCTCGAGTTCGTCGGGCACCGCGGCTGGGAGATCAGCACCGCGGGCTCGACGTACGGCCTGGGCTACGGCACTTTCGCCGGCCGCAACATGTCGGCGCTCCAGGTGTTCGACAACGCCGCGTTCTTCCCCGCCCAGATTGCGACCGACTACGTCGCGTGGCCGAACTCGGGTGCGTTCCCGCTCGAGTACTTCTGGGGCGGCACGTCCTCCAACTCGACCCTGCCGTGGTCGGTCCACCTCGGCAACGCCTACCAGGCCCCGGACCCGGCCACGGTCGCCGTCACCCTGGTGCGCACGCGCGACGGGCAGACATGGCACTTCAGGCCGACCACCCAGCGACCGAACGGCACCGACAACGGTGGCAACTATCTCAACGTGAACCCGAATACGGTCTACGGGATGGCACGCTCGATCATCTTCCGGCCGTCTCAGGCCGCGCTCGGCACGATCCTGCCCGGCGACCAGTTCAAGGTGTACGTCGGCGGCATCAAGACCGACGCCGGCGTCGCCACGACGCTGAAGTACACAACGACCTTCTTCAAGCTGAACTGAGGACCGCGCGGAGCCGTCCGGCGTAGTCGGCCGCCTCACCGTCGCGGTACTTGGTCCGCGGCCAGAAGAAGCCGCGCAGGCCGTCGCCCTTGGTGCGGGGCACGACGTGGCAGTGCAGGTGCGGCACCGACTGGCTGACCACGTTGTTCATCGCCACGAAGCTTCCCTGCGCGCCGAGCCCGTCGACCATCGCGGACGCCAGTCGCTGCGCCGCCGCGAAGTAGCCGTCCCGCAGCTCCGCCGGCAGGTCGGGCAGGGTCACCACGTGCACCCTCGGCACCAACAGGACGTGGCCCTTGAAGACCGGCCGCCGGTCGAGGAAGGCCATGAGCTCCGGCTCATCCAGCACGATGTCGGCCGGGGTGTCGCCCGCGACGATCTCGCAGAAGACACAGTCGGCCACGGCACGACCCTAGAGGGCGCCGACGTAGGTTGGTGACATGCGCGTCGCGATCGTCGGAGGCCACGGCCAGATTGCCCGTCTGCTGCACCCGCTGCTCGTGGCGGCCGGTCACCGACCCGTCGCACTGGTGCGCGGCGAGAGCCACCGGCTCGAGCTGGAGGCGGCTGGCGCCGAGGTGCGGCCGCTCGACATCGAGCGGGAGGACGCGGCGGCGTTCGGGCGCGCCTTCGAGGGGTGCCGAGCCGTCGTCTTCGCTGCGGGCGGCGGTCCTGACGGCAACGTGGAACGCAAGCGGACGGTCGACCTCGAGGGCTCGTTGAAGTCGATCGACGGCAGTCGCGCGGCAGGGATCCAACGGTTCGTGCAGGTCTCGGCCATCGACGTCGACGAGCCCGTTGCGGACGACGCCGGCGAGGTGTGGAAGGCGTACGTCGAGGCGAAGCGCGACGCCGACGCGGCACTACGCGCTACCGACCTCGACTGGACGATCCTCCGGCCCGGTCGGCTGACCAACGAGGAACCCGCCGGGCTGGTGTCGCTCGGCGAGCACGTCCCCCGGGCATCAGTGCCGCGCGCCGACGTGGCGGCGGTGCTCGCTGCCGTGCTGGAACGCCCCCAGACGACCGGGCGGCAGTGGAACCTGGTGGCCGGCGAGGACACGATCGCGCACGCGATCGACCGGGCGCTCACCGGTCCCTGAGAAGCTCCGCCGCGGCCGGGGCCGATCCGCCGGTCGTCCGCACGTCAGTAAAGGCGGATTCTCAGAAAACGTCACATATGTGGCACGGGCGGGCACTAAACTCCCCAGAATTCCGACGGCGATCCCGGGCTCACTGCGCCGACTGTATGCCAGGGGGTCCCATGAGTTGGTCGCACATTGCCCGGGCATTGACTGCCACCGCCGTCGCCACGTCGGTGCTCGCAGCGCCGGCCGCGGCGGTGCCGAACCGGGTGGCGCTGCCGACGGTCGCGATCGGTGATGTCACCGTCGCCGAGGGTTCGTCGGGTGCGCGGACCGCGCGGTTCACGGTCACGCTGTCGGAGGCGAGCGCGACCGAGGTCACGATGCGCTACGGGACTGCCGACAGCACCGCGGTCGCTGCATCGGACTACGTGGCCGCCAACGGCACCGCCCGCATCCCGGCCGGTGCTCTCGCGGCGACGGTCTACGTGAGCGTCAGGGGCGACACGACCGTCGAACCGACCGAGACCTTCCGGGTCAAGCTGTGGTCGCCGACCGGCGCCACCCTCGGCCGCGCAACCGGGTTCGGGAAGATTCTCAACGACGACCCACCCCAGACCGGGCTGCGGGTCGCAGCCGGTGCCGCAACGATCGTTGAAGGGAACGGCGGCACCCGGAGTGCCCTGTTGCCGGTGACGCTCTCCGCGCCTGCGCCGGCCAAGGTCACCGTCGACTGGTCCACCGTTGCCGGGACCGCGACCGACGGCGTGGACTACACCGCGAGCACCGGACGACTGACCTTTGCGGCCGGCGGGACGGCGGCGTACGCCACGGTGCCGATCATCGGCGACACCCAGTTCGAACCGGCCGAGACGCTGACCGTCAAGCTGGCGACCCCGACGGGCGGGGCGCAGGTCGAACGCGCGAAGGGCATCGTCACGATCACGAACGACGATCCCGAGCCGCCCCCACCGTCCTTCGCCGGCAAGCTCGCCGCCGGAGCCCTCCACACCTGTGCCGTCGTGGCCGGCGGAGGGGTCAAGTGCTGGGGCCTCAACAACGACGGCCAGCTCGGCAACGGCACCCGGAACACGGCGTATGTGCCCGTCCCGGTGACCGGCCTGAGCGGCGTGGTCGCCGTCACCGCCGGCCGGGCCCACACCTGCGCGCTGCTGGCGGACACGACGGTGCGCTGCTGGGGCATCAACGAGAACCTCGAGCTCGGACTCGGTGATCCCAGCCAGCCGGATCGGGCCACGGACCGGCTGACCCCGGTCGCGGTGCCCGGTCTCACCGGCGTCGTCTCGATCGACGCCGGCGGGCACCACACCTGCGCAGTCGTGACCGGCGGCACCGTCAAGTGCTGGGGCGAGGGCTACAACGGACGGTTGGGCATCCCGGGCAACGACGACGTCGCCTCGCCGACGACGATCGGCGGCTTCGCCGGCGCGGTCCAGATCTCCGCCGGAGACCAACACACCTGCGGTCGGTGGTCCGACGGCACGCTGAAGTGCACCGGCTTCAACTTCTCCGGCCAGCTGGGCGACGGCACCAAGGTCGACCGCTCGACACCGGTGCCCGTCCTCGGCATCAGCGGCGCCTCGACCGTGGAGGCGGGCTACTTCCACACCTGCGCGATCGTGGCCAACGTGCCGCGGTGCTTCGGGCTGAACTACTACGGCGCCCTGGGCGACGGGACCGAGGAGGACAAGTCGACGTCCGTCGCGATGACCGGCGTGACCAGCGCGGCCAAGGTCTCGCTCGGCGAGTACCACAGCTGCGTGACCCTCACGTCGGGCGCCGGCCGCTGCGTCGGCTTCAACGGCACCCAAGAGGGCCGTTTGGGCAACGACAGCTATGTCCAGAAAGAACTGACCTCCGTCCCCGTCATCGGCCTCACCGGGGCCACGGTCATCGAGTCCGGGGTCTACCACACGTGCGCGGTCGTGACGGGTGGTGCGGTGCAGTGCTGGGGCGCCAACGCCGCCGGGCAGCTCGGAGACAGCACCAGCTCGCCGCGCCGCAAACCCGTGACCGTCCCCGGACTGACCATCGGGTGACGCGGCTGCTACAGCCCCGCCAGGAACGCGACGACCCGCTCGGTCGCCAACCGGGCGACCTGTTCGTCGTAGTCCGGGTGGCCCGGCTCGGCGAACAGGTGGCCCGACCCGGGGTAGACGAAGAGCTCCGCGCCGGGGATGTCGGCGACGAACTCCTCCTCCGCCTCCGGCTCGCGCCACTCGTCACCCTCGGTCGTGTGCGCCTGGGTCGGGACGCCCTCGGGCCACGTGGTCTCCCACCACGACGGCGCGATCGCGCCGTAGAGGAAGAAGGCTCCCTTCGCGCCTGGTCGCTCGAGCACCTGCTCTGCTGCCCGGGCCGCGCCCATCGACATGCCGCCGTAGACCAGGTCGGTGCCCAGGGGCGCCATGATCTCGGCCGCCTGCGCCGCGAACGCCTCCTCCCCCAGCGACCGGGCGTAGGCGACGCCGTCGCGGACGTCGTCAAACGTCAGGCCGTCGAAGAGGTCAGGAGCGTGCACGGTGTGACCGGCTTCCCTCAGTGTCTGGGCGAAGCCCAGCACTCCGTCGGTCAACCCGCCTGCGTGATGGAAGAGCACGATTTCAGCCATCGCTCCACCGTAAGGCGGAGCACCGACAACCGAGCGCGCGGCAGAGTGGCGCAGCGCGGGCGAAGCCCGCATCGTGCGGTGCCGCACGATGGTGCGACACGCTCGCGCAATCCAAAACCGTGGAGCTGCGGGGAATCGAACCCCGGTCCTCGAGCGCCGAGCCAGGTCTTCTCCGGGTGCAGTCAGCGCTGTTGTTTTATCGGCCCCGGCGCTCGCACTGACACGTCGCCGACAGGCCTAGCCAAGATTGAGTCCCGACCGACCCTCCTGGCGGAGGTCTGGTCAGCAAGTCTCCTAGACGACGCCAGATTCAGGGACGGAGACGGATGCCCTGACTGACGCTTCGATCACCGCTCAGGCGGCGAGAGCGAAGGACTGCTTGTTGTTGGCAGTTATTGGTTTCCAGCGATCGTTTACGAGATGACGCTGGCTCCTCGACCCGCTTCCCCTGGAACAAACGTCCCAAGTCGAAACCGATCAGCCCCTCTTGAGTTATGTGTCCATCTTACGGATGCAACAGTCAGAACGCTCATCGGATTCCCAGCAGCCGCGCGGCGTTGCCCCAGCAGACCGCCCGGCTCGACCAGCGGCGGCGGGTCAGTCACGCATGCCCTTCAACCGGCGACCTAGCTCGACCTGCTTCTCGCGATCGAACTCGCGCTCGGAGATCGCCTGCCGCTTGTCCCAGGACTTCTTGCCCTTGGCCAGCCCGATCTCGATCTTGGCCTTGCCCTTCACGAAGTAGAGAGACAGCGGGATGACGGTGTGGCCCTTCTCGCTGACCTTGCGCTCGATCTTCTCGATCTCGGCCTTGTGGAGCAGGAGCTTGCGCTTGCGGCGGGCGGCGTGGTTGGTCCACGAGCCCTGGGAGTACTCCGGGATGTGGACGCCGTGCAGCCAGGCCTCGCCGCCGTCGATGTCGACGAAGCCGTCGGTGAGGTTGGCGCGGCCGAGCCGCAGGGACTTCACCTCGGTGCCCTGCAGGACCAGGCCGGCCTCGAAGACGTCCTCGACGTGGTAGTCGTGACGCGCCTTCTTGTTGGACGCGACGAGCTTGCGCGGCTCCCCTGCGTCCTTGGGCGCGCCCTTTCCCTGCTTGGCCATCCCGCCATTCTTTCAGGCAGGGTCAACGGACTTACAGGTAGTTCATGGGGTCGACGGTCTCGCCGTTGCGCAGCACGGTGAAGTGCAGGTGGCAGCCGGTGGACCAGCCCGTGGAGCCGACGTAGCCGACGACGTCACCGCGGCCGACGTGCGCGCCCTCTGCGACGTTGTAGCTGGACAGGTGGTTGTAGACCAGCGTCAGGTTGGCGCCGTTCACGGTGCCGACCGAGAGGTAGAGGCGGTTGCCGTAGATCTCGTCGTAGTACTCGTTGATGACGGTGCCGGACTCGCCCGCCCACAGGGCCGCACCGCAGGCGGCGCCGAAGTCGGTGCCGTCGTGCAGGCCCCAGTAGCCGTAGATCGGGTGCGTCCGCCAGCCGTACGGCGAGGTCACCGGCCCGCTGACCGGGGTCTGCAGGAGACCGTCGGTGGCACCGGTGTACGTCGGCGCGTTCTCCTGCTGCTGAGCAAGCCGGGCGAGCCGCAGGATCTCGCGCTTGATCCGGGCCTCGCGGTTCTTGAGGCGCTCGAGCGCGGCGCGGTCGTGCTGCTTCGCGCGTACGGCGGCCCGCCGGGCGTTGCGCGACTCGTCGACGAGTCGGGCGACCTCGGCGCGGGTCTCGCGGGCATCGGCGAAGAGGCCGCGGATCTCGAGCAGGTTCTGGCGCGCCGCCTCCGTCTGGGCGGCGACGTCGTCGCGGGCGCGGCGGACCTCGTCCTTCCAGTCCGCCAGGGCCTGCTCGGCGGCCTGGAAGTCGCCCAGAGCCTGGTCCTCGCGGCCGAGGATCATGCCGCCCGCGGTCTGGGCGACGAGGAGCTCCTCGATCGAGCCGGACGACGTGATGGCGTCCATGACGGCGAGGTCCTTGTTGCCGGCGGTCTCCATGCCGAGCACGGTGTTGCGGACCAGCTCTCGCTGCTCGGCCACGTCGGCGCGGGCGGCGCTCAGCTCGGCCGACACCCGGTCGAACCGGGCTTCGGCGCGGACCAGCGCCCGCGCGAGCCGGAGCCGTTCGGCGCGGGCGTCCCACAGGCTGGCGCGGACGGTCTGCAGTCGCTCGCGGGCGTCGCCGAGCCGGGCGGTCGCGCGTTCGAGTCGGCGCGTCGAACGGGCGACGGCACGGCTGGCCTCGTCGAGGTCGTCGTGCACCTGGCCGATCTGGTCCTCGATCTGATGCTGTTGGTGACGCAGCTCCGCGCTCTTGTCGTCGTCGTCGGCGTGCGCGACAGGAGTCGCGAGGGCGCCGAGCGCAAGGACGGCGACGGCGAGCGCGGAGACACAGCGTGGGGCGCCGGGGAAGGAGCGCACGGATACAACCTTCGCGTTCGGGGAAGTGAACGCCTCGACCGTATCCGCGCCTGGTCAGACTTTGATGTATTTGCGCGTCAGTAGGAGTGTCGGGATCAGCGTCAGCGCCGGGCCAAGGATCACGACGCCGGGGGGCACGGTGCCGATGAGCGTCTGGACGTAGTCGTCCCATCCGATCCAGGGCAGGAAGTCGATCGCGTCGGCGAGCCCGTCGAGGATCGCGAACCTCGTGAACGCGGCCAGCGCCCCGGTCGCCAGAGCGACACCGATGGCGGCCGACACCAGCGCCTCGAGGAGGAACGGGAACGCGATGTAGAGCGTTGAAGCACCCACCAGTCGCATGATGCCGATCTCACGGCGCCGGGCCATCGCGGCCAGCCGGACCGTGTTGGCGACGAGCAGCAGCGAGGCCAGGAGGAGCAGGCCGGAGCCGATCCACGATCCGTACTTCAACGAGTCGATGATCCCGAAGATCGCGGTCAGCTGCTCGCGCTGGTCCTTGATCGCCGACACCCCCTCGAGGCCGGTGACCGAGCTGATGACCCCATCCGCCTCCTCCGGGTCGTTGAGGGTGATCCAGTACTGCGGGGGCCAGTCCTCGACCGTGATGATCGGGTCGGATCCTTCGAAGTAGGGCTCGTACGCCGGGATGTCCTGCGCCTTCGCGAAACCCTCCTCCTGGGTCTGGAAGTCGTAGGACTCGACCTCCGGGCTCGCCTTCAGCGCCCGCTCGATCTCCCTGCGCTGCTGGTCGGTCACCGCACCGCTGCTGCAGTTGGGACTCTTCACCGGGTCGTCGACCACGCAGAGGTTGACCAGGATCTGGAGCTCGTTGCCGAGCGTCTCCGCGGTCTTGTCGGCCTGCCGCTGCAACAGCATGCCGCAGCCGGCGAGGGTGAGCGACACGAAGAGGGTGAGGATCACGGCGACGTGCATCGACAGGTTGCGACGCAGGCCGGAGCGAAGCTCGGTGAAGACGTAGCGGAGCTGCATGGTGGAAGGGCTCTCCTGGGATCAGGTTCGGGCTCGGGCGGCGTAGAGGGCTAGTGCTGGAAGCCGTAGCTCCCGGCCGCCTCGTCACGCACGACCTTGCCGTTCTCGAGCTCGACCACCCTCTTGCGGAACTGGTCGACGATGCCGTGGTCGTGGGTCGCCATCACGACGGTGGTGCCGCGCGCGTTGATGTCCTCGAGCAGGTTCATGATCCCGACCGACGTCTGCGGGTCGAGGTTGCCGGTCGGTTCGTCGGCGATGATGATCATCGGCCGGTTGACGAAGGCGCGGGCGATCGCGACCCGCTGCTGCTCGCCGCCGGACAGCTCGTCGGGCATCCGCCCGCCCTTGTCCTTGAGCCCGACGACCTCGAGCGTCTCGGGCACCACCCGGTTGATCTCACGGCGGGACTTGCCGATCACCTGGAGCGCGAACGCGACGTTCTCGGTCACGGTCTTGTTGGGGAGCAGCCGGAAGTCCTGGAAGACGGTGCCGACCTGGCGACGGAGCCGGGGCACCTTCCACCCGGCCATCCGGTTGATCTCCTTGCCGGCGACGTAGACCCGGCCGGTGGTCGGACGCAGCTCGCGGAGGACCAGCCGGAGCGCGGTCGACTTGCCCGAACCGGACTGTCCGACGAGGTAGACGAACTCACCCTTGTCGATGTCGACCGTCACCTGGTCGAGCGCCGGCTTGCCGGGGCCGGGGTAGTTCTTGGTGACCTTCTCGAAGCGAATCACTGAGCAGACGGTACGCGATGCGCAAGGCGATATCGGGCTGCGGTCTATCGTGAGTCGGGTGCCGAGCTCGCTGCGATGGTTGTTGATCGCCGTCGTGCTGACCGCTCTTCCGGTGTCGGCCGGCGTTCTCGTGCTCGGCGACGAGGACGCGCCTGCGACGGCTCCGCCCCCGCCGCCACCCTCCTACCAGTCGACGCCGCTGACCGACTTCGACACGACGGTGGTCGCGCTGTCGCGCGCGCCGTTCTGCCAGCGGGTGCCGGACGAGGCGCTGACCGAGGCGCTCGGCGGCCAGGCCGGCCGGCGGACGAGCTACCGCGACGGGCAGTCGGCGGAGCTGGCACCGGGCGTCGAGGACGTTGCGCACGAGTACGGCTGCCGGGTCGAGAGCAACGGCACCGACGGCGGCGAGCTGCGCGCGTGGTTGTTCGCGCCGCCGGTGTCGCGTTCGCGCGCGGCCGACCTCGTCGACGAGATGGCCGACCGGCGGGGGTGCACACGGCCGGCCACGGCACCGGCGTACGGCGCGCCGAGCCTCGCGCTGGTCTGCCCCGACGGCGACCGTCGTCGGGCCTCCTTCCGCGGCCTGTTCGGGGACGCCTGGCTCGCGTGCAGCCTGGCCGCGCCCGCCACCGTCCCCGAGCCGGAGCTGCTCGACCGGGCCGGCCGCTGGTGCGTCGCCGTCGCTGAGGCAGCAGCTGCCGCCGACTGACTTCGTTGGTCGAGGAGGTCGCCCAGCGACCGTCACGAGACCGCCAGTAGTGCCGTGAGTGCCGCGCAGCAGTGACCGACCTCGTCGGCGAGGGATGCTCGCTCGGCGGACGGAGTGCCGGACCACAGCAGCGCCCGGTCCTCGACGTACGCCGTCCAGCCGTGCACCACCGGTGTCGCGTCGGGACCGAGCCCGAGGGCGTCGGCCACCCGCCGGGCGACCGTCATCCGGTGCGACTCGATGCCCTCTCCACCGACCGAGATCGCGCCGCTGCCGAAGACCAGCGCCAGGTAGAACTCGCGGCGCCGCTCGATCTGGGCGTAGAAGCGCTCGACGAACTGCCGCAGAGCCTCGTCGGGATCGGCGCCGGGGTCCGGCGCGGTGTTGCGCAGCACCCGGCGCAGCGCGGCGGCCACCACTGCGTCGTAGTAGTCGGTCTTGGTCGGGAAGTAGTGGAAGAGCAGCCCGCGCGAGATCCCGGCCTCGGCCGCGACGGCGTCGAGGGAGAGGTCCTGGATCGGCTTCTCGACGAGCATCCGCAGCCCGATGCCGAGCAGCTGGCGGCGGCGCTCGTCCTGGCTGAGCCGGGTGCGCGTGCGCGCGGTGTGACCTGCGTCCACGTTATTGAGCATTGCTCAATAGTGTGGCAAGGTCAAGGGCATGGACTTCGCACCCTCCCCTCGCGCGGCCGAGCTGACCGCGCTCGTCAAGGACTTCATCGAGACCGAGGTCGAGCCGGTCGAGGCGGACTACCACCGCGAGATCAAGCGCCGCCGCGACGCCGGCCAGGGCGAGCAGTGGCAGGAGCTGCCGGTCATGGCGGAACTGCAGGCCAAGGCCCGCGAGCGAGGTCTCTGGAACCTCTTCCTCCCGGCCGGCCACGAGGGCCCCTATGCCGAGAAGTACGGCACCCATGGCGGAGCGGGCCTCAGCAACGTCGACTACGCGCCCATCGCGGAGCTGACCGGGCGGTCGTTCCTCGCGCCGTACGTCCTCAACTGCAACGCTCCCGACACCGGCAACATGGAGGTGCTGCTGAAGTACGGCAGCCAGGCGCAGAAGGACCGCTGGCTCGACCCGCTGCTCGACGGCCGGATCAGGAGCGCGTTCCTGATGACCGAGCCCGGGGTCGCGTCCTCCGACGCCACCAACATGGAGCTCAGCGCGATCGTCGACGGCGACGAGATCGTCCTCAACGGCCGCAAGTGGTTCTCGACCGGTGTCGGCCACCCGGACTGCGAGCTGCTCATCGTGATGGGCCTGACCGACGCAGAGCCGGATTCAGGGGCCGATCGGCACCACCGTCACTCGATGGTGCTGGTCCCCCGCGACACGCCTGGTGTGAAGGTCGAGCGGATGCTCACGACGATGGGCTACTTCGACGAGCCGCACGGGCACGGCGAGGTCTCACTCACCGACGTCCGGGTGCCGATCGAGAGCTTCGTCTCCGGCCCCGGCGAGGCGTTCGCGATCGCCCAGGGCCGGCTCGGCCCCGGCCGGGTCCACCACTGCATGCGGCTGATCGGGCTGGCGGAGAAGGCCCTCGAGCTGGCCTGCCAGCGCGGCACCGACCGGGTCGCGTTCGGCAAGCCGCTGGTCAACCTCGGCGGCAACCGGGAGCGGATCGCCCAGGCCCGGATCGCGATCGAGTCCACCCGGCTGCTGGTGCTCAACGCGGCGTGGAAGCTCGACCAGGGCGGCGCGATGAACGCGATCAGCGAGGTCTCGCAGATCAAGGTGGCCGCGCCGCGGATGGCCCTCGACATCATCGACTTCGCCATGCAGATCCATGGCGGCGGCGGCCTCACCGACGACTTCCCGCTGGCCGCCGCGTGGACCGGCGCCCGCTCGCTGCGGTTCGCCGACGGGCCGGACGAGGTGCACCTCGGGCTGATCGCGCGGCTCGAGCTGATGAAGTACGGCGCGTCGCGATGACCAGCCCCCAAGCCCGCCGGGTCCTCGTCACCGGCGGGGCGTCGGGACTCGGCGCGGCGCTGACCGCCGCGTTCCTGGCGCGCGGCGACCGGGTCCTGGTCGCGGACCGGGTCGAGCCGGCCACTCTGCCTGCGGGCGCGGACTACCTCCGCCTCGACGTGACGTCCGACGAGGACTGGGCCGCAGCGCTCGTCTGGACCGACGAGCAGTGGGGCGGTCTCGACGTCCTCGTCAACAACGCCGGCATTGCCAGCGGCGGTCGCATCGACGTCGCGACGATCACCGAGTGGCAGCGGGTCATCGACATCAACCTGCTGGGCGTGGTCCGCGGCTGTCGCACCTTCACTCCCGGCTTCAAGGCCCAGGGCTCCGGCCACATCGTCAACACCGCGTCGCTCGCGGGTCTCGTGCACCCGCCCGGCATGTCGTCGTACACAGCAGTGAAGGCCGGTGTCGTCGCGCTCAGCGAGACCCTGTCCTACGAGCTCGACCCCTACGGCATCCTGGTCACGGCGGTCTGCCCCGGCTTCTTCCGCACCAACCTCGCCAGCTCCATCGACGGCAGCGACACCACCGTCGCCCAGGTCGCGGCGCGGTTGATCGAGAAGTCGGCGTACGGACCCGACCAGATCGCCGCCGAGGTGATGACGGCCATCGACGAGGGAGCCATGGTGGTCGTGCCCGACGAGCCCGCACGGATGGCCGTGTGGGCGAAGACCAACGAACGCCCCCTCTACGACCAGGAACAGCGCAGCTTCGCAGCGCGCATCAAGGCGCTGGCCGAGCAGTCGGACCAGACGGAACAGACGGAACAGACGGAAGGCAGCAGATGACCAAGGGAACGATCCTCATCACCGGCGCCAGCTCGGGCTTGGGTGAGGAGATGGCGCGGCAGTTCGCGGCGTTGGGCTACGACCTCGCGCTCTGCGCGCGCCGCACCGACCGGCTCGAGAGGCTGCGCTCCGAGCTCTCCGTCGACCAGCCGGGCGCGACGGTCGCGATCAAGGAGCTCGACGTCAACGACGACGACGCGGTGTTCGCGGTCTTCAAGGAGTTCGCCGCCGAGTTCGGCACGCTCGACCGGGTGATCATCAACGCCGGCCTGGGCAAGGGCGCGCCGCTCGGCACCGGACGCTACGACGCCAACAAGCAGACCGCGATGACCAACTTCGTCGCCGCGCTCGCGCAGACCGAGGCGGCGATGGAGATCTTCCGCGCCCAGGCCGCCGCTGGAAGCAGGGGTCACCTGGTGATGATCTCGTCCGTCTCCGCCCTGCGTGGCATGCGGAAGACGATCACGACGTACGCCGCCACCAAGGCCGGCGTCGCCGCCCTCGCCGAGGGGCTGCTCAACGAGAACGTGAAGGCCAAGGGCATCGACGTCTCGATCATCTACCCCGGCTACATCGCGTCCGAGATGAACGACAAGGTCAAGGACAAGGCCAGGTTCATGGTCGACACCAAGACCGGCGTGAAGGCGATGGTCGCGGCGATCGAGAAGCGCAAGGAGAAGGCGCTCGTGCCCGCCTGGCCATGGGTGCCGCTCGGCTTCGCCCTCAAGAACCTGCCGATGCCGCTCGTCCGGAGGCTCATGTGACCGAGGCGTCACCGCCCGGCGTCGCAGGCGCCCACGAGGTCCGCGAGGAGGACGCGTTCGACGTGCCCGCCGTCGAGGCGTGGCTGCAGGACCATCTCGACGAGGTCCCGGGCCGGATCACGGACGTCCGGCAGTTCAGCGGTGGCGCGTCGAACCTGACGTATCTGCTGCGGGTCTCGACAGGCTCGACCACCGGTGGTCGCGACCTGATCCTGCGCCGGCCGCCGGGCGGCACCAAGGCGGCCAGTGCCCACGACATGGGGCGCGAGCACCGGATCCAGGCCGCACTCGCGCCGGTCTTCCCCTACGTCGCGACGATGGTCGGCTATTGCGACGACCCGTCCGTGATCGGCTCGGAGTTCTACGTCATGGACCGGGTGGCCGGTCACATCCCGCGTCGTGAGCTCGGACTCGACCTGCCACCCGACCAGGTCCGCGAGCTGTGCACCAACGTGGTCGACCTGCTCGTCGACCTGCACTCGGTCGACGCTTCGGCAGCCGGCCTCGCCTCGCTCGGCAAGGGCGAGGGCTACGTCGCGCGCCAGGTCGGCGGCTGGATCAGCCGGTTCGAGAAGGCGAAGACGTGGAACGTGCCGTCGTGGGGCAAGGTCATGCGCTGGCTCGACGACACCCAGCCTGCGGACGTGCGCACCTGCCTGATCCACAACGACTTCCGGCTCGACAACGTGGTCTTCGACAGCGACGAGCCGACGAAGCCGATCGCCCTGCTGGACTGGGAGATGGCCACGCTCGGCGACCCGCTGATGGACTTCGGGTCGGTCGTGGCCTACTGGGTGGAGGCCGGCGACGCCGGCCTCTACCAGCGGTTCCGGATGCAGCCCTCCAACATGCCCGGGATGCTGACCCGCAAGGAGCTGGTCGACTACTACTGCGAGCGGATGGGCTTCGAGCTCACCGACGAGGAGTGGGCCTTCTACGAGGTCTTCGGCCTGTTCCGGCTGGCCGCGATCCTGCAGCAGATCTACTACCGCTACCACCGCAAGCAGACGACGAACCCGAAGTTCAAGAGCTACTGGCTCGGATCGCACGTCCTGCACCGGCGGGCGCGCGCGCTCATGCGGCAGGTCGGCGCGTGAGACTGATCTACCTGGTCCGCCACGGACAGGCGTCCTTCGGCAAGCGCGACTACGACGCCCTGTCGGCGCTCGGCCACGAGCAGTCCCGCCTGCTCGGCCGGGCCTTCGCGGCGCAGGAGACGCAGCCCGACGTGGTCGTCCGCGGCGAGCTGCGGCGGCACCGGGAGACGGCCGAGGGCATCCTCGCCGGCCTCGCCGAGGCGGGCACCCGGCGGGACGTGCCGGTCGTCGTCGACCCCGGGTGGGACGAGTTCGACTTCCAGCACGTGGTCGAGGTGCACAAGCCGCACTACCGGTCGCGGGCGGTCATGATCGCCGACCTGGCCCGCAGCCGCGCGCCGCGGCAGAAGTTCCAGGAGGTCTTCGAGGACGCCACCGCCCGTTGGACCGGAGGCACGGCGGACGACGACTACCACGAGTCGTTCCCTGCCTTCACCGGGCGGATCGAGGCGGCACTGCTCGCCGCTGCCGCGCAGCTCCCCGAGAAGGGCACCGCCGTGGTCGTCACCTCGGGTGGCCCGATCGGACTGGCCGGGTCACAGCTGCTCGCGGGCGACGCATCACTCTGGGCCCGGCTCAACAAGGTGGCGGTCAACGCGGGCGTCACGAAGGTGATCAACGGCCGCAGCGGGCTGACCCTGTCGTCGTACAACGACCACAGCCACTTCGAGCGCGACCGGCGACTGCTGACCTACCGCTAGCGGGTCACACGGCGTAGGACCCCGGCTCCCACGTGTCTCGGTCAGCTCGGTCGCTTGGCCTTTTGTCTACTTATCAACTAGACTTAGGTGACCAAGAACCCGAGGAGGCAGCGATGAGCGTTATCGAGCACTACCGACTGAGTCGCTGGCACGACCGATTCCCCCCGCGTGGCGCATGGCGCGCGTCCGGCGGGTTGATCGCTTTCGGGCTGCTGGCGGGCACGAACCTGATCGGCGCGATCGCCGTGGTCGTCGCCTTCGCAGTGGCCGAGGTCGTGTACGACGCCGCCGACCACGAGCGTTGACGGTCGGTCAGGCGTCGGCCTTCTCGGCACCTCGCCGCCAGCGGATGCCGGCCTCGAGGAAGTCGTCGAGGTCTCCGTCGAAGACCGCCTGCGGGTTGCCGCTCTCGTAGCCGGTGCGCAGGTCCTTGACGATCTGGTAGGGGTTCAGCACGTAGTTGCGCATCTGGTCGCCCCAGCTGGCCTGGACGTCTCCCTTGAGGTCCTTGATCTGCGCGGCTTCCTCGGCCTTCTTCAGCGCGAGCAGCTTGGCCTTGAGCACCACCATGGCGCTGGCCTTGTTCTGCAGCTGGCTCTTCTCGTTCTGGCAGCTGACGACCAAGCCGGTCGGGATGTGGGTGAGCCGGACCGCCGAGTCGGTCGTGTTGACCGACTGGCCGCCCGGGCCGCCGGACCGGAAGACGTCGGTGCGGATGTCGTTCTCGTCGATCTCGATCTCGTCGGTCTGCTCGAGAACGGGCACGACCTCGACCGCGGCGAACGAGGTCTGGCGACGGCCCTGGTTGTCGAACGGGCTGATCCGGACCAGGCGGTGGGTTCCGGCCTCGACGGAGAGCGTGCCGTAGCCGTAGGGCGCGTGGATCGCGAACTCGGCGGACTTGATGCCCGCCTCCTCGGCGTAGGAGACGTCGTAGACCTCGACGGGGTAGTTGTTGCGCTCGGCCCAGCGGGTGTACATCCGCATCAGCATCTCGGCGAAGTCGGCGGCGTCCACCCCGCCCGCGCCGGATCGGATGGTCACGATGGCCTCGCGCTCGTCGTACTCACCGGAGAGCAGGGTGCGGATCTCGAGCGCCTCGACGGCCTTCTTGATCTTGCCGAGCTCCTTCTCGGACTCGGCGAGCGAGTCCTGGTCGCCCTCCTCGTTGGCGAGCTCGACCATCAGCTCGAGATCCTCGATGCGGGTCTTGAGCGCCTTGAACCGGTCGACCTCGCCCTGCAGCAACGACAGCCGGCCGGTCACGCGGGTCGCGTTGGTCTGGTCGTCCCACAGGTCCGGAGCGGCCACCTGGACGCCGAGATCCTCGATCTCACGCTGCATCGCGGGGATGTCGAGCACCTGCTCGATGGTGTGCATCGTCGCAGTGAGCTGCTTGATATCGGTGTCGTACTCGGGGCCTGCCACAAGGA